>JAZOVV010000001.1:0-3758 GCA_045658925.1 Eubacteriales bacterium
CGCCACCTCGACCTTGGCAAGGTCGCGCTCTACCAAATGAGCTAAATCCGCAAAATGGTGCCTCCGATCGGAATCGAACCAACGACACGGGGATTTTCAGTCCCCTGCTCTACCAACTGCGCTACAGAGGCATATCGAGATGGCGACTCGGATGGGGCTCGAACCCACGACCTCTAGCGTGACAGGCTAGCGCTGTAACCAACTGTGCTACCAAGCCATTCCCGATAAA
Source organism: Eubacteriales bacterium (assembly GCA_045658925.1). Lineage (GTDB taxonomy): Bacteria > Bacillota > Clostridia > Oscillospirales > CAG-272 > UMGS1865. The sequence continues at coordinate 230 of JAZOVV010000001.1, forward strand.
AGACCTTTTCAGGTCTTGGTGGAAAGTACATGGGCTCAGAGTTGCAAGCAACTCGTCAAATTGCTTTCGCAATTCGCTCCACAGGTTCTCGCCCTACTCGGTGCGATGCCCCGCTTTGTTACCCATATATTTTCTTGGTGGAAAGTACAGGGCTCGAACCTGTGACCCTCTGCTTGTAAGGCAGATGCTCTCCCAACTGAGCTAACCTTCCGACTGACGCTCAACTATTATATCAAAAGTTTTTGCGTTTGTCAAGTATTTTTTAAAAATAATTGAAAAAATTTTGTTTTTAGGGTTTGGGGTTGCCTTTTTAGGGCAACCCCTTTGCTATACTTTCAGGAAAAAGTAACCTTGTTTCCTATTCTTTCAACGATAAAATCAACAGTAAAGCCCTCTTTGTTTGCGATGAACACATCGATAAGCGTATCATAATCAGCGAGAAGCTTTGCGAGATCCTTGTTCGTCACACCGATCGAGATAGTGATCTTATTCTCCGCCTTTACATCATCGACAAGAGTGTCGTAATTTTCCTCCTGGACGAAGAACATCGGCACCTGCATAGCATACTTGACGTACGTGTCGTTTGCGGCATCGTATGAATAGAAATACTGAGTTCTGAATTCGATATCAAAACGGCGAGAGAGTGCCTTTAAGGAGAAACCGCCAACGTTCTTGGTTTCCCACGCATTTGACGAGCCGTTAACAAAAAGCTTTGCGGTCTCGTCATCAGTTGCGGGAACGTACTTAATAGAATTGATGCCGTCAACATCGTGAATATCAAACCAAATTGTATTATATGTGATGGACGAAAGGGTTTCCTCTACCTCGTAGCCGATCATCTTTCCGCTTTCTGCATTGTAAAGCTCGCTGATATAACCGGTAAATCCGATCATGCCATCAGCTTTATTACCAACCGCGCTTACGTAGTCGTCATTGATATAGAAATCTGCGGAACTTGCAACCTCAACAGAGGATACAACAAGGTACTCATAGATGTGTCCGTTCACCGAGCCATCGGTATTCTTCTCTACACTGAAATATGCACGGCGCACACCGAGATACTTTATTGCGAAGTCATAAGCATCATCACTTACGGTGTATGCAAGCGCATTAGCATCACCAATCTGCACTCTTACGTTCTTTACCTTGGTTGCGGTGTTCATATCAAGCGCGATCTGCACACTCTGCTCACCAAGTGCGGGAATGGTCGCAGTGTAGTCAAGAACGTAGTAAATAGAGTTGCCATCGTACTTTATGGTAACCGAGTAAATACCGCTTAAGAAGTTGTAATTTGAAGTGTCTTCAGGGTTGCTGTCAATATAGTTGTTGAATGCCACGATAGAGGAGGTAGCAAGGGTATCAACGACTGAAAGCACGTTAAAGAACGTCATTGACTGCTGGAGATTGTCCAGCACCATATTCCACTGCTCACCAAAGCCACGCGAAGGAATGCTGCTGACGTTTACAAATGAGGAGTAGTCGATCGATGCCGCGGAGGGATCTATAAGATTTGCTGCATAGGCCGGCTGCATAGACTCGGGAATGTAGGAGTAAGGGTTAAGGCTATATCCGGAAAGAAGCTCGGCAAGATAATCGCCGATCTCAACCTTTTCGTTCCATATTGCGTAATAGGTAACGTTGCCGGTGATAACGGCAGTAAAGTCTACCTCGGTGCCACCGTTTGCTGCTGTTGACCAACCAACAAAACGGAATCCGTCAAGCTCAGGGGCGGTCGCAGGCTCGGTTGCTACACCGCCGTATTCAACACTCTGCGAATCGATCTTCGATCCGTCGCCGGTGGAAAATGAGACGGTATATACCTGCTTGATCTTGGAGATCTTTGCATAGTAGGTCGCATTTGCACTTGCGGCAGGAATAGAGGAAAGCACCTCTCCACCTGCGGTAGCGCACCATCCGTCAAGGGTGTAATCCCACTCGGCGGTATCGGCCTTGTTGTAGGTATAAGAGGGAGTATCGCCCTCTTTTACGGTAGTAGTAGTTAAAGTAGTGCCGTTTTCATCAACCCAGGTGATGGTGTAATTCACGGTTGCGCCGGTTTCTCCACCGGTTTCTCCGCCAGTTTCTCCGCCGGTTTCTCCACCGGTTTCACCACCAGAGGGTGTTTCGGGAGTTTCGCCTCCGCAGGAGACGAATAGAGACACTGCTGTGATAAGCGCAAGAAGTAGAAGTAAAAATCTGGTTTTCATTATGCGTACTCGCTTTCATAAGGTTTTCTAAAGTTCTTGATAATCGCGTAAGGATATACAAACACCGATATCGCCGCTCCCAGGATCAATGCAAGAGTGCCCGCAAGAAGCGCAAGCAGGATTCCAAGCACCCAGAACAAAAGCTTTACAGTAAGAAGCCATATGATGCCGTCAAGATCGAGCGTGAAGATCAAGCCCGGCATACGGACAAATCCCCAGCTGAATATCTCAAGCACCATATCGGGAACAAAGCTGTTGTTGAGTATAAGGCAAGATGCGAAGGTGGAAGCCATAACAGCGAGAACCATCGGAACCCAAAAGTTCTCGATATCGGCAAAGCCAAGTACCGCACCGGTAACAAGAAAAATTCCGCTAACTATAAACGACGCTATTCTTCTTTTCATGTATGATTCCATAATAATATTGTCTCCTTTTTATTTTAGATACCTCTATTATAGTAAACTTGTTTACTAATGTCAATAGTAAATTTATTTACTTGATATAATATAAAAAAAGGGGGGACGAAAGTGAAATACGTTAAGCGCATCCGCGATTTGAGAGAAGATCACGACAAAACGCAAAAGGAAATAGCCGAAGTGCTCGGCACCTCTCAAACGATGTACGCACGCTACGAGCGCGGCGCAAACGAGCTTCCTATACATCACCTTCTGACCCTATGTAGATACTACAACGTCAGTGCTGATTATATACTTGGATTAGAAGAATAAAAATCCCCCGGTCAAACCGGGGGTATTTCATTTTTGGGTAAAACCCTAAATGTTACTGGCGACGCACGGGGTGCGTTTTAGATTGGCCTGCCAGCCATGCAATTGTTACTTGCTACCCGTAAACGGGTTTCACCATAAGCCTCCCTTGTGTAAAGGGAGGTGGCATTTTCGCAAGAAAAGGACGGAGGGATTGTTACTTACTTCCCCTTCCCATTTTTTGTTATTTCCGTAGCATTTGACAATCCCTCAGTCAGCTGCGCTGACAGCTCCCTTTACACAAGGGAGCCTTTGACACAAAAATATTCTGCCACTACTTTTTATTTGCTTTCTCTTCATCGGCAGAGCCTCTTTTGAACCACGCGACTATCGCGTGGTTTTTGTTATACAATAAAAGACGCCACTTTCTAACATGGCGTTTTTGTTATTTATCAAGCTTTGGGAGGTGCTTTTTGCACCAGCGGCGCTTGCCGCAGTCGGGGCAGAAAAGATATCGCTTGCGGCCGGTGTGCGGGGCGTTGATGTACTGCGAGGTGGTGGGCACGATGTGCTTGCCACAGGTGGGGCACACGAAGGAGCCGGCAACGCTATCGAGGG
>JAZOVV010000002.1:0-85408 GCA_045658925.1 Eubacteriales bacterium
CCCGCAATCATTTTTAAATAATACTCGGTATCTTCGAAAGTCCTGCGGCGATTTCATCGTCGGTAGGAACGTAGTCAATCATTTTGCCGTCGTGGAATTTTTCATAGGACATCATATCAAAGTAGCCGGTTCCGGTCAAGCCGAAGACGATGACCTTTTCTTCGCCGGTCTCTTTGCACTTGATAGCCTCGTCCATAGCCACCTTGATGGCGTGGGAACTTTCGGGAGCGGGCAGAATACCCTCAATGCGAGCAAAGTATTCGGCGGCGGCAAAGACTTCGGTCTGTTTAACGGTGCGTGCTTCCATAAGACCTTCGTCGTAGAGCTCGGAAAGGGTGGAGCTCATACCGTGGAAGCGGAGACCGCCTGCGTGCGTAGCGGCAGGAATAAAGCCGCTGCCAAGGGTGTACATCTTGGCAAGAGGACAAATGCGACCGGTGTCACAGTAGTCATAAACGTATTTGCCGCGCGAGAGGGAAGGACAGCTTTCGGGTTCTACCGCAATGAATTGATAATCTGCTTCACCGCGCAACTGTTCACCCATAAAAGGAGCGATGAGACCGCCCAAGTTCGAGCCACCACCGGCACAACCGATGATGACGTCAGCCTTTACATCGTATTTTTCAAGCGCCGCCTTGGTCTCCATACCAATGACTGATTGATGAAGCATAACCTGTGAGAGAACGCTACCGAGAACGTAACGGTAGCCCTCGTTTTCAGATGCTACCTCAACTGCCTCGGAAATGGCGCAACCCAAGCTTCCCGTCGTGCCGGGGAATTCTTCGAGAATCTGACGTCCTACGCGCGTGGTGTCCGAGGGAGAAGGGGTAACGCTTGCACCGTAGGTGCGCATGACCTCACGGCGGAAGGGCTTTAATTCATAAGAGGACTTTACCATAAAGACCTTGCAATCCAGTCCAAAGTAGGAGCAAGCCATCGAAAGCGCAGTACCCCATTGACCGGCACCCGTTTCGGTGGTAACACCCTTGAGCCCTTGCTCTTTTGCATAGTACGCTTGCGCGATAGCGGAATTGAGCTTGTGGCTGCCGCTTGTGTTGTTGCCCTCAAACTTGTAATAGATGTGTGCGGGCGTGCCAAGCTTCTTTTCAAGACAGTAAGCACGAACGAGAGGTGCGGGACGGTACATTTTATAAAAGTTGAGAATTTCCTCGGGGATGGGAATGTAGCGATTGGTATCGTCGAGCTCTTGCTTTACAAGCTCTTCGCAAAAGACCTTGCCAAGCTCCTCGGGTGTGATGGGCTTGCCCGTTTTGGGGTCAAGCAGGGGAGCGGGCTTTTTTACCATATCAGCGCGCACATTGTACCAGTTGCGCGGCATTTCGCTCTCTTCTAAATAAATCTTGTAGGGGATTTCTCTCTTTGCCATAGTGGTTCTCCTTTCTCGGGGGCTAAAAAACAAAAAACGCCCTAAAACCTCTCGGTTATAGGGACGAAAAATTCGCGGTGCCACCCTCATTGAAGCCAAAGCTTCCACTTTTCGCATACGGAATAGATTATATGCGGCGCTTGTGGTAACGGGAGCGCACCCCGTCGAAGCCTACTAATATATAAAATACACGTTCGGTTCGCCCTTGAAAGCCCATTCACCAAGCTACTCTTACCGCAATTCCACCACCTGCGGCTCTCTGTAAAAGGTTTGTGCTCGGGTACTCTTCTTTCGCATCGGTTTATGATGTTGCTAATAGTATACCCCGAAATCCCGCGTTTGTCAATAGGTTGGGAGAAAAAAACAGGAGTTTTTGGCGCAAATATTGCTTTGCGTGGAATTGTGTGTTATAATGAAATCAATAAGGACTGCAATAGGGAATTAGGAGGTGCCTATGAAAAAATTAATACCTGTTTTCTCTCCCATTATCATCGGCTTGTTTGGGGGACTGTTTGTGGAATGTGCGCTGTGTGCGATGTCTTTGGTGATATCTCCGTTTGTTGATTCAGAACAGACATCCATCCTGATTTTTTTAATGTTGATTGTCCTGTTGTCGGCACTTTTTATAGCGTTGATGGCGGTTGCCAATGTTGCGTATTTGATCAATCTGAATAACAATAAGAGGGCAAAGCTGATCGCTGTTTTGGAAGCCATCGTAGTCCTAACACTTTTCTTCGTGTCTTGGAGCTTTTCGGGTTTTATTATAGATGGGATATCTAAACTATTTTGATTTGTACTTTGAAATCAACAATACGGCAAAAATGCAATAAGGAGAAAATGAATGAACTGTGTGTTTTGTAAAATCGTCAACGGAAATCTCCCAAGCTTAAAAGTTTATGAGGATGAGGATACCGTGGTTTTTATGGATATTGCAAAGGATGTTGACGGTCATATGGTAGCAATACCGAAAAAGCACGTCAAAAGCATTTTGGATTGTGATGAATCCACTCTTTGTAAACTGATGTCTACTGTCAAAAAGATTTCCAATCACCTTACTGATAAATGCGGATACGACGGAGTCAATTTGCTCAATGCAAGCGATGAAAGCGCAGGGCAATCGGTTCCGCATTTTCATATTCATATCATCCCTCGCAAAAAGGATGACGGACTTGATACGTGGCCTCGGTTTGACGGCGCAAAATTTGAGATTGAAGAAATCTATCAAAAAATAAAGGTAGAATAGTTTTTCGCTCACAACAAATAATAAAAAAGCCAAATGTTTGCAAAGGATTTTGACAAAAAAAGGAAAAGATAAAAGTTTTTCGCAAAAAGGTATTGACTTTACAGTTAACTGTAATGTTATAATGGTACAAAAGGAGGTGGTGCAATGCTGAAAATAGGTGACTTTGCAAAACTTTGCAACGTCAGTGCAAGAACGTTGCGCTACTACGATGATGAGGGCGTTCTCAAAGCCGACTTCATCGATGAAGCAACAGGGTACCGTTTTTATTCACCGGAAGCAAAAGAAAAATATAAAAAAATCATATTTTATAAAGAGCTTGGCTTTTCGCTGGAAGAAATCAAAAAGTTGCTGGCTGCCACCGAGGAAGAAGAAAAGGAAATGCTCAAAAAGAAAAAGGGAACTCTTCTTTCCTCTGTTCAGCAAATACAAGGTCAGGTGCAAACCATTAACACAATGTTTGCGCGAGATGAGGGTGGAAAGTCATTGCCAAGCATCGTCAATATTCCGTTTACCGATCACCCCGAGGTTGTGGGAAAGTGGAAACAGTGCGGTTTGCTGCGTGATGAAAATGACTTTCACTCGACAGTAGAAATTGCGCCCGAAGAGAACATATTCAAAGAGATTGTTTTTTTACCCGGTGGAGCTCCGGCTTGGTCATATTTTTGGACAAAGGGAATCCTTTACACTATGTCGGGCAAACACGGTTCTGCTGTTGCAAACCCCTATCGAACCGTCCGTCAAGATGGCGAGCATTATATGATCATCTATTTTGGCTCGCGTAACAATAAAGTGCTGCCTGTTCTATATTGTCAGGTTGATACCATTGCTTATAGTGAAGATCAATTGCGACCGAATATTGACAAGGTTGATTATCCCTTTGTAGAAGATCCCGCAGTCAGCGGAGCGTGGAGAACTGTGGATTTTGTACGCCACGCCGAGGATTTTGATCCAACACATCGACCTGTTTGGAAAGGATTTCTTGCGGTAACCGATCTGCAGTTTTTGCCGCGTGGAATTTGTCTTAAATATACTCGATCTGAAAAGGATGCTCCTAAATTAAGGTGGGGTATAAATTACACCAAGGGTCTTGTTCTCGATCGAACCGAAATGACAGCCGAAGAATATATTATAAAAAATTTTAACGGCAAGGAATATCTTTTTGTGCAACACAAATCGGGAGACTATGCATTTGGCGGTATAGAACCCTACTGGTACGTGTTCGAAAGAAAGGGCGAAGGGAAATGAAAAGAAAAAAACTTTCCAATAAAGCAAAGGGAATAATCCTTATGGGCATTCCTATACTATTGTTCCTTGGCATACTGATAGGCATCTTCTTTTATAATTTTGATTTTGAGGCTTTTGGGAAATATTTTATAGAACCGTCTATCAATGAGTTTTTTGACGGCGGTTGGCATTGGGCTATTATCATTTTATTATCTATTTGGGTAGCTCTCCTGCTTTTGCGATTCAGCATTGATAATGTCTTGCCTGCGCTTCACTTTTTTATTGGTAAGCCCTTCAAATATCTTAAAATATGGTGTATATGCCGCAAAAACGGATATTCTTGCCGTTTTCGCCGCGCACCATTTGTCTCCCTCAAGGGTGTGGAAGCGCTTGCAGATATTGAAATTCAAACGAATGAAAAAAAGCTATTCATTCATTTTGTAGATATTCCTTTTCCTGTACTTAGAATGTTTTTGTTGGTGAATGATCGGGAGTATCGTATTCACAGATCTCTACCCGGAGAATTACTACCCGGTATTGGCGTGCGTCATGGACCACGGCGAATGGATTACAAAAATTATAGTGAATATGCTATTCCTGAATTCCCGCCTCGAGATACAGAGTATCATTGCTTAGTGCTTGATCATTCTTATGCAGATGCATTTTTTATGAGTGGTGATGTAATGTCTATGATAACCGGAGAATGCATAAAGGGAAACGTTATTGTATGTAGGTGGAAGGTACTGAAGAAACGTATTACAAACGAGCTTCACGCCCATATTGAATCTCTAAAACACAAGGAAGATTATTAAATAAAACCCTCAAAACTGTTTTTTACTAATGTAGCCGTGTTATAGCAATCCTCGCTTTCCCCTTTATCAACCTGTGGCATCATACCGCTGTACATAAAAAATGGGCAAGCGAAAGAATGCATTTTGGAAATTCTTCCACCGCTAACAACGAAAACTAAATAAAAACACACCCCGACAGATGTTGCAGTCTGTCGGGGTGTTATCTTTTTATAACTTCGTTACCAATTCACTCATATCTTTTCTCTTTTTCTTTCTCAACGCATCGCCTTCTTTTGCGTAGCCAAGCGTGATGACAAGGCGGACAGGATGCGAGAGAGAACAGATTTTGCGTATCTTTTCGTCATCGAGCCAACCGAGAATACAGGTGTCAAGTCCTTGCGCGGTGGCTTCGGCGGTGAGATATGCCGCCGCAATGCCAATGTCGATGGAGCGGTAATCGTTGTTCTTTACCTTTGCACCGAGAGCCGCGGTTTTACAATAGTGCTCTTCGGAAATGACGATGAGCACGGGAGCATCAGCTGCAAACTTGTTCATACCCATACCCATCACTCCTTTTGCAACCTCGCGAGCGGTATCTCCTTGACAAACGGTAAGATGATAGGGCTGACCGTTGCAAGCCGAGGGAGAAAGGCGCACGGACTCCAAAATGGCGTTGATCTTTTCTTCTTCAACCATACGGTTGGCATCATAGCTTCTGCAAGATTGGCGATTGCAAGCAATTTCGTAAAAGTTCATAGTATCTCCTTATCCTTTGTAAACAACTTTCTTAGCGCGTGGGGTCTTGGTGGTGCTCACGCGCTTGCGATAGCAGGCGAGCCGCTTGGCGGTCGCCTCTACCGTCTGTAGGCAAATTATCGATTACAGTAAGAGTCTGTGGAACTGTATGGAACACTCCCCATTAGCAAAAAAACTTCCTTGCAGGAAGTTTTTGGAGAGGGTGTGGGAGAAGCCTTTTTTCAAAAAGGTTCTCCCACATCTCGTTCCTCCTATTCTAAATACAGAGCATCCGCGTTGAGAAACGCGTGAGCGCTCAAGCGAGAATCGGTGGGGATGGTGCGAAAGGCACCGCACTTTTTGCAGGTGACACGCACACCCTCGGATGTGATTTCCGCCTCATAGGCGCGACCGTTGTCGTCGGCGGAGCACTTGCAATAAATCTTGCCCTCGGCATCCATATCGTTGATGACAAACATCACAATATCCAAAATTTGCGGGTCGGGGAGCATATCCTCATCGTCAAGAATTTCCTCGGGAGGCGTCAGGCCGTTCTTTTCCATCATATCAAGGAGTGCGAGCTCGGAGCGCGCCAACTCTGCCTTAACAAGATTCATCTCGCCAAAGAAAGCGAGCGGAAAATCCGATGCGTAAGGGCAGGAAAGCGAGAAGATATCCTTGCCGTAGAATAGAGAACTATTCACCGTAAAAATATGGGGAGTTGCGCAGAGCATGCAGGGAACAGTCAAACGGATTTTTTCATCCTGCGAGGAAACGATGGACATTTCGCTTTTGCCGCAGGTGCATTTGAGTTTGACCATGTCGGCAGAAAGAGAAAAAACGTTTACTGCGCTGATAACGCCGGCACCGCAGTGCGGACAACGGTAGGCAACCGTTGTGTGTTTGGAGTCAAGAATCATCACACAAAATTCCTTTTTTGGTTAGTTTTTGATAGTCAATACAGTATATGTACTCGGTTACAAAATGGCACGGAAGACTCCGTGCCATTTTGCGGATAAATGTTTTATTTGTCGGTAACCGTTTCGGTTACGAGATCCTTAATTTTTGCCAAAGCCTTTTCTCTGATTTCATATCCGCCTTCGGAAATGAGACTTTCGAGATGGCTTGTAAAGGCTTCGTTAACCCAACCGCTCTTTGCGGTACGCTTCCAAGAAATCTCGGAGGAAGCGAAGAGAGCCAAATAGTAGCCGGAGCCGTCTTCTGCCTGAATGATCTTGGTCTCATATGCTTGACGGCCGTCAGCGAAGAGCCATTCTTTCAGGTTCTTGTCGGAAACGCTGGCTTCGGTCAAATCAATACCAATGGTGGGAGAAGTTGTTTCAACGTATCCGGGCAGGTGACCGCCGGAGGTGTATTCTTCTACTTCGTTGGTGTGCTTGAGAGCAGTGAAGATATCGAGAAGGGCGAAGCCGGTCTTGCCGTTCAGCTTCTTGAGAGCCTTTTGAGCTTCTTCTTCGGTTTCAAAGAGCTGGTAAGCCGCGTAAACGGTCTTTTCATCGTCGTAAGTTTGCTTTACTTCTTCGTCAACGAGATAGAGAGTAATACCGGTAATGCTGCTGGCGTTTTTGCTGTCGGTGGTTGCGATGAAGGTAATATCATTTTCCTTGCGTTCGAAGGTACGGGAAGCTGCGGTGTTGCCTTCAGCTGCCTTGTACTCATTCTTGAACAACCACTCTTGATACGAGCCGATTGTGATAGAATCGGGGTACTCGACGGAAGAAGAATCTTCCTTGAGAGAAGCATCCAGCTTGGATTTGATAGCGCGGAAATAGTAGTAGTAATCGCTGTCTTCAATGGCTTTGTACTCAACGTCGCAGGAGAGATCATCGTAGACCTTGGTTACCTTGTAAACGTAAGAGGTGCCGTTATCGTCTGCTTGATAGAAGGTGTGAAGTGTTCCTTCAACCTTGGTTGCTTTGTGAGCAGTGGGGTAGAGCTTGTTGAGGATTGCGCTGGGAATTGTATTGGTGTCGTTCTTTTCAAGGGGTTTGGTAGCCTTAACGGTTTTAATATCTTTGTCCGTTTCTTTATCCCAAACTTTTGCATTTTCGGTTGCCTTGAGAGCGTTGAGCTCTTCCTTTGCAAGGTCCTCAGCAGACTTTTCTGCGGTGGTGTTCTTTCTGCCGTCGGCAAGCAGGTCTGCCTTGATGAGCTCTTGGTAAGTCTTGGTTACTTCTTCTTCATCCTTTGTAAAGGTGAGAGTCTTGCTGCCATCCTCATATTTGTATTCCTTGATGGCTGCTTCTACAACTGTAGTGTTGGGGGTATGGTCGTGTACGTGATCGGTGTCGCCTTCGCTTGCGGTTTCGGTTTCTTTCTTAGCATCGGGAACTACGTAAACGAGGAATACGTTGTCATCCTTGCCAACGATTACGCTTGCCTTACCCTTGTTTTGGGAGTTGAAGATATAGCTGTAAACCTTGCTGTCAAGTGCATTTTCTACAGAGTAGAGGTCTTCGTAGCATTGTACACCGTTTTCGCCAAACAGTTCGGTCAAAGTGGTTTTCAGCGTATCATTGCCGCTGTCTGCTATAGCTTCGGTAAGGGTTTCGAGCTCCTTGTTTGCTTGCTTGGTCAAAACGAGTTCCTTAAAGTTTGTCTTCAGCATCCATTCAACAACGGAGCTTTCAAACTCTTCGAATTTCCAAGTGTAGGTGGGAGCTTTTATTTTGGAGTTGACCAGGTAGAGATTGAAGGTTTCTTCAAAGGTGCGCCACAGGAATGTGAAGGGATCATCTACAAGCTCAACGTACATAATGGTGTAGTTGGTGGTGGGCTTGTTGTTCTCATCATTCTTGATTTCGGTAACCTTTACAACGTAGGACTTGAGCATTTCGGAATCGTCTACATAGAAGGTCATACCGTTATAAACAGTGGTGTTCTTATCGTAGAGCTTATCGAGAATAACCTTGGGAGCTGTGTTGGTGTCATTCTTATCGAGGGGCTTGGTAGTATCCACTTCTTTAACGGTGCTTTGATCTACTTCAGCGGTGTCCTTTTTCATTTGTTCAAGCAGCTCTTTTGCTTTCTCGGTAGAGGTCTTCTTGTCGTCAGCATTCTCACCTGCCATAATAGCAGCGGTCAATGCTTCCTTGATAGCCTCAATGCTTGCGAGGTTACCGTCTTCCAAATCGGTAACGATCAGGTCTTTGCATGCTTCGTAAGTGTACTTCTTGAATGCAACGGTTGCATCGGTTGCAGTGGAGTCCGCCTTGAAGTAAACGAGATACGCACAGTTGTCACCTGTAACGGTGATAAAGCTACCTGCTTTATTAGCGGTACCGAAGATATAATCGCCAAGAACCTTGTCATCGCCAAGATCGGGGGAGTATGTGGTCTCACCGTCGGTGGTGGTTCTTGTATACTTCTTTGCTTCGTTCAAGCCAAGTTCTGTAAGCTTATCGGTCAGAGGAGTCTCTGTGTCGGTATTCTTGAGTTTGAAAACATCAATATAATCCTTGTTAGCGTAGTACTTTGCAATAGATGCCTCAAAGCGCTCAGCCATGAATTCATCGGTGAAGAATTCACGCATCATATCCTTATCTGCACCGGTGTAGGAGAAATACTTGCTTTCAAAGAATCCTGCGGGGTTCTTCCAAATGTAGTCTTGCAGTTCGTCGTCGGTGGGATCATCCTGCAGATCGAAGGACTTGTAATCGCTGTACTTGGAGTACATAACCATAACCTTTGCAGCGTCTTCGATATCGGATGTCTTAAAGCCATCGCAAATAACCTCTGTCAAGAAGTTTTTAAAGGGAACGATGTTGGCCTCATCTGCAGCATAGCCAAGGTCTATATAGATGTTTTTCATCCAAGTAACAACGCCCTTAGCATCTTCCTTGTCGTGTGCCTCGTATTTCATGCCTGCTTCAAGAATGGCAGCATCTGCACCGGCAACCAACTCGATCAGGTAATCCTTGATAAGAGACAGACCGGTATTGAGTTGGCTCTGGGTGTAAAAGGTTGCCATTGCCATAGCGTAATCGTCGGGGGATTGATACGTTTTAAGGTCAACGGTAGTGCTGCTACCGCCGGTGTAAAGGCTTTGATAGTAAGCGTTTATCCAATCGTTATAGCCTTGTTGATACATAGCTTGCCAAAGAATAAACGTTGCCATTTGTTGGTTGATATCAAATTTGCCGGTTTTACTCTTGACAATAATGCGACCGCGCAAGAAGGTACCGTTGCTCATTGCAGCAGCAAGAACAATACCTGCCAAAACGGCTACGAGCAGAGCGATAGCAAGCGCACGCTTTGCCCACTTGGGCCATACGAATTGTTTTTTGTTTTTGTTTTTGGTTTCACGTTTTTGGGGTGCTCCCATTGTTTCTTCAACGCGGAGCTGTTGGTTTCTTTTTCCTTTTCCCATGGTTGATGTTCCTTTCTTTTTTGACGGGTATGAACGGAGTCATAACACATATAAAGATATTATAACTTTTTAGTGTGAAAATGTTGTGTCTTGATTATGAACAAAGCAGAAATTTTAAACGTAAAAACGACAATTTTATCAAATATTCATCACAACAGGGAGTATCATCGGCTTGCGATGGGTTCTGTTGTAAAGGAATTTGGTAAGGTCATCCTTAACGCGACGTTTGAGCTTGATGCGGTCAACGCGTTCGCGACGCTCCAAAATGCTCATAATCGAGTCGAAAGCGACAGCGCGCACTTCTTCCATCAGCTCTTCGGCTTCGCGAACGTAAATAAATCCGCGGGAGATAATATCGGGGCCCGAAAGTAGCAGGTGTTCTTCGGTGTCGACCGTTGCGACGACTACGATAAGACCGTCCTGCGAAAGGTGACGGCGGTCACGCAAAACAATGTTTCCAACGTCGCCAACGCCGTATCCGTCTACCAAAATCTTGCCGGCAGGCACCTCACCGCCAAAGCGAGCACCCTTGGCATCAATTTCAAGCACGCGGCCGATGTCGGAAATAAAGATGTCTTTTTCTTTCATGCCCATATAGCGTGCCAAATCACGGTTGGCGCAAAGATGGGGGCTTTCGCCGTGAATGGGCATATAATAGCGGGGTTTTGTCAGTGCGAGCATCAGCTTAATTTCCTCTTGGCAGGCATGTCCCGAAACGTGGAGCTCGGCACCCGCTTCGTGCAAGACCTCAACGTTGTTTTTGGAAAGCTCGTTGATAATGCGTCCTATCAGCTTTTCGTTACCCGGAATTGCCGAGGAAGAGAGCACAACAACGTCGCCCTGGTTAAGGGAGACCTGTGCGTGGTCCGAAAACGCCATGCGATAGAGCGCCGACATCGGTTCGCCTTGGCTACCCGTGGTCACAATGGTTACTTCACCGGGCTTGAATCGATTGATGTCAGTGATGTCAATCAAAATGCCCGAGGGAATTTTCATATACCCGAGCTCGGTAGCTGCGCTGACAATGTTGAGCATACTGCGTCCCGTAATGGCAACCTTGCGTCCGTGTTTGGCGCTGGCATCGATAATTTGTTGTACACGGTGTACGTTTGAAGAGAATGTGGCAATAATGACGCGCTTTTTGGAATGTGTTGCAAAAACACTTGCAAGAGAGGTTCCAACGGTCTTTTCCGAGGGGGTATGACCGGGACGTTCTGCGTTGGTGGATTCACACATCAGCAACAGAACACCGCGACGGCCGAGTTCACCGAGACGAACAATATCCATCATTTCGCCATCAATGGGGGTTGTGTCGAGTTTAAAGTCACCCGTATGCAAAATTGTTCCCAAGGGTGTGTGCAGGGCAATGGCGCAAGCATCTGCGATGGAGTGGTTGACGTGAATGAATTCCGCAACAATGTTACCCAATTTTACCGTATCTCCTGCGTTTACCACACGAAGATCGGCTTTCCAAGGCAGTACGTGCTCTTCGAGCTTGTAACGAATAATTCCAAGCGTGAGCGGTGTGCCGTAAACGGGAGCGTTGATGGTGCGTAACAAATAGGGGATTGCACCGATGTGATCTTCATGCCCGTGCGTCAAAAGGATAGCGCGCAAGCGATCCTTATTGGCTTCCAAATAGGAGATATCTTGAATGACAAGGTCAATACCCGGCATATCATCCTCGGGGAATCCGAGACCGCAATCGATTACGACCATGTCATCGTTATATTCGATAACGGTCATGTTTTTGCCGATCTCGCCGAGTCCGCCCAAGGCGATGATGCGAATTTTACCTGCCACAGCTCCTTTTTTCTGTTTTCTTGGCATTGTAAATATGAGAGTTCCTTTCTTTAGAATGTTCTCTGTTTAGGAGAGAATATGCAAAAAATGAATTGTCAAAAACACCGTTTTGGGGAGCATTTTGTAAAAAAACGCAACAAAAGGAGACCTTGCACCCGACAAAGACCACGCACATCTCAGTCGATCAAGGCATTCCTCAAATTCAAAAAAAGCATCCGCCGCACGCAAACGCCGTCGGGCGGATAAACAAAACGGTCACATATCGACTTGCATATTATATCATATAAATGATATAAAGTCAAGAGAAATCTGTTAAAAAGTTTCGACGTTAAAGGATCAAAAGCGTCACGATTACACTCAAAACGGCACCGCAAAGTCCGCCTATACCAAAAAAGAACCACTGACGGTTTTGCTTTTTGGTAGTCGGGGCGTTGTCGGGAGTAATTTCCGACAAAATACGGTTTGCTTCCTTCAAAATATCCGTGCTTTTTTTGCGTTCCTTTTGCGCATCTTCGCGGAGCACAAAATAAGCTTCATCAAAATAGCGACTGTTGCCCGTGCGAACAACGATCATTTGCTTGCGTGCACCTTTTATCATTTTCATCTATCCTCCGTTTTCGTCTTTGCAAAAGTATTTGACTGTTCTGCTTTAAAAAAACCAAATGCGGCACAAAAAACAGGAAAAAAAGATGCAAAAAAGCATAACGGCGGTGGCAATCGGCAGGGCAGCCCCCGAGCGTTTGAGGTTTACCGAGGAAAAATAAACCGAAATGATGTAGACCATCGTGTCAGAGGTCGCAAAAATGACCGATGCGCAAAGCCCCGCAAAGCTATCCGCACCAACGTTTTCCAAGAGTTCAACAAAGGAAGCGGTCGAGGCACTGCCCGAGAAAGGACGTGTGAGCAAAAGCGGCACAATCTCGGCAGGGACGCCGATGGCATTGACGAGAGGAGAAAGAAGCTTTGATAGTAATTCTATTGCTCCCGAGGCATTTAACATTGAAACCGCTACTATCAAAGCGCAGAGTGTTGGCAGAAGCTGCACCGCTGTTTGAAGCCCCTGCCGCGCACCCATAAGGAAGGAATCAAAGCCGTTTTGCCTGCCATACAAAAGGATGATTCCCACCGCGGCGAGGATGAGTGGCATCGGGAGAGCCGAGAGGATATCAATCATCTTTTTTTGAGGCACGTATATGCGAAAAACGCGCACGTATACGCAAAAACGAGGTTAAAAGCAGAGAAAAAGCTACGCAAGAGAGAGAGGTTATCCATACGGGAAGCATAATCGAAAAGGGATTTTGCGAGCCCGCCGCGCGTCGCAGAGCTAACAGGTTTGCAGGCACAAGTGTCAGGGATGCCGTACTCAAAACCGCTAAAGTGATTTGCTCATTATCTGCGGTATTTGGGTGCGGATTGTGCCGTTGCATTTTCTGCATTGCGCACAAAGCAAACGGAGTTGCCGCGTTTCCAACTCCTAAAACATTGGCGCTTAAGGTGGCGCAAATTTCCTCGTAGCCTTCACCTGTTTGATATGCTTTTGGAAACACGTGTCGCAAAAAAGGCGCAAGAATGCGCGAAATCTTTCTGATAATACCCGCATCTAACAACACCTGCATGACACCGCTCCAAAGGCACATCATACCAAGCAGTGTGAGGGTGACCTCTACGGCTTTTGAAGCACCGTCCGGAATGGCAGATGCGACCTCTGTGAGATTGCCGCAAAGTGCGCCAAAAAGCAACGAGAGTGCACAAAGCACTCCAAAAATTTTACCGAGCATATGACCTCCGCGTTTCTGTGAAAAGTGCAAAAATGAAAAAAGGCTTGACAAAAACCGAAAAAGGGTATATAATAATCTTTGCGAAAAAGGTCGAGCACCGTCAAATGGTGCCAAAATACCACGAAAAGAGGATTACGTTATGAAATCAACCGGAATGGTTAGAAAAGTAGACGAGCTTGGCAGAATCGTTCTGCCTGCCGAAATTCGCCAGAGTATGGACATCAACGTACGCGACGCATTAGAGATTTTTACCGACGAGGGACGCATCATCTTGCAAAAATATGAGCCTTCCTGTGTGTTCTGCACCAAAGTTGATGGTATCACCCTTTATAAGAACAAACGTATCTGCACAGACTGTCTTGCAGAACTGAAAGGCATCTAACCAAACAAAACCGCTCTCTGTTGCGTTATATTTTATGAAGCGCAACGAGAGAATATGAAAAAGCCCCGGGGGCACCGTGCAAAAAGCACGGTGCCCCCGGGGCTTATGCGTTCACATTAGTGGCCGCAGCAGCAGGAAAGCAGAATGATGGCAATGATGATCAACCAAAGGGTGCTGTTGTCAAACAGATTGCAAAAACAGTTATTCATAGTCGTTCCTCCATAAAATCGCTCAAGAAGCATCTTTTTGCTTCTCTGTTATCATATTATGACGAAAGGGGAGAAATGTGAAAAGAAACTGTCAGCTTTTGCTGAATTTTGCTAAAATTTCTCTGTTTCGGGTCGCTTACGGAACGCTTTGTGAGGGAAGCATGAAAAGTAACTGAAAATTGGCACTAAAAATTAAAAAATATGCACAAAAATTCCAAAAAGGTATAGACAAATGATGGGAGTTGTGCTATAATAAATTATCTACGATTAAATTCGCGCGCGCTCACGTACGCATTATAGCGTATACGCGCGTGTAAGGAGGCTCCTATGTATCAGTTTCCCATTGGTGTTGTGGTCGAATCCTTCCGTAAGGAGATTCACGAGGCCATCCAAGAGGCGAGCAAGCTCGGTCTTGACGGTATCCAAATGTACGGTACCAGAGGCGATTTTGTTCCCGAAAAATTCACGGCTGAACGCCGTCGCGAGCTTTTGAATTTTGCAAAAGATAACGGCGTTAAGTTTTCCGCTATTTGCGGAGACTTCGGTCACGGTTTTATGAGTGTTGAATCCAACAAGATCTATGTGGAACGCTCCAAGAGAGTGGTTGATCTTGCTTTGGAAATGGAGACAAACATCATTACTACACACATTGGTGTAGTTCCCGAGGATAAAACCTCCGAGCGATACAAAATTATGCAAGAGGCTTGCCACGAGTTGGCACAGTATGCAGATAGCGTAAACGCTCATTTCGCGGTTGAGACCGGTCCCGAGACCTCGGCAGTGCTCGGTGACTTCCTCGATTCGCTCGGTTCTTGCGGCGTAGGAGTCAACCTTGACCCCGCAAACCTTGTAATGGTTACGGGAGACGATCCCGCAAAGGCCGTTCACCGTTTGAAGAAATACATCGTTCATACCCACGCAAAGGACGGTGTTATGCTCAAACGAACCAATCCCGAATATATCTATCGGGTCATTCCCATGCCCGAGGATATGGCAGGCATTACCGCCTTCCGCGAAACGCCCTTGGGAGAGGGAAGCGTAGATTTTGCAGCCTACCTCAAAGCACTTGAGGATATTGGCTACCGCGGCTTCCTTACCATTGAGCGTGAGGCGGGCGCAACCCCTGCCGACGATATTACTCTTGCAGCAAATTATTTGAGAAAAATAATAAAGGAGAACTAAAACCATGCAAAAGACCATTGCCATTATCGGATGCGGTAGAATTGCAAACTTCGCACATCTGCCGGCACTTTCCAAAATGGAAGACGTACGCATCAAATATGCGTGCGACCTGCTCATCGAAAAGGCAAACGCCGTAGTTGAAAAGTACGGTGCAGAGCAAGCCATTACCGATTACAAAATCGCGTTGGCCGACCCCGAGGTGCAAACCGTATTCGTTCTTACTCCCAACTATGCGCACTACGTTATCACAATGGATGCGCTCA
Source organism: Eubacteriales bacterium (assembly GCA_045658925.1). Taxonomy (GTDB): domain Bacteria; phylum Bacillota; class Clostridia; order Oscillospirales; family CAG-272; genus UMGS1865. The sequence goes on from JAZOVV010000002.1 coordinate 15,388, forward strand.
AGGCAGGCAAGAACGTTATGTGCGAAAAGCCCATCACTGTTAACTATGCACTCTCCAAGGAGATGGCAGACGAAGCAGAAAAGCAGGGCAAGCTGCTCAACATTGGCGTGTGCAACCGTTTCCAAGAGTCGGTTTGCCGCATTGCCGATATGAATAAGAGAGGCGAGCTCGGTAACATCTATCACGTTTACTGCTCCTTCCGTGCTCACCGCAGTATCCCCGGTCTTGGTGGCTCCTTTACCAACAAGGCAGAGTCGGGCGGCGGCGTTCTCATCGACTGGGGCGTTCACTACCTCGACCTCATCCTTTACATCCTCGGCGGAGCCGAGCTCAAAACCGTTAGTGCCAACACGTATAGCGAAATGGCAAAGGATATGAAGGCGTACAAGTACACCGGCATGTGGGCAGAAGAAACCAAGAACCTCGAGACCGGCGTTAACGACGTTGACGATTTCGTAACCGGTTTCATTCGCACAAACAAGGCATCCATTTCCTTCAACGGTGCGTGGGCACAAAACATTGCAAAGAGAGACACTTACATCGACTTCCTTGGTGACAAGGGTGGCGTTAGACTTGATTACTGCGGACATTTCACCTTCTTTAAGGATGATTTGACCGAGGAACGCCCCGAGTTTGACATTCCGGATATGTACTACCGCGAAGACTCCGACTTCCTGGATGCTTGCGAGACCGGCCGTCGTAACCGCAGCCACATCAGTAACATCCTCGAGAGCGCAAAGCTGCTTGATGCAATTTACCAATCGGCAGAAGAAAAGCGCGAAATTAATTTCTAATCCTCAAAAGAGAAAATCAAACTCATATATATTCCAAAGTCGCACTTTGGGCTTATATAAACCTTTTTAATCAAGGAGAAAAAACAATGAAAACAGTAGCTAGATTTTTGGTTTTGTTACTTGTTGTTGCAATGATGATTTCTTGCTTTGCTGCCTGCGACAAAAAAGACGACAAAAAGAAGAAACCCACCAGCAACAACAATACCAGTACCGGCGTTGATATGCCCGATATCGTAGATTTGGGCGATTACATCTACCGTGCATACGTTCGTTCCAATGCAGCAACCGGCGGCGACACACTGGCTGACGGTAACCCTGCCTTCTATTGCGAAGACTTTTGGGTAAACCCCGAAGAGGGTGAACCCGAGGATGCGTTGGCATTTTCCGTTTACGAGCGTAACAATCAAATCGAAGCAGATTACAACTGCAAAATCAGACAGGTTTCCCAAACCATCAATATGGTGCAGGAGCTTGCAAGATATATACAAAACGGTGATACGTTTGATTTGACCATCATTTTGGCAAAATCCGCTGCGAGTGCCGCAACCCAAAACCTGCTCAAAGAGATGAACGGTCTCTCTTCGCTGAATTTGCAGCACGAAGCGATTGACCAAAACGCACGCAAGGAGCTTTCCATTGCCGGCAAACTCTATTACGTCAGCGGTGATATGAATATTTCTGCGCTCGATAGCGTTGCTCCCACGATTGTTAACCTCGACCGTTACGAGGAATACAGCGATGCTATCGTAGAGGCATTCGACGGAAATCAGCTTTACTCTAACATCTATAATATTGTTCGCGCCGGTGAATGGACGATCGAGAACATGCTGAAGATTGCCGAAAAGGCTTCTGTTGATGCAGATAAGGCTGACGGTGACCTCGGTGCTAATCCGAATGATGCAATCGGTTATTTCCAATATGACCAAAATGCGGTTTACTACTTCTACGGTACAGGCGGACGTATTACGCAAATAAACGAGGAAGGCGTTCCTGAGTTTGTTATCAAAGAAGATCAAGATTTGTTCGACTACATCTTTGATAAGCTTCACCCCACAAAACGTACAACACAAAAATATCCTCACGGCTTTTCCGTAGACAGACAAAAGCACTTTATTAGCAACGCAGATACGCTTCTTACAGATATGACTCTGTGGGACGTTCGCAAAAGCCTTTACAAAGATGCTACCTTCAAATACGGTCTGTTGCCTAACCCTGTAAAGGAGTCGGGTGATTCCTACAATTCGGTAGTATACTTCTACAACACCGTTCACCTGTGGGCAATTCCCAACAACGTTGAGGATGTTGAGACGGCACAGCTTATGTTCAACGTAATGGCGGCTTACTCTAACCTCAACAGAGAAAAGTCTACAATGGATGCTTACTATACCAGAACCATTTGCTTCTTGGCAGCAACTGACCCCGACGCACGTGACATGATGGATATGATCAAGAAGGCTACCGTTTATGATATCGCACTCCTCTACGACTGGGGTGGATGGGCAACTGAGCTTTCTGAGTTGTGGTTTAGAAGAACTACCAACAACCACGGTAGTCTTGTTCTCCTGCTTCCTGCTGCGCAGGAAGAGCTTGATGCAACCATTGCAAAGTTCAAGAACCCCGAGGCTGACGTTGTTCCGTAATCTTACATACTGTTATTGGTTATCAACGCACGTACTTGCGTGCGTTGATAACTGTTGATGTTTTTGCAACATAGCACAATAAAAGAAGAACATTTTAAGGAGAATGAACTATATGAAGCATTCTGCGCGACTAATCGCTCTTTTGTTGATGTTTGCATGTTTGCTTGCCTGTATGATGGCTTGCGGTAAGCGTGATGACAACAAGAACAAGCCAAACACAAACAACAACAATAATAATATCTTGGATGACGATGCCGGCATTCCGATGCCCGAAATCCGAGATTTCGGTGCACCCGGTGAACCTTACGTTTACAAGGCTCTCGTGCGCACCGGTGACCCTGATGTAAGCGAAGAGGAGCAAATTGCCGGTGTTGGTAACAACGGATATGCGGCAATCGACTTTTGGGTAGACGAAAATGCCGATACCGCAACAGATGCGATTGCTCTGGCGGTTTATTTGAGAAACTCTCAAATCGAGACCAGTTTTAACTGCCGCATCGAGCAGGTTTCGCAATCGGGTGAAATGACCTCTCAGTTAAGAGACTTTTATATGAACGGTACAAAGTTGGATCTTACCGTTATTCTTGCAAAATCGGCAGCTAATGCGGCTATGCAAAATCTTTTGTGCAATTTGAACGCAATGCCCACGTTGGATCTTTTGCACCCCTCTTATGACCAAAAATCCATCAAAGAGCTTGCTTTAGGTGATTCTTTGTATTACCTCAGCGGCGACATGAACGTTTCCACTCTCGAGGTTTGCGGACCTACCGTTGTCAATTTGGAGCTTTACGATGAGTACGTAGATACCTTTGTAACTCTTTTTGATGACCCAATGTATGCCGATATTTACAATCTCGTTCTGGCAAAAAAGTGGACCATTGACACAATGCTGACAATGGCAACCACCATTAACGTCGACGTTGATGAATCAGACGGAAAAGCGGTTGGTTCACAACCCGGTGACGTTTTGGGCTACTTTGCATACACCGGCATGGGAGTTTATTATTTCTACGGTTCAGGTGGACGCTTGACCGAAATTGACGAAGAGGGCAATGCCTCGCTGGTAATTGAAAAGTATAACGACCTGTTTGACTATCTCTACGATAAATTTAACGTTGCCGAAGGTTCCAACGCAGGCTGGATGCCGCACGGATATTCCGGACCAAGATGGCAGATCTTTTCCTCGAACCGTTGTCTTTTCACCGAAATGACGTTGTTCGATATTAGAACAGACCTCTACAATAAAAGACCCTTTAAATACGGTATTTTGCCCAATCCCATCTACGAGGAGGGCAATGATTACCATAGCGTAGTTTACTTTACCAACTGTAATCATTTGTGGGCAATCCCCAATATGACAAACAACTCTGAGGTTGCGCAGTATATGATGAACGTCTTTGCGGCGTATTCCAACGCACAGCTGACATCCTCAACAATGTACGCATATTACACAAGAACCCTCTATTACACCACAGCACCCGATGCAGGCTCCCGTGAGGTTATGGATACCATCAAAAACTCTATGGTTTATGATATTGCCCTGCTTTACGATTGGGAGAAGTTGGGTTCCGTTGTTCTTGGTGAGTTGACCGTCAGAGCGCGCGGCATGTATGCTAGCGCGGTAACAAAACAAGAAGAAATTAACAAAAACCTGCAAGACACCGTTGAAAAACTTAAAAATCCTTTAGAAATCAAATAATTAAAAAAAAATAAAAAACAAAAAGGAGAAAGTATGAAACGCATTACAAAAGTACTTATCTTGCTTTTGGCTCTTTGCATGATCCTTCCTTGCATGGCTGCCTGCGGCGAGAAAAAGGACAACAACAAAAACAAGGGCAACGGCCCCGGCAATTCCCAAAATTCCGGAATTGATATGCCTGAAATCGTCGATATGGACGGTTATACCTACAAGGCATACGTTCGTGATTTTGCGGGAACCGACCCCGATGCTCACAACGCACAGGTTAACAACGGTAACAATGACTACCGCTGTGTTGACTTCTGGGTAGAAGAAGCAAACAGCAACGTAGACGTTATTTCCTATGCCGTATACGGCAGAAACCAACAAATCGAGAATGACTACAACTGCAAAATCAGACAGGTAGCATCCGATGGAGACCAAATAGAATTTTTGGTTTCGGCACTTCAAAACGGTACCGGCTACGACTTGACCATTATGATGGCAAAGCGTGCAGCACAGGCGGCAACGCAAAATCTCTTGAAGAATTTGAAGGCTTCCACTTATATGGACCTTACAAGAGAATCCTTTGACCAAAACGCTATCAAGGAGCTTTCTGTAAAGGATAAGCTCTACTTCATCAGCGGTGATATGAACATCTCCACCATGGACGTTGCAGGTCTTTCTATTGTTAATATGGCTTTGTATGAGGATTACGCCCAGGATATTGTAGACGAGTTGTATGGTGGCGACCAAATGTACAGCAACATTTACAACGTTGTTTTGGCTAAAAAATGGACGATGGAAACTCTCTTGACCATTGCAACCAAAGCAAACATCGATATCGACAAAACCGACGGTGCACTTCACGCTACCGGTCACGGTACGAACTCTAACCACGAGGTTGTAGAGAACAAGTATAAAGGCGGTGACACTGTTGGTTATCACCAATATCTTTACTCCGCACTTTGGTACTTCTACGGCTCCGGCGGTCGTATCACCCAAATGAGCGAGGAGGGCGTTCCCGAATTTGTAGTTAACACCACCTCTGCCAACACGCTTTACGATTACATCTACAATCATTTTAACCGTAAGCACAACGCAACCTGGATTCCTCACGAGTCCTCCGACGTTCTGAACTTTAACTTCTTGTCCGGTCAGGTTCTCTTCGCAGACTGCTCTTTGTTCAACGTAAGAACCGAGATTTATCCCTCTGCTCAATTCGAGTATGGTATTCTTCCTATTCCTACCCTTGAGGCAGGTATGGATTCCCGCAGTGTTATTTACTTTAACAACTGGGCACACCTTTGGGCGATTCCCCAAACGACAGAGAATGATGAGTATGCTGAGCGTATGATGGAAATTATGGCTGTTTACTCCAGCCTGCCCGGTTCCACCATGGACGCTTACTACGAAAGAACCATCTACCTGCAAGCCGCTAAGGATAACGGCTCTCGCGAGGTTATGGATATGATCAAGGGTTCCTTGGTTTATGACTTTGCTCTCCTGTATGCTTGGGGTGGTATTGAAACCAACCTTATTCAAAACGTCAACGAAGAGTATGCATACGATAAGATCCAACAAGGCACTATCGACAACGAGACTGCGATGGAAACAACCATCAATCAGCTTCTCAATCCCGAAGGAGAAGAAGAGGAATAATTCCACCTTGCTTTTGTGATTGAATAATGAACCCCACCGCTATGGCGGTGGGGTTTTTCTGTTAACCTCTTGATTTTTCTTTTCAAAGATGTTATAATAATGAAAGAAAAAGAAAGGTAGGGAAGCGTATGAAACTGACAAAGCTTTTTGAGAGGGAGAAGTTCTCGCTCTCGTTTGAGGTCTTTCCACCCAAAACAGATACGTCGTTTGAGAGCGTCAAGAATGCCACCGAAGAGATTGCAAGACTGCACCCTTCGTTTATGAGCGTTACCTACGGTGCCGGTGGTGGAACGAGCCAATATACGCTTGAAATCGCGCAGAATATCAAAAAGAACTACGGTGTGCCGACGCTTGCGCACTTAACTTGCGTTTCTTCCACCAAAGAGACGGTTAAGAGAAAAATTGAAGAGCTCAAAGTAGCCGGAATTGAGAACGTTATGGCTCTGCGCGGTGACCTTACTCCCGAGCTTGCCGCTTCGGATCGCTCCGATTGGGCATACCGCCACGCGGTCGACCTTGTACGTGAGCTGAAGGAAAGCGGAGCAGATTTTTGCATCGGCGGTGCTTGCTATCCCGAAATCCACCCCGAGAGTGCCAACCAAAAGGAAGATATTAGGTATCTCAAGGAAAAGGTCGACGCAGGCTGCGATTTCCTTACTACGCAAATGTTTTTTGATAACAATTTGCTTTATAACTTCCTTTACAAAATTCGTGAGGCGGGCATTACCGTTCCCGTCATTCCGGGCATTATGCCCATCACAAACGGCAACCAAATCGAGCGCGCTATCAAACTTTCAGGCTCGTTTATGCCGCAACGTTTCAAAACACTCGTCGATAAATTTGGCACAACGCCCGCCGCTATGAAGCAGGCAGGCATCGCTTACGCGACAGACCAAATCATCGACCTCTTTGCCAACGGCATTACAAACGTGCACGTTTATTCCATGAACAAACCCGACGTCGCCAAGGCGATTCAAAACAATTTGTCTGATATTTTAGGATAAAGCAATAGACCGCAAATGCATTGCATTTGCGGTCTTATTGTTATCTAAATTCCGTCTCACCGTCATCGGTGTAAACGTTTGTGCGCAGAATCGAGTAGGATTCTTGTGTGGGGTTACCCGAAAGGATGCCCAAACGTTCTTTTGCAACGCCAATGAGCATTTCGGGGTTGAGGTTTTCGGTGTTGCCTGCGCGCAGAATTGCGGTAATGGCAATTTTGCCATCCTCGGTGCAAATTGCATCGAGCTGACGAATCATTTGTGTCAAATCAACTTCTTTCTCGCCCGATTTGGATTTCTTCATTACCAAGAGGGGAGAGGTGGTAAAGAGAGCTTGCAGCTTTTCTGCCGTTTCTGCATTGGCATCTGCAAAGTTGAGGCCGATCTCATATCTCGCCCACGCAATGTCGGCGAATTTGCCGGTTGGCTCGTAAGCGTCAAGCACTTGCATCTCGTCGGTCAACTCGCGGTTGAGCAGATTTTTGACATCCTCACAGGGGATATTTCTATCAACACGCAAATCGATGAATTCACATTCGCTTTGTGTTCCAACCGAGAGGGGGAGTCCAAACACGACCTTTGCGTGCGGATTGAAGCCTTGCGTGTACCACATGGGGATGTTTGCACGCACAAGCACGCGGGAGACGGTGCGTTGTAAATCGAGGTGCGATATGTATTGCAAATCTCCCACCTTGCGGAACTTAATACGCACGATACGAGAGCCCTCGGTAATGGGTTCCCAAACCTTCTTATCTTGCTTTTGGGGGAGCGGCTCGTCACTTTCGGTCTGTGCCATTTCACGGCAACCGGGGCAAACGGCACGCACGCCGCCCAATTTGTTCGCACCGCACGCCGAGCAATGCTCGCGGCAGTTGGGGGTGGTCGTCTCGCCGTAAGCCTTTGCCTGCTCGCGCAGGAAGAATTCCTTGCTCACGCCGCAGTCAATAATATCCCAAGGCAAAACTTCGTCATTACCAAACTTGCGGTTGGCATAGAACGCGGGATCCACACCCGTGCGTTCAAATACGGAGAGCCATTTGTCGTAGTCGAAATATTCATCCCAGGCATCAAACATAAAGCCTTCTTGGCAAGCAAGCTCAAGAGCGTCACCGAGGCGACGGTCGCCACGGGCGAGAACCGCCTCAATACGCGATACCTTTGCATCGTGATGCACGTATCTGATATGTTTGCTCTTAATCTTTGATTTAAGGTATTCTTGCTTTTCGGCAAGCATTTCCATCGTATCCTGCGCTTCCCATTGGAAGGGGGTAAAGGGCTTGGGAATGAAGCAAGAAACGCTGACCGTTACTTGAACGGGGCGAGCACGGTTTCTGTTGGGGTTTTGATAGTAAGCATCCACAACGTGCTCGGCAAGGGTAGCGATACCCTCGATATCCTCAAGCGTTTCGGTGGGAAGACCATTCATAAAATAAAGCTTGACCGAGTTTTTGCGTGCATCAAACGCCACGTTTACGGCGCGCATAACCTCTTCCTCAGTTACGTTCTTGTTGATAACGTCGCGCAGTCTTTGCGTGCCCGCCTCGGGGGCAAAGGTCAGGGAAGAGGAACGTACCGACTCGATGCGGCGCATCAAATCCTTGTTAAAGCTGTCCACGCGGAGCGAGGGAAGAGAAAGGCTGACCATGTTGTCATCGGTCCAATTTAGGAGCTTGTCGCACAAAGGCTCAAGCGAGGTGTAGTCACTGATAGAAAGAGAGGAAAGCGAAATCTCTTCGTATCCCGTCGAGTTATAAAGGGCTTTTGCTTGGCGATTGAGCACGTCGGCACTCTTTTCGCGCACAGGGCGGTAAATCATACCCGCCTGGCAGAAGCGGCAACCGCGAATGCAACCGCGATAGACCTCAAGCATAATGCGGTCGTGCACGGTTTCAATGTAGGGCATAACCACCTTATCGGGGAAGTAGACCTTATCCAAATCCTTGATGATTTGCTTGGTTACCTGCTTTGGAATATCATCGTACACGGGTGTATAAGCCTTGATGGTTCCGTCCTCGTTGTAGGTTACCTCATAAAGAGAGGGAACGTAGACACCGGGAATGGTCTTGGCAGCCTCGTGCAAAAAGTCCTTTCGTGTATAGCGGCCTTCTTCCTTCATTTGAATGTAAAGGCGGGTGATAGCGGGGAGCATATCCTCGCCCTCGCCAATGTTGAAAAGGTCGAAGAAATCCGCAATCGGCTCGGCGTTGTAAGAGCAGGGGCCACCGCCAATGATGATAGGATCATTGGCGGCACGGTCTTTTGTGCGCAAGGGGAGCTTTGCCAAGGAAAGCATTTTGAGCACGTTTGTGTAGCACATTTCGTACTGCAGGGTAAAGCCGATAAAGTCGAAAGCCGAAAGGGGATCTCCGCTTTCAAGTGCGGTCAGGGGCAGGTCGTGCTCACGCATTTTCTCTTGCATATCCGTCCAAGGAGTGAACACACGCTCACACCAAATGTCGGGATGTGCATTGAGAGCACCGTAAAGCAGACGCATACCCAAGTTCGACATACCGATTTCGTACGTGTCGGGGAAGCAAAAGGCAAAGCGCGCCTTGATATCTTCTTTATTTTTGATAATCTCACCGTACTCGCCGCCCGAATATCTGCCGGGCTTGGAGACCGATTTGAGAATGGTACTGTTGAGTTTGGTAGAATGGTTCATAGTGTTCCTTTTTGCCTATTTTTATTTTTCGCGACCCAAATAGAGTGTGCGTCGGTTGATGAGTGCAAAGGAGAGAATGGCAGATGCCACTGTCCAACCTAAGTAATACAGGCCAAACGTCATGGGAGTGAGGTAGGAAGAGAGGGAGAGGAGCATCAAAACAAGCGTTCCTACAAAGGAAATAGCCGATGCTGCAAGCTGTAAACAGAAGCTGATGCGTTTGACCTCATTCACTCTTTTTGCCGCATAGAGCGGATTGACAATGTGTTTTTCACCTCCAAGAGCGACGGCACCTGTATCCGAAATTTCAAGCAAAGCATCCGACTCATATTTACCGGGCTTGATTACACGTACGGGAATGGCATCCGCATGGCGAATGTCTTGCAAAAATTCCTCAGTGAGGTTGGGGTTGTAGGATTGAATGGCAACAGAGGTGGTGGAGTCAGCTAAACGCTCGGCAATAATCTCAAATTTGGGGTCAAGGCCATATTCAATATCGTAGGTCAATTTGAGAATGCCGTCAACGGCAAAGTACAAAAGCCCTACGTTGTCGGCGCGGCGCAAAGCGCGGTCGGCAGTCTCTTTTGGAATACGGATACCGCTCTTCTTCAGAAAGATAGCATCCCCCGCGATCACGTGGTATTGATTGTCGATAATCGCTTCCACCCCCGTATCTGCAATACGAACAAAAGCAACGTTGGGGTCGGCAGATTTGGTAGCGGTTGCCTTGCCGATTTCTTCCAAGCTACCGCCAATTTTGCGGAAGAGGATGCCCGCCAGCTTCAAATCGCGGCGCAGATCGTCGCTCTTATCGCGAACCGCCAATTCCGAGCAGTTCAGGGCGCGGCAGAGACGGTAATCGTTGAAAATAACGGTTTTGGATTCGTTGTATTCTTCTACGGCTTCTTCACCAAGCAGGGCGCAGTTCTTGCGCGTGAGCAGATTGTTTGCGTGACTGAGGGGGAAGAAGAAGCCAAAGCAAGCGGCTCCGGGCAAACCGAGCACAGTTACCGTTGCAAATGCGTTGAGCGCATCACCGAGACCGTTGGTCAGGGCAAGCACAAAGCCTGCCAAAAATCCAAGGATGAGCGGGAGCGTCAGCAGTATACGGAAAGGTGCGTTGGCGGCTTCCATTTCGTTAAAACGGCGGAAGAAGCCCATCGTCAGCTGGGCATTGTGAACGTGATAGAAGTTTTCATCAAGGTCATCGTTGATGATCTTAATCAGCTTTTTGCCCTGACGGAGCTTCTTTTTGCGAAGCTCGGTGGGGTCAAGCACGGTTTTTGGCGCATCGGTTGCCAAAAGGCGGAAGACACGCATTTCACTTGTCAGGCGGAAGATATCGCATATGCAAATGAGGAGCAGAGCACCCGTTGCCACACAGTTGAGGTGAACCAAGGGGATTTGCCCTATCATTGCTACGATGTCGTAGAAAAGGACAAAGGGGACAATGACTGATAGTGTTGAATAGGGCGTGGGACGAAGCTTGAAATAGCTACGAATGCCCGCATTGAATTGCTTGTAGGAAAGCACGGTTGCCGCCACCATAACAACGGTAGAGAGAATGGGGAAGAAGAGCGGCACAGATGCATCGAATGCCTCGTATCCACCGCCGATGAGAGCGGGATAGTCCAAAAGCACTACCAAGAAGAGTGCGAGGAACGTGAGCAGTGTGCGCAGGATCAAATAACGGCGGTCGTGCATATATTTTGCAATCGATCGCGTTTTGTTTTGGGGTGTGATCGAATCTTGACCGCAATAACCAAAAGCTGTGCGGTAACGCTTGCTGCTCTCGCGCGACATACGGTGCAAGTGATCATATTTCAGCTTTTTGAGGTTATCGTATCCAACAAGACGGCCGAATTCGTTTTCGTAGCCAAGCTCAAAGATCATTTCAATGTCGTCATCCGAAAATCCGCTGCGGCGGCGAATGATCTCCATGGCAGTCATTTTCTTTTCTGCCAAAGCCTCGCGGCGCATTTTCATGCGTTGCAAAAGGTTTGTCGGCTTGGGGGGGCGCTGAATTTCCTCGGGAGCGTCTACGGGAATCTCCTCGGGAACCGAGAAATCGGCATCTATAAACTCGTCAAATGCTTCATCGAGTGCCTCGTCCAAGTTTTCATCACGAGAGCGTTGCGTTTGCCCAATGGTTTGCAAAGGACGAACACGCTTGCGCGGCGGAACCTTTTTCGCACTCGCAGAGGAAGTGCCGGATGCAGCCTTTTGCGTTGTTCCTTCCGCCTTTTGCGAGGTGGGAAGCGATGTGTTTGCCGGCTTTTTATGTATATTCGATTTTGCTTGCGACGTCGGGGGAGTCGTCTTTTTTTGTTCGGATGCTACCGCATTTTTTGCTTTCGAGAGCTCCGAATTTTGATTCTCTTTCATAATGGCTCCTTTCCGATAAAAGTTAGGAAAACAAAGTATCAGGAATGATGCTGACGTGCGGCTTCGGCCAAAAGGATAGCCGCCGCAGTAGAGACGTTAAAGGAATTCACCTGTCCGTACATGGGAATAGAAACGATTGCATCACAGGTCTTTTGAACAATTTGAGAGACACCGTTGCCCTCGCTGCCAAGCACGATAGCGCATGCCCCCTTGAGGTTGGTGGCATAAACGCTCTCACCGCCTGCCTCTGCGGCAAACGTCCAAACGCCTTTTTCTTTCAGGGCTTCAACGGTAGATGCAATATTGGCAACCTTTGCCACGGCAAGATGCTCAATAGCGCCTGCCGATGCCTTGGTGACAAGGGGAGTCAGCCCTACGGCGCGACGCTTGGAAATGATGAGTCCGTGTGCACCGCAGCACTCGGCGCAACGAATGATGGCACCGAGATTGTAAGGGTCAGTAATGCCATCGCAAATCACAATGAGGGGGTCCTCACCGCGTTCTTTTGCAATGTCAAGGATGTCTTCCACTGTGCAGTAGTCCTTTTCTGCCGCAAAAGCGATAACGCCTTGGTGGGGAGCATAGCCCGAAATGGCATCGAGCTTTGGTTTTTCGGTTTCGATTACGGGAATGCCGCGCTCAATCGCCTGTGCTACAAGCACAACGATAGAGCCCGTGCGCTCGCCCTTTTGAACGAGCAATTTATCAATGTCGCGTCCCGATTTGAGGAGCTCGCCAACGGCATTTCGACCGATAACGGCACCGTTTTCGTAGTCACCGTGAATGCCGGCTTCCTCATCCTTGGGGGCATTATTTTCTTTTTTGTAATCATAACGCGGTGCGCGATTTTGCTTATTGCTGTTTTTGCGCGTTTTGTCAAAGTCGCGACGGGGCGCGCCACTCTTTTTCTTTTCCATATGTAAAGAGCCTGTCCTTTCTTGTGACGTAGAACTTTCTTACCTATAATTATATCACAATAAATGATTTTTGTATAGAGGATTTTGAAAAAATGTCGTCTTTTCGGGAATTTTTCGCTCGACAAAAGATGACAGAAAGCCAAAATGGGAGCGACAATGTCGCTCCCATTTCTTATTCCATTTCCAAAAGTAATCTTTTTGCCTCTTTTGTAATATACAAATCGGGGTTAGAAGCTGCCACGCGTTCCAAATGAATTTTGGCAGAATGGATATCATTTTGTGCCAAGTAAATTTCGGAGAGCAACCAAGCGGTTTCTATTTCGCCGTATTTGCTTGGTGGAGACAAGCGGTTTGCATAGGATAGCGCACCAATGGGATCGCCGGCTCGCAGGCAAGCAGAGGCTTGCGAGGAGAGTAGGGTAAACTCCAACCCCTTTTTCTGTTTGCCCTCTTTGAGTGCATTATACATCGTTAACGCCTTATTGTGCAAAAGGTCTGCGGCATCATTCTTTTTGAGTATATGTGCAAAATATCCCAAATTGTTATAGTATACGATTTTTACAACCGGTAACGTGCCGGCGTATTTATCTATGCTGATTTCGGATAATTGTCGATATGCAAATTCGTGCTCGCCCAAAGCGCTGAGTGCAGTTGCATAATCGATGATGTAAATTTGACGGTCGACGCCTTTTTTGACATACTTCAATCCATCTAAGGTTTCCTCTAAAAGAGGTTTGGGATCACAATTTTCTTGCAGTTCTTTTGTAGCATATAGAATTAACAGATTTGCACATGTTCTGCAAAAGATATTGCATAAAAGGAGAAAGAATAAAGCCACTATAACATATGCCCCCGGACCTGCCGAAACAGTTGCAAGTGCAAATGCACAAATCGAAAAGGACAGCATGGTAAATAGAACGGTGCATAGCAAGCGGTGATGTGAAACAAATCTGTAAAATCTAAAAAATTTCATAAAGATAGGCCTTTCTTTTATGATTTTTTGAACACCCAATCCCCGGGGTCAGCACCAAAATCCTGTTCTTCGGGGAGATAGTGTTGTTCCTCTTTCCAATAAATTTTGCGCTCGTTGACGTCCTTGTAGAACGCACGCGCTTTTTCAGGGTCGGGACGAACCATCAGGGAGACGTAGGTCCATTGCAAACGGGAGCGTTTGACGTTGTCAAGCTTGTCACCCGCATCGCGCTCGGCGGCATCCCACCAAGCCTCAATGGCATCGTAAACGACCTCATACATCTCACGAGGAACGGTTTGGAATGGACGCTCATAAATGTTGATATGTCTTGCTTTTGCCGCACCGTTGAACCAATCGAGAAAGGCACGAATATTGCGCCATCCCTTGCCGTAGTAAGCCTCAAGGAAGCGGTTAATGTGCATATGATAGACCGATTCAGCCATCATCGGCTCCCAAGCAAGGCGCGCTAAAAGATAGGCACGTAGCTCGGCAAATTCACCTGAAAATGATTGATAGTTACCCTCGGGATACATTCCCTTAACACCATGCTCCGCATAAAAACGCATATTGTCGCGTAGAACGTGGAAGTTCGGATAGGGTGCGAGATAGTGTGCAAAATTGGTGACGTAATCCCAAATGTAGATGCGGTCGCAAATGCTATTCCAATCTTCAAGATCTTTTACAAATTTGCGGTTGCGCGAACAAGCACCGCCTGAAAGAGGATGTGTAAAGCAAGCTTCAAAGGGGCAGAGGCGAATAACAACGTTTGGCAAAGGCCTTGTGATTTTGGGAATATTGCGTGTGTGACGGTAAGCGAGCGTTTCAATAGCAACGTCGGGGTAGTCGTCCTTGATGTCAGCGGCAACGGCATTGACCACGCGCAAGAGGGTGCCCATATGGCTACCTTCTTCGGCATCAATCGCAGCACAGCGCTCGCATTTGCAGTATCTTTCGTTGTCGTTTTGGGAGATGGAAACAAGCTTTACCATCGGGTCTTTTTTCAAGACGTTGCGTGTGTATTCAATGGCTTTTTTTGTTACCTCGGGGTCGGAAAGACAGGGCTGCAGGTGTTGCGGACATCCCGTAACCTCTTCCATCGTGTGCACAAAGCGCCCCGCCCACTTCATATATCCGCCGTGGCGGGGATCCTCACTTTTGTGCGTGTTGACACGGTTTGCAATGCGCCATTCGAGGTCGTCCTCACCAAGGTAAAAACTATCTTGACGGTATTCAAAAATAGGGGAGAAGGACTCGTTGAACTCACCGATTTCGGCACCTTCGCCGAAGGTTGTTACACCGGGGGCAAAATGATGTACGTCGAGATATTTTTCCAAAAATCCATACACGCCATACAGAATTCCGCGCGGTCCGTGACCGATAATCGAGAGTTTTCCGGGCGTATTTTGAATAGAATATCCCTCGCAATCATTGATGTCATCTTCAATATGAAGATCAATCACACCCTTGCCACCGACCATTTTCTCGCCTGCGATTTTCTCAATCCAACGGCGCATAATGCTGCCCGCGTTCTCCTCAGCAGGCGCCGCGCCACAGATAATATCATATTCCAGAGCGGATACACCGCAAAGAAAAATATTTCCCATAAGGTTCCTCCTAAAGATAAAAGAGTTAGTCACGTCTTTTCCTTTATTATAGCATATATCAAGGCACGTGTCAACGAAAAACAAAGAGAAAAGGAAGGCAAAAGCCTTCCTTTTTTTATCAGTTCAACTTATACTTAAGCCTCAAATTATCGGCAATCATGGCAATAAACTCGGAGTTGGTGGGCTTGCCGCGGTTGTTTTGAATGGTATAGCCAAAATAGGAATTGAGCGTATCGACGTCGCCTCTATCCCAAGCAACCTCAATGGCGTGACGGATAGCACGCTCCACGCGGCTGGTAGTGGTGGCGTACTTCTTGGCAACGCTGGGGTAGAGCACCTTTGTTACCGAGTTGATAATATCCGAATCCTTAATGGTCAAAAGAATTGCCGTGCGCAAATACTGATAACCCTTGATATGTGCGGGAACACCGATTTGATGAATGATTTGCGTGACTTGCGATTCGATATCAGGACCTTTTTCAACCTCTTGCATCGCCACAGCGGGAATATCCTGCACGCGACGGGTAGCAATGTTTTGAATGTGTTCGGCAAGGCTGACGAGATTAACGGGCTTGAGTAAACAAAGCTCCGCGCCCGCCTCGGATGCCTGAATAAAAACGTTTTGGTTGGAAACGGAGGATACTACAATAAAGGAAGGTGCTTTGTCGCTGCCCCAATCCATTGTACGTGCGTTGCGAAGAACGCCAATACCGTCGAGCTTAGAGAGCCAAACGTCAAGAAGAACCACCTCGGGGTGAATTTGCGACATTTTGAGTACGGCTTCTTCACCGTTGACCGCTTCCTCTATGTTTCTGTATCCTGCGCGCATTAACCCTTCACGCACCTGTGCACGCCAAATGGGGCTTTCATCGGCAATTAAAAGTTTTGTTTTGTATTCCATAAGTCAATTATTCCTCCAACTTTCATTTTGTTATGACAGTAATATTTTACCATAAATGTAATAATTTTACAATATAAAACAAGAAAAAATATTCCCCAAAAATTTTGGGGAATATTTGGTAAATTTTACCAAGTTGGTAGTCGATTTATCGCTCAATGAGAGTGTTTACAGGGTTCTTTGAAGAAATCTGTCAAATCCATCTCAAATCTGCCGTCGGCATTGCGCGAAAAACCGATGGCTTTTACAAGCGTTTCATTGTCGCATTTTGCGTCAAAATAGGCGCGGTGAACACCGCAGAGGTCAATAAAATTGAGTGCGGCGCGCCCCATAACGAACATTGGCTCAA
The DNA here is from genome assembly GCA_045658925.1 of Eubacteriales bacterium. Classification (GTDB taxonomy): domain Bacteria; phylum Bacillota; class Clostridia; order Oscillospirales; family CAG-272; genus UMGS1865. The sequence goes on from JAZOVV010000002.1 coordinate 31,951, forward strand.
ACTCATACTTTTCGGGAACGTTTGCAAAATCAACGATAGAGCCGCCATCCTTGTTCATTGTGAACTGACACATGCCAAAGAGTTCTCCGTCCACCAAAGCCTTGTAAGCCAAGAGCTCGGTGCGATAGGGTATGCCGCAAAGGTTGGCAATCGCTTCTTGTTCGCTTTTATCTTGAATCGGTAATACTTCCAGCATAGTCTTTATCCTTTCTTTTTACCTGTTGTCAGGTACTGTACTTCGTCGGAGGTCAGCTCGCGCCACTTGCCAAGAGGGAGCTCACCCAATCTCAAATCTCCAATGGCGATGCGTTGCAGGCGGATGACTTTGAGTCCCGCGGCCTCGCACATGCGGCGGATTTGACGGTTTCGCCCCTCATAGAGATTCATTTGAACCGTGTCGGGAGCTAATTTTTTAACGGTGACGGGCTGCAAACGGTAGCCGTCAAGCTCCATCGGGGCGCGAAGCGCCGAAACCTCTTCCTTGGAGAGCACCTTGGAGAGCGTTACGTGATAAATTTTGGGAATTTCGTGGCGAGGATGCGTGAGTTGATTGGCGAATTCGCCGTCGTCGGTCAAAAGGAGCAAGCCCTCGGAGTCCATATCAAGACGGCCGACAGGGTAGACACGCACACCGACGCCCGATGTGAGGTCGGCAACGGTAGGGCGTCCTTTTTCGTCCTGCATCGTGGTCACGTATCCGCGCGGCTTGTTGAGCATAATATAGCGGCGTTTTGCGCTCGTGCGAGGCAAAATGCGCTTGCCTTTGTATTCGACAATATCAACCTCAGGGTCAACAGAGTCGCCGATTTGAGCGACAGCGCCGTTCACTTTGACTTTACCCGCGGCAATTTCAGCCTCGGCGGCTCTGCGCGAAAGTATGCCACAGTCCGAAAAGAATTTTTGCAACCGCATTCTGTCGCCTCCTTTGTTTTATATGTTAGTGAGTTATTTTCTTCCTTAATTATATGTGCTCTTTATCAAGAGAACAGTCTTTGCCACCAAAGCAAAAAGCGTTGCCACAGAGTCAGACGTGATGGATGCTTTGAAATGCCGTATTGGGCAATGAGCGGAACGTCACCGACTGTTTCTTTGATGCCGTCATTGTTTGTGTCACAATAAAAGAGCATTCGTCCGCAAACGTCTCCTTCCTTTACAGGCGCGAAAAGATGACGCGGACATTGGATGGTTTGTTCAATTACGCCCGCCCCGTTGGGAAGCGTGGCAGAAACTCCTTGCGCCACTCCAAGAGTAACGTAAGCTTCCTTGCCGCCCACAACGGGCAGGCAAAGGTGAAAATCGGCAGGGCAGAGCTCTACCGAACGGTAATTGGAAAATCCAAAATCCAAAAGCTTGGTATGGTCATTCCAATCGTCGGGGGAATCAATGGTTACCGCAATCATCACAACACCGTCTCGCTCGGCGGCAGACACCAAGCAACGGCCGCTTTTTTGCGTGTATCCGGTTTTCACACCGATGCACCCATCATAAAGGCGGAGCATTTTGTTGTGGTTTACCAACAAACGCACGCCATCGGTATTTTGATGTGAAATCGTCGTTTTTCTTGTTGAAACAATGGTTTTGAGTAAAGGATTTTTCAAAGCCTCTCGCGCGATGACAGCCAGCTCGTAGGCTGTGGTATAATGCGCCTCTGCATCCAATCCGTGTGGATTGGCAAAGTGTGTGTCAGAGAGGCCAAGAGCAGTTGCTTTGGTGTTCATCGCATCCACAAAGGCATCAAGGCTTCCCGATACGCCAATCGCAATGGCAACGGCGGCATCGTTCGCCGATTCAAGCATTAGGGCATACAAAAGCTCCTCAAGTGTTAGCTCCTCGCCTTCACATAAATAAATGGAAGACCCCTCTGTGCCAACCGCACTCCCATCCACCGCAATGACAGTATCGGGAGCTGCAAGCTCGAGAGCCACAAGAGCGGTCATAATTTTGGTGGTGCTTGCCATGGGCAGACGCGTATGGGCGTTTTTTTCGTATACGGTCGTGCCGTTCTCGGCCTCCATTAAAAAAGCACTTTGTGCAGAAAGGGAAGGGGGAGAGGTTATTGCTTCTTGCGCATTTGTTGGAAGAATAAGTGCACCAAAAGCCAAAAGCAATGCCCCCAAAAGGCTTAAAATCTTGCGAATTTTCATCATAAATAACACCCTCCGGAAAAAATACATTTGGTAATGTATATTTTTCCGGAGTGCGTTTTATGTCATTTTAGCGGATGATTTCTTCCAAGCGGATTATTTTACCGTACCGCTGTCAAGCGTCTTTTCGGAAATCTTACCGCGCTTGTTGTGAGGAACAGGAGCCTGTTCAGCAGCCTGTTTCTTAGCAAGCTTGCGAGCCTTTCTTTCGGCGCGCTTGTTAACCTTAGCGGGCTTCATAGGCTCAATGGATACCTTAGCGAGATTAACCTCACCCTCGGCAATAATACCTTCGGCTTGAGCAACCTGCTTCTTAACTTCGATAAGGGCATCCTTTTCAGCATCAATAACAGCATGCTTTTCTGCTTCGCTTGTAGCCTGTGCCAAAGCAACCTTCAAAACGTCGAGCTCTTGCTCCAGAGCGTTGAGTCTCTCTTGTTGAGCTGTGAGAATCTTGCCGGTTTGAGCAGCCTTTTGAGCCTTGGTTACACCCTTCTTCTTTGCCTTGACAATAGCTTGCTTTTGAGCTTCGAGGATAGAGAGCTTTTCAAGATCGCTTTGGGCTGCGGCGTAAGCCTCGTCGTAACCGACCATTTCAGCCTCGAATACTTCTTGTTCTGCCTTCTTTACAAGGATATCCTTTTGCTCCTTGAGCATATTCTGTCTTTCGGCATCGATGAGTTCTTGCTTTTGTCTTGCTGTTTCAGCAGCCAAGAGGGCAGAATTGAATGCAGCAACCTCTGCCATCAGCTTTGCATAATCCTCACCGGACTTGGTTACGCCGCGCTTCTTAGCCTTGATAACGGCTTTTTCTTGAGCATCAAGCAGTTCGTTTTGCTCTTTGCGCGTTTTTGCATTGGCAAGGGCGGTATTGAGAGAGGACATCTCTGCTTCAAACGCAGCTTGTTCTTGGCTTACAACGGGAGCCTGATATTCGGGAGTGAGGAGCAATGCCTTTTCGGCATCGATGAGCGCCTGCTTCTCTTGTGCGGTGCGAGCCGCAAGGAGAGCTGCATTGAATGCTGCAACTTCGGCCAAGAGCTTTTCGTTGCCTTCGTATGCGCTGGTGCGACCCTTCTTTGCTTTCTTTTCCTTAACAATAGTTTGCTTTTCTGCATCCAGAATAGCGGTTTGTTGTTCAGCAGATTTTGCATTGGAGAGAGCAACGTTCAAAGCTTCCATCTCAGCCTCAAAGCGAGCCAATTCTGCGGAATCCTTATCGGTCTTCAGCTTGGTGGGCTTGAGCATAGCAACCTTTTCGGCTTTGATGATGCTCTTTTGCTCTTGCAGAGTTTCTGCGGCAGCGAGAGCAGCGTTGAATGCTTCGATTTCCTTGATGATTTGACTGTCGTCGAACTTTGTTAAGCCCTTCTTCTTTGCATCAACAATGGTTTTAGCTTCTGCATCAATAATGGATTTCTTTTGAGCGGGAGTTGTTGCACTTACCATAGCGGCAAGGAGTGCGCTCATCTCATCATTGAATTGAGATTGCTGTGCGAAAGGCTGAGTTGCTCTGGGCGTAACCATAGCTTTTGCTTCGGTTTGAATAATCGCCTGTTGTTGCGGAGCAGTATTTGCAGCGGCGAGAGCAGCGTTGAATGCGGCGATTTCTTCCATTGCGGTGGTCATGTCGCCGGACTTGGTCAAGCCGCGTCTCTTTGCATTTACGATAGTTTGCTTTTGCTTCTCTACAACGGTTTGCTGTTCTGCGGGAGTTCTTGCATACAGCATCATGTTGTTGAGAGATGCCATTTCAGCTTCAAATTGAAGCTGCTCGGGAGTTTTACCATCTGCTTGAGAAACCGTAGGTTGAGTCATAACCTTGGTTTCGGTTTGAATGATAGCTTGTTGTTGGGGAGCAGAGGTAGCAGCAGCGAGGGCAGCATTGAATGCGGCAACCTCAGCCATAGCGGTAGCTATGCTGCGAGAATTGGTAACGCCTTTTTGCTTAGCCTTAACAACGGATTTCTTTTGCTTTTCAGTAACAACCTTTTCCTGTGCGGGAGTTTTAGCAGCGAGGAGCTCTTTGTTCAGAGCTTCCATTTCGGCCTCGAAAGCGAGTTGTTCAGCAGACTTACCGGTGGGTTCTGCTGCAGGTTCGAGCATAGCTCTTGTTTCGGCTTGAATGATAGCTTGTTGTTGAGAAACAGTAGTTGCAGCAGCGAGGGCAGCATTGAAAGCGGCAACCTCAGCCATAGCGGTGGTTACAGCACGAGACTTGGTAACACCCTTTTGCTTAGCATTAACAACAGCTTGTTTTTGTTTTTCAACAACTGCTTGTTGTTGTGCAGGAGTCTTGGCAGCTTTGAGTTCCTTGTTCAAAGCTTCCATTTCAGCTTCGAAAGCGAGTTGCTCTGCGGTCTTACCTGCGGAAGGTTCAACCATAGTCTTTGCTTCTGCTTGGATGATAACCTGCTGTTGGGAAGCGGTGGTAGCAGCGGCGAGGGCGGCATTGAAAGCGGCAACCTCAGCCATAGCGGTGGCAATTCTGCGAGAATTGGTAACGCCTTTCTGCTTAGCCTTAACAACGGTTTGTTTTTGTTGTTCAACAATTTCTTGTTGCTGTGCAGGGGATTTAGCGGCGAGGAGTGCTTTGTTCAAAGCATCCATTTCAGCCTCAAAAGCGATTTGCTCTGCGGTCTTACCAACAGATTCTTCTGTCTTGGGATCGATCATAGCCTTCGCTTCGGTTTGGATAACAGCTTGTTGCTGTTGAGCGGTAGTAGCCGCGTTGAGAGCCGCGGTGAAGGCAGCAACTTCAGCCATGGCATTTGCTATGTTGCCGGACTTGGTGACGCCTTGTCTCTTTGCCTTAATGATAGATTGTGCTTGCTTTTCTGCAACGATTTGTTGTTGCTCGGGAGTTTTAGCTGCCAGGAGTGCCTTGTTGAGAGCATCCATTTCTGCCTCAAAGGCGATCTGTTCTGCAGTTTTGCCTGCAAATTCAGAGGGAGCAAGCATAGCTTCTGTTTCAGCTCGAATGATAGCTTGTTGTTGAGGAACAGAAGACGCAGCGTTGAGAGCGGCGGTGAAAGCAGTAACTTCTGCCATCAACTGAGCCATTTCCTTGTCGGATTTGGTAACGCCGCGCTTTTTAGCCTTAACAACAGCTTGTTGTTGTTTTTGAATAACAGTTTGTTGTTGTGCAGGAGTCTTAGCAGCGAGGAGCTCTTTATTCAGAGCGGCCATCTCAGCCTCGAAAGCGAGTTGCTCAGCGGTCTTGCCAACGGGTTGAGCAGGCTCAACCATAGCCTTTGTTTCGGCTTGAATAATGGTTTGTTGTTGAGCAGCAGAGGTAGCAGCGGCGAGGGCAGCATTGAAAGCGGCAACCTCAGCCATAGCGGTAGTTACGCTACGAGAGTTGGTAACACCCTTTTGCTTAGCATTAACAACAGCTTGTTGTTGCTTTTGAATAACAGTTTGTTGCTGTGCAGGAGTCTTAGCGGCGAGGAGCTCTTTATTCAGAGCGGCCATCTCAGCTTCGAAAGCGAGTTGCTCAGCGGTCTTGCCAACGGGTTGAACGGTGGGGTCAACCATAGCATTTGCTTCGGATTGGATGATAACTTGTTGTTGGGAAGCGGAGGTAGCAGCGGCGAGGGCAGCATTGAAAGCGGCAACCTCAGCCATAGCGGTAGCAATACTGCGGGACTTGGTAACACCCTTTTGCTTAGCATTAACAACAGTTTGTTGTTGCTTTTGAATAACAGTTTGTTGCTGTGCAGGAGTCTTAGCGGCGAGGAGCTCTTTATTCAGAGCAGCCATCTCAGCCTCGAAAGCGAGCTGCTCAGCGGTCTTACCAGCGGGTTGAGTTGCAGGTTCAACCATAGCCTTGGTTTCGGATTGGATGATAACTTGTTGTTGAGCAGCAGAGGTAGCAGCGGCGAGGGCAGCGTTGAAAGCGGCAACCTCAGCCATAGCGGTAGCTATGCTGCGAGAGTTGGTAACACCTTGCTTCTTTGCCTTAACGACGGTTTGCTTTTGCTTTTCGATGACTGCTTGTTGTTGCGCAGGAGTCTTAGCGGCGAGGAGCTCTTTATTCAGAGCGGCCATCTCAGCCTCGAAAGCGAGCTGTTCGGCGGTCTTAACAGTTTTGATTTGTGCAGGAGCAGCCTTTGTCATTGCATTCTTTTCGGCAATGATAACAGCCTGTTTTTGTTCGGCTGTTTTTGCTGCAGCGAGAGCAGCATTGAAAGCGGCGATTTCTGCCATCAGAGCCTTATTGCGCGCATCATTGCGAGAAACGCCTTGCTTCTTGGCCTTTACAATGGTCTGCTTTTGCTTTTCGATAATAGCTTTTTGTTGCTCGGGAGTCTTAGCGGTGGAGAGGGCAGAGTCAAGTGCGTTCATTTCGGACTCAAACTTTGCTTGCTCTCTGGTCTTGGTAGCAGTTTTTTCTGCTGCGGGACCAACCATAGCCTGCTTTTCGGAACGGATCACAGCATATTTTGCCTGAGGAGTCTTGGCGTTGTTGTAAGCGGCATTAAAAGCAGCGATTTCTGCACGGAGTTGGTCATCGTTAGAAGCTTTAGCAGCGCGTTGCTTCTTTGCTTTGATAATAGCTTGCTTTTCAGCCTCGATAACAACCTGCTTTTGTTCCTCTGTCTTTGCAGTCTTGAGCTCGGCGCCAAGAGTATTCATCTCGGCTTGGAATTGGGTTTGCTCTGCAGTAAGAACAGGAGCCTGTTTTGCAGGCTTAAGCATAGCCTTCTTTTCTGCTTGAATTACAGTATGCTTTTGCTTGGGAGTTTGTGCCATTGCAAGAGCAGTGTTGAATGCCAAAATTTCTGCGTCGATAGACTCGGGAGTAGCAGTCTTTGCCATGCGTTGCTTCTTTGCCTTGATAACAGTCTGCTTTTGAACGTCGAGAATAGCTTTCTTTTCTTCCTCGGACTTAGCGGACTTCAGTGCGGTATCGAGCGTATTCATATCGGACTCGAACTGCATTTGTTCCTGGGTCTTAACGGTTGCACGGGCAGGTTGAAGCATAGCTTTCTTTTCTGCCTCGATAATAGTCTGCTTTTCTTCGGGAGTTCTTGCAGCCTGAACAGCAGCATTGAACTCTGCGATTTCAGCATCGACAACGGTGGGAGCGGTGGAGTAGGAAGCGAGAATTTCTTTTTCTGCTTCGATAATAGCCTGCTTTTCTGCAGGAGTGCTTGCTGCGAGAAGGGCAGCGTTAAATGCCATAATTTCGGCTTGAATTTGAGCTTCTCTCTCTTCGGGAGTCATAGCGGCAACACGTCCGCTCTTCTTGCCGCCAACGACAATGGAGGTAGAATCGTATTGAACGGGAGCAGTAGCTGCGAGAGCCTGTTGTTCAAATGCGATTTGAGCTTGCTTTTCGCCCTCAAGCTGAGCGTCGACCTGAGCCTCGGCAAGAGCAGTTTGGAGATATGCTCTTTCTTCGGGAGTTTGAGCAGCTTCCAGAGCCATATTGATGGCCATGATATCTGCTTGGATTCTTGCCATCTTTGCTGCGCTCTTGTCTGCTTTCTTTTGCAGCTTTGCAGCTTCTTTTTCTCTCTTCTTTTGTGCTTTGATTTCAAGCTTCATTTGCTTGCGACCAACTCTGGACTCGGCATATGCCTCACCCTCGTCGGAGGAGAGGATCTGCTCGGTTGCCATAGCGGCGTCATCGGCGAACATAGGAGCCACTGCAACGTCTGCATCGGCAATGAGTTGTTCCTCGTATTCTTGGGCAAGTTCAGGCTGAACGTCGACATCGACATCCACACTTGCCGAAGATTCCTGATAACCGTTCATCAACACGTTCTTGATACGGCCGACGATGTCGGGAGAGTTGTAGATAAGGTCTGCAACGACCTCTACGGGGGAGAGCTTTTCCGACGTCATGGGGATCATATCCACCTTGCCCTCGGGGGTGATGGTCAAAAAGCCAACGGGAATGACGCTAACGCCGGTTCCACCAACACCGCCAAAGTTTTTCTTTCCGCCCTCAATAGCAACTTTTGTGGGCAGATCCAAGCCACCTGTTGCGATACCCATAGAGAGCTTGGAAATCGGAATAATCACCATGCCGCTAGAGGTAACGATCTGCTTACCAACAATAGTGTCCGCATCAATAATGGTGCGCACTTGTTCCAGCGAATTCCGGATTATTTCCTTGATCGAAGATTCGTTTTCCATAATGAATGATCCTTTCGTATACGTGTTAATATATTTTTTAAATCAAATCGAGGTTTGTTGCGCTTTTCGCGTTTACGGAGAGCCGCTTTGCGATAGGCGATTTTCTTTTCTGCATCGTAGGCGTTTACCATATCTATAAAGATGAAGATTGCACGCCAAATTTTTGCAGAGAGGACGATATCAACATCTGCACTGCATTCGGAGGATGCATAATCGGGATCCACCGAAAGGTCACCGTCCCGTCTTTCAAGGGCGGTGTAGTTGTCTTCTACGTATGCAACAATGCGATAAACGAGTTGAGCCACAACACCGTAAAGGATTGCGGTGTGTGCCGCCTCATCGGCGGATACGCGAATGTGCAGCTTGTTTACTTTGATTCTGATCTTGCCGCGTGTTTTATGATAAAACTTTTTGAGCAATGCCAAAATCATTTCGAGGTTTTCTTTTAGATTGGGAACAGGGCAATACTTTTGCGGAATACCGATTTTTTTCTCGGCACGCTTTGCCGCACGCTTTGCCGCTTTTTCCTTTTTGCGCTCGGCTTTTTCCTTTGCGCGTTGTTGCCGTTTCAATTCCCGTCGCAAAACAGCCTCGGGATTACGGCATCGGGCAAGATTTCTCGGTTTTTTCGGGGCATCCTTTTTATCCGGATAGATTGTAAAGGAAATACCGCAGATCGAAGCCACAACGCGTATCCGATCCTTGCTGATAACGCGAAGCTTTGCGTTACCAAAGAAGAAGATCAGTACGGCTGAGACGAGAAGCACGCCGAGTATAATTAATATAGTAATCAATGCAGTCAAGGCAGTTCCTCCTTATCATCGGAGTCAGCCGTGGGAGGCGGTGCTGCGGAGAGTGCCTCAATGGCAACGTCTTCCTCTTCGCCGTCAACCGGTTCGGTGTATTCACTCGGGATTGCCTCGTCATCCACCTCAAATGCCAGTTGTTCTGCCTCTTCGGTTTCTTGATTTGTCTCCGATCCTTCTGCCTGTGCGGCTGCCACACTCAAAGCCTCGGTTTCGGGGAGCTCGTCAAGAGCATTGAGCCCGAATACGCGAAGGAATTTGTCTGTGGTGACGTAGAGCATTGGACGACCGGGTGCATCAAGACGTCCGGCGGCTTCTATCAGACCCTTATCGAGAAGAGAGTTGACGGCATAAGAGCTATCCACACCGCGCACCAAATCGATATACGATCTTGTTACGGGTTGGTTGTAGGCGACCACCGCAAGCACTTCCATAGAAGATGCCGAGAGGTTTCCGCCGCGGCGAATGCCGAGTGCTTCTCGGATGTAGGGGGCGTAACGCTCCTTGGTAGCAAGCTGACAGGTGGTGGGATAAAGCAAGAGTTGAATGCCGTGGTGTGTATCTTCAAGAGCGAAATGCTCCGACATAGAACGCACCAAGGTTTTAACGTCTTTCGTGCTCAAGCCCAAAAGCTCACCCAGCTTATCATATCGCATCGGGTAACCGGCTGCATACAGGATGGCTTCGATTGCCTGTTTTAAATCCTGTTCGCTTGTCAGCTGCTCGAGGAATGGAGCGGCTTCTTTCTTTTGTTCCATAATATCTGCGCTAAATCCTTTCGGGAATTTTTAGTTACTGTCATCGGGCAGGTTTTTTGCCTGCTGTGCCATCGATTTGATAATATCGTTCATATCTAAGCCGATATCGTCCAAGATGTCCTCGTCATCCTCAGAGAGTTGATCGTCAAGCATCTGTGCAATCTTGGCTTCGGCTTCAAGGTCGCTGTCGTCCTCGGGAATAATATCAGCCTCGATCAAGGTCTGACCCATTGCCTCTTCCTTGGCACGGCGGCGTTCCTCGGCACGGCGAGCGCGCTCTTCGGCACGCAAACGCTTCTTTTCGGCAAGCTTTGCTTCGCGAATGATGCGTCTTTGCTCGCGGTGCATTTCCGCCTTGGAGGAGAGGGGAATAGGCTCGTCTCCGTGAACGGCGGGATTGTATTCTTTTTCTTCCTCACCCTCGGCGGGGGGCGCATCGTTTACAACAAAGCGCGTATCAACGCCGTGAATAACGGTGTAGGAATCGGGATCTTCATCAATCAAAATTTTGCGAACCTTAACAAGCTCCAAAATACCCAAGAAAATGGCGATCATATCATTCAGCGATACGGCGTCGTGCAAGAGCTCCTGCATCGAGGTATCTCTCTTGCGGGACATTCTGTGAAGAATACCCACAATTTTCACGTCAACGGGAATAATGGGCTTGGCAACCAAGGGTGCAAAGGTTTGTCTTTCCGCGCGCGGGCGCGATTCGTTTGCCGCAATGATGCGGCGGACAGCGGCACAAAGCTGCGTCACTTCTTGGTCGGCAACGTAGGTGGTATCCACCGAAATTTCGTCGGTGTCCTTGACCATACGGCCGCTATAGGTTTGGTAAAGGGGAATCATTTTTGCCACAGCCTGCTTTGCTTGCTGATAACGCAAGAGGGCTTCGGCAAGGTCGGCACGGGGATCCTTCTCGTCTTCCTCAACCTTGGGGAGGAGCAAGCGGCTCTTGATGAGCATCAGTTCGCTCGCCATAACGATGAATTCGCCCGCGATCTCCATATCCATATCTTGCGCCGCCTTGAGATACTCAAGGTATTGGTCGCAGATGAGCGCGATGGGAATATCGATAATATTCACTTTGTTCTTTTGGATCAGCATCAAAAGCAGGTCAAGAGGACCTTCAAACTGATCCAATCGGTAGGTGAGTGCTTCCATAAGGTGAGGTAGGATCCTTTCTGTGTTTTGTCGGGGGATTAGACGTTAAAACCGAAAATTCTCATGAAAACTTTCCAGAAAAATCCGGCTACTGTATCGGTCAGCTCGTAGGCTATCCAAGAGAAGGGCGAAAATCCCAAGCGAGAGAGTAACAGGAGTGCGATGAGCAGACCGAACATAATCTGTCTCTCATATTTCATAATCCCAAAGTAAGCCTTGGGCGGCAAAAATACAAACGCGATGCGCGAGCCGTCAAAGGGAGGAATGGGAATGAGATTAAATGCCATAAAAATGAGGTTGTACAACGCGGAGAGTTCAAAGAGCAGGCTCGTGTAAGAAAGGCAGGTCATAGCAAAACCGGAAACGCCCGAGGCTGCAAGGTAGTAGTAAAAAGCCATTGAAAAACCGAGCAAAACCGCACTGATCAGTCCCATAATGGCATTTGCCAGAGGACCGGCAAGAGCCGAGAGAGCCATCCCGCGCTTGGGGTTGCGGAAGTTACGGGTGTTAATCGGTACGGGCTTTGCCCAACCAAAGCCGAGCAAAAGCATACAGACAAATCCCGTTGGGTCGATGTGCTTCATAGGATTGAGCGTCAAACGCCCGAGATTGTATGCAGTATAGTCACCGCATTTGTATGCCACGTATCCGTGCGCAGTCTCGTGCAAGGAGAGAGCGAGGAGAATGATGGGCATACTGAACACGAGCGAGATGATAATATCGCGGATATTACCGCCGGAAAGAATATCAAGTAACATTTCGAAAAACGGTTCTCACTTTCGGGAAAAAATTATAGCTTCAAGCCCGTGTATTCGGCTATCAGCTTCCAAAGATCGGCTCTGCCATCACCCTTGAGTGCCGAATAGAACACAATGGGTGTATCGGCGGGGATGTCGGGGTGGCTCTTCAGCATCTCCTCGGATTTTCTGCGCTCGGTGGCGTTGAGCTTATCCGACTTGGTGGCAACCACCAAGAAGGGGATATCCGCTTCGCGCAAGAAGGAGAGCATCATTTCGTCGTCGGCGGTAGGGCCGATGCGGCTATCTACCAACTGAATGACGAGCTTGAGCAGATCGATGTTGGGGTTTTGCGTAAAGTAGCCATCGGTCAAGGCAGACCATTGCGCCTTGTCGGCAGGGGCTCTTTTTGCAAAGCCGTAGCCGGGCAGGTCAACCAGGAAGAGCGTTTTGTCAACGTCGTAAAAGTTGATGGTGATGGTCTTACCGGGAGAGGAGCTGACACGCGCCAAGGACTTGCGGCCGAGCAGGGAATTGATCAGCGAGCTTTTGCCCACGTTCGATCTGCCCGAAAAGGCGATCTGTACCATCGCATCGCGAGGGAATTGCTTGGGAAGTCCCGCACTGATGCGAAGCTCGGTCTTATTGAGGTTGAGTGCCATATCTTCGTCTCCTCTCTGTGGGATAGCTTACAGGCGAACCTGCGGCTGAATGTTAGCGGCAGGAACAAAGCTCGAAGCCGCAACTGCATCGGTGGATTTCTCCATCTCGTTGGGAGCGGTCTTCTTTGCGGGCAGGAGTGCTGCCTGCAATACGTCTGTTGCCTTGCGGCAGGGAATAAAGTGCAAATTGTCGCGTGCCATCGCATCAATTTTCGCAAGGTCACGCATATTTTCCTCGGGAATAAGCACGGTTTTAACACCCGCACTGTAAGCTGCCATCGTTTTTTCTTTGAGACCGCCGATGGCAAGCACGTTTCCGCGTAGGCTGATTTCACCCGTCATCGCGACGTCGCGTCGAACGGCTCTGCCCGTCAGGGCACTGATGAGTGCCGTTACCATCGTAACGCCTGCTGAGGGACCGTCCTTCGGAATAGCCCCTTCGGGGAAGTGGATGTGAATATCTTTGGTTTTGTAGAAGTCGGTGGGAATGCCGAACTCCTTGGCTACCGAGCGGACGTAGCTAACGGCAATTTGTGCCGATTCCTTCATTACGTCGCCAAGGGAGCCGGTGGTCTCAATTTTGCCGGTACCGTCGAGAACGGCAACCTCAACCTTGAGCAGACTTCCGCCAAGCTCGGTGTAGGCAAGTCCGTTGACGCATCCTACGGGATCTTCGGCATCAATGGTTTCGGGCAACACCTTTCTTTCGCCAAGATAGGTCTTGACGTCGCCTGTCTTTACCGTAATGCTCTTGCATCCGGTCTCCAGCATCTTTTTGCCTGCCTTGCGGCAAAGAGTTGCAATCGTGCGCTCCAAACCACGCACGCCCGCCTCACGCGTGTAATAGTCGATGATCTCAACGAGCGCATCATCGGTGATCTTCAGCATTCTCTTGGTCATTCCGTGACGCTTGAGTTGTTTTGGGATGAGATGGTCTTTTGCGATCTCCAATTTTTCGCGCTTGGTGTAGGTCGAAAGCTCGATGATCTCCATACGGTCGACGAGGGGCTTTGGAACACTTCCAAGGTCGTTCGCCGTTGCGATGAACATACAGTCACTAAGGTCAAAGGGGAGCTCTACGAAGTGATCGCGGAAGCTCTTGTTCTGTTCGCCGTCGAGAACCTCGAGAAGGGCAGAGGTGGGGTCACCGTGAGAATCACGGGTCAATTTATCGATTTCATCAAGAAGGATGAGCGGGTTTCTTACCTCGGCTTGGGTAAGAGCGGTAATGATACGTCCGGGCATCGCACCAATGTAGGTTTTGCGGTGACCGCGAATGTCTGCCTCGTCGCGCACGCCGCCGAGCGAGATGCGCACGTACTTGCGGTTGAGCGCACGCGCGATAGAAGCCGCAATCGACGTTTTACCAACACCGGGAGGGCCTACAAGGCAGAGGATTTGATTGTTGAGCTCGGGATTGAGCTGCTTTGCGGCAATGTATTCCACAATGCGCTCCTTGACGTCCTCCAAGCCGTTGTGGTCAGCATCAAGAACCTTTTGCACAGCACTGAAGCTGACGCGGTCCTTTGTGGTGGCAGTCCACGGAATGGAAAGGCAGGTATCAAGGTAGTTTGCCAGAACGGTTGCCTCGGCAGAACCGAAGGGCGTTTTGGCAAGTCGGTCATTTTCTTTGGTGAGTTTTGCTTCCACCTCACGGGGGAGATTCAGCTCTTCAATTTTCTTGGCAAACTCGGCAACGTCGTCTCCCTCGCCAAGCTCTTCCTGAATGACCTTGATCTGCTCGCGCAGGTAGTATTCTTTTTGGTGGCGGTTCATGCGCGCGCTCACGCGTTTACGAATGAGCGACTCTTCTTCCATCACAACCGCCTCTTCGGCGAGGATGCTCAAAAGCACCTCGGCACGTGCAAAGGGATCAATACATTCGAGCACAGCCTGCTTGTCAACAGGGCGGACGAGAATGTGAGCTGCAATAAAGTCGGCAAGTGCACCGGGGTCCTTGATGGTGCGGATGGTATTTAGAAGATCGCTCGACTCGGCAGGGAGTAAGCGCATATTCTTTTCGGCCGCGCGGCGCAATTCGCTTACGGCGGCTTCGCCGCGAACACCGCCCAAATCGGGCAGGGTAACGTGCTTGCAAACAAGGTCTGCTTCGGTGTAACCGAGAATGGTGCGGTAGCGACTAACGGTAGCTCTCACCATGCCTTCGGCAATGATTCGGGTTTGTCCTTCGGGGGTGCGAATCATTTGCTTGATGCGAACAACGGTTCCAAAGCGGTAATAGGGGAATTCCAATTCCTCGCCCCCCTCGAGGTATTCGTTGTAGGAGGTCAGGAACAAAAAGGAGGAGCTTGCCGCAGCGGCCTTTGCTGCGGTTGCGGCGCTCTCATCGCCTGCCTCAAAGTTGATAGTCATTTTTGGGAAGGCTACCGTGCCGTGTAAGGCGATCACGGGTAGCGTAACGGGTTCGGCTTTTTCGATATATTCGGGCATTCTAAAATCCTTTCAAACGGGTAACAAACGATACTTTTCACTATTTCATCTTATTATAGCACACTCTTTTCAAAATTTCCATAGTTTTTCAAAAAAAAGTTGCACAATTTTCAATCTTTTTTTCACTTTTTTCGGCAGAAATCCATTTATTTCCAACATCGCAACAAAAGGGCAACAAAAAGTGACCGAGGAAAATGCAAAAAGCCCTTTACTTGGCGCAAAAAATGTGGTATACTGTAAAGTACGAGAAAATTTTGACCGAGAAGAAAACTTTTCGAGTGAGATTGCGAGGTAAAAAATGAACGGCAAGAAATTCGATATCGAGAGAGATGGAAAAGAATATTTTATCGGCCTTTCTTGGAGTGATTGGGAAGGCTCCTTTTCACCACGTGTGAAATTTACGCTGACTGTGAATGATGAGCTTGTTGAGGAAGGCGTTATGAATTGGCAGCTTTACCATTGGGTATACGGCTTTGAGAGAGACGGACACCAATTCACTTTAGTTGCTCAAAATTCCATATTTGATTACAAGACCAATGCCGATTCCATTGAGGTTTCTTGTTACGCGGATGGCATTTCTCAAACCGATGGGAGCGATTTGGATGCGCTTTGCGAGAGGTTGGAGAAGATGCGTTGGTGGCAGAGGTTGTTTGGAATTTTTAACAGCGAAGACCGCAAATATCATCTGCGCGGAGCGTGGATTTGCCTTGTTGCTTTTCTCGCATCGGGAACAGTATCATTCTTTCTCAGATTGGGGAAAGGGATAACTCCGTGGGAAGCCTTAAGCGATGCATTTATTAACTTGTTGATATATTCTGTCGCAATTTGTATCGGTTGGTCTATCGTGCATAGTAAATGCGGACAGAGGCGAAAATTGATACGGCAATTGAAAGAACATTCAAAAATCTCCAAAAGGTGACTTACATAACGAATTTTAGGAGGACGTATGAACGCAAAACCCTTCGTGCTCAAAAGTGAATATTCCCCCACGGGCGACCAGCCGCAAGCGATTGAGCAGTTGACCGAGGGCATTTTGCGCGGCGAGAAGATGCAGACCTTGCTTGGCGTTACCGGTTCGGGCAAGACCTTTACCATGGCAAACGTCATTGCACGCACCAATCGCCCCACGCTTATCCTCGAGCCCAACAAGACCTTGGCGGCGCAGGTTTGCTCCGAGATGCGCGAATTTTTCCCCGATGCAGCCGTCGAATATTTCGTCTCCTACTACGATTACTACCAGCC
This sequence comes from Eubacteriales bacterium, assembly GCA_045658925.1. Taxonomy (GTDB): domain Bacteria; phylum Bacillota; class Clostridia; order Oscillospirales; family CAG-272; genus UMGS1865. The sequence continues at coordinate 48,062 of JAZOVV010000002.1, forward strand.
CGAGGCCTACATTCCGGGCAAAGATATGTATATCGAAAAGGACGCACTCATCAACGATGAGATTGACCGTCTCCGCCACAGTGCAACGAGCGCGCTTTTTGAGCGCCGCGACGTTATCATCGTAGCGTCGGTCTCCTGCATCTACTCTCTTGGTGACCCGAGCGAATACCAAGGGCTTGTCCTTGCCATCCGTCCGGGAATGCCCATCGGACGCGATATTTTCATCCGCAAATTGGTCGCCAACAGCTACACGCGCAACGACCTCGCTCTCAAGCGCGATTGCTTCCGTGTCAACGGCGACACAGTGGAAATTATCCCCGCAAACATGAACAATAGCGCCCTGCGCGTCGAGTTTTTCGGTGATGAGATTGACCGCATTTGCGAAATTAACATCGTTACGGGAGAACTCAAACGAACCCTCTCCTATGCCGCTATCTATCCCGCTACGCACTATGCCGTCTCCGACGAGAAAAGGGAAGCGGCGCTTGCCGAAATCGAGCGCGAAATGGAAGAACGTGTTGCTTATTTCGAGTCAGAAAACAAGCTTTTGGAAGCGCAAAGACTGCGCGAGCGCGTTCGCTACGACCTTGAAATGCTGCGTGAAATCGGCTTTTGCTCGGGTGTTGAAAACTACTCCCGCGTGCTCTCGGGCAGAGAACCCGGCGCAACGCCCTTTACACTCCTCGACTATTTCCCCGAGGATTACGTTATGTTTATCGACGAGTCGCACATCACCGTGCCGCAGGTGCGCGGTATGAGTGGCGGCGACACGGCAAGAAAAAAGAACCTTGTTGACTACGGCTTCCGTCTGCCGTCGGCATACGACAACCGCCCGTTTTTCTTCGATGAATTTGAGCAAAGCATCCAACAAGCGGTGTTTGTCAGCGCAACGCCCGGTGACTACGAAAACGAACATTCCGAGCGTGTGGTCGAGCAAATCATCCGCCCCACAGGGCTTCTTGACCCCGAGGTTGAGGTGCGCCCGGTTGAAGGTCAAGTTGACGACCTGATGGGCGAAATTCGCACACGTGTCGCAAAAAACGAGCGTGTTTTGGTTACAACGCTTACCAAAAAGATGGCGGAAGACCTTACCGAATACTTTGAGGACAACAACATCAAGGTGCGCTACATTCACTACAACGTAGAGACGATGGAGCGTATGGAAATCATTCGAGATTTGCGTCTCGGTGTCTTTGACGTCCTTGTCGGCATTAACCTTTTGCGTGAAGGCTTGGATATTCCCGAGGTCTCTCTCGTCGCCATTCTCGATGCCGATAAAGAAGGCTTTTTGCGTGCCGAGCGCTCCCTCATTCAGACCATAGGACGCGCCGCGCGTAACGCGGAAGGAAAGGTCATTATGTATGCCGATACCGTCACACGCTCTATGCGTGCCGCTATCAGCGAGACCAACCGCCGCCGCGAAATTCAAGATGCCTACAACAAGGCAAACGGTATCACCCCCAAGACCGTCGTCAAGGGTGTGCGCGATATTATTGAGGTCGGTTCCAAGGAGGAGGGCGGCATCCGCACCCGTGCAGGACTTGCCGAAAAAGCGAGCCGCAAGCTGACCAAGACCGAGCGCGAAAAGCTGATTGCCGAGCTTACCGTCGAGATGAAAAACGCGGCACAACACCTTGAGTTTGAAAAAGCCGCATACCTTCGTGACGAAATCAAAAAGCTTCGCGAGGGCAAGATTGATGCCCCTCGCAGCAGCCGAAAAAATAGCTAAAATCGCTATACGTCCATCAAAATCCACCAAAATCCACCCAATTTAGGAGTTTTTATGCCCAATCAAATCACCATCCGCGGTGTGCGGGTGCATAACTTGAAAAATATAGACGTCGAAATTCCGCGCGACCAACTCGTGGTCGTTACGGGTCTTTCGGGCTCGGGTAAATCCTCGCTCGCCTTTGATACCATTTATGCCGAGGGACACCGTCGCTTCGTTGAGTCGCTGTCCTCTTACGCTCGTATGTTCTTGGGTCAGCTCGATAAGCCCGATATCGACTCTATCGAGGGACTTTCACCCGCCATTTCCATCGACCAAAAAACCACCTCGCGTAACCCGCGCTCCACGGTGGGAACGGTTACCGAAATATACGATTATCTGCGCTTGCTTTACGCTCGCGTAGGCATTCCGCATTGCCCGATTTGCGGCAAGGAAATCCGTCAGCAAACCGTCGATCAAATCATCGACCGCATACTGACGTTCCCCGAAGGGGAACGCTTTATGGTGCTCGCCCCCGTTGTCAGAGCGCAAAAGGGTATGCACGAAAAGGTTTTTGCCGATGCGCGCAAGCGCGGATACGTCCGTGTGCGTGTCAATGGAAATATGTATGACCTTTCCGAGGAAATCAAGCTTGATAAGAACAAAAAGCACACCATTGATATCGTTGTCGACCGTCTTGTTATGCGCGAGGGAATTGCATCCCGTCTTTCCGATTCAGTAGAGAACGCACTCGGCGCGGCGGACGGACACGTAACCATTGTTACCGTTCCGCGAGAGGGAGAGCCCAAAGAGCTTGAATTCTCTCAAAACTATGCCTGCGAAGAGCACGGTATCTCTTTTGGCGAGCTCGAACCCCGTATGTTTTCCTTTAATAATCCCGCGGGCGCGTGTGCGCACTGCGCAGGACTTGGAGAGATGCAGACCATCGCGGTCAACCGCATCATTCCCAATAAGAAAATTTCACTTTCGCAAGGTGCAATCGCGGTAAACGGCTTTAAAACATTGGAAGAAGAAAGCTGGAACGGCCCTCTCTTTGCGGCAGTCGGTCAACGTCACGGCTTTGACCTTGATACCCCTATTGAGAACTTTACCGAGGAGCAGTACCAAATGCTTTTATACGGTACAGGTGACGAAAAATACGAGGTTCACCGCTGGTTCGGCAAGGAAGACCACCATCAGCTCGTCAAATTTGACGGCATTGTTCCCATGATTGAAAACCGTATGAAAATGTACGGTAACGAATATTACGCACAGTTTATCGAAGAGGCTCCTTGCCCCGAATGTCACGGTCAACGACTTTCTCCAACCTCTCTCTCCGTTACGGTAGGAGGGAAGAACATTCACGAGCTTTGCTCGCTTTCCATCGTTGATGCGCTCAACTTTGTAAACGCGTTGGAGCTGAATGAAACCGAAGCACAGATTGCGGGAGAAATCCTTAAGGAAATTCGCTCGCGTCTTGGGTTTTTGGTCAGCGTAGGACTCAATTATCTCACTCTTTCCCGCAAAGCGGGGACCCTTTCGGGCGGTGAGGCACAGCGTATCCGCCTCGCAACGCAAATCGGTTCGGCACTCGTTGGCGTGCTTTACATTCTCGACGAGCCCAGCATCGGTCTGCACCAGCGCGACAATTCCAAGCTCATTGCCACTCTTAAACGCCTGCGCGATCTCGGCAACACCGTTATCGTAGTCGAGCACGACGAGGAGACGATGGAGAGCGCCGATTACATTCTCGATATCGGTCCCGGCGCGGGCATTCACGGCGGCGAGGTGGTTGCCGCAGGAACACCCGAGGAGATTATGAAGGATGAAAAATCCATTACAGGTGCGTATTTGTCTGGCAAAAAGGCCATCGACATTCCCAAATACCGCCGCGAGGGCAACGGTGCATTCCTGCAAATTAAGGGAGCTCGCCATAACAATTTGAAGAATATTGACGTCGACATTCCGCTCGGTAAGTTCGTTTGCGTCACGGGTGTTTCGGGCTCGGGCAAGTCCTCTCTTATCAACGGCATTTTGCATCCCGTTTTGGCGGACAAGCTCAACCGCGCCATCACATACCCCGGCAAGCACGATGAAATTACCGGTCTCGAACATCTCGATAAGGTTATATGCATCGACCAAAGCCCCATCGGGCGTATGCCGAGCTCCAACCCCGCAACCTATACGGGACTTTTTACCGATATTCGCTCGCTTTTTGCCCAAACCAAGGATGCAAAAGCGCGCGGTTACGGCCCCGGACGTTTTTCCTTTAACGTAAAAGGTGGTCGTTGCGAGGCGTGTGAGGGAGACGGTGTGAAAAAGATAGAAATGCACTTCTTGCCCGATGTTTACGTCACGTGTGACGTGTGTAAAGGCAAGCGATACAACCGCGACACCCTTGAGGTGCAATATAAAGGAAAGAACATTTTTGAAGTTCTCGATATGACGGTAGAGGAGGGTGTACGCTTCTTTGACGGTATTCCCTCTATTAGCCGTAAGCTCCAAACGCTCTACGATGTTGGTCTTGGATATATCAAAATAGGTCAGCCTGCTACTACCATTTCGGGCGGTGAAGCACAGCGTGTCAAGCTTGCAACCGAGCTTTCCAAGCGTGCCACGGGCAGAACGGTCTATATTCTCGACGAACCCACCACGGGTTTGCACACTGCCGACGTAGCCAAGCTGCTTGAGGTTCTGCAACGCCTTTGCGATACGGGCAACACCGTTATTGTCATCGAACATAACCTCGACGTTATCAAATGTGCCGATTACGTCATCGACCTCGGTCCCGAAGGCGGAGACGGCGGCGGAACGGTAATCGCTACGGGAACACCTGAAGAAATCGCTCAGGTTGAGCATTCTCATACGGGAAGATATCTCAAAAAGTATTTGCAATAACCGCAAAAAGGGCGGGGGAGACGTGTTTTTGACGCGTTCTCTCCCGTTTTTTTAGAAAAAAATGAAAAAAGCAGGAAAAAAATTTGGAAAACCTCTTGACAACAGCACTTTAGCGTGGTAAAATGGTAAAGCGCTAAAACATACGCAAAAAATTCCACAAAGGAGATTTCTATTATGAAAAAGATTATTTCTCTCGCACTCGCACTTATTATGATGCTTGGCTGCATCGCAGCATTCGCTTCTTGTCAAAAGCCTGAAGAAGATAACGGCCTCAATTTCGGTAAAGAGCTTCTTTCTGTCGGCTCTCAGCTCGACGCTCTCAACGGTCTCGTGAAAGGCGATGCAGATATTGCTGTTATCGACTCTGTTATGGCAGGCTACTATATGAACGGCGTTGACACTTTCAAGGATTATCAAATCCTTCCCGGTGTTATTCTTGCAGAAGAGCAATACGGTATTGCCGCAAAGAAGGGCAATGCAGCTCTCATCGGCAAAATCAACGAGGCTATGATTGCTCTCGCTGACACCGAATATAAGAACGTTGCAACTAATTACGGTCTTGCAAGCGAAACCCTCGTAACCGCAACCACCGCTAACCCCAATGCAAATGCTACCGACGAATCTTGGAACAACGTTGTTGCCGCAAAGAAATTGGTCGTTGGCTACACCCTGTTTGCTCCCATCGCATACAAAGACGGTGACGGAGCAGATGCAGAGCTCATTGGCTTTGATATCGACCTTGCAAAGGCAGTTGTTAACTACCTCAACGCAACATACTCCACAGAAGTAGAAGTTGAATTTATCGTAATTGAATGGAACGAAAAGGAAGCACTGCTTGCAAACGGTACTATTGACCTTGTTTGGAACGGTATGACCATTACCGAAGAGCGTTTGGCAGAGATGGAAATTTCTGTACCTTACCTTGCAAACAAGCAAGTAGCAGTTGTTAAAAAGGCAGATGCATCCAAATACGGTGCTACCAAGGATGAATTTTTTGCAAAGACCGCAGATGCTATCATCATTGCAGAAAAAGGCTCCGCAGGCGAAGAGCTTGTACAACCCGTTGAGTAATTTCAACCACTAAAACGAAAAAAGGACATTTAATTTTATGAATTTTTGGTCAGTTATCTATGACCTGTGTGAGGGCTTCGGCATGACGCTGAAGCTCTTTGCACTTACTTTGGTTATTGCAATTCCGTTAGGACTTTTGTTCTGTTTCTGCTCTATGTCCAAATTCAAGCCGCTTTCGTGGTTGATGAAGGGCATTATTTGGGTGGTGCGAGGCACACCTCTGCTTTTGCAGTGTGTCATCGTCACTTTTATCCCTTCTGTTCTTCTTAAAATCCCGAACAAGGATTTTGCCGCAATGCTGAACTTGGATAAAATGGCAGATTTGCAGTTCATTTTTGTACTGTTTGCTTTTTCTGTCAACTATGCTTGCTATTTTGCCGTTATTTTTGAAGGCGGAATCAAGAACGTCCCCAAGGGACAACGCGAGGCAGGGCAGGTTCTCGGTATGACCAAGTGGCAGATTTTCTTCCACGTTGTACTTATGCAGGTTATCCGCAAGATTATGGCGCCTATGAGTAACGAGGTCATTACACTCGTCAAGGATACCGCTTTGGCAAGAGCGCTCAGTATTACCGAAATTATTTTGGTAGCGTACGAAAAGGTAAACAAATATGCAGTTCTGTCTCCGCTCTTCTACGCAGGTGCATTCTACCTTGCTTTCAGCGGCATTTTGACGCTTCTGTTCCACCTCTTGGAAAAGAAAATCTGCTACTACGAAGTCACATAAGGAGGCGCGTATGGAAGATAGCAAATATTTAGAAGTGCGCGGCCTTTGTAAGAGCTTTGGCAACGTTAACGTGCTCAAGGGAGTGGATTTTTCACTCGGGCGCGGCGAAATTTTAACCATTATCGGTTCATCCGGTAGCGGCAAGACGACATTGCTCCGTTGCTTAAACTTTTTGGAGCTTGCCGATGCAGGTACAATCTCCGTCGCCGGTGAAGAACTCTTTGACGGAGAACGATTCAAGCAGAAGAAAATCAAAGAGTCGCAGCTGCGTGATAAACGCTTGCGTTTTGGCTTGGTGTTCCAATCCTTCAACCTGTTTCCGCAATACACGGTGCTCAAAAACGTAATGCTCGCCCCCAAATTGCTCAAAAAGGGAAGCAAGCAAGAGCTTGAAGAAAAGGCAAAACAACTCATTGCCAGCGTAGGACTTTCTGATAAGGTCGATGCCTATCCTTTCCAACTTTCGGGCGGTCAGCAGCAGCGTGTTTCCATCGCTCGAGCATTGGCACTCGAACCCGACATCCTCTGCTTTGACGAGCCGACCTCAGCGCTCGATCCCGAGCTCACGGTTGAGGTTTTGCGCGTTATCAAGGATTTGAAAAAGACGGGTAAAACAATGGTTATCGTTACCCACGAAATGGAATTTGCCCGCAATGTTTCCGACCGTGTAATTTACATGCGCGATGGCATTATTGAGGCACAGGGGACTCCCGAGGAAGTCTTTGACAATCCCAAAAACGAGCATCTGCAGCAGTTTCTCAATAGTGGAAAGGCGATTTAAAAGTAAAAATGCAAAAAGCTCTTACGTGAGCTTTTTGCATTTTTTTTGAAAAAAACACGCAAAAAATATGCAAAAATTATGAAAAAACTCTTGACAAATCAAAAAAACAAGCGTATAATGTGACACAACAAATCACAAAAGGAGGCACAGCCATGTTTGCAAGCAAGTTTTATTACTTTTATATGTTTCATATGGGCTGCCCGAATTTTGTGAAGGTCGAAAAATAATCAATTTTTTCGAAAACAAAAATACGGACAGTCCGCATCTGTTATGCTTTTTAGCATAAATAGAGTGCGGATTTTTTGTTTTTTGTGATGGTTGATATCATTTTTCTTTCAATCTACTTGACAATCGCACGTACACACGTGTATAATATAACTAACTATATCTTATTTTACAATAAGCGAGGATGCTATGGTAAACGAAAAAATGAGAGGCCTTGGCGCGTGTCGCTCGGTCATCAGAGAATTATTTGAATACGGCAAAAAGAGAAAAGCAGAGATTGGAGCTGAAAACGTTTTTGATTTCAGTATTGGCAACCCGAGCGTTCCGTCTCCCGCTATTGTAAACGAAACCTTGACAAAGTTGATTGCCGAACGTGATGCCGTCTCTCTGCACGGCTACACGAGTGCGCAAGGCGATGCAGGTGTTCGCGCAGCGATTGCCGACTATATCAATGCCACTCACAACGCTCATGCAGATTCCAATTTGATTTATCTCACCGTCGGCGCGGCGGCTTCCTTAACGATTTCGCTTTCCGCTCTTACCGAGGCAGGGGATGAGGTCATCTTACTCGCTCCTTTCTTCCCGGAGTACCGCGTGTTTGTGGAGCGCAACGGTGCTGTTGCCGTTCCCGTTTTGTGCAACACCAAGACCTTCCAACCCGACCTTGACGCCATCCGCGCGGCCATCACACCCAAAACACGTGCCATTATCGTCAACTCTCCCAACAATCCCACGGGTGCGGTGATGACAAAAGAGAGCATTGAGGGACTTTCCGCACTTCTCTGTGAAGCATCCAAAGAGAACGGACAACCCATCTACCTCATCGCAGATGAACCTTACCGCGAGCTTGTTTACGGGGACACCGAGGTTCCGTATTTGCCGCATTATTATGCAAATACGCTCATTTGCTATTCCTTCAGTAAGTCGCTCTCGCTTCCCGGTGAGCGCATCGGTTACATTCTTGTCAATCCCGAAGCCGAGGATGCAATCTCTGTTTACCAAGCCGTTTGCGGAGCGGGCAGAGCACTTGGCTTTGTGTGTGCGCCTGCGCTGTTCCAATATATGATTCCCGCAGTCATTGGCAAGACTGCCGATATTTCCGTTTACGATACCAACCGCCGTTTGCTTTCCGACGCATTGACCTCTTACGGCTATGAGGTGGTCAAGCCCGACGGCGCGTTCTATCTTTTCGTTAAGGCACTCGAAGAGAACGCAACGGCATTCTGCGAGAGAGCCAAAGAGTATGAGCTCCTGCTCGTTGCAAGCGATAGCTTCGGCTGTCCCGGGTACGTGCGCATTTCTTATTGCGTCACCACCGAACAAATTCAAAAATCTCTGCCTGCCTTCAAGGCTTTGGCAGAATCCTACCAAACGGAGAAATAAAAATGTCCAAGAACAATCAAAACGACCTCTTGACAAAGGCGAGAAACGAAATCAACGAAATCGATGCCCAAATGGCAGAGCTTTTCGTCCGCCGTATGCGCGCCGCCGCGGAGGTAGCCGCCTATAAAAAGGAGCACGCGCTCCCCATTTTGGATGCCGCTCGCGAAGAACAGGTCGTACAGAACAACGCAAAGCTCGTTGAGGACGAGACCTTGCGTGAATATTACGTTAATTTCATACGCAACAATATGGCAGTCTCCCGGGCTTATCAAAGCAGACTGATGGATGGGATGCGTATTGCTTACTGTGGAACAGAGGGCGCATTCGCACATATTGCCGCGGGCAAAATGTTCGTGGGAGCCATTCGCGTTCCGTACGGCGATTTTACCTCTGCATACCGCGCGGTTGAAGCGGGAGAATGCGACGCCGCTGTTTTGCCGATTGAAAACAGCTACAACGGCGAGGTAGGGCAGGTTACCGACCTTTTGTTCTCGGGCTCGCTCTACGTCAGCGAAGTCATAGACCTTGCCGTATCGCACGACCTTTTGGTTGTTCCCGGTACACGCATCGAGGATATTTGTGAGGTAGTCAGCCATCCGCAGGCACTTGCACAGTGTGCCGAGTACATTCGCAATAACGGTTGGAATACTGCCGAGTATTCTAACACGGCACTTGCCGCCAAATACGTGGCGGAAAAGAAAGAAAAAACCGTTGCCGCGATTGCCAGTGAGGAGGCCGCTGAGGTTTTCGGTCTTGAGGTGTTGGCACGCAATATCAATGCAAGCCGCAATAATACCACACGCTTTGCCGCACTCTCGCGTGTGGAAAGTCACCGCCATTCCAAACGAATGGGCGAGCATTTCATTTTGCTCTTTACCGTAAAGCACGAGGCAGGCGCGCTTGCAAAGGCAATAGACATTATCGGTCGATACGGTTTTAATATGCGTACTCTGCGCTCGCGCCCGATGAAAGACCTTTTGTGGCAATACTATTTCTACGTAGAAGCCGAGGGCGACGTTTACACCGAAGCGGGTGAATGGATGATGCGTGAATTGGGACTGTTCTGTGACCGCCTCAAGCTCGCAGGAACCTATTTTAAAGAAAAAAGCAATTCGTAAAGAAAGGAGAGAAAACGATGACCTTAAATCTCAATCTGCCAAACGGCGGATATCCCATTTTTATTGAGCGCGGTGCTATCGACCGTGCGGGTGAGTTGTTTTCTCTTGACCGCCGCGTGCTTATCGTTACCGATAGCGGAGTTCCCGCAAGCTATGCCAAGCGTGTTGCAGAGCAATGCCAAACGGCACACGTTGTTACTGTTCCCGAAGGGGAGGGAAGCAAAAGCCTTGCAACTCTCGAGCTTCTCTTGAATGAGATGCTGAAGAACGGCTTTGACCGCACTGATTGTGTTGTGGCGGTTGGCGGCGGTGTTGTAGGTGACCTATCCGGCTTTGCCGCATCCACCTTTATGCGCGGCATTGATTTTTACAATATTCCCACCACCGTGCTCTCGCAGGTGGATTCATCCATCGGTGGCAAGGTTGCCGTTAATTTTGGCGGTGTCAAGAACATCGTAGGTGCGTTTTATCAACCCAAAGCGGTTATTGTTGACCCCGAAGTGCTTTCCACACTTCCCAAAAGACAAATTGCCAACGGACTTGCTGAGGCACTCAAAATGGCTTTGACATCCGATGCAGAGCTTTTTGAAATTTTCGAGCGAGGAGAAGCCCTCGAAAGCGTCGATACTGTGATTGAACGCTCGCTCCGCATCAAAAAAGCCGTTGTGGAAGAGGACGAAAGGGAGAGCGGCATTCGTCGCATCCTAAACTTTGGTCACACCCTCGGTCACGGAATCGAGGGGGCAAGCGAGGGAGCACTTTACCACGGCGAATGCGTTGCTATTGGGATGCTCCCAATGTGTTCTCCTGACGTGCGCGCGCGTTTGACTTCCGTTTTGCAATCTCTTGGACTCCCGACCAAATTCGAGGGAGATATTGAAACTGTTTTGCATTTGACTACACACGATAAAAAATGCGAGGGAACCTCGGTCAACGCAGTGTTCGTTGATGCTGTGGGTTCTTACCGCATCCAAAAAATGCCGCTTGCGGAGTGGCAGCAGCACATCCGCGAGCAGATTGGGGGATAAAGCAATGAAAAATACGTTTGGACAAAGCGTAGCTATCACACTTTTCGGTGAGAGTCACGGTGAATATATCGGCGCGGTGCTGGACGGTCTTGCGCCCGGACTTGCGGTTGACGAAGCCTTTATCCGCCATCAGCTTTCTCTGCGCCGTCCGCAGGGCAAAATCTCGACCTCGCGCGTCGAGGCAGATGAGTTCCGAATTGTTAGCGGTGTGTTTGAAGGCAAGACGACGGGAACGCCTTTGTGCATTCTCATTCCCAACACCAACACACGCTCGGGAGATTATACCCACAATATTCCGCGTCCGGGGCACGCCGACTACGCGGCAGAATGTAAATATCACGGCTACCAAGACTGGCGCGGTGGCGGACATTTTTCCGGTCGCATTACTGCAGCCCTCGTAGCCGCAGGTGCTATTGCAATTTCCGTATTGCGACAAAACGGCATTCTTATCGGCACGCATATTTCCCGCATTTCGGATATTTGCGACCGCAAGTTCCATTCTTACGAATCGGATATCGAAACCCTTGCCGACCTTACGTTCCCGGTACTCGATTCCGCAAAGGCAGACCTGATGCGCGCTTGCATTGAAGATGCCGCAAGTGAGGGCGACAGTGTTGGCGGCATTTTGGAGACCGCTATCACAGGACTTCCCGCAGGCATTGGCGAGCCTTGGTTCGATACCGTAGAGGGAATGCTTTCGCACGCGCTTTTCTCCATCCCCGCAATTAAGGGAGTGGAGTTTGGCACGGGCTTTGGTATGGCAGATTTGCGCGGCAGTCAAGCCAATGACGGCTTGCGTATGCAAAACGGTCGAGTAGTGACTACCACCAACCACAACGGCGGCATTAACGGCGGCATTACAAACGGAATGCCCGTTATCTTCCGCTGTGCCGTTAAGCCTACACCGTCCATTTTCGGGGAGCAGGAAAGTGTTGACCTGACAAGCGGTCAAGACACCACGTTGACTCTTGCAGGCAGACACGACCCCGCCATTATCCACCGTGCACGCGTGGTTGTCGATAGCGTGGCCGCACTCGTTTTGTGCGATTTGCTCGCGCTCCGCTTCGGAACGGATTTTCCGAAATAAATCCCAATCGAAAACACAGGAAAGGAGGTCACAGTATGCAGTACGGTCTTATCGGTCAAAAATTGGGGCATAGCTTTTCAAAAGAGATACACGAAATGCTCAAAAGCAACCCCTATGCGCTTATCGAGCTCTCTCCCAATCAAATCGAAGCGTTTTTGAAGCAAAAGGATTTTTCTGCTATCAACGTGACCATTCCTTACAAAACCGCAGTTATCCCATACCTTTCGCATATCGACGAGAGTGCAAAAGAAATCGGCGCAGTCAATACGATTGTCAACCGCGATGGGGAACTGTGGGGATACAATACCGATTTTTACGGTCTGTGCGCTCTTATCAAGCACGCAAAAATCACACTCCAAAATAAAAAGGTTGCCATTCTCGGCACGGGCGGAACGTCCAAAACCGCTCTTGCGGTTTCCAATTTTCTTGGCGCAAAAGAGATTTTGGTTGTCAGCCGCCGAGAGGGGAATGGCGTTATCACCTATCAAGAGCTGACAGAGGCACATACCGACGTAGAGGTGCTTATCAACACCACTCCCGTAGGAATGTACCCCAATACCGAGGCCACACCCGTCGATATTTCTCGGTTTTTAAATCTTTCGGGTGTTATTGATGCTATCTATAATCCCTTGCGCACGCAACTTGTTTTGGATGCAAAAAGGCGCGGCATTCCCGCCGAAGGCGGACTGTATATGCTCGTGGCGCAAGCGGTGCGCGCATCCGAACTCTTTTTGGGCTGCACCTATGAGCCCGATACCGCAGAGCGCATCTATCTCGAGCTTTTCAAAAACACAGAAAACATCGTTCTTTCGGGTATGCCCGGTGCGGGAAAGAGCACCGTGGGTAAGCTCTTGGCAAACCAAATGGAACGCGCGTTTTTTGACCTTGACGAAGAGATTGTCCGCGTCTCGGGACGTACCATTCCCGAAATTTTTGCAACCGACGGTGAGCCCGCTTTCCGCGAGTTGGAAACAAGGGTTTTATGCGAGGTTCTTGCCAATCAAAAGGGAATCGTGATTGCCACCGGCGGCGGTGCTATTTTGAAGGATGAGAATATCGACCTTTTACATCGCAACGGCAAAATCTATTTTATCGACCGACCGTTGGGAGAGCTTCTTCCTACCGAGGACCGACCGTTAGCTTCCTCAAAAGAGGACATTTGCAAACGTTACAGGGAACGCTACGAGCGTTACTGTGCAACTGCAGATTATCGCATTGATGCAGATGCAACCGCACAAGAGGTTGCCCATCGCATCAGAAAGGAGTTTTTAAATCTATGAAACTCTATATCATCAACGGGCCAAGCCTGAACTTTCTGGGCATTCGTGAGCCCGAGCATTATGGAAATACGACCTACCAAGGTCTGCTCGACCTGATTCATACCCACGCCAATGAATTGGGTATTGTTGTAGAATGTTATCAATCCAATCACGAGGGAGACCTCGTCGACAAAATACAAGAGGCCTATCTGCAAAAGGCGGATGGCATCATCATCAATCCCGGTGCTTATACGCACACAAGCATAGCACTGTTGGATGCCGTCAAATCGGTTGGTATTCCCACAGTCGAGGTGCATATCTCCAAGGTGGAACAAAGAGAAGCGTTCCGCCAAATCAGTTATATTCGCGCCGCCTGTCAAAAGACGATTACAGGAGAAGGACTTGCAGGATATTTGCAGGCGATGGATTTTCTCTGTGAATCACTTTGTCAAGGAGAAAACCAATGAGAGTTCGCATTTATCCGTCCGTCGCACGCGGATGCGTGAGTGCACCGCCCTCAAAGAGTATGGCACACCGTCTTTTGATTTGTGGCGCCTTGGCGAGCGGTGTGAGCCGCATTTGCGGTGTATCTGATTGCGAGGACGTACAGGCAACGATTGATTGCTTGCGTGCACTCGGTGCAGAATGTAAAATTGACGATAACACAGTTACTGTCAAAGGAATTGGTTTCAACAAAATTCCAAGCGCGATATTGCCTTGCCGAGAGAGCGGTAGCACAATGCGTTTTTTGTTGCCTTTGTGCTTGGCTTTCGGCAAAGAGACCACTCTTGTGGGAGCGCCGTCTCTTTTGAAGCGCCCTATGACCGTTTACCAAGACCTTTTTCGTTCACACAATTTGTCTTTTGAACAAACCGAGAGCGGTATCACGGTAAAGGGGCAATTAAAAGGAGCGGAATACACACTTCCCGGGGACGTTAGCAGTCAGTTTATCAGCGGTATGCTGTTTGCCCTGACACAAGTCGCAGGGGAGAGCGTTTTGCGTATTCTCCCGCCGTTTGAGAGCCGGTCGTACGTTCTTCTCACACTGCAAGCACTCAGCACCTTTGGTGCAGAGATAGTATGGTTGGATGAAAACACCTTGCGCATTGTGGGTGGCAAGCCGCTGGTGGCGCAAAGCCTTTGCGTTGAGGGAGACTACTCAAACGCCGCGTTTCTTTCGGCACTCAACGTTTTGGGCGGAGAGGTAAGCGTTACAAATTTGAACCCTGCATCCCTGCAAGGAGACCGCGTTTATACAAAACACTTTGCAAGCCTTGAGGAAGGGTTTGCCACAATATCCGTTGCCGATTGTCCCGACCTTGCCCCCATTCTGTTTGCTCTTGCGGCAAGGGGAAAGGGAGCAAGATTTATGGATACCCGTCGCCTTGCTATCAAGGAGAGTAATCGCGCCGAGGCGATGGCAACCGAGCTTCGCAAATTCGGAACAACCGTCGAGGTGTGCGAGAACGAAGTCATTATCACGCCCACCGCATTTGACACCCCCACACAACCCCTTATGGGACACAACGACCATCGCATCGTTATGTCGCTAGCTGTTCTTGCAACCCAAACGGGTGGCGAAATAGATGGGGCAGAAGCGGTTGCCAAGAGCTATCCCGACTTCTTTGAGCGTTTTGCTTCGCTCGGTATTCAAATACAAGAAATTATCCCCTAAAGGAACGAACCCAAATGAAGCCCTTAGATAAAAACACTAACATATTGATTGTCGGCTTAGGAGTTATCGGCGGCAGCTATGCCCGAGCGCTCAGCCGCAGCGGTTACTCCGTCCGTTGCATTACAAAGGAGCAAAAGGATATCGACTACGCGCTCTCGCTCGGTATGATCGAGTCGGGCAGCACCGAGGTTACCAAAGAGACTGTCGAATGGGCGGATCTCGTCATTTTTGCGCTTTACCCTCATGTTTTCGTCGAATGGATCAAGGAATATCAGCATCTTTTCCGTGCGGGAACGCTCGTCACCGACGTAACGGGCGTTAAGAGCCGCATCGTTGACGAGGTGCAGACTCTCTTGCGCGCCGACGTCGAATTTATTGCCGCGCATCCTATGGCAGGACGCGAGAGCAGTGGTGTTGAATATAGCGATGACCATGTATTTCTTGGTGCAAACTATATTATTACGCCTACTGAACGGAATACTCCGGAGGCTATCGAGACCTGTCGGTGTCTTGGCGAGGTTCTCGGTTTTGCCCGCATTTGTGAGCTTTCTCCTCAAGAGCACGACCGTATGATTGCTTTTCTTTCACAGCTGACGCACTGTATTGCCGTTACGCTGATGACCTCTAATGACTCCCCGATGATGGAACAGTATACGGGAGACTCTTTCCGCGATTTGACGCGCATTGCAAAAATCAACGACGTGATGTGGTCGGAGCTGTTCCTTCTCAACCGCGAGGCACTCCTTGCAGAAATGGATGCCTTTGCCAATGAGTTTGACCGTTTTCGCACAATGCTACGCGAAGAAGACGGGGAAGGAATGCGCGAAACGATGCGTCGCGCAACCGCTCGCCGTATGCTTTTTGATAAACCCAAAACAAAGTAATCAGTCTAACCAACGTTTTTATATACCGAAAGGAGTCCAATATTATGAATATGGAATTCTACCGCAAGCTCCCCATTCCAAAGGATATCAAGGAGGAGTACCCCGTTACCGCATCTCTCAAGGCAGTAAGAGATGCGTCGGTTGTGGAGTTAAAAAATATATTTGAAGGCAAAAGTGATAAATTTGTTCTCGTGATCGGTCCCTGCTCGGCTGACCGCGAGGATGCCGTTATCGATTATATTTCGCGCCTGCGCACCGTACAGGATAAGGTTGCCGACAAGATTATGATCGTTCCGCGTATTTATACGAACAAGCCCCGCACTACGGGTGCAGGATATAAGGGAATGCTTCATCAACCCGACCCCAATGCCGATCCCGATTTGCTGAAGGGTATTATTGCTATTCGTCGTTTGCACCTGCGTGCTCTTTCTGAAACGGGCTTTGGATGTGCCGATGAAATGCTCTATCCCGAAAATCACCGCTATCTTTCCGACCTATTGGCGTATGTTGCGGTTGGCGCTCGCTCGGTCGAAAATCAACAGCACCGCCTGACGGCAAGCGGCTTGGATATTCCCGTGGGTATGAAAAATCCCACTTGCGGTGACTTGACCGTTATGATGAATGCCATCACCGCGGCGCAGAATTCGCATATGTTCCTCTACCGCGGTTGGGAAGTTAAGAGTGCGGGTAACCCTTATGCGCACGCTATTCTGCGCGGATATGTGGATACAAACGGGCATAGTGCTCCCAACTATCACTTTGAAGATTTGAACCGCACGGCGGATATGTACGCAAAGAGTGGATTGCAAAACCCCGCAGTCATCGTGGATACAAACCATGCAAACTCGGGTAAGCAGTGCCTTGAGCAGGTGCGTATCGCAAAAGAGGTTATGCACGCTTACCGCTATTCAAACGACGTTAAAAAGCTTGTTAAGGGACTGATGATTGAGAGTTATATCGAAGATGGCGCACAAAAGATAGGTGCCAACGAGGTATACGGCAAGTCTATTACCGACCCTTGCTTGGGTTGGGAAAAGACCGAGCGTCTCATCTATGACATTGCCGACTTGCTTTAATTCAAAATACTAATTCAGGAGATAAATAAAATGGCAGATTATAAAATCGAAACAAAATGCGTGCAGGGAGGATATACCCCCGGCAATGGCGAACCCCGTCAAATCCCGATCGTGCAAAGTACGACCTTCCATTACGACACAAGTGAAGATATGGCAAAGCTCTTTGACCTTGAGGCATCGGGCTATTTCTATTCTCGCCTGCAAAATCCCACCTGCGACACCGTTGCGGCTAAGATTTGTGAGCTTGAGGGCGGAACTGCCGCAATGTTGACCTCGTCGGGTCAGGCGGCAAACTTCTATGCCGTATTCAACATTGCCACCTGCGGCGACCACATCGTATCGGCTTCCACCATCTACGGTGGAACCTTCAACCTTTTCTCGGTTACTATGAAGAAAATGGGTATTGATTTTACCTTTGTTTCTCCCGATTGCACCGAGGAGGAGCTTGCGGCTGCTTTCCGTCCCAACACGAAAGCCGTGTTTGGCGAAACCATTGCAAACCCCGCACTCACCGTTCTTGATATCGAAAAATTTGCCAAGGCGGCTCACGCACACGGTGTACCGCTGATTATCGATAATACCTTTGCTACTCCCATCAACTGCCGTCCATTCGAATGGGGAGCCGACATCGTTACGCACTCCACCACCAAGTATATGGACGGTCACGGTGCAGCAGTTGGCGGTTGCATCGTTGATTCCGGCAAGTTTGATTGGATGGCAAATAAAGAAAAATTCCCCGGACTCTGCACCCCCGACGATAGCTATCACGGTATCGTTTATGCCGAAAAGTTCGGTCAGGGTGGGGCATTCATCACCAAAGCCACCGCACAACTGATGCGTGACTTCGGCTCTACCCCCGCACCGCAGAGTGCATTTTTGCTGGGACTTGGTCTTGAGAGCCTGCACGTCCGTATGGAACGCCACTGTGCAAACGGTCTTGCCGTAGCAACATTCCTTAAGAGCCATCCCAACGTCACTTGGGTAACTTACGCAAGCCTTGAGGGCGACAAATACTACGACCTTGCTCAAAAGTATATGCCGGGGGGCACCTGCGGCGTTGTCAGCTTTGGTGTTAAGGGTGGCAGAAGCGCGGCAGAAAAGTTTATGAAGCACCTTAAGGTTGCCGCAATCGAGACGCACGTTGCCGATGCACGCACCTGCTGCCTGCATCCCGCAAGCGCAACCCACAGACAGATGAGCGACGAAGAGCTCCTCGCGGCAGGCGTATCAGGCGACCTTGTCCGTTACTCCTGCGGCCTTGAAAATGCCGAGGACCTCATCGCAGACCTCAAGCAAGCGCTCGAATCCATCTAATTTTTATTTATCATACACGAAGAGGAGTAGGACAGAATGCCTATTAAAATTCCAAACCAACTGCCTGCAACCAAAACGCTCGCCGAGGAAAACATCTTTGTAATGACCGACGCGCGCGCCGTTGCGCAAGATATCCGTCCCTTACAGATTCTGATGTTGAATCTGATGCCTACCAAAATTGATACCGAAACTCAGCTCTCCCGTCTTTTGGGTAACACCCCCTTGCAGGTAGAGTTGACGCTGATGCATACAAGCTCTCACAAATCCAAAAACACCTCTGCCGATCATCTTTTGGCGTTCTATACAACCTTTGATAAGGTCAAGGAACGCTACTTCGACGGTCTTGTCATCACGGGCGCACCTGTTGAAATGATGGAATTTGAAGAGGTAGAGTATTGGAACGAGCTCTGCGAGATTATGGAGTGGAGCACTACGCACGTTCATAGCACCTTCCACATTTGTTGGGGCGCGCAGGCAGGACTTTATTACCATTTTGGTGTACAAAAGAAAACGCTCGACAAAAAAATGTTTGGCGTATTTCCGCATATTGCCGACTACAAGCGTTCTATGCTGTTCCGTGGCTTTGACGACGTCTTTATGGTGCCGCACTCCCGCCACACCACCATCGACCGCGAAGACCTCGAGGGCATTCCCGGTCTCAAAATTCTCGCATCCTCACCCGAGGCAGGGGTTTTTGCACTTTCGACCAAAAAGGGAAGACAGATATTCATCACAGGGCATCCCGAATACGATGCCGAAACCTTGGGGCGTGAATATTGGCGTGACGTAAATGCGGGCAAACCCATCGAAATTCCCAAAAATTACTATCCCGATAATGACCCCAATAAGGCACCTGTATCCACTTGGCGTTCCTCTGCCAATCTCCTTTATTGCAACTGGCTCAACTACTTCGTCTACCAGACGACACCCTTTGATCTTAACAAAATCAAGGAATCTCACGCCGCCACCGAAGAGCCTGTATAAGACTGCCTGAATTTGCGCAGAACAAAAGCCACATCAAAGGTCGAATTCGATGCAAATTGAATTCTAAACAAGCTTAATAAAAGGTTGAAATCCACCGAAAGTATCGGTGGATTTCTTCATTATATATAAGTGGCTTTTTAGACGCGCTCAACCCCTCTGCCGTACCTTTGTCCGGCGACGAGCGGTCGATCGCGCCTTCTGCATCAAATTGAGGCAGTCTTTGTTTTCAAGGTTCTTTTTTGCCCTCAACAAACCGCAATTTTTGACCGAAAAAGCAACATTTGTCGCATCTTTGTCAAAAAAATAACTTGTCGAAAAACCACAAAATATTGTGTTTTGCCCTTGACAAAAACACAAAATATGGTATAATATATGTACCCCTTAGGCATATTAGCAAATGCGTTGTTCAATGTGACAAATTTGCTTACACATATTTTGTAAATTATAAACAAAAGGAGGAGAAAATGAAGGTTATTAAGAGAAACAGCTCCGAAGTTACGTTTGATATCAGTAAGATCATTACCGCCATTACGAAGGCAAACGAAGCTGTTGAAGAAGACGCAAGAATGACACCCATGCAGATCAAACGCATCGCTGAAGCAGTAGAGCTCAGCTGTATCCGCATGAACCGCGCCCCCGAGGTAGAGGAGATTCAGGACCTGGTCGAATCTCAAATTATGGCACACGGTGCTTACGAGGTAGCAAAGAAGTATATTACCTACCGCTACACAAGAGCCTTGGTTCGCCGCTCCAACACCACCGATGAAAAGATTTTGAGCCTGATTGAGTGCTGCAACGAAGAAGCCAAGCAGGAAAACGCAAATAAAAACCCCACCGTTAACAGCGTTCAACGTGACTATATGGCAGGTGAGGTCAGCCGTGATATTACCACCCGCCTCCTTCTACCCGAGGATATCGTGCAGGCGCACGAAGAGGGTATTATCCACTTCCACGACGCGGACTACTACGCTCAGCACATGCACAACTGCGACCTCGTTAACCTCGAGGATATGCTGCAAAACGGCACGGTCATCTCCGGCACGATGATCGAACGTCCCCACAGCTTCTCCACAGCCTGCAACATCGCAACCCAAATCATTGCGCAGGTAGCAAGTAATCAGTATGGCGGTCAGAGCATCTCGCTCACACATCTCGCACCTTTTGTACAGGTAAGCCGCGAAAAGATTACAAGAGCCGTTAAGGAAGAAATGGAATCCATCGGTACTGTTCTCACCGAGGAGCAACTTTCCAAAATTGTTGAAAAGCGTCTGCGCGAAGAGATCAGCAAGGGCGTTCAAACCATTCAGTATCAGGTTGTAACCCTTCTCACCACCAACGGTCAAGCACCCTTTGTCACCGTGTTTATGTACCTTGGCGAGGCAAGAAACGAGCAAGAAAAGAAAGACCTTGCTATTATCATTGAAGAAACTTTGCTCCAACGTTACGAGGGTGTTAAGAATGAAGAGGGCGTTTACGTTACCCCCGCATTCCCCAAGCTCATTTACGTTTTGGAAGAGCAAAATATTCACGAAGATTCTCCCTATTACTATCTTACTAAGCTTTCGGCAAAATGCACCGCGCGCCGTATGGTTCCGGACTACATTTCCGAAAAGAAAATGCTTGAGCTCAAGGTTGACAAAAACGGGGAAGGACACTGCTACACCTGCATGGGTTGCCGCAGCTTCCTGACTCCTTACGTTGACGAGGATGGCAAGCCGAAGTATTACGGTCGCTTCAATCAGGGTGTTGTTACCATCAACCTGCCCGACGTAGCTCTTTCTTCCGGTGGAAATATCGAAAAATTCTGGAAGATTTTTGATGAGAGACTCGAGCTCTGCTACAAGGCTCTTATGTGCCGTCACGAGCGCCTCAAGGGCACTCGCTCCGACGTTGCTCCCATTCTGTGGCAATATGGCGCACTTGCAAGACTGAAGAAGGGCGAGCCCATTGATAAGCTCCTCTTTGGCGGATATTCCACCATCTCTCTGGGTTATGCAGGTCTTTACGAGTGTGTTAAGTATATGACCGGCAAGAGCCACACCGATCCTGCCGCTACACCTTTTGCACTCAGCGTTATGCAGTACCTCAACGATGCTTGCAAAAAGTGGAAGGCAAAGCACAACATCGACTTCAGTCTTTACGGCACGCCTCTGGAATCCACCACCTACAAGTTTGCAAAATGCCTGCAAAAGAGATTCGGCGTGGTTCCCGGCATCAACGATAAGGGTTATATCACCAATAGCTACCACATTCACGTAACCGAAGAGATCGACGCTTTCTCGAAGCTGGCGTTCGAGGCACAGTTCCAACAACTTTCTCCCGGTGGCGCTATCAGCTACGTCGAGGTTCCCAATATGCAACAAAACCTCGAGGCAGTTCTGCAAGTTATGCGCTTTATCTACGATAACATTATGTATGCAGAGCTCAACACCAAGTCCGACTATTGCCAAGAGTGCGGTTGGGATGGCGAGATTGAGATCGTTGAGGTTGACGGTAAGCTGATTTGGAAATGCCCCAAGTGTGGCAATACCGACCAAAGCAAAATGAACGTAGCACGCCGTACCTGCGGCTACATCGGCACGCAGTATTGGAATCAGGGCAGAACGCAAGAGATTAAGGAGCGCGTACTGCATCTGTAAATTATGAACTACTGTGAACTGAAAAAATGCGACATTGCGAATGGGGAAGGGGTACGCACGGTTCTGTTCGTGTCGGGCTGCACCAACCATTGCGAGGAGTGCTTTCAGCCCCAAACGTGGGATTTCACCTTTGGTCAACCCTTCACACGCGAGGTCGAGGATGAGATTATCGCATCCTGCAAGCCGTATTATATCAACGGACTGACGCTGCTTGGCGGCGAGCCCTTTGAGCCCAAAAATCAACCTGCCTTGGTAGCGTTTTTGCATCGCTTCCGCAAGGAATGTCCCGATAAGACCGTTTGGTGCTTTACGGGCTTCACCTTGGACGGTGAACTGTGGCGCAAGGGCAGCTATCCAAGATGTGAGTCCACCGATGAGATGCTCTCTCTCATTGACGTTTTGGTAGACGGAAGATACGTCAAAGCGCAGAGGGATATTTCCTTGCGTTTCCGTGGCTCGTCCAACCAACGCATCATCGATATGAAAGCGACTCTCGAGAAGGGCGAAATCGTCCTTTGGGATAAATAAAATAACGAAAAACACCGACTTCTTGTCGGTGTTTTTTCTTCCAAAGCCAATAGACTATGTATATTCTATGTATAAAGCGTGTACTTTCTGTGCATTTTTGCTTTTTTTATTGACATACAAGCGAAAAAGTAGTATAATGAACTAAGTTTTTTTATTTTTTATAGGCCCTAATTATATATAGGAAGGAAAAGATTGGAAATGTCGATTCAAGAAAAGCCTACAAATCAAAATAAACAAGTGGATAAAAAGCAAAGAACGCTTACCATAATCGGTATTGTACTGTGTGTCATTTTGGTGCCCATTCTTGTAATCAACTGCACGTTGATTATTAAGAGTTTTATCAATAAAGACGAGGTACCCGATTTCGCAGGTGTTGTTCCGCTTATTGTCCTCTCCGACTCTATGTATCCCGATATCAAAAAGGGAGACCTCATCATCGTAAATGCAACCGACATAAATGACATTGCAGTCGACGATGTAATTTCCTTTTATGCAGCCGAAGACGACTACACAACCATTTGGACTCACAAGGTTATCGAGGTAATCGAAGAGAACGGTGAGGTCAAATTCAGAACCCAAGGTATTAACAACCCCACGCCCGACGGCAAGCTCCGTGAGGCAGATAAGATTGTTGGCAAATGGAATAACTTCCGCATTGGAGGTGCGGGCAACTTGGCAATGGCAATGCAAAAGCCGGGCGGTTTAATTGTTTGCGTAGTTGTTCCGATTCTCCTCTTTGTTGGATATGACGTTATCCGCCGCAAGATGTACGAAAAGAGCAAGGCCAGCGACGTTGACGCACTGCGTGCCGAGCTCGAAGCCCTCAAGGCAGAAAAAGCCAAGGCTACCGCCGAGGCGCAAGCAGCCGCAAGCGTAGAAGAAAGCGTAAAGGCAAATGCCCAAGCCGCTCTCGAAGCAGAAGCTAAGGCAAAGGCAGAAGCAGAAGCCAAGGCGAAAGCCGAGGAAGAAGTCAAGGCGAAGGCAGAAGCAGAAGCCAAGGCGAAAGCCGCAGCAGAAGCAGAAGCGAAAGCAAAGGCTGAAGCAAAGCCCGAAGAAAATAAGGGCGAATAATTCCGCGCAACTACATAATGATATTTTGAGGCTTTGCCTCTTAATATAAAGCTTGTTATTCTTCCCACGGAAGCCACGCCGCGGGGTGAATACATAAAACGTAAGATTTTTTTGGCGATGAAATCTTATGGATACTCCATCGCCGAAAAAACGTATTCCCTCGGGTTAGGGAAGAATAATTTTTCAAAATTAGAAAGGAATTCCTACTATGAAGAAAAACGTAATGATGAGAGTTGCTTCCGCTCTTTTGGTAGCAGTTCTTATGACAACCTGTGCTATTTCCGGCACTTTCGCAAAGTACACCAGCACAAAATCCGGCTCCGACAACGCAAGAGTTGCTAAGTGGGGCTTTGGTACAAACGAAATTACATTTGATATGTTCCTTGGTGAGTACACCAACGTTGATTCTCAAAACTCTGATAACGTTGTAGCTCCCGGTACATCCAACACAGTAAACGTTAAGTTCGTTGCTGATGATGTGATTCCCGAGGTTGCATATACCTTCGCTGTTGAAATCACTGTTAACGCTACAGGCGCTCAAGGCACTGCTTTGTTTGATAAACTCGTATGGACTGTTGGCGGTGAGAGCGTTACATTCGTAAACGGAACAGCAAAAGCAGTAATTAATACCGAGTATGCTGCAGGTCAAGCTCCCTCTACTCTCGCTATTAAGTGGGAGTGGCCGATGAACGGCGATGATGCAAGTGATACTGCTATCGGCAATGGCGAAGCAAACCTTGAAGTTACTGTATCCTACACAGCAACCCAAAAATAATTCTAACCACTTTTGACTTTTTGAAAATTGACAGAAATCCCCCCATCCATCGTGGCTGGGGTGGGGGGATTTCCAAAAAATCAAAAATCATTAGATTTTTGGTTTCTCAGGGCAATCAACACACATCGTTTAGTTTGATTGTCGCGAAAAGCCAAAAACAAAAAAGAAGAAAGGAGGAACACACAATGGCACAAAACCCGAATCTCATAGACCAACAAGCAAGTGTCGACATAGGGAATATCAATGGCACACCCCAAAGGCGAACGATTTTAATTGTTACCATTGTGCTTTTGGTCCTTTCTATGCTACTTCTTTCCGTGCGCATCGTCAAATACGCGCAGGAAGATGAGCGCGAGGTCGCGCTTCAAACCAATTCCGATTCCGAATTGCACATTTTCTCGGCACACTATACCGATGCAAACGGCGAGCTTACCATTCAAAGCTCCAAGGGCGATAAAGTCGTCGCTCCCGGTGCACATTCCTCTTACACCATTCGCTTGCGCAACAACGACGAGATGGCACTCGATTACGAAATCGCCCCGCACGTTATTATCATCGGCACAAGAGAATCCTTCCCAATGCTTGTTAGAATGCGCGATACCCAAGGCAACTACCTTCTCGGCTCTGCCGAAGAATGGGTATCCGTTCAACGCCTTAAGAGATTCACGCACACAGGAACCCTCAAAAAGGCAGAAGCAGTCGATTACGTTTTTGAGTGGATGTGGCCCTATGAAAGCGGCAACGACGAATTTGACACCTCGCTCGGCAATAACGAGAGCAACGTTGGTCTTGAGGTTTCCTTTGCTTTCCATTCGGTAGCAAATCTGTCGTTGGAACCCAACGGTGGACTCGATAACCCCAACATTACAAAAACAATCGCGCTTGCTATTGTAGCACTCGTTCTCCTTGTAGCGGCAATCATACTCACTATCTACATTATCAAAAAGCGGAATGCCGAGCTTATGGGTGAGGACGAACCCGACTTCAAGTCCGGCACGGCAGGAGGCGAGAGTAGTGGAAGAGCAGTTGACAGTCAAACCGTTTCTGTCAGCCTCGAAATGCTTGCAGCAAACTTCTCCGCAGGCGCTGTTATCAACCTTGTAAACTTAAAGCGTAGGGGCTTGGTTCCCATCGGCACCAAGCGCATCCACATTGTGGCAAGCCCCAACTTTACTTTGGGCAAACCGTTTATAATTTTTGCAAGCAGTGTTTCTCCCGATGCAAAACGAATTATCATGGCGTCGGGCGGTACTGTATTCGGTGCGCGTAGATAATTAGGAGTTTGTTTTGAAGATTCAACTTAAATCGGTTATCCGAATTTCTGTTCTTGTTCTTTTGGCAATTCTCATTGGTGTCAGTATTTACTCAATGAATGCCAGCATGCTGGGGGGCAACTCCTTGCCAATGCCGTTTGGCTTTGGTATGACAGTTGTTCTTTCCGGCAGTATGGAGCCGGAACTCTCGGTCGACGACCTTTTAATCGTCAAACCCGCAGATGCATACGAGGTTGGCGACGTAGTGGTTTTTCAAACCCAGCGTACCGCAGTTGTGCATCGCATCGTTTCCATCAACGGTGACGAGATCATCACGCGCGGCGATGCCAACACAAGCGACGACGATCCCATTACAAAAGCAAATATCAAGGGTAAGGTTGTTTGCGCCATCCCGTTTGTGGGCATCATTATCAACCTTATCAAAACACCTGTTGTAACCCTTCTTTTCATTGGTCTTGCCGTATGGCTTCTGGAATCATCCTTTAAAAAGGAAAAGGCACAAAAATCCGATGAGCTTGAGGCCATTCGCAAAGAAATCGAAGAGCTTAAAAAAGAAAAAGACGAAAACAAACCCCAAGAAGAAAACAAACCCCAAGAAGAAAAACGCGAAGACTAATCAAATGAAAGGCGGTGTAAGTTATGAGAGATAGAAAATCGAATAACGGTGCACCGCTATTTTCGTGGATGCACATTGTGCTATTGCTTCTTTGCGCGGTGATGATCTCCACCTATGCGATTGGTGGGCTATATGCGCGCTATACCAGCAAGAACACAGGTTCCTCAAGTGCAAGAGTTATTTATTTTGGCAACATCACAATCGATGAGCCTGCCAACAAAACAGTCATTCTCACCCCCGGTGTAACCTCTTCCAAAGAGACAAAGGTAACCTTTGAGGGGAGTGAAGCCTCAACCTTTGTGTTTGTTATTATTACAGCTTCCAATCATTTCAAGCGTGACGGTAACACACTCAAAATTCTCAACGATAATTCCACAACTGTCGGAACACTTGTTGTGGCAAACGATTGGAATTATGTAACCCAAGACGGAGACCAATTTGTTTTCTATAAAGCACTTGACCCCAACGTAGAGCTCTCCCAAAATCAGGTATTTGCCGCACAAAACGGAGTAGCGGGCGGCGTTGCCGTACCCAATACGGTAACTGCATCCGACCTTTCTCTTTTGACTAGCAATATCACACTTTCAGTCAAAGCAATCGCTATGCAGAGCGCGGGCTTTGCAAGTGCCGCCGATGCTTGGTCATCGGCAAGTAAATAAGTAAGGGAGGACTATATATAATGATGAAGAAAATTTTATGTGTAATCCTCTGCATTTGCATGCTTTTCACCACCGAAATGATTACGTTTGTGGCAAGCGCCATCGAAGCCTTGCCCGATGTTGACCTTGCCGCTTTGGAGAATGCATTGGAATCCTTGGGGCTGATTGATGAGTATTATGGCGATATCGTTGTCGTCTATTGTTATGATCCTCAAAATGCTTCCGCAGGTGTTGATAGCAACCTTCCGGACCCTATGAATATTGTTCTTGACCGTTCTTCATCCAGCTTTCAGGAGGAATTCGTCATTCGTTCTTTGGTTGGTTACGAAGCATCTTGCGTTACAAGCACAGAGCTTTTAGCCGAAGATACACAAGAACAGAGAAATGCAAAAATGCTTAGTCTCGACAAGGACGGTGTCGGTATTGATACACAAGAAGAACATATTCTGTTTGATTTGAAGGATATCGATAGTACCCAACAGCGCATTTATTACGTTTATTATACGGCTATTGACGTAAACTACACGGTTAGATATTATTTCCAAAATACAACAGGAGACGAGTATACCGAAATTTCTACCCTTGTTCAAGCAGGACAAGCAAAGACGGGAAGCGTTTTTTCCGACCTTGAGTTGGCAGAAATGATATCGGGAAATGTGAATTTGCCCGAAAATTTTGAAAAAGGCTATAAGCTGCTGCATGCTATCCCGGATATGGTTGCCGCTGACGGCAGTACGGTATTCCAAGTTTATTTCGATAGAGAATATTTCTCAATTAACTTTTCTCTTGACGATGGTTTTGGAGTTGATCAGGTATATGACCGTTACGGTGCAAATGCAACAATAGGTATTCCTACAAAGCCCGGTTATACCTTTAACGGGTGGTATGAGCTCACGGTTGATACAAATGATGACGGTATTCCGGATACCAAGGCTAATAATGCTCCTTTATTGCAATCTGCCGCTCTTCCCAAAACAATCGGGGTAGAGAACAAATACTATGAGGCAGTTTGGGAAGAAATCGTCGGTGCTACCTCGTACGTTGTTGCATATTGGGCAAAGGAAAGCAATAATACGCAATATCTTCTTGGAAGTAAGACCGTTACGGGCGTTAGTGCGGGTATTGTAGTGAACGGCTCGGACGACTTGAAAATCGACTTTACTTGCGGTTTTCTTGAGCATACACATGGTTCAGCTTGCATGAAGTGTGGACATACACACACAACGTCCTGTGCAACATCTCCATTTACTTACGTGGGTTATTCTTTGGGGAATTCCAATGACGAAAACGTTATCAATGCCCTTGAGAACGGTTACCCTGAAAGTGGATTTGTTTATGCTATTCAAACCGGTACCGACCAAGCCTATGACCGATATTGGTTAAAACTGTATTTGGGTAATGCATGGTATCAAATAGGCACAGCGGTTTACGGTTCTAATATGTCAACCTATGTTTCGGGCGAAGCAGTTGGCAACGCCGAAAAAGGCGGCTATTACGTAACCAAGTATTATGTCAACGGTTCTGCATTGCGATGCGGACATACCCATGATGCATCCTGTAATGATTGCGACATTGCCGAACATATGCATAGCACTTCTTGTAAATTAGCAGCTACCCATCTCATTTATGATGGTTCAATCACCGATAAGAATGTAACCGTTAAGGGTGACGGTACAACCGTTGTCAACGTTTACTACCATCATAAAGAGTATACGTTGAGATTCTTCTATGCGCGCAGCGATAAGAGCGAAACGACCTTTGAGGTTGTTGGTGGTACTACGTATGGCTTTGGTGATTATGCAGATAAAAACCAAATAGACACCGAAGATGCCTGGGGCGCTGTTGCTACACTGTTGACAAATCCTTCCGATTGGGGTAAAGTTAATGCTTTACCGGCTCTTAAAACCAGTTATATTGATAACGCATCTTTAATCTCAACCTATCACCTAAAAACAGGTGTATTGGAAACCAACGATTACAAATATTATTATTTTGAATTTCAAGCCCCCTTTGCATCAGACATATCTGATATTTGGCCCGTAGATATTTTTGAATCTGTTGAAATAGCCGAAATGCATAGCGATGTAAATCACGGCGGAACCGAAAACGGTACGGATATAAACGGGAATGGAAAAATTGATTATTGTCAATGGGAAAAGGCATATTTTAGCGCATGGAACGGTCAAAAAGGCGTAAAATACAGTACAGATAACGATAACCAAACCATCAAAGGCGCATATCAGTATCTTGACGAGAATCTTATTTTTGACGATACAATTCCGGGATATCATGATGATGATATCGTTAGTTATCTGTGCTTTTGGGTAA
Organism: Eubacteriales bacterium; assembly: GCA_045658925.1. GTDB lineage: Bacteria > Bacillota > Clostridia > Oscillospirales > CAG-272 > UMGS1865. Next base: position 77,170 of record JAZOVV010000002.1, read on the forward strand.
ACGGTGATAACGTAAACTGGAGTATTCCGCGTGAGTTTGCCTATGATATCTTTTTGCAGGTTAGTGCAAGTCAACAACAAATGCTTAATGACCAAGCCTCCGGTGCAACTACCGTTGTTCAAGATGGAAAGGAATATCAAAAGAAGGATGGCAAATGGTATCTTTTGTATAAGGAGTTTTCCGTATTCGATAACTCCAGCAAAGACCAAGTAAGCAACCAAACCAAAATTTCTCTTGAAGGTTATGAGTGTGTTGAAGTTGTTGTAGATCCAACCACCGACAAAAATGAAGACGGATTAGACGTTTATCATTATTATTTCTATTACGACCTTGTTACTAAACAAGTCATTATCTTAAAAAACGAAGGTGTGGAGGTTCACTCTTTAACCAATGAACCTTACGGCAGCTTGTTGAAGGATTGTGTACACGGTTTTGATTTGAATCTTTCGAATCAACTATCTCAGTATTATCCTGTCACGCTTGAGCCAAACGCTTATGTTTTTAAGGGGTGGTGTACAACCTATCCCTGTACGGATGATACAATTATTGATCTTAATGCGTATACAATTCCCGAAGAGGACGTTATTCTTCACGCATATTGGGTTAAAAACACCTATTCAGTAAAATTCTTTGATGCACTTGGCGGCAATCTTTTGTATCAATTTGGCAACGAGGACCATGCGGATGCTAAAATTACGCATGGAACAGCAATCGCTTCCAAATTGGATAACAACGGCAATCCGCTTTCAAATCCCACCCGAGAAAACGATCACTTCCTGGGGTGGTTCTATATGGACGGTATGACCAGAAAGAGATTTGACCCTCAACACACTCTTGTTAAGGGGGATTTGGAAGTTTTTGCAATGTGGGAGGGAACTACTCCTCGTGATTATACAATTCAGTATGTCTACATAAATAATGGGGTAGAAGTTGAAATAGCCACTCCCACCACGGGTGTAGCGCGCGAAAACTCCACCAAGACTTTTGTTGCAAAAGCGGGGAGTGAACTGAATGAAGGCTATCAAACAAATTTCTTCCCGATTTCGCAATCGCACTCCATTATCATAGGAGAATCCGGAAACGAATATTCTTTTGAATATTTCCACGTGGATAGCGAATTGGAATACGTTGTTCGATACGTTGATTCTGCAACCGGTTTATTGCTTCCCATCAACGGTACTTTAAGTGATGGTACAAATATTGTAAACGGTGAAGCGAGAATTACAACAAAAAGCTCGTACGTAGTTCAACCCTACTATCCCTATACCGACACATCAGATCCCAACAATTATAAGTATTACATTCCGGACTCTTACAAAAAGTCCTTGGTTCTTTCCGTTAAGGAAAATTCCGAAGGCGACTACATTAGTGATACGGATAAAAACGTAATTGAGTTTGAGTATACTTTGCAAGAGCAGCCCACAGGCTATTTTGTGGTGAATTTCTATGCTGAAAAGCTCGAAAACACAAGTGCAGCGCTTACCACAAATAACTGTGACCTTATTTCAAGCATTGAAGGCTCTGTACCGTATGTTTATCGAAACGGTCAATATGTCCCCAATACTCAAAATGTAGATTTGATTCAACCGGTAGGATTCACTTACGGCACTTGTTTCAGCGCTGATACCTCTATTCAAAAAAGAGGGAATGTGATTTCCTTTGAGGTTGACGCCGATGGCGTTGAGGTAAATGTTTTTTACAAAAGAAACGAATATGAATACAATGTCAATATCGATTATCTTCAAAACGATATAGAAAAAACGTATTCGCTTGTTTCCAAAGGTAAGGCAAAATACGGTGAGAAAATAATCTATGAGCTTTCGGAAGCTGAAAAGAAACTGATTCCGGGTTATAGACCAATCAATTTTTCGGCATTTGTAACAATAACGGAAATTGCTAAAAACAATGAAATTGTATTTTATTACGAACCTATCCAGTACAATATTTCCTATATTCCCGTTACCTTTATGGGAGGAATCAAGCAAACGTCCGGAACAATGGGCGGTTATACGTCGCCCAATGCCGAAAATAAGTTTTATACTTCGGGAGAGCAAACGTTTAGTGGATCTACCGCGCAGGCAAATCCGTATTTTGAGTTTGTTGGTTGGTATAAGGATGAGGATTGTACCGAAGCCGTTTCTGTTAATGCTAAGTATGTTCCTTTGGTAAACGATCTTAGCGAAACAGAGGTCAACAAGTTCTATGCCAAATTTGAGCGCAAAACAGGCGCTTTGACCATCCATAGAGATTATACGGGTGTTGATGCGAGCCAAGTGTTCGTTTACAAGATAACCAACAACGTAGATAGCATTACGCTTTACGTCACTGCTTCTGTTGCCAATCCTACAATTCGCATTGAAGGATTGTTGCAAGGCAACTACAGCATCGAGCAGGTTACCGATTGGTCGTGGAGATATACAGAGGATACTGTTAAAACCATTGCTATCACCAACGACGAGTTTGAAATTACCTTTGCGAATACTGCATCCAATGCCTCTTGGTTGAATTACAATTCTCCATTTTATAGGAATATTTTCGGTGGGGCGGTGAACTGATATGACAAAACGAAAACTGATTGCAATTATCATCATTGGTGTTGTTGTATTCACCGCAACCGTTGGCGGAGTTGTCGCTTATATGATCAAAACCTTTCAGGGGCAACAGAGCGACTTTAAACCTGCACAGGTTTCTTGCACACTCGACGGAGCTTTTGTAAACGATCAAAAATCTGAAGCCATCGTTACCAACACAAGCAACATCGATGTTTACATTCGTGTTCGTATGGTAACGTATTGGGTAGATGCAAGTGGCAACGTTATCAACAGAGCTGCCGCGCCCATCAATTTCACAATGGGCGATAATTGGGTAAAGGATGCAGACTCCGATACCTACTATTACAGATTGCCCATTGCGGCAGGTGCACAAACAAGCGATTTGTTAAATTCCACAATCACACAAGTCAGTGAGGATGGATATAAGCAAGTCATTGACGTGTTTGCCGAGGCCATCCAAGCAAACCCTGTCGAAGCGGTTCAAAACAGTTGGAACGTAACGGTTTCAAACGGAGAGATCGCTCCATAATCGCTCCATAACACAAAAGCAAAACCCCGAGGGAAAAATCCCTCGGGGATATCTTTTTTATAAAATTGTTTAGAGCTTTTCTATCTCGGCGATCCACAAAGCACTTGCGGCATCCGAGGGCATCGCCCAACCGCCTCGGGGAGATAGGGTAATCTCTCCCACCTGAGGTCCGTCAGGCAGACACGAACGCTTAAACTGCTGCGCAAAGAAACGCTTAAAGAATACCTGCAACCATTTCTTCAGTATTTCATCACTGTATTTTTCGCCCCAAGCAGACTGTGCCATACGGTAAAGCTTTGCGGGGGAAAAGCCGTAACGAATGAAATAATAAAGATAAAAGTCGTGCAATTCATAAGGGCCAACCAAGTCCTCGGTCTTTTGCGCGATCTTTCCGTCGGCATCGGCAGGGAGCAATTCGGGCGAGACGGGCGTGTCGAGAATGTCATAGAGCGCCGCCGCAACCTTTTCTTCGCCGTTTTCCCGTGCCTTGTTTGCACAATGTCTTACCACGTGGCCGATGAGCGTTTTGGGAATGGATGCATTGACACCGTACATTGACATATGGTCACCGTTGTAGGTCGCCCAACCGAGAGCAAGCTCGGAGAGGTCGCCCGTACCAATCACCATACCGCCACAGTCGTTGGCAATGTCCATCAATACCTGTGTGCGTTCACGCGCTTGCGCGTTCTCATACGTAACGTCACGAACGGCGGGATCGTGCCTAATATCGCGGAAGTGGACGTTTACAGCATCAAAAATGTCAACACACTTGAACGTAACGCCAAGTTCTTCGCAAAGAATTGTGGCATTGCTCTTGGTTCTTGCGGTTGTACCAAAGCAGGGCATTGTCACCGCAACAATGTCGGTGCGCGGACGTCCGAGGGCATCTATAGCACGTGCCATTGTCAAGAGAGCCAAGGTGGAGTCAAGACCGCCCGAAATGCCGATCACAATCTTTTTTGCCCACGCACGGGTGATGCGTGTTTTGAGTCCTGCCGCGGCAACGGTTAAAACGCGCTCGCAGTGTGCGGCAAGCTCAGCGGGCGCTACCGGGAAAAAAGGTGTGGCATCAAGTTTGCGTGTCAGCTTTGTTTCACAAAGGGAAAGAGAAAAGGGAGTTTCACTGTGGCAACTGCCGGGGTCTACAATGTTCGCACGTCGGCGGTCACGAATGATTCTTTCCAAATCGAGCTCGGTAACAAGAAGCTCCGAGGTGTCAAAAGGAACAGATTCTGCAATCACTTCACCGTTCTCTACCACGAGTTTTCTACCGCCAAAGGCGTTGTCGGTAGTCGATTCACCGTCTCCTGCAAGAGAGGTGATATAAGCGGTATGGGTGCGCGCGGTATGCGCACAAAGGATGACTTCAAGCGGGGGCTTTTTGTGGGCGATCTCGGGCATTGCCGAGGGATGGCAAATGACAGTAGCACCTGCCGCACTGTGGGAAAGAGAAGGCGCGTAAAGTGTATGAAGATCATCGCCAATTTCCACAGCAAGCGTCAAGGAGGGGAGAGTTTCGCAAGAGAAAATCTGTTCTGTTCCAAGAGAAACGTGCTCGCCCGCAAAAAGAACTTCCTCAACAAAATCGGGAGCGGATGCAAAGTGGCGTTCATCTACCTTGCGTTCGGTTACAAGCCCCAACAGCTTGCCTGCGTGGCAAACGGCGGACGTGTTGTATACCTTTGCGTGAGCCGCAAAGGGAAGTCCCACAACAGACATCATATCCAAATTTTTGGTTGCGTCAAGATATGCCTTGAGAGCATCGACCGCACCGTTGAGGAGCGTATCGGTTGCAAACAAATCACCGCAAGTAGCACCTGTGAGCGACAGCTCGGGGAATACCAACACGCGCACACCCTCGCCATACGCTTTAAGTGCTAACGCGATGTGTGCATCGGCATTTGCCTTGGTGTCGGCTACGCGAACCACGGGAGTGGCGGCAGCAACCTTTAAAAATCCATTTTTCATAAATTTAACCCCTTTCAAAAAGGAATTTTATATTAAGAGAATTATATCATCAGTTTTGACAGTTTGTCAATAGAAAAGACCGAAAATCATTGATTTTGACCGTTTTCTTGTGGTTTTTCAAACAATTTATCCGCCTCTTTGCAGATTTGTGCCGCCTCATCCGCGGAGCAGGTTTTCAGCAGTTTCTTTTTGGGCAGTCCCCAAACATCGAAGAGGCAAGGGCCAAACCATTCGTTCTTTTTTGCATCCTGCACCATTGCCGCCAAAATCGAGAGCGACGCGCGGCGCGGAGACATAAAAATCACCTTCATCGGGTGCTTGATAATGGCATAAATTAGCTTTGGGTAGTGCGCGGTGATATTCGTCAAGGTAATGCCGGGGTGCGCTACGGTGACGGTACCGTTCTCGTCAAGACCGAAGAGCGAGAACATCAAAAAGCGTTTTGCGTTGCCGTAAACCTTAGAGGACTGTTTGCGAGTAAGGAACTCAACATCCGAGAGGTCAATATGCGAATAGTTGTGCGCAATGCTGCCAACGGCAACAATGCGACCGCCGCGCTCTTTCATAACGGGGAGTAGCGTGCGTGCCATATAGTAGGGAGCCACAAAATTGATTTGAAAAACGTTGTCGTGCCCGATGCTTGTGGTGTAGCGCGGAACATGATAAGCACCCGCGTTGAAGATCAAATAATCGGGGGGCGAGACGAGCAATTCTTCGGTAACGGAACGCACCGTCGAGAAGTCCGCAAGATCAAGTCGCAAATGCTTTGCATTGAGGGCGGGGAACTCTGCTTTCAGTTTTTCAATCCAAGCGTTCGAGCGCTCGCTGTTGCGGTCAAGGAGCAAGAGATCTGCCCCAAGAGATGCCAAATGTCGGCACAATTCTTGTCCGATTCCACCCGTCGCACCGCTGATGGCAACCGTTTTGCCAAGCATTGAAGGCATATTTTTTTGTATCCAAGCGTCAGTTCTCATAGCGCACTCCTTGTTTTTTTCTTCATTATATCATATTTTAAGCGCAACTGCAACAAAAACGCAAAAAAGACGAAAAAAATTTCAAAAAAGTGTTGACAAAAGAGGACTCTTATGGTATACTATGTAAAGCAATTTGCTTTACACCTATTCGGAGGTGAAAACAGATGTTTGAAAAGAACCTTGAAATCGGTTATTTGCTCGATTTTTACGGCGACGTGCTCTCGGAGCGGAAACGAACGGTGCTGGACTATTATTATAACGACGATCTCTCTCTTGCCGAAATTGCAGAGGAAATCGGCATTTCCAGACAAGGTGTTCGCGAGCTGATTAAAAAGGCGGGCGAGGAGCTTATGTTCTATGAGGAAAAGCTGGGTTTGGCAAAGCGTTTTCAGTTGGTTGAGGCGCAAACCGCAGAGCTTCTTTCCTTAATGGAAAAAGAGGGCGTTGCGGGCGAGGTCCGCGAAGCCGCAAAAAAGCTTTTGGAAACCGTAGGAGGGTAATAGACGAAAGGAGTGCGTAAATGTTTGAAAGTTTGGGCGAAAAGTTAAACAACGCCTTTAAGAAATTTCGTAACAAGGGCAAACTTACCGAGGCAGACGTCAAGGCGGGTATGCGCGAGATCAAGCTTGCACTGCTCGAGGCTGACGTAAACTTTAAGGTAGTTCGCGACTTTATCAAAATTGTTTCCGAGCGCGCTGTCGGTGCCGAGGTTCTCGAATCTCTCTTGCCCGCACAGCAGGTCGTTAAAATTGTAAACGAAGAGCTTACACGCCTTATGGGCGGCTCTCAAGCCAAGCTCACCATTGCATCCAAGCCCCCCACAGTCATTATGATGGTTGGGTTGCAGGGGGCAGGGAAAACCACCCACGCAGGTAAGCTTGCGGGAATGTACAAAAAGCAGGGCAAGCGTCCTCTCTTGGTAGCAGGCGACATTTACCGTCCCGCTGCTATTAAGCAGCTGCAAGTGGTCGGCGAAAAGCTCGATATCCCCGTTTTTACAATGGGCGATAAGGTTTCTCCCGTAGAGATTGCAAAGGAATCCATCAAGTATGCAAACCAAAAGGGCTACGATATGGTCTTTATCGATACCGCAGGCCGTCTGCAAATCGATGAAGTTCTCATGGATGAGCTCAAAAATATCAAGGCAGAGGTCAATCCCGATGAAATTCTCTTGACTGTCGACTCTATGATCGGTCAAGAATCGGTCAACGTTGCCGAAACCTTTAACAATCTGCTCGATATTACGGGCGTCATTCTCACAAAGCTCGACGGTGACACCAGAGGCGGTGCGGCACTTTCCATCCGCTACGTTACGGGCAAGCCTATCAAGTTTGTGGGTATGGGCGAAAAGCTCGATACCATTGAGCCTTTCCATCCCGACCGTATGGCATCGCGCATCCTTGGTATGGGCGACGTGCTCACGCTTATCGATAAAGCCCAAGCGGCTTACGACGAAAAGCAGGCAGCAGCGCTCGAACAAAAAATGCGCCAACAAACCTTTACCCTTGACGATTACCTTGAGCAGCTCGGTCAGCTCAAAAATATGGGCAACCTCGAGCAGCTGATGGGCATGATGCCCGGTATGAAGCCGGGAGCGATGAAGGACGTCAAAATTGACGAAAAGGCAATGGCACACACCGAAGCCATCATCCACTCAATGACCAAAGCAGAGAGGGAACACCCCGATATGATCAACGCATCTCGCAAAAAGAGAATTGCGGCAGGCTCGGGCACCTCGGTCGAAGAGGTCAATAAGCTCCTCAAGCAATTTGAGCAAATGCTCAAAATGATGAAGCAGTTCACCAATATGGGCAAAACCAAACAGGGCAAGAGAATGCTCGGTAAAATGAAGATGCCTTTCTGATTTTACCGTTCATTATAAATTCAGAAAACAAAAAAATTAAAAAATATTTTATTTTATGGAGGAAACAAACCATGGCAGTAAAAATGAGACTGAGAAGAATGGGTATGAAGAAAGCACCCTTCTATCGCGTAATCGTAGCAGACAGCCGTTCTCCCAGAGACGGTCGCTTCATCGAGGAGATCGGTTTCTTCAATCCCCGCAGCGATGAGCTCAAGATCGACGCTGATAAGGCTAAGACTTGGATCGCAAACGGCGCGCAGCCCACTGATACTGTAAAGGCTCTTCTCAAGAAGTCCGGCATCGTTGACTGATTGGAACAGGTGAACGAAGATGACCGATTTAAAAGAAACCC
>JAZOVV010000003.1:0-6608 GCA_045658925.1 Eubacteriales bacterium
GATTTTCAAGAAGGGAAAGTTGTATTTTCATTACTCGCTCGTCATTTATAAAACCGACGGTATCAATGATAAAATGCTCATATTGTTTACAAAGGGTTGCAAAATCACCTTTTGATTTTTCAAGGTATTTCTCGGACAGTCGCTTGATCTGTTTCTCTTTGGATGTACTGTTCAAGCCGCATAATGTATCCATTGAAACGTGAAAAATTTGGCATATTTGGGCAAGCATTACAATATCCGGTGCTGCGCCATTGTTTTCATATCGTGAGACCATTTGAGGAGAGACAAATAACAATTCGGCAAGCTCGCTTTGTGTCATTTTGCGTTCTTTTCTAAGAAATTTAATGTTGTTTCCAATTGTTTCATAAATCATAGCTACACCGCCTTTCTTTGAGAATAGTATATCACAAAACATTCTTTGTGTCTATACACTGCAATGCAAGTTCATTTGCGTAGCATTTGAAAATATAAAACACCGCCAAAAGCAACCAATTACCATTGCATTTGGCGGTGTTTTTTATTTTGTTTTCATTCCAAATAGATTTTTACCACGTAACAACCCATTGAGCAAACAGCATCACAAGGGGAAGCGTTGCGGTGGAGAGGATCGAGGTCATTCCCACCGATTGCGATGCGTAGCCGGGCTCAATGTCGTGCAGCTCGGCAAGCATCGTTACCATTGCGGCACTCGGCACGCCTGCCATTGCGGTGACGAGCAAAACGTAGGTGTCGTTCAATCCAATCAATTTTGCCAAGAGACAGAGAATGATGGGGAAAGCAATCAACTTAATGCCCGAATGCAGATACAATCTTCCGTTTTTGAACATATCCGATAGCGGCATGGTTGCCAGCAGCGCACCTGTTACGAGAACAGAAATAGGCGTGCAGAGCGATCCAAGATAGTTGAAAAACTGCGAAAGTGCCGCGTATGCAGGGGAGAGCCAAGAGCCCTCTGCGGGCACGATATAGGGCTGCAAAAGGAATAAAAGAATACCAATGGCGCAGGGAACTGTGCCGTAGTTGATAAGAATCTTTTTGGGTGTGAGCTTAATATCGTCGCGCTCGCGAGCAAGAATCATAATGCCCCAAGTCCAAATAAAAATGTTGAAGAATACAACGTAGAACGCGCCCATAAAGCTGCCAATGCCGTCTCCAAAAATCGAATCGAGAATGGGGAAGCCGATAAAGCCTGCATTTGCGAAAACGAGCGAGAACTCAAACACCTTGGCTCTGTCAAAGTTGCCTTTTTTCATCGGTCGGCAAATTAGGAACGCCATTGCCGCCATCAAGACGTGCATTACAAGGCTGATCAGGAGCACCTGCCATCCGATAGTCAAATTATCTTTCGAAAACTTGATGTTGTTCAGCGCTCCAATAATCATCATCGGTTGCCCGATGGAAACGATAAGGCGAGAAAGGGCTTTGGATGCTTTGTCATCAATAATCTTGGTCTTGCGGCAAATGTAGCCGCAAATCATCAAAAAGAAAAGCGTTAAAATGATGGTGAGTAGGCGAGGGAAGAAATCTAACATCAGTTCTTTCCCCCAAGCTCGTCGAGCTTTGCCTTGATAGCTTGCATATCGCGCAGCATATCCTCGCGGCGGCGAGGGTCGCGCAAGAGTGCCGCGGGGTGATAAACAGCGGTCATCAAATAGCCGCCTTTTTCAAACCACGTGCCGTGCTCCACAGAAATTTTAAAATCGGGCTTGATGAGGCGCATCGCCGAAATTCTACCGAGGCAAACGATTACCTTGGGCCCGATGAGGCGCACCTGCTCGCGCAGATAATCAATGCAAGCATCCTCTTCCGCAGGCAGGGGATCGCGATTCTTAGGAGGGCGACATTTGAGAATGTTTGCGATGTAAACGTCACGGCGCTCAATATCAACAGCGTAAAGGAATTTATCAAGCAGCTGACCTGCTCTGCCTACAAAGGGAGTACCCGTCAGGTCCTCTTGTTCACCGGGGGCTTCGCCCACGAACATCAAATCGGCATTGGGGTTGCCCACGCCAAACACGAGCTTGGTTCGTGTTTCGCCAAGCGCACAGCGCTGACAGTCGGCACAAGCCGATGCCAATTCTTCCAAATTTGCATATTTACAAGGTTCCATAGAAAACTCCTTGAAAATCAATATTTTGCGGGGTGGTCTGTAATTCCTTCTCGCTCGGCGGCGGGACCCTCGCAGTGCAGAGTATAGTTGCCGCTTTTGAGAACTGCAACGAGCTCTTCACCCGTGCGAATGGCGGCACTAGTCAAAATTCCGCCGTATCCGCGTTGGTCAGGGTTGTGAAAATCACTGCCCGACGTGCGAATGAGTCCGTATTGCTTTGCCCAAGCATCGGCAACAGGATTGCGACCGTCATAACTGGGGGTACCGTTAAAGGTCTCCATACCGTCAATATCCCTGGGGTTGACGATTACTATTCCGTTGCGGAAGGGGTGCGCCTGCACCACCAAAAAGCCGTTCTCACGCGCCAAAGGCGTAAAGTTGCGCAGAGTCATTTTGTGCAGGTCGGGATTTTCGCGCAGGAATTCCTCGGTAATGCCGTAGATGAGATAGTCGTTGATACTTCCTTCAAAACGCAATTCACAACCGAGAATGACGTTGAGGCGGTCGCCTGCGTATTCCTTCATTAAATGGTAAGGATATACGTAATAATCCATCTTTTCTTGCCACGAGCCCTTGAGGTTATCAATGACGTAGTCACAATAGTGGTTGGTGATAACGAGCGAGGTGTAGCCCTCGGCGATAAAACGCTCTGCAACCTCGGGCGCGGTAACGTGTCCGCAAGGGCTGACTTCACTCGTGTGAGCGTGAAGCTCGGTTTTGAATTGCATTATTTTACCTCAATGATAGAAGCATCCCACATTTCGGGTGCCTCGTAGCCAAGCAGGTTAACGGTGGTAGCGGCTACGTTGGAAAGTCCAAAGGAACCGTCAAGCTTTACGGTATAGTGTTCTTTTGCGCTTGTGTTATCGTAAACGATGCAGGGAACAGGATTGAGTGTGTGGCTTGTTTTTGCCTTGAACTTGCCGTTTTTGTCTGCCTTGGGCTGACCGGATTTCTTATCCATTTCATACATTTCGTCAGCGTTGCCGTGGTCTGCGGTGATGAGAGCTACGCCACCGAGGGTGTCGAGAACGGGCAGAATTCTGCCGAGTTGAAGGTCAAGTGCTTCCATCGAGCAACGGGTTGCGGCAAGAGAGCCGGTGTGACCAACCATATCGCCGTTGGGGAAGTTGACACGCAAATACTTATATTTTCCGCTTTGCAGGCACTCAATGAGCTTATCGGTAATTTCTGCACACTTCATCCAGGGGCGTTGCTCAAAGGGAACAACGTCAGAGGGAATTTCAATGTAGTCTTCAAGCTCCTCGTCAAATTTGCCGGATTTGTTGCCGTTCCAGAAGTAGGTTACGTGACCGTACTTTTGCGTTTCGGAAATTGCGAGAACGGGAACGCCCATAGCGGCAAGGTATTCACCCATTGTGTTGGTGATTTCGGGGGGAGATACGAGGTACTTGTTGGGAATGTGCAGGTCACCGTCGTACTCGAGCATACCTGCGTAAACAACAGAGGGAACGCGAACACGGTCAAACTTATCAAATTCGCCCTCTTTTGCGTCGAACGCCTTGGAAATTTCAATCGAACGGTCACCGCGGAAGTTATAGAAGATAACGCTGTCGCCATCGTTTACAGTACCAACGGGCTTGCCATCCTCAGCAATGACGAATGCGGGCAGGTCTTGGTCAATGACCTTGAGCTCATCGCGGTAGGTTTGTACTGCCTTTGCAGCACAGCAGAATTGACGACCTTCACCAAGAACGTGAGTTTTCCAACCGTCCTCAACCATCTTCCAGTTTGCTTCATAACGGTCCATAGTGATTTGCATACGTCCGCCGCCCGATGCGATGCGAGCATCAAAGCCGTCGCCGTTCAGAGTTGCGAGAAAATCTTCAAAGGGAAGAATGTAGTCAAGCGCAGAGGTCTCGCCAACGTCGCGGCCGTCGAGCAGAATATGAATACGAACGGTGGAAACACCCTCAGCCTTTGCTTGCTTCAGCATTGCCATCAGGTGATCGATGTGAGAGTGCACGTTACCGTCGGAGAACAGACCGAGGAAGTGCAGGGTGGAGCCGTTTGCCTTTACGTTGGCAATCAGTTCTTGCCAAGTAGCAGATGCGAACATCTTGCCCGATTCGATGGAGTTGGAAACCAGTTTTGCACCCTGTGCAAATACTTGTCCTGCACCGAGGGCGTTGTGACCAACCTCACTGTTACCCATATCGTCGTCAGAGGGGAGACCGACAGCGGTGCCGTGAGCCTTAAGAGTTACCATGGGGTAGTTCTTCATCAGGGCATCAAGGTTGGGGGTGTATGCGCCTGCAACGGCATTGGAAACGGTATCGGGAGCAAGACCTACACCGTCCATAACGATGGTGAGAACAGGGCCTTGCACGCCGCTAAAATTCTTCAATTTTTCAAGCTTTTTTGTCATTTTTTAAATCCTCCGATATTTGTCGGCTCAAAATAGCCATAATTCAACATTATATATTATACCGCAAAATTGAAAAAATGCAATAGCTTTTGCATATCTTTTTTGTTTTTTAACAAAAACAAAAAGAAAAAGCAGACTCTTTAGAGTCTGCTTGTATTCAATTAGTCCGCCAGAACGGAGATGCGGTCGCCGGTAATCTCGGTGATGAGGTCGAGAATCCAGAAAACGAAATCGATAGGCGGAATGAGAGCGAGAATACCAACTACGAGGGTAACAGTGTTCTTTGTTTCAAGGTAACGAAGAATTCTGTAAATACCACCAATGATTGCACCAAAGATGATTTGCAGAATGATTTTTGCAAGTTTCGGCAGGGCTTCATAAGCGCCGGTAAGGGTCTTCTTTTTTGCCATAACAATATACTCCTTTATGTAGTTTTGGGGAAATCCCCTTGCCACTATTATAGTACAAAACCGTCAAAAAATCAAGAGAATTTGCAAAAAAAGTGCAAGGGAGAGAAGAAAAATATTGAATAGTATAGAATATTAAAAAAACTTGAAAAAAATTCAAACTTTTTTCAAAAAAGGTATTGCAATTCTTAAAAGTTTGTGATACAATATAGCAGTATATGGATGAAGCAGTGCACACCCTCTCAGGTGCCGCTTTGAAATATCAGTTATTCGAATTTCAAATCTATAGGGAGGTAAAAAAACCATGCCGAACATCAAGTCTGCAAAGAAGAGAGTTAAGGTTATCGAGACCAAGACCCTGCAAAACAAAATGCACCGCAGCGCACTTAAGACTGAAATGAAGAAGTACGATGCAGCTCTCGCTTCCGGCGATATGGCAGCCGCTCAAGCAGCTTACAAAGAAGCTGTTAAGAAGGTTGACCAGGCAGCAGCTTACGGAATCATCCATAAGAACGCAGCAGCCCACAAGAAGAGCCAGTTCACCAAGAAGCTCAACGCGCTGAACAAGTAATCAAACCTAACAAAAGAACAAAGTCCTAACCCAACTTTGTTACAGAATAAAACAGTATGGAACTTTCCGTGCTGTTTTTTTCTGTTTTATGGCGAGATAATTGACAAACACGAAGATTTGTGATACAATAGGAGAAAGAAATCCAACAGGAGGTACACAACGTGCTCTTCCATAATATAGCAGAAATCATAGGAAAAACACCGCTTCTTGAAGCGGAGAATTTTGCCGCAACTCAAAAGGTAGAGGCGCATCTTTTGTGCAAGCTTGAGTGCTTCAATCCCGCGGGCAGCGCCAAGGACCGCGTAGCACTCTCAATGCTTGATGATGCCGAAGAACGCGGACTCATCAAAGAGGGAGCCACCGTCATTGAGCCTACAAGCGGGAACACGGGCATCGGTCTTGCCGCTCTTTGCGCTCGTCGTGGATATCGCCTTATTTTGACGATGCCCGATACAATGAGTGCCGAGCGTCGCGCACTTCTTGCAGCTTACGGTGCCAAAATCGTTTTGACGGAGGGTGCACTCGGTATGACGGGTGCCGTTGCCAAAGCCAAAGAACTCGCAAGCGAGATTGAAAATAGCTTTATTCCATCGCAATTCGATAACCCCGCCAATCCCAATGCGCATTATACCGCAACAGGCCCCGAAATTTGGGAAGACGCTAACGGTCGCGTGGATGCTTTTGTGGCAGGTGTCGGTACGGGCGGAACACTCTCGGGTATTGGACGTTACCTCAAGGAACAAAACCCCAACTGCCGCATCGTTGCCGTTGAACCCGAAACCTCGCCACTACTCTCCAAAGGATATGCAGGTGCTCACGGCTTGCAGGGAATCGGTGCAAATTTCGTGCCCGAAAACCTTGACAAAACCGTTATCGACGAGATTATCACCGTAACCGATGAGGATGCCTACCGCGCAGCAAGAGCATTTGCCACCACCGAGGGACTCCTTGTTGGCATTACCTCGGGCGCGGCACTCTATGCCGCCACCGAACTTGCCAAACGGATGCCAAGCGGCACACGTATTGCCGTCTTGTTGCCCGATACGGGAGAAAGATATTTGTCCACACCATTATTTAAAGAATAAAGATTTTGTGGGGGAAACTTCTTAAAAGAAGTTTCCCCCACACCCC
>JAZOVV010000004.1:0-15107 GCA_045658925.1 Eubacteriales bacterium
TAGCTCTTCTAATCTGCCCCGCGCCGTCGGCGCGGGATGCTGGTTCGGTTTTAAGCCGAAAGCCGTCTGGGAGCTCGCTCACAAGCGGCTCGGCGAAAAATCTTCAAATCCGCCCGCGGATTTGAAAATCCGGCTATGTTACTTTCCCTCTTGCAATATTTGCACATTTATGCTATAATAGCGACAGAAAGGCGGTGAGCGCATGGCAGAAAACAACTTGAGGCAAATAAGTGGCAAAAAAATTCGCCGAGCATATTGCAGAGTTCCACTTACCATTCTCTGCTTTGCAATGCTCGCTATCCCCTATTTCATCTGCATATTTGCATCGTTTTTGGGAAAAGCAGACGCTTACCCTTGGATGCCTACTTTTGGAACATCGATTGGGGTTTGTTTTATCTTTTCTTTGCCTCTGTTGACGGTTCGCGCACTGAGCAAACATTTTTTTGGAAAGATTGTCTGCGTTCTTACAGAGAACGGGATTTATTATCCAACAGGGATGATTCGTTGGGAAACAATAGACAGAATAGAATACACGCTCGATGCCGAACCGCGATACAAAAGCGATAACCCCAAAACACATAGAGCTATCATTTATACGCAAGGCGGAAAGCATATCATTCTCCAAAACGCTCCCATGTCTATCATATCCCAAGTAAAAAAGTATCAAAACGGAATCGATGCGCGCGTTTCGGGTGTGCGCTCCGCCCTCTCTCCTGTTTTGATTATGGGTGCTATTCTTGCGGTGCTTCCGTTTTATATCATACTACTGATGATTTCCCCGGGGGCATCATCAATGGTTCACTTTGGAGTAATGGCGGTTGCAATGATCGTTGCATCTTTGATTCGTATGCATACATTTGATACTTATGCAATCCCCTATCGTTTTTGGAGCAGAATTCTGCCAAACAAGCGGCTTTCTTACATCGTTCTTGGATTCTATTATACATCCTACTTTACAGTCCTTCTTGCTTTGTGCTATCTCCCGTATTTTGTGGTAGCCATTCTCCTTGGAGTCTACTTGGGCTTTGTGCAACCGCCTGTTCCGCGAAGCCGTGGCGGTCATTACACCAGACGCATATTGTCCTATGAAGAACTGTACGACATCTATATCAACAGAGCGGATTTTTGGGAAAAGCATATAGAAAACAAGAAAAAACAATAAAGCAAACAGTATTTTAAGGACATCCACACGGTGTCCTTTTTCTCCCCCAACATTTCCCAAATCCCCTGCGTGTCGAAAAATGTTGACAAATCCACATAAATGTGGTATAATAAGCCGTCGCACCTATCACTCTTAATAAAAGAACAGGAGAAATTTATGAGTATTACCATTCGGGAAGTGCAGACGAAAAAGGATTTGGTACACTGGGTCGAGTTCCCCAATAAGCTGTACCGCAACAATGAATTTTTCGTTCCCTTTTTGCGGGAAGATGAAATAGATACCTTTACAAAAGAGAAAAACCCATCCTATGCGTTCTGCGAGACGCGTCTGTTTTTAGCTTACAAGGATGGCGAAATCGTTGGCAGAATTGCAGGACTGATCAACCACGCGTATAACGAAAAATGGGAGCAAAATGCCATTCGTTACACACGTTTTGACTTTATCGACGATTACGAGGTCTCCAGAGCACTCCTCGATGCGGTCATCGCTTGGGGGCGTGAGCGCGGCTTTGGCGAAATTATGGGGCCGATGGGCTTTAACGATACCGACCATCAAGGTATGCTGATTGAAGGCTTTGATCAGTTGAATATGTCGGTCACGTTTTATAACCATCCCTATTATATGGAGCATATGGAGCGCTTGGGGCTCTCCAAATCGATAGACTGGATCGAGTATAAGATCTCCTGCCCCGAAGAGGTACATCCGCGTATTCAAAAGCTTTCGCAACGTCTATTAGAAAGCGGAAAATACACCGCCGTTACCTACACCGACAGAAAGGTTTTGTATAACGATGCTTTTGAGGCTTTCAAGGTCGTTGACGAAGCTGAGGCAGTCCTCTTTGGTACCGTTCCGCTCACCGACGAGGTCATCAAAAATATGATTGACAACTATATCCCCTTGGTAGATATGGATTACATCTGCTCGGTTAAGGATAAGGACGGCAAAATCGTGGCATTCGGTGTTATGGTTCCCTCGCTTGCCAAAGCGTTTAAAAAAGCCAACGGCAAAATGTTCCCCTTCGGCATTGTCCATATGTTAAAAGCACTCAAGCTCCCCAACGACACGCTTGAAATGTACTTTGTGGCGGTTGACCCCCGTCACCAAATGTTTGGCGTTCCCGCTATTTTGATGGATACCCTCACACAAAAGTGCATTGACAAAAAGGTAGCTTTTTGCGAAACCGGACCAATGCTGGAAACCAACAAAGCCGTTCACGGTATGTGGAGATATTTTGACAAAGAGCAGCACAAGCGCCGCCGCTGCTACACAATGGCAATTTAAGGAGATGACTATGAACGATAACAAAAAGCAAATTTGGCAGGTTGTAAAGTTCACCCTGTTCTCTGTTTCGGCAGGACTGATTCAGGTGGGCTCGTTTGCCCTTTTGGAAATCTTTATCAAAACCTATTGGATTCCCTACTTGACGTCCTTGCTCCTCTCCATCGTGTGGAACTTCACGCTCAACCGCAAATTCACTTTCAAGTCGGCTGCAAACGTTCCCATCGCTATGGCAAAGGTGCTCGGCTTTTATGCCGTCTTTACCCCGCTCTCCACGTGGCTTGGCAGTGTGGCAGAAGCCAACGGAACCAACGACTTTTTGGTTTTGGCAATTACAATGCTTGCCAATTTCGTTCTCGAATTCCTCTTCTGCAAATTTGTGGTCTACCGCGGGCAAGAGGATACCCTCCAAAAATAAACAAAACCAAAGGACAGAGAAAACCACAATCTCTGACCTTTTTTCTTGACAATGTTATCTTTGTGTGATACAATATATCTACATATTTTTGCGAATAACAGTAAAAGGAGAATATTTATGAGAAAAACCTATTCCCTTCTCGCGCTCTTATTAGCTGTACTGATGCTGTTTACATCCTGCAATTCGGGCAATAATACGGGCAGTACAACGCCCCAAGAAACCTCTGCCGACATAACCACACCCGAAGCTGAGGTTACAACTCCCGAAGTAACCACACCTGAGGTGACCACTCCCGAACCCGAGGCTCCCGCCGAGCCCTATTTTGCTCCTCGCAAAATCTTGGCAATCGGCAACAGCTTTAGCGACGATGCCATGGAGCACTTGGCAGAAATTCTTGTTGGTGAGGGTTATACCGATTTCATTCTTGGCAACCTCTACATTGGCGGTTGCACGCTTGACGGCCACAAAGCTCGCATCGACAGCGGTGCAAAGGACTACTCCTTCCGCATAAACACCGGTAGCGGCTGGAACACCGTTGAGGAAAGCATCCAATACGGTCTTACCTATACCGATTGGGATGTTGTCACCATTCAGCAAGCCAGTGGATATAGCGGCATTCCCGAGTCCTACGGCAATATGCAATACATCATCGATTACGTACGCAAAACAGTAGACCCATTTGTAAAAATCTTCTGGCATATGACTTGGGCATATCAAGGCAACTCCGGACATCCGGATTTCCCCAAATACGCCAAAAATCAAATGACAATGTATAACGCCATTATCAACACCACGCAAACACTGGTTGTGGGCAACTGGAACATTGAAGGTTACCTTCCCAGCGGAACAGCCATTCAAAATCTGCGTACCTCCTACCTTGGCGATACGCTGACGCGTGACGGATATCACCTCTCTCTCGATATTGGCAGATACACCGCCGCGCTCGTTTGGTACAAACAATTATTTGGTGCAGACCTAACTGATTTGAGTGTGGTTCCCAAGAAATACCCCACCGTGGCACAACACCTAAACGCCATCAAAGAAGCGGTCAATAACGCAATCGAGACACCCTTTGCGGTAACACCCTCTACCTTTACCGAGCGCGACCTCGACCTTAGCAAAATGAGCGATGCCGACAGAGCATATTTGGAAAGTCTTGGTCTCAACCCCGACGATTACGACGTCCTTGACCTTGGCTTGGTGGTTGGTGCTTACTATAACTCAATCAGCGATACCACCTCGAATTTGGTTACCAACGCAGGCAACAGTCCCGGATTTATTGCAACCAAGCTCCTCACGCAAGAAACCCTGCCCATCGGCTCCGTTATCAACGTTTTAACAGGTTACCAATACCGTCTTGAGGGTTGGCAAACCTTGGGCGTTGCAAACGCATTGACCCGCCGAAACAACAGCACCTCCGGTTTTGTTGTAGATGCTTCTCTTTACGAGCAATACGCCTATATCGGCTTTAACGTTTCCAAAGTCGGTGGTGGCCACCCGACTGTTGATGACTGTATCGGCTTCCGCATTTACGTTCCAAAGACAAATTAAAACAAACACTCCCCCAACGATGGGCTACGAAAAAGCAGCTCTGCCATTGGGGGTTTTGTTTTTATAAGCACACTCTTGCAATCTCACCGCTTTTGTGATATAATAAAAACATCTCGAAGCAAAGAGAGGCTGCTATGAAAAAAACAATTCAAAAACCGAAATTCGGTTTGACCAACAATCAGTTAAAAATCATCGCTATGGTGAGTATGATGCTCGACCATATAGGCCTTTTATTCTTTCCCGATGCGGCAATCTTTCGCGCGCTGGGCAGAATTGCCTTCCCTATTTTCGCCTATATGATTGCCGAGGGCTGTCGCTACACCAAAAATCGTGCAAAATATCTCGGTATGATTGCAGGTATGGGTATTCTCTTTCAGGTGGTTTTCTTTGTGGCAATGGAAAGCCTCTATCAAGGAATCCTCGTCACCTTTTCGCTCGCCATCATCACCATTTACGCCATTGACGGTCTTATAAAATCCAAAAAGCTTTGGGGACGCCTTGCCGCCCTTGGAGCTATTGCTTTTGTCGCGGTATTCGTCTTTGCTCTGCCTCGCCTTTTGGTGGGAACCGACTTTGACCTTGACTACGGCTTGTGGGGAATTCTTTTGCCTGTTGCCGTTTACTTTCTGCCCAATCGCACTTGGAGAATTGTCGGTGTTGCTGCCCTCTTGGTGGTGAGAGCCATTCATTACACGGTACTTCCTGCCGGCTCGCTTGGACTTTTGCAATGGTTTTCCCTTTGCACTGTCCCACTCCTTGCCCTTTATAGCGGTGAGCGCGGTCGCGCGAAAATGAAATACGTATTCTACATCTTCTATCCCGCGCATCTGGTTCTCCTTTACGGACTTGCCTTTTTGATTGAACTGTTGAAATAAGATACAAAATGCCGCGCCTCGTTTGAGGCGCGGCGATTTTTTTATTGTTCTTTCTTCTTTTTGAACACGAACAGCTTGCTCATAATGTAATTGGAAATGATAACCACAACGGCGGCTACCAGCTTGGAGCCAATCTCACACAGGTTAAAGGTCTTGCCAAGGAGCTCTACTGCCGTCCACGCGGGGATGAGCGCGCAAAGAACCAAGGTCAAGCCAAAGGTGATGACGTAATCCAAGCCAAAGGTAACAAGACGTCCGCCTGAAAAGGCGATAAGCTGCTTCCAAACAGAAACCGACTTGTCGGCATCGGTAAACACCCACGCGCGGTTGGTAAAGAAAGCAAACAGACCTGCGAATACCCATTGCAAAATCTGCGCAGTTGTGTAAAGTGCGAAATAACGGGCAGACGTTGTCTCCTCTACGGGAAAATCAAATATCGCACGGCCGCCGAGCAGTACGGCGTAATAGACGCTCCAACCGACAACCGTTGTCAAAAAACCGAAGATGAGATACATCACCATTTCGTGGTGCTTTGTACAGAATGCTTTTATCTTTTGAATCATTATCAACCCTCTTTTTTCCAAGTCGTTCCCTCTCTGGAGTCAACAAGAACGATGCCCTTTTCCAAGAGGTATGCGCGAATACGGTCTGCCTCGGCAAAATTCTTGGCTGCCTTGGCTTCCTTACGCTCGATGATGAGCTTTTCAATCTCGGCTACAAACGGGTCATCCGATGCGGGAGCCTCTGCCTTTTCTTCCTTCTCTGCGTTCAGTTTTGCGGCATTCTCCAAAAGGTTGAGGCAAAGAACGGTATCAAAGTCGGCAAGAGCCGCTTTTTTGGTGGCATCGTTGGTTTTTGCCTTAAGAACGTCATAAACGGCGGTCACTGCCAAAGACGTGTTCAAGTCGTTGTCAAGAGCCTTGACAAATCCTGCCTTGAGCTCGGCAAGAGCAACCTCGTCAACAGCACCGTCATCCTTGAGGGATGCAATGCGCGCGATAAGCTTGTTGTAGGCAACCTTTGCATTCTCCATATTCTCCCAAGAGAATACAAGAGACTTGCGATAATGCGATTGCAGGCAGAAGAAACGGTAAACCATAGGGTCAAATCCCTTTTCAACAAGGAGAGAAACGGTCAAAAATTCGCCCTTGGATTTGCTCATCTTGCCCGAATTGGTGTTCAGGTGCAGAACGTGGAACCAATAGTTGCACCACTTGTGACCGAGAAATGCCTCGGACTGTGCAATCTCGTTGGTGTGGTGAGGGAATGCGTTGTCGATACCACCGCAGTGAACGTCAAGACGCTCGCCCAAATGCTTCATGCTGATGCAAGAGCACTCAATGTGCCAACCGGGGTAACCGATGCCCCAGGGGCTATCCCACTTGAGCTCTTGGTCGTCAAATTTGGACTTGGTAAACCACAGAACAAAGTCCGCCTTGTTTCTCTTGTTACCGTCGGCTTCAACGCCCTCGCGAACACCGACTGCAAGGTCTTCTTCCTCAAAGTTGTGGAACTTGTAGTATTGGTCGAGTTTGGAGGTATCAAAGTAGATGTTGCCGCCTGCCTCGTAGGCATAATCCTTTTCGATAAGCGACTCGATAACCTTGATAAACTCGTCGATGCAAGAGGTTGCGGGCTCTACGATTTCGGGGTGACGAATGTTGAGAGCCTTGCAATCCTCAAAGAATTTTTCGGTGTAGAATTGCGCGATTTCCATAACGGTCTTCTTTTCGCGCTTTGCGCCCTTGAGCATCTTATCCTCGCCCGTATCGGCATCTGACGTCAGATGACCGACGTCGGTGATGTTCATAACGCGAGTTACGTCGTAGCCGCTGTAACGGAAGTAGCGGTCAAGGATATCTTCCATAATGTAGGTGCGCAAATTACCGATGTGCGCAAAGTGATAAACCGTAGGACCGCAGGTGTACATACTGACCTTGCCGGCCTCGTTGGGGATGAATTCTTCTTTGGTTCTTGAGAGTGAATTGTAAAGTTGCATAATCTATCTCCTTTGGCGGAACGCTCCGCGTGGTGTTTTCTGTGTTATTTCTTTTTTGTTTGCGGTTTTTTCTTCTTTTTGGCAACCGAAAAACCGAACTTGCCTATCTTTTTGCCAAGCTCAAAGTAGGTGCCGTGCGCATAGGCAACGAGCCCTGCTTTATCGAGGTGTAGCTTTCCTTCGGCGTCGATGAGAGACTCGTCAACGTCAACGGCTACGATATCGGCAAGGAACATATCGTGCGAGCCGAGAGGAATAACATCGGTCACCCGACACTCCAAAACGAGAGGAGAGTCGGAGAGGATAGGACATCCAATCTCGCTTGCGGGCTCTTTGGAGAGTTTACATCGCTCGAATTTGTCAATTTTGGCACCCGTATGCACGCCGCAGAAATCGGCGGAACGCACCAGGGCGGTTGTTGTCAAATTGATGGCGAACTCGCCACTCTCTTTGATGAGCTTGTAAGAGTGACGCGACGGACGCACCGCAATATAGGTTTTGGCAGGGATGGTGTTGGTAATACCTGTCCACGCAACGGTGAAGACGTTGTCTTTGCCATCGTGCGAGCAGGTCACCATTGTGGGCGGCACAGGTGCGAGCATTGCCCCGCCACGCCATTTGACCTTTGCCATCGTATCACTCCTTTCAATAGTTATTCAGTATATTATAACATACTTGCGTGGCGTTGTCAAGTTGAGGCACGGAAAGAGTTTGTTTTTTTACAACTGTTGTGATATTTTTGTTGACATTCTTCTACATATATGTTATAATGCATACGATGTTGCAAAGACGCCGCATCAAATTTCTTTGCATAAAAAAGGAGACAGTATGAACAACCCAATTATTGAAAACAAAAATGAACTCGTTCAAGAAAACGTGCTTGCAGGTATTGTGGGTGCATTCTTGTTCGCTCTTGCAGGCGGCGTGCTTTGGTTCGTCCTCTACCTCGTTGGCTTTATGGCAAGCATCAGCGGTCTTGTTGCCGCAGTTTGTGCCATTAAGGGCTATTCTGTTTTTGCTAAAAAGGAAAGCACCAAGGGCATTATCATTGCCGTTGTAATTGCGCTGGTCGTTATGGTCATCGCGTGGTACTGCGGTCTGTCTTATGACATCGTTCAAGCTTATAACATGTGGTTTGAAAACGGTGAGATCGACTACACCATCACCTTCTTTGATGCCGTTAGAAACGCGCACCTCTTCCTTGCCGATCCCGAGATTGGTGTTGGCTACTTTGTTGACCTCGCCATCACCATTCTACTTTGCGCAGTAGGTGCAGGAAGCTACGTTGTTAACAAGGTTAAAAGCGCAAAAGCGAAAGCACAGCAAGAAGCTATGGCAGCAAGCAGCCCTAACCCCTTTGTTGGCTTTGCAAACAACCAAAACAACGCCGAAAACGACAACAACGATAACAACGCGCAATAATGCATACATAAAAACAGCGAGAGGCATAAAAGCTTCTCGCTGCTTTTTTGCCCTCTTCCCTTTTCGCCCAAGAGAAAAACACGCCATTTTGAAAAACCTCTTGACAATCTTCCGCAAGTGTGATAAAATAATTGAGTAAATACTGAGGTTATTTCGCCTGACGGCGGAAGTTATCACGTTGCACCACATTTACGGAGGCATATTTCGCCTGTGGCGAATATACCCACACCCTACGACTGACAAACACGTTTGTCGATCTACGGGTGGGGTATGCGAAGCGGATTCGGCAAGCAAAGCTCGCCGAGCCACATCGAGTTTTGCTCCGTAAGAGAGGTGCAACTGCGTTGCACCTCTCTTACGTCTTACGGAGGCATATCGAAGCGGTCATAACGAGGCGGTCTTGAAAACCGTTTGGGGGCAACCCCACGGGGGTTCGAATCCCTCTGCCTCCGCCAAAAGACAAGCGGGACACCGGCCGGTGTCCCGCTTTTCTTTTGTTGGATAGTTGTGCTTTGAGAAAGCTTGTGCGGGCAACGCGATGCATTATTTGACATACAAGCAGTTTTGTGATATAATATCTTTGAAAGTGAGGTGCTCGTATGACCAAAAGAAAAAATATTATAATCGCTCTATCTGCCACCGTTTTAGCGGTTTTGGTTGGGCTGGGCGTTTGGGGAATTGTAAAGCATTATCAAAAAATATCAAAAACAGGACTTCACGACACTCTTCCCTATGGGTTTGGAAAGAAAGCCACTGTGATTCTTCTTGCCGGTCAATCAAACGCAGCGGGTTGTAGCAGAGATGAATATTTGCAAAAAAATGTTTCTCCCGAACAGTATGCAAAATATGAAAATGGCTTTGATAATGTCTACATCAATTACTTCGCGTCCGGCACAAACGAATCGCACGCATTTGTAAAATGTGAGGCGCGCCAAGGCGAGTGGGGTGGATTTTTTGGACCCGAGCTTGGTTTGGCAGAAAAACTCAGCGAAACTTTTCCCGATCAAACTTTCTTTATTATCAAATACGCCTGGGGCGGAACCAACCTCTATGAGCAATGGCGTTCGCCGTCGAGCGGCGGAACAGTTGGCCCACTTTATCAAAGCTTTGTGCAATATGCAAAGAGCAGCTTAGACTATTTGACCGTTAAGGGCTACGACGTAACCATAGAGGCGATGTGTTGGATGCAAGGTGAAGCCGACTCAATGGAGGAAGAAAACGCACTCAACTACAAGCAAAATTTGAGTAATTTTGTAAGTGACATCCGCA
Source organism: Eubacteriales bacterium (assembly GCA_045658925.1). Classification (GTDB taxonomy): domain Bacteria; phylum Bacillota; class Clostridia; order Oscillospirales; family CAG-272; genus UMGS1865. The sequence goes on from JAZOVV010000004.1 coordinate 9,975, forward strand.
CAGAATTTACCCCCTACGCCTCAAATAACGGAATTGCCTTCGTTGATGCCTACATAGCCGATTCTTACTTTTGGAAGCATTATATCAAGCTCAACCAAGCTAAACAAGCGGTTGCCGATTCTTCCCCCATGAACGTCGTTATTGACACCATCAAGCATGGTCTTTCTATCACCGAAGAACCTGTCGGAGAACCCGACATTGCGCATTACGATTCGCTCAGCGAAATCAAACTCGGTCATCTGTTTGCGGAACAATGTATTTCCTTTTTTGATCCGTTCGGACACAGGCGATAAGTCTTGAAACCCGTTTGGGCTCACGCCCACGTGGATTCAACTCCCACACCACATCCTTAATCAATCGAAAAGCGGCACCCCAAAAGGGTGCCGCTTTTCATTTTTTATTTACCCTCTCACGAGGCTGTTTTATACTTTTTGGCTTGCACGCGGTACATTTCGGCATACTTGCCGTTCTGTTCCATCAGTTCATCGTGAGAGCCGCTCTCGACGATCTCTCCGCCGTCGAACATATAAATCTTATCCGCCATTCGTGTGGTGGAAAGACGGTGCGAAATGAAGATAACCGTTTTCCCTTCCGCGTTTTCGAGAATGGATTGGTTCAGTTCATATTCGGCAATCGGGTCGAGCGCCGAGGAAGGTTCATCCATAATGATGAGTTCAAACGGTCTTGCAAACACGCGCGCGATGGCAATCTTTTGCGACTCACCGCCCGAAAGTCCCACGCCCTCTTTGCTAAACTCGGTTGTGAGCTGTGAGTGAATGCCGTTGGGCAACTGCTTGAGCTTTTCTTCAAAAGAGGCTGCGCGGAGCGCGGAAAGTACCGCTTCTTCGTCGGCATCTGTGTACTCGCCGCCCATTACGTTTTCGGCAACCGTTGCCGCAAAAACCTTGTAGTCTTGGAACACCGCACCGATATGCTCGCGGTATTTTTCGGGGTCGAAGTCGGTAATATTGCGACCGTTGTAAAGAATTTCACCGCTTGTGGTGTCGTAAAGGCGCATCAAAAGCTTGATGAGCGTGGTCTTTCCTGCACCGTTGTAGCCGACAAACGCAACCTTTTCACCCTTCTTGATTTCGAGATTGAGCCCCTGCAAGGTCTTTTTGTCATCCTTGGTAAAGGGATATACAAAATCGAGGTTTTTGATGGTCAAAGATTCAAATGCCGGCACATTGGTCTCCTCGCCCTTAATTTTGGGCTCGTAATGCATAAAGGTTTTGACCTTTTCGATATAGAGACTGTGCTCGTGGAATTTGTTGATGTAATTTCCAATATCATCAAGCGTGTAATAGAGCTTTTGGCTTGCGCTGATGCTTGCCGAAAAGCTGCCGAGCGAAAGGGTTGCATCGGTGATATAACGCACCACAAGATAACTCGTAATACCCACCGAGGGCAAGAGATAGACGAGCAGGTCGGAAAGGATCCAACAAACCAAACGCTTTTTGTTGTACTTTTTGGTGCAGGCAATATTTTGCTTGTTTGTCTCTTGATATTCGTTTTGCAAATGCTCGGCAATACCGCCAAAGCGTAGCTCCTTGGCATAGTCGGGCATATAGAACACGCGACGGAAATACCCGAGCTTGCGCCAAATGGGATTTGCCTCAACGCTATGCTTGTAGCCGATTTTGTTCAGGATACTCTTTACAACAAAACCAAGAACGACCGATGTGATAAGAATCAGCGTTACAACCCAATCCATAGAGGCAAGCAAACCAAGCACCGCCGCACTCGACGTGACGCGGTTGATCATAATGCTAAAGCACTCTACAATATGTGCCACACGTCCGTCGGACTCACGAATCGCCCAAATGAAATCGTTGTAGAACTCGGGGTCGTCGTAACAGCTTTGGTCAAGCTCGCGCGCCTTTTTGTAAAGCTCGGTTTGAATAGTCTCGTGCAAGATCAGCTTTACACGCGGTACAAAAACGTCGTAACGCCATTTGTTAAAGAGTTCAAAGGCGGCGTTGTAGCCCGTAACGAGCAGAATCCAAAACAGAACCTCGCCAAAGTCGGTTCCCGCCTCGATGGCATCAAAAATGTACTTTGTAAAGAGGATGCCAATAACGTGCGAAGCACCGCGTCCGAGCGCTTCAACAACGGTGATAACGGCATATCCGGGCGTGTATTTGAACACGAATTGCAGCATAAACCAAAGGTTTTTGACAACGCGTATGGGATTGTGCCGCTCTTTCTTTTCTGCTTTTTCTTTTTTCTGCTTCTTTTCTTTTATCTTTTTGCTCATGCCGTCACCTCCTCTTTATCAAGATAGGTATCTGCCTGCTTGTGCCACATATCGGCATACTTGCCGTTCAGCGCGAGCAGCTCGCGGTGCGAGCCTTGTTCGATGATTTGTCCGTTCTCAAACAGATAAACGCGGTCTGCCATCGTCGCGCTGGAAAGTCGGTGAGAAATGAAAATAACCGTTTTTCCCTCGCACGCCTCGAACATATTGCGATACATTTCCTGCTCGGCAATCGGGTCGAGCGCCGAGGTAGGCTCGTCCATAATGACAATCTCTTGCCCGCCCGCAAAAAGACGCGCAATAGAAATCTTTTGTGCTTCACCGCCCGAGAACATAGCACCCTCTTTGTCGAACTCGCGTGTTACGGTAGAGTCCATGCCGTTGGGCAACTGTTCAATTTTTTCGTAAATGCCCGCTTTTTGAAGGGCGTCCTTGACGGTAGCCCTATCCTCTTCGGTAATGTTGCCGCGCATCATTACGTTTTCGGCAACCGTGGTTGCAAAGAGGCAGTAATCTTGGAACACCGTGCCAAAGAGCGCGCGGTAAGACGACAAACGATAGGTTTTGATATTTTCACCGTTGACAAGAATCTCTCCCCCATCGGGGTCGTACAAGCGTTGCAAGAGCTTTATCAAGGTTGTCTTGCCCGCGCCGTTGTGACCGACAATGGCAATCTTTTCGCCAACGTTTACGGTGAAGCTAACGTCTGCAAGTGCGGGCGTTTTTTGATTTTCATAAGAGAAGGTCAAATTCTTCAGCTCCAACTTTTGGAAAGAAGAAACCGCAGGTGCGTTTTCGTCCTCGGCAATTTGTACCTCGTACTCCAAAAACTTGCGCAAGTTGTCGACGTAGAGCGAGTTTTCGTCAAGCTTGAGGAATACGTTGCCCATATAGTTGATGTTGCCCGCAACATTGGTAATGGAGTTAATAACCACAAAGCAATCGCCAATGAGCATATTTTTGAGCACTAGGGTTTTGAAGGATGCCAAAAGGACCGTTCCCGAATACACCAACACGTTGTAGATAACGTCATACAAATAGCGGAAAAACATCACCTTGTAGCCGTATTTGTGAACGATATCCTTCATTTCGGCAATGCTCGAGCGCATACGCCCGTACATAACCTTCCACATTTCGCCCAAGCGCATCTCCTTGGAGAAATCCTTGAGGTAAAAGGTGCGGCGCACGTAGTCGCGCTGTCTGCCAACCTCTTTGTTGCGCATATCGTAGTCGTAGCGGATGCGGTTGCGCTTTTTGCCAATGAGAACTGTGCAGAGGAAGGGCGCGAGCGCGATGAGAATAAATACAGGGTCGATGGTAAGAATCAAGGCACCTGTGGCGCCGACGTTGATGAGTACCCAAATTACACCTGTAATGTTGTTCATAACGGAATAGGCGCGATTGGTTGCCTCATCCGCCGCTTTGATGTAGGTATCAAAAAACTCGGCGTTCTCGTAGCAGGCAAGGTCGACCTCAACCGCCTTCTTTTGCATCATACTCTGGAAATAGGCGTTGACTACCGGATATTTGACGTTGAAATAGCAAGCGGCAATATTCTGGAAGAGCATTTCCGAAACCGAAAAGATAATCAATCCGCCAAGGGTGATTAAAATCTTTTTGAGCTCGATACCCTCTTGCAGAGCATTGAGCGCGTACATATAAAGGTAGGTTCCCGCCAAGAACGAACGAACCGCACTCAAAACAGTGCAGATCAAATCAAGGATGAACACACCGGGGCACGCCTTGATCATCAGTTTTAGCATAAAGACATTGTTTTGAAACGTCCGCTTCCAGTTGATCTTCTTTTTTTCTTGCTTTTCCATTTTTTCTTTCTTTTGCTTTTTCACGGCACTCACCTCTTTTCAAAAAAACAATCTGCTTTCGCTTATACAGTGTGAAAAAATGCAAAAAAGTTTGCTGTTTTTTACAAAAAAGCCAAAAATTCTTTTACAAAATTGCTGTTTAACAAAATTATACCACGCGAAAAGGCAAAAGTAAATAACGCGTTGGTTGCTTTTTGAAAAACTTTTTAAAATAATGGTTGTGTAAATTCTCTTCAAAGTTGAAATTTTTCTTGTTGCTTTTTGTCATCAATTATGCTATACTGTTAGCGTAGCATATTTTGGAAACAGGAGAGATTTATGGACTCTATCTTTTTTATGTTTGAAATCATCGGTGTGATTGCGTTCTCTCTTTCGGGGGCGCTCACCGCGATGAAAAAGGAAATGGACATTTTTGGTGCGTGCGTGCTTGGTATGACCACCGCTATCGGCGGCGGCATCATTCGCGACCTGATTTTGGGTGTTACGCCGCCCGCAGCATTTGTCAATCCTCTGCAAGCGGTGCTCGGGCTTGCCATTCCGGCAATTACATATCTGCCCGTCATTCAAAAGTTCTTTTCGCGCAACAAGCACAAGGTGCAAGCCCTCTCCCTGATGATTGCCGATTCGGTCGGTCTTGGTGTGTTCACGGTTGTGGGTGTAAACGCCTGCTTTGAACACCTCGAGAACCCCAACTTCTTTACAGCCGTCTTTTTGGGCGTGATTACCGGTGTTGGCGGCGGCGTGCTGCGCGACGTGTTCTCGATGAATCTGCCCAAGATTTTCGTAAAGCATTTTTACGCTTGCGCGTCGATTGCGGGAGCGATTGTGGCTTTCTTGATTGTAAAATTCTTTTATGCACCCGTCATCGCATCGATTGTTGGAGCGTCGGTGGTGATTGCGCTCCGCTTTTTGGCATCCTTTTTGCGTTGGAATCTCCCCAAGCCAAAATATCCCATTGAAAAAGAAAAATAAAACGCACAAAAACGGAGGCAACGAAAAATCGTTGCCGCCCGTTTGCGTGCCGGAGCAAAATTGTTATTGTGGCTTTTTGCG
>JAZOVV010000005.1:0-15791 GCA_045658925.1 Eubacteriales bacterium
TGGGTGGGAGTTTTTGGGTTCTTCCCGTCTTATGCAAACGTATTAACGATGAGGTAAATAAGTCCTGTCAGGGCAGAACCTGCAACCAGAACAGAGAGAACGAGCGCGAGGATGCGCGCGGAGGGAGAAACATTAGAGTGATTGTTTTTGTTAGACATGATATGTATATCCTTTCAAATTTTATTTCTTATCTAAAAGAACGCCCGTTGTGGGGATCTTTATCTTTTTGAGTCCCTTTGCATCTTCGGGGATTTTTGCAGGGTCATTGGTAGCGGAAACCACCTTAACGCCCTTCTTCATGCTCATCAGCGTCAGACCGCCCGAGGTACGGGTTGCCATAAGGGGAATGAGCGTAGACTTGATGAGGATGGCACGTCCGTCGGAGGAGGTGATCATAATATCCATCGGGCTCTTCTCGTAGAACGCTGCTACAACGGGGGAGTTCTTGGAGTATGCCGAGGTGATCTTGCGGCGGTTACCTGTGGTTTCATAGTTAGAAACCGAGATACGCACGCCCTTACCGTTCTCAAAGATGAGCACGATATTTTCCTTTGCGGGGTATTTGTTTTGAATATTCATCAAAATGGGCTTCTCACCCGCATCCATTTTCAGCTTAACGGGCAGATAGTCACCCAAAGCCGACGCTTTGGTGGTATCAAAGTCCTCTGCCTTTGCGCGGTAGAGCTGTTGTTGATTGGTCAGGAAGATAAAGTTATCGGTATTTTGACCGTCCACCAAATAGAGCTGTTCGTCGTCCTCTTTAAAGGATTGCTCGTCGTTGCCTTGCAAAGAGCGGAAGGTGATCTTTTTGAAGTATCCTTCGCGGCTGAGAACAAAGCGTGCGGGGTAATTTTCAATGTGTTCTTCCTCTTTATATTCCTTAATAGCACCGGCGGCAACGATTTGCGAGCGACGGGGTTGACCGTATTTTTTCTTGACCTCGGTAAGCTGTCCAATGATGAGTGCCTTTTGCTTGAGCTCATCCTTGAGTGTCTCTTCCATATCGGCAATCTCTTTTTGCAAATCTTCAATCTCTGCCAAGCGGTTGATGATGTACTCGCGGTTGAGGTAGCGCAATTTGATTTCGGCGATGTAGTTTGCTTGAATCTCGTCAATATCGAAGCCTGCCATCAAGTTGGGAACAACTTGAGATTCCTTCTCTGTTTTACGAATGATACGAATGGCTTTGTCGATATCGAGAAGGATTTTTCCAAGACCGAGCAACAGATGGAGCTTGTCCTTTTTCTTTTTGAGGTCAAATTTGAGCTCGCGGCGAACGCACCCGAGGCGGAATTTGATCCACTCTTGCAAAATTTCTTGCACACCCATCGTGCGAGGGGTGGAGTCGATGAGCACGTTGAAGTTGCAGCGGAAGCTATCCTCAAGGGGAGTCATCTTAAAGAGCTTTGCCATCAGCTTGTCCGGGTCGGTGCCGCGGCGAACGTCAAGCGTGAGCTTAAAGCCGTTGAGGTCGATCTCATCGCGGAAGTCGGTGATCTCCTTGATCTTGCCCTCTTTATAGAGTGCTGTCAGCTTTGCCATAATCAACTCAATGTTGGTCGAGTAGGGAATTTGGATAACCTCGATGCAGCTATTTTCCTTATCGAAAACGTAGCGAGCACGCATACGAACCGAGCCTACACCCGTGGTGTAGATGCGCTTCATTTCCTCTTCGTCATAAAGAATGGCACCGCCACCCGGGAAATCGGGGGCTTTGATAAGCTCCATCAATTTATCAAGGGGCAAACGGGGCTTGCGCAACATAGCAATGGTGCCGTCACAAATTTCGCCAAGGTTAAAGGAGCAGATGTTCGATGCCATACCAACCGCAATACCCATATTGGGCATAACGAGAATGTTGGGGAATGTTGTGGGCAGCAGTACGGGCTCCTTCATGGTAGCGTCGTAGTTGTCTACCATATCAACGGCATTCTTTTCAATGCTGCCAAAAAGCTCGGTGCAAATGGGGGCGAGCTTTGCCTCGGTGTAACGGGATGCCGAGGGAACGGTGCTTGAGGAATATTGCTTACCAAACGAGCCCTTGGAATCGATAAGGGGGTGCAGTAAGGTTTCATTTCCGCGTGTCAGACGCACCATTGTTTCATAAATCGATGCATCGCCGTGGGGATTGAGCTTCATTGTTTGACCTACGATGTTCGCGCTCTTGGTAAAGCCACCGGTGAGTAGTCCCATCTTATACATTGTATAAAGGAGCTTGCGGTGAGAGGGCTTGAGACCGTCGATTTCGGGAATTGCACGCGATACGATAACGCTCATTACGTAGGGCATATAGTTCTTTTCAATCGTTTCGGTAATGGGTTGGTAAACGACCGGAGCGTAAACGATTTCTTTTTTTTCTTTTTTTTGCTTTCTTGCCATTCTGCGGTGTCCTTTCTGTTAGGTTTGGAACGGTATGGGGAAGCGAGCGCGCCTTACACTTCTTTTATTGTGTGCGCGGCAGCGCGAATAAGTCGGTTATAAAGCGCAAGACCGATCCCCTGTTGAGGGGGCAGATGCGCATAAATGATCTCGGCATCGGTGCCGTCTGCTTGGCGCAGAGCGGCAAAGAGCTTGTGAGCCTGTGTGGCGAGGTCATTTTTGTTTCCAATGGGGAAGAGGGTGTTGCCCGAAAGGGAGTCACATTCCTCGTTGTAGCAAAGAAATGCGCACTTGTGCATTTTTGCTTCGTTTTTGCAATACGCGAGCACGTCCTCGTCCTTGCCCGAAAGCAGAACCAGGGGAGCGGTGGGCGCGTAATGTCTGTATTTCATACCGGGGGAAAGGGGGCGCTCGTTCTCTGCAAGCTGATGCAATACGGCATCGGCAATGGTGACCTTTTCGCACACCAAGGAGAGGGCATCACAGGTGATGCCGCCCGGGCGCAAAAGGATGAGTCCGTCACCGTCGATTTTAACGATGGTGGATTCAAGACCGATCTCACTTTCGCCACCGTCAATAATCATATCTACACGCCCGTCCATATCCTGCGCTACGTGAGAAGCGGACGTGGGAGAGGGCTTGCCCGAAAGATTGGCAGACGGCGCGGCAATAGGGAAGCCGCAAAGCTCGATGAGCTTGTGTGCCACGGGGTGAGAGGGGCAACGCACCGCCACGCTGTCAAGTCCCCCCGTAGTAGAGGTGGGAATTGTCTCGCGGCGCGGCAGAATAACGGTCAAAGGACCCGGCATAAACGCTTTTGCCAAGCGGTAGTAGAGCTCGTTTGTTACGGCATACGCCTCGGCATCGGCGGGGTTTGCAATATGAATGATAAGAGGGTTGTCCGAGGGACGTCCCTTTGCGGCATAAATTTTTTTTGCCGCCTCGTCGCGAGTGGCGTCACCGCCAAGACCGTAAACGGTCTCGGTGGGAAAGACCACAAGGCCGCCCGCACGCAAAATTGATGCGGCACGGCAGAGGTCGTGCTCCTGCGCAACGATGTCTGTAATTTTGATATGTTCGGTTTTCAAGGGTGTCTCCAATCTTTACTGATCTTGATTTTTCAGTTTTTCTGCGGTTTCTGCGGTGGCGAGGGCATCAATCATTGCGCCAATGTCACCGTCAAGGAAACGGTCGATGGAGTGAATGGTAAGACCGATGCGATGGTCGGTAATGCGACCTTGCGGATAGTTGTAGGTGCGAATACGCTCACTTCTGTCACCCGTGCCGACTTGGCGGCGGCGGTCGGAAGCAATGGCATCGGCTTGCTCACGTTGCTTTTGGTCATAGAGGATGGTGCGCAGCATACGCAGAGCCTTATCCTTGTTTTTGAACTGACTGCGCTCCTCTTGACATTCCACCACAATGCCCGTAGGCTTGTGTGTCAGTCTTACGGCAGATTCGGTCTTGTTGATGTGCTGACCGCCCGCGCCGCTGGATTTGCAGGATTCAAAAATGAGGTCGGCAGGGTTGATCTCAACCGAGACTTCCTCTGCCTCGGGGAGCACGGCAACGGTTGCCGTAGATGTTTGAATACGTCCTTGCGACTCTGTTTCGGGCACGCGTTGCACGCGATGAACACCGCTCTCATACTTAAAACGGGAGTAAGCACCCTCGCCCTCAACTTGGAAGGTCAGCTGGCGGTAGCCGCCGAGCTCGGTTGGGTTCTCGGAGAGCAGGGAGCAACGAAATCCCGCTGTGGCGGCATACATCGTATACATACGGTAAAGAACAGCGGCAAACAAAGCGGCTTCCTCGCCGCCCGCACCTGCGCGGATCTCTACCATAACGTTCTTTTCGTCATTGGGGTCACGTGGCAGGAGCATAATAGTCAACTCGCCTTTGAGTTGCTCGACCTGCTCCTTTGCTTCGCGCAATTCTTCGTTGGCTAAAGCACGCAATTCCTCGTCGCCCTCTTCCAAAAGCATGAGTGCTTCGTCGATGCGTGCCTGTGCAGATTTGAGCTCGCGGTATTTTTCAATGATGGGGGTTAAAGATTTATACTCTTTTGCAATCTGCGCGCAGCGCGCAGGATCGCCTGCTACCACGGGGTCGGAGAGCGAGGCCTCCAGGTGAAAATATTTATCTTCGGCTTGTTGCAGTTTATTTAGCATAAGAGGCCCCCTTTCTCACATAATGGAAATGAAATCAAAATTGATAAAATGCTTTGAATGCGCGGTAAGCTTCATAGAGGTCTACCTTTGCGATAACCTCATAGGGCGCGTGCATAGAGAGAACGCCAACACCGATGTCGATGGTGTCGATGTTGTGGTTTGCCATATACTTAGCAACGGTTCCGCCACCGCCAACGTCGGTTTTGCCGAGCTCGGAGATTTGCCATACAACGCCTGCTTCGTTCAGGAAGCGGCGAGTCCAGCCTACCATCTCGGCACTTGCATCGGATGTGCCCCCCTTACCGCCGCTGCCGGTGTACTTGCACAGGCAAACGCCGCAACCGATGAGAGAGGAGTTGCGATGCTCGTAAACGTCGGCATAGTTGGGGTCAAAATTAGCGGTTACGTCGCTGGAGAGGCACTTGGAGCTTGCGCGCACGGCTGCTTCGTTGCCGCCAAGAGCCTTAGCGATTTCGGTAATGAGGTCGGTAATCAGGCTGCTTTGCATACCGGTTACACCGTCGCTGCCGGTCTCTTCTTTATCAACAAGTAAACACATAGCGGTGTGCGTGGTATCGGTGCTGTCAATCATAGCGGTCAGGGAAGGATAAGCGCAAACGCGGTCATCGTGACCGTAGCCGCAAATCATCGAGCGGTCAAAGCCAACGTCGCGAGCCTTTGCCGCGGGAACGATAGAAAGCTCTGCCGAGAGGAAATCATCCTCGGCAATGCCGTATTTTTCATTGAGATAGTTGAGAACACCTGCCTTAACCGAATCCTTTTCTTCACCGTCAACGGGGCGGCTGCCAACCAAAATGTTCAGCTTCTCTGCTTGGAAAACTTCGTTAATGGTCTTGGAGCCCTGCGCACGTGCAAGGTGAGGGAGCAGGTCGGTGATATACATTACGGGGTCGGTCTCATCTTCGCCGATAACAATGTCAACAACGGTGCCGTCCTGTTTAACAACTACACCGTGCAGGGCGAGAGGCATTGCCAACCATTGGTACTTGCGAACACCACCGTAGTAGTGGGTTTTGAAGAAAGACATTCCGTTCTCTTCATACAGCGGAACGGGCTTGAGGTCGAGACGGGGAGAGTCGATGTGGGCGGCGGTGATGCGGATACCGTTGTTGATGTTCTCGGTACCGATGCGGAACAAAAAGATGTTCTTGCCGCGGTTGTTATAGTAGAGCTTGTCGCCTACGTTAATGGCATCGCCAAAGTTCCAAGCACGGTAGCCTGCTGCCTCAGCAATGCGAATGCTCTCAACGACTGCCTCGCGCTCGGTTTTGGATGCGTCGAGGAATTTTACGTAATTCTTTGCATATTCATAAGCCTCTTCTACGACCTTGGCACCTGCCAGCTCGTAGACGGTCTTTTTTTCATAGCGAAGGTTTTGGTTCTCGGACATAGTGTGTGTTCTCCTTTGTATATGATTCGAATTTAGAAATACAATTTGATGTAAAGCTCGCGTGCTTTCATAACGTTGCGCACAAAGCGAGCGGTTTGGGCGTTGGGGATGTTTTTCAGCGTGCCGAATTCCGTAACGTATTCGGGGTTGGCAAGCCAAGCATCTACTGCCTCGGTTCCCGCATCATAGGCGGCAAATACCGTCTCCCAAACGCCGTAGCGTTGGTAGAGGTGTGAAAGATATGCCGCACCGCATTGCAGATTTTTTTGCGGGTCATAAAGAAATCCCTTTTCCTCGGGGGTTACACCGAGAATATCGGTTTGTATCATAGCGAATTCGTCGGGGGTGAGTTGCATCAACCCTATACCGCCACTCTCTCCTTCAAGGTTGCTCGAAAAACCGCTCTCGGTCCTAACGGTTGCCCAAAGAACCACCTCGGGAATGCCGTATTCGGCAGAGACCGCGCGGATTTCATCTGCGTAACGTGGGGAGAGGGGATACTGACTTTTCTCAATGGCGGTAGCAATACCGTCAAAGGCAAGGCCAAAGCCTATGGAGAGGACGAGAATTGCGGCAATAATGGCAAAACTTCGTGCGTTGAACTTCATTGGGAGATTACCCCCAATTCCACAAGAATGCGATGCACCTTGGGAGCCAACGTTTCCGTTGTCCCGTTGTTTTCGACAATATAATCAGAGTGGGTTTTGAAGAACTCGTCACTCTTTTGTGCCAAAATGCGACGCATCGCCGCCTCGGCGGTAATATTGTCGCGCCGCATAATGCGTTCCAACCTCAAGCGACGCTCGGCAAGCACCGAAATCACAGCTCCGCAAGCCTTGTGAGCACCTGCCTCAAACAGCTGCGGCGCATCAAATACGGCAACGGGTACGCCCTCGCGACGAAAACGCTCCATACGCGTTTTGACCTCTTCCATAACGTATCGGTGCGCAATGGTGTTGAGTTGCTCGCGTGCGGCAGGGTCGTTGAATACGATGCCGCCCAATGCGCGACGGTCAAGACTGCCGTCGGGTAAAAGAATACTTTTCCCAAATGCTTCTGCCAATTCCTGCAAGCAGGAGGAGGGCGGCGTGATGAGCTCGTGATAAACGCGGTCGGCATTGATGACGGGAATTCCGTAATGCGAAAAGATAGATGCGACCTCACCCTTGCCCGCGCCCGTAGGGCCTGTCAGTCCGATTACGAGCATGGCGGCACCTCCATTCGCAAGCCGCCAATTTGGTCGGATGCGTAAGCCGTTTCCATAACCTTTTGTACGTAAAGTCCGTCTCTGAGAGAGGGGGAGAAGTGTTTGCTTTCCGCAACCGCACCGAGGAATGCGTGCATGCTTGAGAGGTGACCATAAAGCCAACCCGCAGGTGCTTTGGGAGAGGGGAAGGAGAGGTCGGGATAACGGCCGACACATTCCAACCTTGTAAAGCCGCGCATGCCACCTATGGGAGCATCGGCGGCGGTGTTATCGTAATAGTAGAGCCAGTTGGGCTCCATCAGGGAGAAGCGAAGTGCACCGCGCTCGCCGTATATTTCAAACGAGAGGTCGTCATTGGTTCCTACCTGCAATTTGCCAACGGTAACAGTGCCGCACGCACCGTCTTGCGTTTTGCCCGTAAGGTAGAAGGATTCATCGGCATTGGTTTGCCATGCATCCCCGTTTCTTCCTTTGCGGGTGGGGTAGGCGACCTGACTCATGCCGCTCACCTCCGCGAGAGGTCCGCACAAAAAGCTGAGCAGGTCAATGACGTGAGAGCCGAGGTCGAACAGAACACCGCCACCGCAAATCGTGCTATCCTGCTTCCAAACCGCAGGCTTGTTGACGTCGGTTGCGCTGTTGTGCAGATATTTGCCTTCAAAACTCAAAATGCGCCCGATTTTGCCTTCGTCAATCAACTGCTTTGCGCGCATAACGGGGGCGAGCCAGCGGTTGTTAAAGACCATTCCGCAAACTTGTCCGTCCGCCAAGGGTAGCGCGGCAATCTCTTCGGCTTCTGCGGCACTAACACACAAGGGCTTTTCGCAAAGCACGCTCTTGCCTGTGGCAATCGCCTTTTTTAAGGTGTTGTAGTGATAAACGTTAGGCGTGCAAATGTCGATGACATCAATATCGGGGGAGTTGATGAGAACGTCCTCATCGGTTGTGGCAATCTGCATACCAAATTCGCGCGCCACGCGCTCGCTCTTTTCCTGCGATGTCGTGCAAACGCCGACGACCTTGGCACAAAAGGGGAGAGAGGCGTAGAAAAAGGGAAGATTTTGCACAGCCCAAGTATGCGTTCTACCCATTGAGCCAAAGCCCAAAAGTCCAATGCGAAGCATTTTCTTTTCGTTTTGTTCCATTGTGCAAGCCTTCCTTTCTGCACCGCCTTTGCGCGTGCGTGTTATAAAGATGCATATCTATTCATCTTATTATAACTCAAAAACTTTTCTTTTGCAATAGGATTGTGCATTTTTTTGTTGTAAAATTCAACTTTTATAGGCTTTTTTCGCCGCTTTTATATTGCATTTGCAAAAGGTTTCGAGTATAATATAGATAGACACCGAGAAAGGAGGATGCAGAGATGGAACAACTGAAAATAAAAATGCAGGAATTGGGCATTGATTGGGAACAAAATTGCCCCCTCTCGCGTCATTCCTCTTTTCGCATAGGCGGAGCGGCAGATATCGCACTGTTTCCGCAGTCAGCCGAAAAGCTTTGCCAAGCACTCACGCTTTTGCGTGAACAAGAAATCCCTACGCTTGTCATAGGTAACGGAAGTAACGTGGTCTTTTCGGATGAAGGATATCGCGGTGCAGTGGTCTTTACGGGTAAATGCCGCAAGATTCAAATTGACGGTGATATTGTGCTTGCCGATGCCGGCGTTTTGCTTTCAACACTTGCTTCAGCTGTGCGTGATGAATCCTTGAGCGGATTGGAGTTTGCATTCGGTATTCCCGGAACGCTCGGCGGCGCGATTTATATGAACGCGGGTGCTTACGGCGGCAGTATGAGCGACGTTTGCGTAGGCTCACACTATTACGACCTCGAAACGGGAAGAATGGGCGGTCTTTTTGAAGATGCTCAAGATTTCGGCTACCGCACAAGCATTTATCAAAAGTACCCCAACCGCATTGTTTTGGGAGCAACCTTGAAATTGAAAAAGGGAGTCCGTAAAACCATAACCGAAACGATGCGCACCTATTGGGATAAACGCAGAGCAACGCAACCTCTCGAATTGCCCAACGCAGGGAGTACGTTCAAACGCCCCGAGGGGCATTTTGCAGGCAAGCTGATAGAGGACTGCGGCCTCAAGGGACTGACAGTCGGTGGCGCGCAGGTCTCCACAAAACACGCAGGCTTCATTGTCAATGTCGGCGGTGCTACCTGTGAGGACGTCAAACGCTTGATTGAGCAAATTCAAGCAACCGTATTGCAACAAACGGGCGTAAAATTGGAATGTGAGATTCAGTTTTTGTAAGAGTTGAGTATCTCTGAGAGCAAGTTTTGATCAAACTTTTTCAAAAGTTTGCGCCGTCAAGGGCGCGGAGCCCTTGTCGCGTGTCGCAACACGCGAAATAAAATCTCGGCGTTTCTTTTCGTTAGCCTTTTCTTTGCGCCTCCACTTTGCAAAGAAAAGGCGGCTATGGAATTTGCGCGAGCAAACAGACTGTTCGTTTACAAAAAAATGTCAGTCGCTTTTTCTTTTGACGAAATAGGCGCAAAAGAAAAAGCTTGCAAAAAGAAACGCGCCGCAAATGGGGGGCGCCGCCCCTCCACCCCGCAAGCTTTTGAAAAAGCTTGACCAAAACTTTCTCTCGCGGGGTCGCGAAAATTTTGAGCTTCCGCGTCACGCGCGGCTTCTCTTATCTCTGGAGATGTTGATAGCACCCTCTTGCAAAAGGTCGAGGTTGTCAAGCGACTTACCTGTACCAATAGCCACGCAGGAAACCGCATCTTTTGCAACGCGGGTCTTAATTCCCGTCACTTGCTCAACAAGTTGGTCAAAGCCGTAAAGCAGACTTCCGCCACCCGTCATCACAATGCCGTTATGTAAAATGTCGCCAAGCAGCTCGGGCGGTGTGTTCTCAATAACCCAACAAATGGCATCGAGAATTGCCGTTACGGGCTCTGCCAATGCTTCAATCATTTCCTTGGAGCTGATGGTGATAACCTTGGGAAGTCCCTGACGGATACATCTTCCCTTTACCTCAACGTGCACAGCCTCGGGATGGTCATAGACCGCACCAATCTGCTTTTTCACCGCTTCGGCGGTTCTCTCACCAATGAGAACGTTGTATTTTCTTCTAACGTATCGAATAATGGCTTCGTCGAATTTGTCGCCTGCAATTTTGGTGGAGCGAGAAACAACCACGCCACCGAGAGACAGAACGGCTACGTCGGTGGTTCCACCGCCAATATCAACAACCATATTGCCAATGGGCGCATAAATGTTGAGCCCTGCACCAATGGCGGCGGCAACGGGTTCTTCAATGAGGTAGGTCTTTTGCGCGCCCGCCTCGCGTGCGGCGTCAAGAACCGCCTTTTCTTCTACCTCGGTAATGCCCGAGGGAATGCAAATCATAACGTGCGGTTGGAAAAAGAGGTTTCCGCAAGCGCGACGAATGAAATACTGAATCATTTTGAGAGTGACCTCGTATTGGCTGATAACGCCGTCACGCAAAGGTCTTACCGCCACAATGTTGCCGGGGGTTCTGCCCAGCATCTGCTGTGCCTCAATGCCCACCTTTAGGATGCGGTCGGTGTTGGTGTCGATTGCAACCACCGAGGGCTCTTGGAGCACGATGCCCTTGCCCTGCACGTAAACAAGAACAGTCGCCGTGCCAAGGTCAATGCCGATATTGCGGCTGAGCTGGAACTTTTGGACAAGAGATTTTGCGCGCTCTAAAAGGCTCTGACGTGTGCGCTTTTTGGCGCGACCTGCAGAGTTTTGGCGAATATTCACCGCTTTTTTTGCCTGTTCGGGCTTTTTCACGAGCAATACCTCCTTCCATTTTGTGGTTCTTCGAGTTAATTATACATTATTTTTTTATTAAAATCAATATATTTTCCAAAAAAACTGAAGCGTGGATAAAGATATCAGTGCAAATCCTTGTTGTAAACGTCGGATGCGATGGCAAGTGCCCAAACTCCTTGGCACCCTGCTTGGCGTAACAGCTTTGTGCACCTCGCCATACCGTTGCCCGTTGTAACGATATCGTCGACCAAAAGAACTGTTTTGCCGTAACAGTCTGCACCCTTTTTGAGATTGATGGAACCGCGCACGTTGCGGATACGCTCCATGGGTGTGAGTTTCTTTTGCTCCTCACCGCCGCGCGAGCGACAAAGCAGTGGCTTTATTTCGAGCTTGCAATTTTTTGCTACGCGACGGGCAAGCTCGGCGGCTTGGTCGATACCGTTTTGCAAGTGCGCGCGACGTGTGCGCGGCAGATAGGTGACGATAACGTCCTCGCGTGCCAAATTTTCTTTTGCTATGATATTCTCTACCGTTTGAGAGAGTCGCGATGCAAGAAAATCATAGGCGCGGTCGTGGTTTTTGCGTTTAATAAGATAAATAAGTCGGTTTTGCACAAGCGTCTTTTTGCTTGGAACATAGTACACCGATTTTGCAAAACCCCGACACTTTGCCCGTCGCATACGCTCGGGCATACACTCGCATTCGGTTACCTTTAGGGTGCAAATACCGCAGGTTTCAAGCTCTTCGCTTTCCCAAACGGCTTGGCAAGCGGAACAGAGCGAGGGTGCGGATTCATCGGCAAGCGTTTTCCACTCAAGCAGTGTATGGCAAGCCGCACATTTTGGCGGAAAGAGCAAATCTCGCAAATAGGTTACTGTACGCATCACTCTACCTCACCGAGCCAACGGCAAAGCCCCGTATAGCGCATGGATTGGCGATTGTTTTCAACCATCGTGCGGACCTTTTCCTCACGTCCTACGAGAATAACCATATTTTGTGCACGGGTGACCGCGGTGTAAAAGAGGTTGCGAGAAAGGAGCATTTCGGATGCCGAGCCGAGTGGCAGCACTACGATAGGATATTCACTACCCTGACTTTTGTGCACGGTTACGGCATACGCAGGCTCAAGCTCATCGAGCATATTGAAATCGTAATCGGAACAGCGGTCTTCAAATTCAATCTGCATTTTTTCGTCGGAATAGTCGATGCGCAAAATGGTACCGATGTCTCCGTTAAAAATGCCGTTACCCCAAGAGCCGTCCTCGCGCTCCCAGTAAATGTCGTAATTGTTTTTGGTTTGCATCACGCGGTCGCCCTCGCGAAAAACAATATCGCGGAAGGTATATTCGCGTTTGCCATCGGATTTTGGATTGAGCACACTTTGGAGCAGGACATTGAGGTGCTCGGTTCCCGTCTCGCCGCGGCGAGAAGGAGCGATAACCTGCACGCCCTTGACACCCATTTCTCCATAGGTGCGCGGCAGACGGACACTGCAAAGTCCTGCCACCGTTTCTGCAATTTCGCGGTCACTTTGACGCAGCAAGAAGAAAAAGTCATTGTCCTTAACGTCAAGGCGCGGCATCTGTCCGTGGTTGATAGCGTGTGCGTTGGTAACGATAAGGCTCTGTTGCGCTTGGCGGAAAATCTCGTCAAGACGAACAGTTGCAAAACGGCCGCTTTGCAAAAGGTCGCAGAGCACGTTGCCCGCGCCCACCGAGGGGAGCTGGTCGGCGTCGCCGATGATAACCAAGCGTGCGCCCGGCTTGATGGCGCGCAAAAGCGATGCCATCAGTGCGTTATCGACCATAGACGCCTCATCCACAATGATGGCGTGCTCGTCAAGCAGGTTGGTCTCGTTGCGTTGAAAATGTGCGTGTCCGCCCGTTTCGTCGCCGCCGTATTCAAGCAAGCGGTGAATGGTCTTTGCCTCGCAAGAGGTCGACTCGGAAAGCCTTTTTGCCGCGCGTCCCGTGGGCGCGCAAAGCGCGACCTTGAGCCCCATACTGTCAAAAATGTGCAAAAGCGCACGAACAACCGTGGTCTTACCCGTTCCGGGACCGCCCGTGAGCAGCATAACACCGCTCTCAAGGGCTTCAAAGATAGCACGGCGTTGCTCTTTTGCGTATTGGATGCCGCTCTCGCGCTCCTCGCGCTTGATAAAGGCATCGATGTTTTCGGTGTTCATCACCTCGCAGACCTTATCGAGAAGAGTCATTTTGCGTGCGATGTATTTTTCGTCCTCATAGGACTGTTTATCGTAAACGTAATGCACTCCGTTTGTATAAACGGTGCAAAGCTTTTTCTCTCTTATCAAGGTAGAAATCGCCTCGTCTACCGCGTCGGCGGGGGCTTCGAGCAATTTAGAAGCACCTGCCACAAGCATCTCACGAGGTAGGCAGACGTGTCCGTTTTGATGTGCGTTTGTGGTAATCATATGCTTAACACCGCTGCACAAGCGTTCTTGAGAATCGAGTGCAAGCCCGAGCTTGACCGCCAAACGGTCGGCTCTCTCAAAGCCGATGCCCTCAATTTCCTCGCAGAGCATATAGGGATTGTTTTTGGCAACGTCTACCGCGCTGCTGCCCCACTTTTTGTAGATGCGCACCGTGGTGACCGCGCCGAAATGCTCGCGGAAAAACAGCATTGCCGCGCGAATGCCCGCTTTGTTCTTAAACTCTTCGGAAATCGCACGCGCACGCTTGGGCGTGATGCCCTGAATTTCGGCAAGCCAATCGGGGTGATTTTCGATAACGTCAAATGCCTCTTCGCCAAATTCATCGATGATGCGTTGCGCGATTTTGGGGCCGATGCCCTTGATTGTACCCGAGCCGAGATAACGAAGCATAGAGGCTTTGTCAGCAGGCAGCCGCTTTTCGGATTGCTCCACCTTGAACTGCCGACCGTATTTGGGATTGTGCACCCACTTGCCCCATACCGTAACGGTGTCACCCTCGCCGATATACGGGAGCGTGCCCGTAATCGTCACAAGCTCGTCGGTATCGGTACCGAGATCGCAAATGGCATATCCGTTTTCGTCGTTGGCATAGATGACACGCTCAATACTGCCCGAAAGCTTTATCATACCAATGTCATCCATTGGTCCTTGCATAAAATTCGCATCAAAATCTGCCATAGCAATCTCTCCTTTCTGTTTGTTTTGTAAGAATTATGGGAAAAACTTCTTGAGGAGAACATCGCAACGTTCCGTTGCTACGGCAATATTTCGCAAACGAAATATTGCGTTTTCCTCTTTCTTTTTGAAAAACATTTACAAGGAAAGCGTTGCATATGCGCAACGCTTTCTTGTTGTACCTCTGTTTGGGCTAAAATTTTGTAATCGTGTGTAGATTATTTCAAAAGTGTTTTGAGCTCGTCGACGAGGTCGCATTCTTCCCAAGGCATTGCGAGGTCTTCTCTGCCCATGTGTCCGTAAGCCGCTACTTGGCAGTAGATAGGACGGCGCAAGTCAAATTTCTTGATGATAGCCGCCGGGCGAAGGTCAACCAGCTCGGCAACCTTGGCTTCGATTGCGGTCTCTGCTACGCGAGCAGTGCCAAATGTATCAATGAGTACGGATACCGGCTTTGCTACACCGATAGCGTAAGCAACCTGAACCTCGCACTTGTCAGCAAGACCGGCTTTAACAACGTTTTTGGCAATGTAACGTGCCGCATAGCAAGCGGAACGGTCAACCTTTGTGGGGTCTTTGCGCGAGAATGCACCGCCGCCGTGACGCGCGTATCCGCCGTAGGTGTCAACGATAATCTTTCTACCTGTCAGACCCGTGTCACCTGCAGGGCCGCCTACAACAAAGCGACCGGTGGGGTTGATATAAATCTTGGTTTCATCATCCATCATACCCTCGGGAATGATGGGCAGAATAACCTCGCGCTTGATATCCTCTCGAATTTGCTCGGTGCTCACTTGGTCACTGTGCTGAGAGGAAACAACAACGGTATTTACACGAACGGGCTTACCGTTTTCATCGTATTCAACGGTAACTTGCGTCTTGCCATCGGGGCGCAGATATTTGAGCGTGCCGTTCTTGCGCACTTCGGTCAGTCGGAGAGCCAGCTTGTGCGAAAGGGAGATAGGAAGCGGCATCAATTCGGGAGTCTCGTTGCAAGCGTAACCAAACATCAAGCCTTGGTCGCCCGCGCCGATGTCAAACTCGTCGGCTTCCCCGTTCTTTGCTTCAAAGGATTTGTTAACACCCATTGCAATGTCGGGAGATTGCTCGTGCAAAGAGATGATAACGGCACAGCTATCGCAGTCAAAGCCGTATTTTGCACGGTCGTAACCGATTTCGCGAACGGTATCGCGTACGATTCTTTGCACGTCAACGTCGGCACGCGTGGTAACCTCACCCATTACACAAACAAGACCTGTGGTACAAAAGGTCTCGCAGGCTACGCGGGACATAGGGTCCTGACGCAGCATTTCGTCCAGGATGGCATCCGAAATCTTATCACAGATTTTGTCGGGATGTCCTTCGGTGACGGATTCACTTGTAAATAATTTTCTGTTCAATTCGTTCATTTTTTACTCCTCGTAAATATGTTTAACTTCTAAAACATATCTCTTTTGACAACAAAAAAACTCCGCACAGACGGAGCATTTGGCTCTCATCTAACAGGATTTAGCACCTTACCCCACGGCAGGTTGCTGTAACATCATCGTGCCTGTCACTACGTTACTCTTGATAAGATATATTTTATTACATATAGTATAACATAAAAAAAGCCCCTTTGCAAGAGGGGGGAGAGAATTTTTTTGAGTTTTGAAGGGTTTTATTTGTTAGAACGGGCGACCAATGGTCGCCCCTACAATAAATTTTATTGTTTTCCTGTAGGGGCGACCATT
>JAZOVV010000006.1:0-19996 GCA_045658925.1 Eubacteriales bacterium
ACAAAATGAAAGTTAAATTCTTTGGCGGCTGTTTCAAATTTTTCAATGATACCACTTTTTGTTTTGTCATCTAACAACATTGAAATGCTCCTCTTCAAATTCAAGTTTATCGATTCGTTTTACAATCACCTTTATTATAGCATAGATTCTCCAAAATGTAAATAAGGCGGCTTGAATTTTCACTCAAACCGCCTTATTTTATTGTTTATTAGATGATTTCAAAAATCAACGGTCTCTTCTCGGGGGCTTCTGCCGTGATGGTAGTGGCATTCAAGAGGGTACGCTCGGCTGCATCGAAGAGGTCTTCGCGAGATGCGTAAAGAACGGCAAGGGTGTCGCCTGCCTTGACGGCATCTCCCGTCTTCTTTTTGAGCAAGTAGCCTGCCGAGAGGTCGATTTCATCCTCTTTGGTGTTGCGGCCTGCGCCGAGAAGAAGGCTTGCAAGTCCGTATTGCTCGGTGTTGACCGATGCAATGTAGCCGTCCTTATTGACCTTTACTTCGCGCACGTAGGGCGCTTTTTGGAAGCTTTCGGGGTGATAGATATACTCGGCATTGCCGCCCTGTGCCTCTACCATTTTGGCAAAGGTGTCGAGTGCTCTGCCCGATGTGATAGCATCCTGCGCCATAGCGCGGCATTCCTCAAGTGTTCCCTTTTCGGCAAGGAAGAGGATTTGCGCAGTAAGTGCCAAGGAAAGCTCCAAAAGGTCCTCGGGGCCCTTTCCCTGCAAGGTTTCAATCGCTTCAACGACTTCAAGGGAGTTGCCAACGGCATAGCCGAGGGGTCTATCCATATCGGTGATGAGTGCGCTGATGCGTTTGCCCGCTCTCTTGCCGATGGCTACCATCAGCTGCGCAAGCGTGCGGCTATCCTCTACACTCTTCATAAACGAACCGCTACCCGTCTTAACGTCGAGCACGATGCAATCATCGTCGGCGGCAAGCTTTTTGCCCATAATGCTCGATGCGATGAGCGGCATACTGTCAACCGTTGCTGTCACGTCGCGCAGAGCATAGAGCTTTTTGTCGGCGGGTGCGAGGGTTGCGCTCTGCCCTACGATTGCGATACCCGTCTCGTTGACGATGCGCTCGAACTCACTCACCGCGAGGTCGGTGCAAAAGCCGGGAATGGCTTCGAGTTTATCGACCGTACCACCCGTGTGACCGAGTCCGCGACCGCTCATTTTGGCAACGGTGAGTCCAAGAGATGCCACAATGGGAGCGACAACAAGACTTGTCTTGTCGCCAACACCGCCCGTGGAGTGCTTATCTACGCGCAAGCCCTTGATGCCCGAAACATCGAGCTTTTCACCCGAATCGCGCACCGCGAGGGTGAGCTCGGTGGTCTCTTCGTCGTTCATACCGCGAAAATAAATCGCCATACAAAGCGCGGCGGCTTGATAATCGGGGATAGAACCGTTGGTGTATCCCTCTACAAAAGCGCGGATCTCCTCGGCGGACAAAACGCCGCCGTCACGCTTCTTTTTAATTACGTCATACATTCTCATAGGCTATACTCCTTTCAGGTCGGAAGGACCAAAGGATGTGGGAAGGAGCTCTTCGAGGGTAAAAACCTGTACCTCTTCGGGCGTTCCCAAAAGGATGCGGAAGTCGGATGTGCAGAACTCGCGCAGAACCTGACGGCAAACGCCACAGGGAGCGCAAAATCTGCCCTTCTCGCCCGCAGGGCCGCCAATCACGGCGATAGTAGCGAATTCTCTTTCCCCCTCGCTAACGGCCTTAAAAACGGCTGTGCGTTCAGCACAGTTGGTGGGGGTATAGGATGCACTCTCAATGTTGCAACCCGTGTATACCTTGCCGCTCTTTGTCAAGAGTGCGGCTCCAACGGCAAAGTTTGAGTAAGGCGTATAGGAATAGGCACGTGCCTCTTCGGCAAGACGCATCAGTTCAAGGTCTGTCATTGCTTATTCCCCTTTCGCAACATTCTTATAGAAGCTCTCGCCTGCAATACCGCCATCGGTAATGCCAAAGGCTTCGAGAATGGTGGCACCGATATCGGCAAAGGAGCTCCTCGTGCCAAGGTCAACGCCCTCGCGGATGCGCTTGCCGAAAATCAACATCGGTGTGTGCTCGCGCGAGTGGTCGGTGGAAGGCGTTGCAGGGTCACAGCCGTGGTCGGCAGTGATAATGCAAATGTCGTCCTCGTTCATTCTTTCCATAAAGCCACCAAGCCAAGCATCGAACTCGGTCAAGGCTTGTGCGTATCCTGCAATGTTGTTGCGGTGACCGAATACCATATCAAAGTCAACGAGGTTGGTGAAGCAGAGTCCCTTGAAATCGCGTTCAAAAATCTCGTCGGTCTTTGCCATTCCGCCTGCATTGTTGGGTGTAGGGTTACTTTCGCTAAAGCCCTTGCCCGCAAAAATGTCATAGATTTTTCCCACAGAAATGGTAGAAAATCCGCGTGCCATAAGAACGTCCGCAATCGTGTTTGCGGGCGGCAGGAGCGAATAGTCGTGACGGCGAGGGGTACGCGAGAAGGGATGCTCGCCCGTAAAGGGACGTGCAATAACACGTCCTACTGCGTGCTCGCCCGTAAGGAGCTCGCGTGCGATTTCGCAATAGCGATAAAGGTCTGCAATCGGTACGACATCCTCGTGTGCGGCGATTTGGAACACACTATCGGCAGAGGTGTAAACGATGAGCGCGCCTGTTTTGCAATGCTCTTCTCCGTAGTCGCGAATGACGTCGGTACCCGAATACGGCAGATTGCAAATGGTCTTTTTGCCCGTTCTTGCCTCGAATTCGGCAATCAGGTCAGCGGGAAAACCGTTGGGATACGTGGGGAGCGGTTGCGGAGACACGATGCCCGCAATCTCCCAGTGTCCAATGGTGGTATCCTTGCCCATCGACATTTCGCGCATACGCGCAAAGGAAGCCTTGGGAGCGGCAACACCGCCGCCTACACCTTCGATGTTAAAAAATCCAAGGGCTTCAAGGTTCGGACAGTGAAAATTGGGATGGTTGCGAATAGCGCCAACGGTGTTGCTGCCTGCGTCGCCAAAGTTGGCGGCATCGGGCAGTTCACCGATTCCAACGCTATCCAGTACGATTAAAAATACTCTTTTGGTCATAGCTTTATTTTACGCCAAATTGAGCGCAATCTTCATCATAGCGGTGAAGGAATTTTGACGCTCTTCGGCGGTTGTGTTCTCCTCGGGATAAATAAAGGAATCGCTTACGGTGCAAATGCAGAGTGCTTTCTTCCCCGCTCTTGCGGCATTGCAGTAAAGGGCTGCGGATTCCATTTCAACACCAAGCACGCCCATCTTTGCCCAATCCATACCGGAATTGGCTTCGTCATAGAAAATATCGGACGAGAAGATGTTGCCTACCTTGTAGTTAACGCCTGCCTTTTCGCATTCCTCTACCGCGCGGCGGAGAAGGTCGAAATCGGCGATGGGAGCAAACGTGCCGGGCAAATTGTATTGCATAGCATAGTTGCCGTTGGTGCAAGCACCCATAGCAACAATGATGTCACGCGCGTGCAGGTCGGGATGGAAGGAACCGCAAGTACCTACGCGAATGATAGCGTCAACGTCATAGAAGTTAAAAAGCTCATAGGAGTAGATACCGATAGAGGGTTGTCCCATACCGGATGCCATAACGGTTACCTTTTTGCCGTTGTATTCGCCCGTGTAGCCGTGAACGCCGCGAACGTCGTTAACAAGTACGGGATTTTTCAAAAACGTTTTTGCAATAAACTCGGAGCGCAAAGGGTCACCGGGCATAAGCACGGTCTTTGCGATATCTTCTTTTTTAGCGGAAATATGGGGGGTCGGAATAGCCATAGTAGTTCTCCTTTCAAATATTAGTATCCACCGTTGTCGGTGTTCTTGATAATTTTTACAACGCGGCTGGTGCCAAGACGGTCGGCACCGAGATTGATAAAGTCCTCGGCATCCTGCAAGCTTGCAATGCCGCCTGCTGCCTTAACCTTGACGTTCTTTCCTACGTTTGCACGCATCAGGGCTACGTCCTCGCGAGTAGCACCTGCGGTGGAAAAGCCGGTAGAGGTTTTGATATAGTCCGCACCCGCCTCGGTAACGATGCGGCACATACGGAGTTTTTCATCCTCATTGAGAAGACAGGTCTCGATAATGACCTTGAGAATCTTATCGCCGCAAACAGCCTTGATGGCGCGAATCTCTTCAAGGATTTTGCCATCATTCCCTGCCTTGAGGTCACCTACGTGAATGACCATATCGATTTCGTCCGCGCCCTCGCGCAGAGCCTCGGCGGTTTCAAAGCATTTTACAGCGGTAGTGCTATCGCCATTCGGGAAGCCGATAACGGTGCAGATAGCAAGGCGGTCGCCTACGTATTCTTTGGCTTGCTTTACGTAGCAAGGGGGAATGCAAACAGATGCGGTCTTGTATTTCATACCGTCGTCACAAATTGCGCGAATCTCCTCCCAGGTTGCCGTTTGCAAAAGCAAGGTATGGTCGCAACGCGCTAAAATATCGGTTATATTCATAATATAGCCTCCTTAATCATATTTTTCCATCTTTATTTTACCATTTTTATATAAGAATTGCAATAGGTTGTGCAAAAAAAGCTACGCGAAACACCATTTTAGGGCAACAGAGGGAGACCTTTTCAGGTCTCCCTCTCGATTATTTGTTTAACGGATTAGTTGCTGCCACCGAGAATGTAGCTCATATCATCGGCACCCAAGCCAAACAGCTTACCAAGGTTGGTCAGGTCGTTAGCGTCCTTTTCCTTATCCTCAGATGCTTCGTAGTGACCCTTCATAGCGTCCAGAAGCTGTTGCTTATCGTCGTTCTCTTCGGTCATCATTTCGCCCAAGCCGAAGGGGTCTTCTTCAAGAGTACCGTTCTTGCTGTTGTTATCCAAGGAGTGCTTGAGAGATTCGGAAGCCATAAAGGTTGCAACGGTATCTTCAGCGGACTTACCCATTACACTGGTGTTGGGGTCATCACCGAATACGGTTTGCGCGCTGGTCTCTTCGTTGTTCACTCTATCACTTGCACCGGTAACGAGCGTCATAACGTCGTTGAGCGCTGCAGCTTCTTTTTCGCACTCTTCCTCGCTCAAATCGTTGTTACCCATATAGCCGAATACGTCGGAAATGAGAGGAGCTGCCGTTGCGGATTGTTCTTCGTCAAGACCGTAGTCCTCTGCCAATCTATCCTCGGTGATGTAGGACTCAATCATTCCTGCAGTTTGAGGATTCAAATCCTTCAATACTACTTCGAGGTCAGGTTGAGACATACCGCCCTCAGAGCCCGAGTTCATATTTTGGAGAACGTCCATGGTGTTGGAGATGGTCTTAAAGGTCTTTTCGTAGTCAACGGGATCACCGTTTGCGTTCTTTACCGTGCCCTTAACACCGAGTTGAGTTGCGGTACCGATATCCATCTTTGCAGTCTCTCTTACCATAGAGGATTGAATGATAGCGATAAAGAGGTTGGTCGTGCGCTCCTCACCAACGGAAGCAGAGGTATTCAGAGAGTTCAGAATAGCACCTACGGAAGTTGCCATAGTACCGATGTTGATTTCTTCACCGGAAACGTCATTCAGCAAAGCGCCTGCTTGGGAGAAGATGCCGCCAATCGCTTGTGCCTCGTTTGCAGCATCAAAATCGCCAACGCTGTCAACGTCAATTACAACGTCTTCCATAAAGATCAGGAGAGACTTCGCTCTCATCGTTGCAGCGCTTTGGAGAGCAACGGTGTTTGCAAAAGTAGAAGTGGAGTAGAATTTCTTTTGAATAGCGTAGTCGTATTTGGGATCTACGGTGCTATCAACGAACATAACGTCAAGATTCTTCTTGAGCTTTACGGGGCCAACGGACTCTTTTTCGCCGTCTACGATGATTTCTACACCTTCTACAATCACTGTGTAAAGATCGCTTTCGGTGGTACCGAGCATTGCCTCTGCCTCGGTTGCGAGGAGAGTTTTAATAGCTTCTGCATCAGTCTTAGCGTCAAGTACGGAAAGGTTATAGA
The DNA here is from genome assembly GCA_045658925.1 of Eubacteriales bacterium. Taxonomy (GTDB): domain Bacteria; phylum Bacillota; class Clostridia; order Oscillospirales; family CAG-272; genus UMGS1865. The sequence goes on from JAZOVV010000006.1 coordinate 5,993, forward strand.
TCATTCTTGCCAAAACGGCGGGAGCACTGTTTGCATTTTCTGCGTCATCGGCAACATCGGGAGTGCCAAGTTGGTCTGCGCTTGCAGCAAACGCTACAAAGAAGCCTTCAACCTCAGCGGCGGTGATTTCTTCTTCGCCTGCCTCGTTGATGATGCCTTGAATCATTGCGACGGAGTAAAGGTGCATTACTTGTTTATCGACAGCAATACCTGCTTTGTCGAATGCATCGGTGAGTCTGAGGGAAAGTTGTCTCACCATGTTTACATCGTCAAGATCCTTTACGCCGTTGAGGTCGGCAGCGATGGTGTTCATCAGTTCATTGTAAACTGCTTCTTCATCTTCCTTAACCTCTACCGCGTTTGCGATAGCCTTAATACCAATGTTGGTAACCTCGGGAATGAGGCACTTCATACTGCTGTTTTCGCCCAAAACGAGAATAACGTTTTGAACGGTGGTACCACCTGCAAGCTCATCCATCAAAGCGTCGGTGTTGTCCATATTTGCCAATACGCCGCCCTTAATGAGCTCACTTGCCATCTTACCAACGGTTTTGAGGTCAGCACTAAACTTGTCGGTATCCTTAGCGTCTCCATGTACAATAGTAAGCGTTTTGGAAACAAGACCGCCAAACATTTCGTTATCTGCCATAGGCATATCTGCCTCGCCGTTAACCATATCGTCGGTCAGCAAGTAAACCGCCTCGGAAGCGATGGCGGTAAGACACTTAGAACCTGTCAAGGAATTGATAGCTGCAACAAGGCTATCTGCTTCTTCTTCACCGTAGCTGCCGGGTGCACCTTCTTTGACCAGGGGCATGATGTTGTCTACCAAATCAACGATTGTATCCAACTCATCCTTCAAATAAACAACCTCTCCCTCAATGGTAAAGGAAGTCATTTCATCAATCAGCATATCTCCGCCAAGTGCACGGAACAGCTGAACAGCTGTGCCATCGGTGATAGGCTTCAAATAGTCTTCGGAAACCATTTCGATGGTGTCTTGTGTTTCGTCGTCGATAGCATCTACGCTTGCAACGACACCAACAACGTCCTCAGCCAAACCGCCGTAGAAAGCCACGGGAATCAGGATAACGAGCAGTGCCAAAACAGAAGAGACTGCAGACCACGCAATGCTTCTTGCCGTTGCGTAGGGAATGTCCTTTTTATTGCTTCTTTTGATAGCTCTACCTGCAAAAATCAGGATGAACAGATAGATGATACCGGTAATCAAACGGAAAACAAGGTACAGAATTACAAAAATCAAAGGAGAGATCAACGCAACGGGCAACCCAACGATGAACTCAAGCAACAAGTTGGAAGAATCGACAAGACCTGCTACCTGCTCGGGAAGCGCGGGGAGTGCGGGAAGCAATATGTCCTTAACAAAGTTCGGCTCAATAACAATGCTCTTGAGAACGATTGTGCCGATAAGAGCCAAAACTACAGATGCAATTACGCAAATGCTCTTGATTCTTGTTTTTGCCAGCTTGCGGATGAATACCGACCAAAGCACACTAACAGCAACAATCAGGAGTAATGCACCAGCAAAAATCATATCCATAACGATATCTCCTTTTGGTTTGAAAATCTCTTTGACATTGAAAATGTCATATATACATAATAGCACAATCGCATCGCGTTTGTCAAGCAAAAAAAGGAAAATTGCACAAACAATCTTCCTTTTTCTTTTATTTTATATCAAAAACATCTGCAACGGCTTCCAAAAAGTCCAAGAATTCCCTTTTAGCGTTGTGAAAGCAGAACATATTTTTTTACAGAAGCCAAGAACCACGCTGCAAAGGGGCAAAGAATCCCCGCCAAAAGCCACAAGCTCTCCGCGCTGAGTAACACACCCAATACCCCGAACATTGCGCAAAGGCTCATCAAAATATCGGTGCACTCCGCGTGTGAGATGCCTGCCGCAAAAACGCGGTGATGCAGGTGTGCTCGGTCGGCACGAAAAGGGCTGTATCCGTGCAAAATACGACGTGCGACAGCACTGAAAATATCGATAATGGGATATGCAAAGATAAAAAGAGGAGCAAGGATTGAAAGATCTATGCCGTTTTTAAACAATGGCAGGGATAACATTCCCAAGGCAAAGCCCAAAGCTTCGGAACCGCAGTCTCCTGCAAACACGTGCGCAGGATAGCGATTGTAAATGCGAAAAGCGACACATGCCGCCATTAAATAAAGCGCGACAATACCGAGAACTCCCTGCCCTGCAACAAAAAAGCAAGCTCCGAGCATAAGACATTCGATTGCTCCGCAACCGCACAAAAGCCCATCCATTCCGTCAATAAAATTGTGGGCGTTAATGAGAAGCACTACCCAAAAAACTGCAGCGGCCGCCCATATTCCCTTTGCGATTCCGCTCCCAAGAACCGCCGCTGTTGCAGTAGCCGTTTGAAACAAGAGCTTGGGCAGTACATCAAGACCGAAGATATCATCGGCAAGCCCCACAAGCACCATAATCCCACACCCAAACGCAAGACAGGTTAAGAAAATATCCCACTCATTCAAGACCGCCAAGCCAAGCAAAAAGGCGACAAAGATTGCTACTCCCCCATCGCGCGGAATACTCCTGCGATGCATACGTCTCCCATCCAAAGGCACGTCAACAGCCCCTATACGCCAAGCAAGACGAATGACAATGGGTGTAAGAACGTAGCACAAAAGAAAAATAAACAAGCCAATGATAACGTACATACAAAAACTCCTATCCGTACTTCAAAAAATAAGAGGAAAACCCATTACGGATTTTCCCCTTGTTTTGGATGCGTTATACAATAAACGGAATTTTTTACCGAATTTGCACAAAGCCCAGCTTCTTTTGAATTTTGGAAAGCGTACGGCGTGCGTAATAGGATGCTTCCTCTGCGCCACGCTTCATTTGCGCTTCAAGACCTGCTTTATCTGCCATCAATTCGGCAAAACGAGCCTGAACGGGTGCCAATGCATCGGCAGTCGCCTCACCCACGGCAAGCTTGAAGTCGCCGTAACCCTTGCCTGCGAATTCGCGCTCAATTTCATCGTAATTCTTACCCGTGAAGCAAGAATAGATTGTCATCAAGTTGCTCACACCGGGCTTATCCTCCGAGAAGCGCACTTCTGCCTCGGAGTCGGTGACAGCTCTCTTAAACTTGCGAATGATGGTATCCTTATCGTCCAAAATATAAACAACCGCATTGGTGTTTTCGTCGGATTTGCTCATCTTTTTGGTGGGTTCAGCCAAGGACATAATCTTTTTGCCACTCTTTGCCATAATAGGCTCGGGAACGGTAAAGAGGTCGGGATAGATTTGATTGAGACGGTTTGCGATGTCACGGCAAAGCTCAACGTGCTGCTTTTGGTCAACGCCTACGGGTACAACGTCGGTTTGGAACAAGAGGATATCTGCCGCCATCAGTACGGGATAAGTGAAAAGACCTGCGTTGATGTTGTCGGCGTGCTTTGCACTCTTATCCTTAAACTGCGTCATACGGGAAAGCTCACCAAACATGGTAAAGCAGTTGAGGAGCCATGCAAGTTCAGCGTGCTCGTGCACCATAGACTGCACGTAAAGCGTATTCTTTTCGGGGTCAAGACCGCACGCCATATAAAGCGCCAAGGTTTCATAGGTGCGGCGGCGAAGGTCCGCGGGATTTTGGCGAACCGTAATGGCGTGCTCGTCTACCACGCAGTAAAAGGTTTTATATTGCTCCGAAAATTCGGCAAAATTCTTGATTGCACCAAGGTAATTTCCAATGGTCAGGTTGCCGCTGGGTTGCACGCCCGAAAAGCAGACCTTTTGTTCTCCAAACATAATTTTTCATCCTTTCTGGGGTTCTGTTTCTATCATTTTATCATACCCTGCTCTTTTTTACAAGTACCCTTTGCAAAAAAAATCACTTTTTGCTAAAATCTTGCCAAAAAGAATCGGCGCAGACGAAAACCGTCTGCGCCGAAAAAGCATTTTGTTTTATTTTGTTTCGGTCTGCATATTTGCGGGGAGATATTGATATGCTTCCATCCACAAATAGTAGATACCGTAAGGAGAATAGAAGATAGGACGGTATTCATCGGCCTCTTTAGTAACACCGCTACCAATCTTAGAAAGGCCTTCCTTCACCTCTTCCATTGTGCCGTAATTAGTAATATGTGTAAGCTGGTAGAAGAGCTCGCCAAAATTAGTATAGCAGAAAACAGACGGATTATCTCTGAGTCTGATAAGGTCGTCGATTTCTTTATCGAAGGCTTCTGTATCAGTTTCGCTGGGGAAATTGATAACGCCGGAAAGTTGCTTCTCTGTATTTAAAAGCAGGCTCAAATAGGCAACTCTTTTCTCAAGCATTTCCATCGACGTGCATTTATTCAAAAGGCCTACTGCAACGTCATTCAATTCTTTCATGTACTTGATAAGCTCGGTGTTCAGCATACCGCAAACGTCATAATCGATGGGCGTTGCGATTTCAAGCAAGGCTTCTCCTTTTTCGTACGTGAATTCACCGGTAACAGGGCCAACCGTCAACTCTGTCTCTGTCGTTTGACCGACACTGTAAGCAACGGATACGTCAGTACCCTTTGCAACCTCGAGGGTAACATAATACAGCGAATATCTCTTGCCGGGTCTTACACCGGGGTCACCGTAGTTGGAAGGATTTTTAATTTCGCCTGTGTGTTCACGTTCATCGTAATTCACCATCAAGGTAAACTTGCCGTTACGCAGAGAAGGAACAACATCAATCAGCGTTGCATATTCCATATTTCTGCGGAAAAGAACGAAGGTATGGTAATCTTTTTCTTCGTTGGATTCATCTACCCAATGAAGTCCAATATTTTCTTTCTTTGTTTCTGCCTTTTCGAGCATGACTCTAAGTTCGTTGTAAATAGCCTTGTTCTCGTAGAAGTCACCAACATAGAGATCGCCATAAACATTCAACTTGTAGGACTCATTCTCGTAAAGATCAAGATCATACTTTTCAGTCTTGTAATCAAAAACCTCGGTGTAGATGCATTCCGAACGGGAATTTTCATCCTCTCCGCCCTGTTTGTTAAGGACTCTGTTTACAACCTTGTAAGGAACCTCAATCTTGGCATCGCCTTCGGTCTTTACGTACTTGGTGGGGCAAAGATCGTAAACCATTGTCAAGGTGTAGCCGTAATTGACGGGAAGCTTGCTATCCTCAGTGTAGATGTAAGTGTTGGTACGGTAGAAACCGCCGCCTTCTTTAGGCTCTTCTACACTCTCAACACTGAAACGGTAGGAACCGCTATTGTTGTAGAAATACAAAATTTCATCGTTTTCCTTGCTGTCGGTTACTTTGCGGCTGCGGAAAACGTAAACACCCTTGCCTGCCTCATCGCACTCCTTGAGCCAAGCGCTCAAAACTTCATCTTCAGCAAAAGCATCCTTGCTCAAATTCGAGCGGAAGGTGGTGCTATACATCTTTGTAGCGGGGATGGTTGTGGAAATACCGAACTGGGTAGCGATTGCGGCATACTCTGCGAGATTGAAGCCAAGCAGAGGTTCTACCAAGGAGTCTCTGTTTTGCTTTTTGCCGTTTGCCCAAATAGCGGTATCCATATCCTCTTCGTCAAGCACGTGTGCCAAGAAAGCATTACCGGTTGCGTAAATATCCATTACGTATTCGTTGCCCTTCTTGTCGGCGTTGCGCTTTACGATTTTTACATTCTCGCCGTCTTCGGTAACGGTCTTTTGAATGGTGTAGTGTTGACCTTCAATACCGTATTGCAACAGATTGCGAATTTCGGTGTTTGTGTTCAGGTAGGTAATAATCTGCATGCTGCGTTCAACGTTGAGAGTGGTCTTTGCAACAGCAAACATATTACCGTAAATATCTTCGGCAGTAGCTTGAGGATAAGCTACGGGAACAGCGTAATATTCTACACCGTTTTCTACGTAGTTGCCCTTTTCATTCAGGCTGGCCAACGTTCCCTTTACAAACTTGATGCCGTATTGAGCAAAGGTTTGATCCTTGTTATCTTCATTTCTGAAGAACACGATTTCTTTGCCTTCGCCTCTATCTTCGATGTAATCTGCAATGCTCTCGTCATACTTGAAGCGATAAGCGTCCTCCAAGCGATACTCGTTGAGTGCGAGGTAGTGCTTTGTGAACTCCTCGTTTTCGAACAAGCTTTGAACGCCTACAATATTTTGACCGCGGCTGGGTTGGAGATCGAACAAAGGAGTACCGAAAATAGAGAACTCTTCGTTACTGATGGCATAAGTTTCGGGATCTACGTTCCAATAGTAAGCCAACTGTGCGAGGCACTCTTCGTAGGTTGCATCGATGGGAAGCAGATCCTCGGAGCCATAGCGAGCAATTTGATCGATGAACTGATAAACGTACTCATTGGCAAAGCTCTTAATAGAACCTCTTGCAAGGTGTCCTTGCAAGGAGTATTTATCCATCAGTTCCTTGTTGAGACACATATAGGTGTACTCACCGATGGGGTTGTTGTTGGGAATAGCGTAGGTTACGCCCTTCTCCTGAACAGCGGAAAGAAGCGTGGGGGAAACAAACTCCTTAATTTTTTTGGCATCGCCCTTGATAGCTTCATCAAGAGAAGCAAGCCAATCGCCTTCGCGAAGCTTATTGTACATTTGTTGACCGGACATCAAAAGCTTTCCTTCGGCGTCCTTTACATCACCGATGTAAATGATGTCTACCTGATTTTCCAATACAACCGGGTAGTTATCGCGGTACATACCGTTCTCGTCGGTAACGATTTCTTCAACGGTTGTTCCCTCGCCTGCGGCAGTGGTTTCGGTCTCGGCAGGTTTGCCGGCATTTTGTTGCTTTTTATTCTCTGCAAACGCTTCCATCGCAGTTGTCAGCTTGGAAAAATACTCTTCCTCGCTGAGATACTGGATCTCAAGCTGCGTCTTATACTTTGTTCTGGTCAAAGCATTGATTGCCGCAGTAACGTCAGCGCGGATCTCATCAGACACAGGGGACTCGGAAACGATCCACATTGTGAGCGTCATGTTACTTGCAACCTTTGCTTGTTCCAACTCGTTCTTCGCGTCTTCTTCCGAATCCTCGGCACAACCTGCCAAAAAGACGGAGAGCATCATTACGAGGCAAAGAAAGAAAGCGATCAGTCTCTTGTTCATTGTTTGTTCCTCCAAAAAAATCGTGACACCGCCTCACGTATGCGCGCGAGCGCGGTAAATACGTTTATACGCTATATTTTACACCTTTTTTTACCTTCTGTCAAGTGAATTTTTTGTTACGAAATTCGCAGTGCTCTATATCCTTAATAATGCGGACACGCAGTGTTCACAAATGGATGGGAGTATGCACAAATCAACACTTGCAGTTTGTTGCATATTGCTTATCAATTACACCAATGTGCACAATTTTGGCATTTTATTTTTGTTGCAGTAAACCAAAATTATTCCATAAAGCCCTTGAGGTGTCTTGCACGGCTGGGATGACGGAGCTTACGCAGAGCCTTCGCCTCGATTTGGCGGATACGTTCTCTGGTAATGTCAAACTCCTTACCAACCTCTTCGAGGGTACGGGTGCGGCCATCATAAAGGCCGAAACGAAGCTTGATAACGTGCTCTTCACGGGGAGTGAGGGTATGCAGCTGACGTTCCAGCTCCTCGCGAAGAATGCTGGTAGAGGTGGCTTCTGCGGGAGAGGGGGTGTCGTCATCGGGAATGAAATCACCAAGATGGCTATCCTCTTCCTCGCCGATAGGAGTTTCGAGAGAAACGGGGTCCTGTGCAATCTTCATAATTTCACGAACCTTTTCGGGGCTCATCGAAATGCGCTCACCGATTTCATCGGCGGTAGGCTCGCGGCCGTTTTCTTGCAGGAGCTGACGGGAAATGCGAGAAACCTTGTGAATGGTTTCAACCATGTGTACGGGAATACGAATGGTTCTTGCTTGGTCTGCAATAGCACGGGTGATAGCTTGACGGATCCACCAAGTTGCATACGTAGAGAACTTATAACCCTTGGTATAGTCGAATTTATCAACGGCCTTCATCAAGCCCATATTACCCTCTTGGATGAGGTCAAGGAAGAACATTCCACGGCCGACGTAACGCTTTGCAATACTAACAACCAAACGCAGGTTCGCTTCAACAAGTTCAACCTTTGCATCTTCATCACCAACCATCATGCGCTCTGCAAGCTCTTTTTCGCGGTCCGCGGTCAAAAGCGGAACACGTCCGATTTCTTTCAGATAGAGACGAACAGGGTCGTCGATAGCAAGGCCTTCCTGCTCAAGGATGCGCTCCATATTTTCGGCAGCGCTAAAGGCCTCTACCTCATTCTCAATAGCGCTCAATTCCTCACTGGAAAGGTCGCTATCAAAGGAAATGCCGTTATCCTCAAGTGTTTCATAGAGCTTGTCGATGCTTTCAGCATCGAAATTCATCTCTTCAAGCGCCTCGTCAAGGTCGGAAGCGGAGAGCTTGCCCTTTTTGCCTTTTTCAATCAGTGCACTGACGTCTATCTTTTTTTCGTTGCCTACGAGGGCTTCGGGAGCTTCCGTTGCAACCTCGGCTTCTACTTCTTTTGTTTCTACGTCTTTCATTCTCATCTTGCCTTTCTTTTATGTATTGGTATCTTTTCTTCGTTTTTTCTCGCGCAAAAATTCCAAATGCTTATCCAAGCTCTCTTCGCTGACGAGCAGTCGTCTCTTCTCGTTTTTCAACGTTTCAACCGCGGAGCGGAAGACCTCGGGGCCGTATTGCGAAAGCTGTCGGCGTGATACCTCGGCTTTCTCTATTCTACCCATTTCGTCGGGGGTAAATTCCGCCCCCATCAGTGCAACGGACAGCCCCTCCTCAGTAGCGTGGCGGCGCATGACAGATGCAAACACACGCCGATAGAAATCGGTAACGAAATGCTCCTCTCGCAAATCCACAGTGCCGTTTTGCACGGCGTTGCGGTATTCCTCGTAAATGAGCAAAAGACCGATAACAGCCTCCTCGGCCGTCGCCGCACGCGGATGCTGTGCTGCTTCGGGATTGACGCGGTCGCCAAAGTTCTTGACCGTTGCTTGCGCTTCCCTTGTGTCACGCGCGGCTTGCTCACGGCGGTTGCGACGCCGATATTGCTCAACGCTGTTGCGCAAAACGTCGGTGGGGAGCTCCAATTTTGATGTGATGTATGCTAAATAAACCTCCCGTTCAACAGGTGAGGAATATTCCGCTATCATTGCACAAAGCTCACCAGATGCACGAATCTTATCGCTTCCCTCGCTCAAATCGTAGCGCGAGAGGATGCGGTCTGCCTTGTGTTCAAAGCCCGTACGGCTTTCCTCCAATACGCGGCGGAAACGGTCGGAGCCGAATTTTTGAATATACTCGTCAGGGTCCTTTGCACCGCTCAATTTGAGCACGCGCACGTCCATGCCAACCTCGCCAAGCATACGCATTGCCTTGTTGGCGGCGTTTTGCCCTGCCTCGTCGGCATCATAGGAAATTACAACACGTTGCGTGTATTTGGAAAGAATACGTGCGTGGTCGGCGGTGATAGCCGTACCAAGCGTTGCCACGGCATTCTCAAAACCTGCGGCGTGCAAAGCAATAACGTCCATATATCCTTCGCAAAGAATGACACGCTCGGAGCAAGAGTTCTTTGCAAAATTGAGCGCGAACAGATGTCGGCTCTTTTTAAACGCGGGAGTATCGGATGAGTTGAGATACTTGGGCTTGGAATCGTCCATAACACGTCCGCCAAAGGCGACCACGTTCCCCGAGGTATCGATGATTGGGAACATTACGCGGTTGCGAAAAAGGTCGTACATTTTGTCATTTTGACTACGCCTGCACAAATAAGCGGCAATGAGTTCATCATCCGAATACCCTTTCTTGTGCATATGATCATACAATGCCCAAGAACTATTTGGCGCATAACCCAAACCGAAATGCTTGATGGTTGCCTCGCTGAGTCGGCGTTGGCGTTTAAAATAGTCCATACCGACCGCCCCGATGCGAGGGTCGAACAGACAAGCGCGGAAGAAGCGTGCCGCCTCAAGGTTCGCCTCGAGCACACGTTTGCGAGGAACCCCCTTCTCTTCGGGTTGTCCCGTCTCGCGCGGAAGCGGTAATCCCGCACGCGTTGCGAGATGCTCGACGGCTTCGGCAAAATCCATATTCTCGATTTTTTGCACAAAGGTCAAGGCAGAACCGCCCGCCTGACAGCCAAAGCAATAGAACATACGCTTGGCAGGCGTCACGGTGAACGAGGGCGTCTTTTCGCTGTGGAAGGGACATCTGCCAATCAAGTTGGCACCCGTACGCTTAAGCGTAACGTATCGGCCGACGAGCTCTTCGATGTCGGTTCGGTCGAGAACCTCTTGTATGAAATTTTCGGGGAATCTCACGCACTCGCCTCCCTTCTTGCATTTTTTGTCAACAGTTTTTGCGTTTATATAAATAAGATACGCAAAAAAAAGAAGATATACTTTTTTTCTTTGCGTATTTTTTGTAATTTATTTGAATTTATTTGAAAAATGTAAATTTATCGGTAATCGAAGCGCTTTCCGCGAACGGTGGGAACGGTAGAACCGTTGCTGATTTCACGCACACGTGCGAAAACGTCCTCGACTACGGGGTCTTTGACCGAGAACAAAAGCGTTACGCGGTCAGAGAACTGCGTGTCGTCGATGACTGCGCCAAAGCGCGGAAGCTCGGCTTGATACTTTTGATAATCGGAATAGGAGCAGACCAGCTCCAGCTCGGTATATTGCTCGTAGGTGATGATATGTGCCGCATCAAGTGCAAGACGCGCCGTGTGCGAATAAGCACGCACAAGTCCGCCCGCGCCAAGCAAAATGCCGCCAAAATAGCGTGTGACGACGACAACGGCATCGCTGACACCGCTCTTGCGAATGGTATCGAGCACGGGAACACCTGCCGTTCCCTGCGGCTCACCGTCATCGGAGTAGCGTGCAACAATTTCGCCTTTTTGCAGATACGCCCAAACGTTGTGACGAGCATCGGCATATTCACTTTTTTTCTTTTTGACGTAAGCCAGCGCCTCTTCCTCGCTTGATACGGGGCAAGCGTGGCCGATGAATACCGATTTCTTTTCCACGAATTCGGCAACACCTTCGTGTTCGAGTGTGGTGTGGAATACCGATTCTGCCATGGGCTTTCTCCTTTTGTAGATACTACTTTTTGTGGGTTATTCTTCCTCTTTTTCGCGCCACATGGGGTCGAATTCGCGCATCATACCGTGCGCTTTGGAGTCGACCACAGCGGTGGCAACAATTTCGTCGGCGCCGTATTCAACGTCCTCGACGGTGGCGTAGGTATAGAGGGTGTTCAGCGCGCCCGCGCGACTGTTGGGAATGTGGAACGTGATGCGTTTTTTGCCTTCGTGAAGAATGGCTTGCATCTCTTCGAGCAAAAGTTCAATTCCCTGCCCTGTTTTTGCCGAAACCGCAACCGTATGCACGTTCTCGGCAGTCTTGCCGGGCATCCAAGGGTCGCTGATGCCAAGGTCGCACTTGTTAAAGACGTAAAGTGTAGGCTTGCCTGCGGCGCCGAGCTCCTCGAGGAGCTCCTCGGTGACCTTGACCTGCTCGGGATGCTCGGGGTCGGAGACGTCGATGACAATCATTAACGCATCGGCATAGACCGCCTCGTCGAGTGTTGATTTGAATGCGTGGATGAGATGGTGCGGCAATTTGCGAATAAAGCCAACCGTGTCGGTGAGCAGTACGCTATCACCGCTGGGGAGCTCGTACTTGCGAGTGGTAGGGTCAAGCGTTGCAAAAAGCTTATCCTCGGCAAGAATGCCAGCATCGGTCAAACGATTGAGCAGCGTCGACTTGCCTGCGTTGGTGTAACCGACGATGGCGATTTTCGGGATGCCGCTGCGGTCACGTGCGGCACGCATCGTCTTGCGGTTGCCTTCGAGCTCGCGGAGTTCTTCTTCAAGGGCGACAACGCGACGGTGCATATGACGTCGGTCGGTTTCGAGCTTGCTCTCACCGGGACCGCGTGTGCCGATTCCGCCGCCAAGGCGCGACATTTCAACGCCGTGACCTGTAAGTCTCGGCGCGGTGTATTTGAGCTGTGCCAATTCAACCTGCAATTTACCCTCGCGGCTGACCGCGTGGAGCGCGAAAATATCGAGAATGAGCATTGAGCGGTCGATAACGCGCACGTTCTCGCCAAGTTCTTCTTCGAGATTGCGAATTTGCGAGGGCGCGAGCTCTTCGTCAAAAATAACGAGCTCTACCTCATTGTCTGCGCAAAGCGCGGCAATCTCTTCCACCTTGCCCGAACCGATGAGGGTGCGCGGGTTGGGTTTATCCATATTTTGAATCACCTTTGCAAAGCAAACGCCGCCTGCCGTATCGAGCAAGCGTTCAAGCTCACAAAGACTTTTTTCGAGTTCATCCGCCTCGCGTTGATTGGTGCAAACACCGACCAAAATCGCGCGACTTGCTTGGTATTCCATAAAATCAATCCTCCAATGGAAAGAAAAATGGGCAAGCTGACACGCAGCCTGCCCTTTTTGTACAGAACCGACCCTTGCAGATTACTTCTGGAAAGCAGCGATTCTCTTCTTGAACTTATCCACACGTCCGCCGGCGTCAACAAACTTTTGCTTACCGGTGAAGAAAGGATGGCACTTGGAGCAAATTTCAACTTTGATCTCGCCGCCCTTGGTGGACTTGGACTCTACGGTTTCGCCGCATGCGCATTTGATGATGCACTTCTCGTACTTAGGATGGATTCCCTCTTTCATTGTTCAATACCTCATTTCATAATTTTGATGTTCTTTGACATCATTTCGCCTCTGGGCGACATACGGACATATTATAGCACAATCAAAGAAGAATTGCAAGAGGTTTTGCAAAAAAAGTTTTCTTTTTTTATATAATTTGCGCGTTTTTTTGAGATTTATACGGGGAAAGGTTAAAAAGACCGCCCACAAGGGGCGGTCGAAAAACGAATGTGTTTAGTTTAAGGTAACTGTTCCGTCGGAGCAGACGACTTGCGTTGCGGGAACATTACGATTCCAATAAGAGCCTTTTTGGATAGCTTCCCACTGTGCTATTGTGCCATTAAAGGTGAAGCTCGTAAGACTACTGCAACCAGAGAACGCAGAAGCGCCAATGCTGGTAACGTTATTCGGAACAACAAACGATGTATCCTTTTTGCCCAAAGCGTACTGTATCAGTTCACTACCATCCTTGGTATAAAGATTCCCATCTATGGATTTATAATACCTATTATTCTCACTAACATTTATGCTTTTCAATGAGGTACAACCACCAAATGCTTGACCTCCAATACTTACTGTATATTCGGAAATTTCCACGCTTTCTAGAGAGGTACAACCATAAAACGCATTACCATCAATGTGATATACAGCTGGAGAAAAATCAATGTTTACGAGAGAAGTGCAACCATTGAATGCGCTCGAACCAATTTCTGTTGTACTATTAGTGAGTTTTACACTTGTAAGCGAAGTACAACCATAAAACGCATACGATCCAATGCTTTGTACGCCCTCTGGGGAAATAAACAATGTATCCTTTTTACCTATCGCATACTGTACCAACACTAGTGGAATTGCGTTTTTGGTATAAAGATTCCCATCTATCGATTGATAGCGTTTATTATTCTTGGCTACCTCAAAGCTTATAAGCGATTTGCAATTCATAAATGCCAAGCTACCAATATCAACTACAGAACTTCCAATTTTTACGTTGGTCAGAGCAGGACATCCCGCGAATGCTTGTGTTCCGATAGTCTTCACCGAGTCGGGAATTTCGACATTTTTAAGATAGTAGCAACCGCTAAATACGTAGGGGGCAATGAGTTTAGTCTTAGAATTTATTGTGCAACTGGTTATATATTTATCTTTGGCATGCACCAATACAACATACGGATTAGTTGCATTTCCCAAATAATAAGCATTATCATATTCGTTATACTGAAGGTAATTGGACCAAAATGCATCACGACCAATACTTGTTAAAGAATCTGGAATTGAAACTTTTCTAAGTGAATAA
>JAZOVV010000007.1:0-9371 GCA_045658925.1 Eubacteriales bacterium
TATATCACATCCAAACCCCTTTGTCAATACCTTTTTTGAAAGTTTTTTAACTTTTTTTGATATTTTTTTCGGGGTTGTGATAAATACCCATCGCTCGAGGCGACTTGCGATATTATAACACGATATTTGCTGCTTGTCAAGAGGTTTTTGCAAAAAAAATCAACTTTTTTCAACATTTTCTTTTCTCTTCTTTTCTGCAACATTTTTCGCTTTTGAACTTGACTTTTACCCTTGCAGGGACTATAATATAGGAAGTGAAAATTGGGAAAGGAGGAGCCGTTATGGCGATTGCAACAAAAAAGGCCCACAAGGACTTGACCGAAGGTAACATTTTGCGACAAATCATTTTGTTTGCTCTCCCTTTGATCGCAACATCGGTGCTTCAGTTGCTCTTTAACACCGCCGACACCATTGTGGTTGGCCGTTGGGGCGGAGACACCGAAGCAGAACGCGAAATTGCGCTTGCCGCCGTTGGTTCTTGCGGAGCAATCATCAATTTGGTGGTAAACATATTTTTGGGGTTATCCGTCGGTGCGGGTGTATGTGTGGCACACGGTATTGGAGCAAAAGAATTTGATACTGTAGAAAAGACACTCCACACCGCCGTATATACTGCTCTGATTGGCGGTGTTATCACAACCGCGGTTGGATTGATCTTTACACCGCAGTTGCTTGGCTTGATAGGCGTTGAGAACTCTATCCTTCCCGAAGCGATCCTTTATATGCAAGCGTACTTTTGCGGTATGCCCGCCTCTCTCCTTTACAATTACTGTGCGGCAATGCTGCGTGCATCGGGCGACACCACACGCCCTCTCGGATTTCTTTCGATTGCAGGTGTGGCAAACGTCATTTTGAACTTGGTAATGGTTTTGATTTTTAAAACCGGCGCACTCGGTGTTGGCGTTGCTACCGCGGTTTCAAACTGGATTTCCTGCGCGCTCATTATTCTGTTTATGCTCAAAACCGAAGGACCTTGTCATTTGGATATCAAAAAAATCGCCATTCAAAAGGAACCGCTCAAAAAGATCCTTTCCATCGGCTTGCCTGCGGGAATTCAAAGTTCACTCTTCTCTATTTCCAACGTAATTATTCAATCGGCACTGCAATCCTTCCAAAGTGCCACAGTCGTTGCAGGTCACACGGCAGCGGCAAATCTGCAGGGCTACATTTACACCACGATGAATTCCACAGCGCAATCCTCAATGAACTTTACCGGTCAGCACGTGGGAGCGCGAAAATACAAACGACTGAAAACGGTTGTGCTTTGGCATTATCTCATCGTCTTTTTGGTCGGTGCAATAACGGGGCTTTCCGCTTATTTGGGCGGACGCGGACTGCTTGGCATCTACACCCCCGGAAACGAGGCGGCTATTGATATTGGTATGATCAGCTTGAGTTTGATCGGTCTCCCCTATTTCCTTTGCGGATTTTTAGATGTTGGTAGTTACACCATGCGCGGCTTTGGCAAGTCGCTTGCTCCAACTATTATTTCGCTTATGGGTGCATGCGTGTTGCGCATCGTTTGGATCTACACGGTATTCTATCCCCTTTACCCCGACAACATCGCCGTGCTCTACCTCTCCTACCCCATTACCTGGTTTGTAACAGCGGTAATATATGTACCGATGATTATTAGAGAATTCAGAAAGCACCGAAACGACGATATATCCACCATCACTGAAGAACCCATAACCGAATAAAAAACAGCGCAGACGTGATTGACACGTCTGCGCCTTTTCTTTACTATTTAATAAAGGAAGAAAATCAATCGAATTCAGGGAAATCGATTACAACCTCGCGACCGAGCTCTGCAGATTTTGCAATACCGTCGATGATGGCTTGGTTACGCAAAATTTCGAGAGAGGAAACGGGTGCGGGACGGTTGTACTTAATAGCATCGAGGAAGGTACGGATCTTGAGATCGAACAGTTCCCATCTGGTTTGAATAACGGGAATGGTGGTTTGAGTCTGCTCGCCGCATACCTCATGATACAGGGTCATAGCGCCGCCAACGGAACCGTTCCAGCACTCGGTGGAAGGAATACGGAGACCACCCTTGGTACCCAGAATCAGGGTATCACCTGCGGTGTCCATGTTCATTGCCCAAGAAATACGGAAGTCGAGGATGATGTCGCCTTCGAGACGTACAAACGCTGCTGCGAAATCATCAACCTTGAACTTTTCTGCATACTCGGGATGGTGAGTCTTTACGTAGTTGGAGTAGTTGGGGTCGGTGCCGAAGAAGTTGGACTTGTAACCCGAAACGGTCAGAGGCTTGGGATTGCCAACTGCGTTCAGGACCATATCCAAGGAGTAGCAACCGATATCGCCGAGTGCACCAAGACCTGCGGTCTCATCTTCGATGAAGGTGGTACCGTAAGGCGTGGGGATACCGCGACGGCGACCGCCGCCGGTTTGAATGTAATAGATCTTGCCGAGAACGCCGCTCTGGCAGATCTTTTTGATCATCTTCATGTTCGCATCCATTCTGGGCTGATGGCCGATGGAGAGAACCTTGCCGCTTGCCTTCTCTGCCTTGATAACTTCAACAGCCTCGTCGAGAGTTACGGTGAAGGGCTTTTCGAGAAGAACGTTGATGCCTGCATTGAGGCAGTCGATAGCGGGTTGTGCGTGTTGACGGTTGTAGGTGCAGATGGAAACTGCATCGAGGTTGAGGCTCTTATCCTCAAGCATCTCTTTGTGAGAAGCGTAATCGGTCTTAACGCCTTCAACGCCGAACTTTTCAAAGAACTTCTTTGCCTTGCCGGGGATGAGGTCAGCACCTGCAACGATATCTACGTCGGGCTGTTTGAGGTAAGACTTGATGTGAGACTCTGCGATCCAACCGGTACCAATGATACCTACGCGCATTCTTCTGTTGGTGTCAATTACTTGCTTTTCTTGATTTTGCTTGAAATCATCCAATCCCATTTTTAAAATCCTCCGTTTAAATATTTGTTACGGCTACTCAACAGCCAATCGTTTTCAGGTAAGCGCGGCTCTTTGCGGCGCATTCCATGGGGGTAAGCCCCATAGAGGGGTTATCCTGCTCAACAACGACCCATTCAGCACCTGCATCTTCTGCAGCCTTGAGAATGGAGGGGAAATCCTGCTTGCCGCTGCCAACAGGGCGGAACTCGAATTTTTGCGGTGCGGGCTCGGCTTTCTTTTCAATGCCGATGAGCTCATACATATTCTCGGACTTGGAGCCTGCGAAATCCTTGAGGTGTACCACAGGGGAACGGCCGCTGTACTTGCGCAGATAGTCGGAGGGGTTCTCACCGCCTACGTTAACCCAGCACATATCCAGCTCGGTTTGGAGCAGATCTGCGGGAACGCTATCGTAAAGAATATCCAGTGCGTATTTGCCATCGATCTTCAAAAACTCGAAGTCGTGGTTGTGATAAAGCAGGGTCATACCCAACTTTTTAGCAACTGCACCAAGCATTTCAACGTTCTTAATAACGTCTTGGAAGTTGGGAGTGCCGGGGCGATATTCGGGGGTGAGGTAAGGAACGGCTACGTACTTGCAACCGATGGTCGCATACTGACCGAGAACGCCCTCGGGATCCTTAACCATATCGAGGTAAGGAACGTGTGCAGAGATCGGAACAAGACCGATTTCCTCACACATAGCGCGAACCTCTTCGGGTCTGTGGCCGTAAAGACCTGCGAACTCAACGCCGTCATAGCCCATCTCTTTAATCTGCTCGAGTGTGCCGCGCAGATCGGCGGATGCGTCACCTCTTACCGAATAGACTTGATTTGCTACCGGAAATGCCATATCATTATTCTCCTTTTCTTTTACTATAAAATATAAAAAGAGTCTATAAGATAATTATAAGACAAATCGTGCGGTTTTTCAAGACATTTTTTAAGAAATATGAGACAAATATTGCTATCAGTATTTGGCAAGAAGGTTCATAAGCGTTTCATCGGCACAAATGATAACATAAAAGTGCTCACCGTGGGCTTGCATCTCTACAAAATAGCGATTTTCATCAAACAAAACACCCGTGTAAGAATAAATTTTGTTCTTTTCTTTTGGGATTTCATTTTTCATTTTCGGTTCGTACGGCGTCACCGAAATAACGTCGTCAAGTCCTACGCGACAAACCACCGTTTTGCGGCGACTGTAATGCTCGGTAATGACGAAATCGGTCTTGTCCTCTTCCCCTTCCACCAACTCGTAGGAGTAGGAGCGCAGAATGCTCATGGAAACAATCAGGATGGTGCCCGCAAGCGAGCAAACACCGAAAATTTGAATGAGCCCGGGAACGGGCGCGCCGGGATATTGCGAGGTGATATAAAGAACAATGCCGAGCGCGGCAAAAAACCACGCAAGCAGCTTTTCTTTTTTCTTTTGAAACTTGGGATGATATGCGTACATTGGAATTTCTCCTTTTTACTTCCCTACGCAAAAATGCGAAAAGATGTGGGATACGATGTCTTCGGAGACCGCTCTGCCGTCAAGCTCGGCAATCGCTTGCATAGCCGCCTCACAATCGCTGCAGCAAAGCTCTACGGGGAGTCCGTAAGAAAGTCCGTCATTGGCGCGCCCCAACGCTTCGAGCGCCGTAAGTGCCGCTCCCTTTTGGCGGGCATTGGTGAGAACGGTATCCTGCTTGGTGTCCAACTCACCGTTGATAAAGCAGGACTCCACAAGTGCGGAAAGCGCCTCGGTTCCCTTTCCTTCTTTTGCGGAAAGCGTCACTGTATGCGTAAAATGTGCGGTATAGAAGTCTTCTCCCTTGATGCCAAGGTCAGACTTGTTGATGACAGCAATAACGGTTGCATTGATACCCGAAAGAGACTCTGCCAATGCCTTATCCTCTTCGTCGGGAGCGACAGAGCCATCAAAAACGGCAAGAATCAGTTCTGCATCCTCAAGGGCGCGACGGGCGCGGTCAATACCGATTTTCTCAACTACGTCCTCGGTCTCGTGCAAGCCTGCGGTATCAAACAAACGGAGCGTTACGCGGCCAAGCGCGGCAGTCTCTGTGAGTACGTCGCGAGTGGTTCCCTCTACGTCGGTGACGATGGCGGCATCGCGGCCGACAATGCAGTTGTAAAGCGAGCTCTTGCCAACGTTGGGCTTGCCGCAAATAACGGTGGGAATTCCCTCGGCAATGGCGTGCCCCGTGCGATAGGTATCAAGCAATTTTTCTACGCGCGCGATGCTTTCCGCAAGAGCGGCTTGCATCTCCTCGCGGCTCATTTCGGCAAGGTCCTCGTCGGGATAGTCAATTTTTGCATAAACGGATGACAAAACCGCACACAAAGCGTCGTAAATCTCACGGCATTTGCGCTCTACGCGACCGTCGGTTCCTGCGTGCGCCAAGGTTAATTGCTCGCGCGTTTGGGCTTCCAAAAGGTCACCGAGAGCCTCGGCGGCGGAAAGTCCCATTTTGCCGTTTAAGAATGCACGGCGCGTGAATTCTCCCGCCTCGGCGGCGCGTGCTCCTGCCGCAAGACAAGCAGTCAGAACCGTTTGCGTGAGCAAAATGCCACCGTGACAGCAAATCTCTACCGTATCCTCGCCCGTAAAAGATGCGGGGGCGCGGAAAACAGTAGCCAAGCCGTTGTCAATTTCGCTCCACTCACCCCTATCGTTGGGGGCATAAATAGAGCCGAAAACAGCGGTACGGGGTGCATATTCGGATAATTTCTTACCGCTCTTGGGCAAAAAGACTTTTTCGCATACCGCTATGGCATCGGGGCCCGATATGCGTAAGAGGGCAACACCGCCCTTTCCTCTTGCCGTACTGATGGCGGCGATGGTATCTCCAATAAACATACTCTACCTCACAAAAAATATTGGGGAGAGCGAACCTGCACTGTATCGGGTTCTCTCTCCCCATCATGCGCGGGTGCGCAGATTTTGTTAATTATTCTTGGGTCGCCTTGCTATCGTCGAGGAACATAACAACGCGGCGGTTGTTCTCGGAGCCGATAGAGTTGGTGGAAACGCCTGCTACGTGTTGAACCTCGGAGTGAATGATTCTTCTCTCATAGGGGTTCATGGGTTCGAGCATAACGCTCTTCTTGTACTTAACAACCTTTGCTGCCATGCGGCGTGCAAGCGCGCGCAGAGTTTCCTCGCGCTTTGCGCGGTAGCCTTCGATGTCAAGAGTAATCTTCACGTAGTCGTGCTTTTCGCCCCTAATTTTCTTGTTTGCTGCAAGGTTTGCAAGATATTGCAGAGAATCCAAGGTCTCGCCGTGGTGACCGATGAGAAGGCCTGCACCCTCACCGTCAACGGTGATGAGGATATCGTCGTTGTTGCCTGCTTTTTTGGCAACGGTCAGGTTCAGTTCCATATCGGAAACGACCTGCTCGATGAAAGCGAGAGCAATGTCAGCACCGCCAAGAGTATATACAGCAGATACCTTTGCTTCGCTGGCACCAATGCCGAGGAAGCCGCGCTTGCCCTCTTCAATTACGGTAAATTCAATATTTTCAATGGCTACGCCAAGCTCAAGGGCAGCCTTCTCCTTTGCTTCGTCAACGGTCTTTGCCGTTACAATCAATTCTTTTTTCATGGTCTTATATTACCTCATTCGTTGTTCGTAGTATCGTCGGTCTTCGTCTCTTCCACAGGAGTCTCTTCTACAGGAGCTTGCGCTTCGGGAGCCTCTTCTTGGGGCGCCTCTTCGCTCTCGTTTTTGCGGTCGTCCTTCTTGAGGAGTGCCTTGCCGAAGGGGAGCTTTTGTGCTCTCTCGGCAGCCTCTGCCTTTTCTTGCTTCTCTTTCTCTTCAAGCAAAGCTTTTCGCGCAAGACCGCGCTCACGGGTATCTTCAAAGTCCTCGTCGTCAATGTAGTGCAGAGAACGTACCGCTCTTACCTGATCGTAGGACTTGTTTTTACTTTCTTTGTTGATCTTCTTTTTGGTTTTGCCTGCCATTTCCTTCTCTGCTGCTTTGTAGTCTTCCTCGGTGAATTTGGGAAGAGGCATAATGCGAGACATAATGAAGGACTTGAGAAGACCTATCCAGCTACGGAACATCCAGTATACACCGATAACGGCAGGAACTGCCATGGTGAAGAATGCGGACATTGCGGGCATGGTTACGTCCATCATCGAGTTGGAGCAAGCCTGTTGTCTTGCATCAATACCGTCGTTGGTGGCGGGTTGATACATAAACTTACGGTTGATTTTGGAGGAAAGGAAATAGGTGACAAAGGTCAGTGCAGGAACCAACAAAAGCAACCAATAACCGTTTGCCAAGTTGCTGAAATCGGGGTTCAAACCAAAGTTCAAACCGCCAATGTTAAAGTTGGGGATCATTCCAACCGCCTTATCCAGAGATGCGAGCGCATCACCCGAGAAGGTGTAATATTGGAAATTGCCGAGTGCTTCGATGATATTATCGCCATTTTCTTTGAGAAGCGACAACAGCTCGATGGTGCCGCGATTGGATGCAACGGTCATACCAAGACCGCCTGCTGCGGGAGATGCAGTGGCAAAGGTGGAAAGCGCGGAAGTTACATTAGCACCCTGACCCAGCACGTAGTGAAGCGGGTCGATAACGATGTTATAAAGTGCCATAATGATAGGCAACTGCACCAAAAGGGGGAGGCAGCCGCTATAAGGGCTGAAGTTTTCGCGTTGGTAGAGATCTTGAATCTCTGCCTGCATTTTTTGCATAGTGGGTTGGTCGTTGCGCCCCTTGTACTTGTTCTTAATAGCCATTTCCTTGGGACGGAGCGTTGCCTGCTTAATGGAGTTCTTTTGTTGCTTAATGGAGAAAGGCAACATCAGAATTTCGATAATAATTGCGAACAAGCAGATACCAACAACGTAGCTACCAAAGCCGAGGTAAGTGGTAATCCAGTTCAAAATCTTACCGATAACACCAAGAAGTCCATCCCAGAAGCCGCCCTTTTCGATGGCGACGGTTTCGCGGAATGCGTCAATCAGTGTTTCAACGTCCTTTGCGTTGAGCTTGTCAAGAATACCGTTTTGTGCTTCGTTAGAAAGCTCCGCATCGGTAAAAGCAGTTGTTCCTGCTGCGGAAGAGGTTGCATTCGCTTTTTTGATAACGTTCTTTGCGTAATCAAGGTTGAGACCCTTGTTTTCGGAATAGTTCCCCTTGGGGTCAAATCCCTCGGCGGTCATATCATAACCGCGGTTTGCCGCAACCAGAGCCTCACGTGCGTCGAATTGTTCCTTTGCTCCAAACGCTGCAGAGAAAATCTCGGCTACCTTGGTCAATTCATTGGGAGAAAGTCCGTGCGCTTGCATTTCCTCGGTAGAGTTCATTTGGAACTTTTCCTTGTTAAAGGGGAGCGTAGGAGTCTCGCTTTTTGCACAACCGACAAGAGCGGTCAGCATCAGTAGAATCGCCAATACAAGAGAGGCGATACGTCCTGTCATTTTCTTTGTTTTCATGTTTGGTTTCTTTCGCTCGATGGCGAAAAACTCCCTTCTTGTTTTTGGGATTTGCACCGTCTGTTCTGATTTTTTGCACGGTGCTGCAAAATCATTGTGCCTCGTTTTCGTCCTCGGTAAAGCCGTACTCCTCCGGATAAAAATACTTGGTCATAGGCGCAACCTTGTAACGGCGGTTGCGAAGTCCCTTCTCGGGTACAGGGTCATATCCCGGTGCGCAGAACGGTTGACAGCGAAAAATCCGCATAGCCGTGAGTAACAGTCCCACAAAAAATCCGCGCTTTTGAAATGCCTGTATCGAATAAGCCGAGCAGGTTGGAGTAAAACGGCAGGTCGGTCTGCCCTTGAGGGGTGATAGATACTTTTGGTATAGACGAACGAGCCAGATACACAAGTGCTTCATGGTGTTACGTTTTCTTGGAACATATCCAATTTTGCGAATCCGCGACGTAATTCCTTCTCAACGTCGGTGGATTTGATGTCAAGGATTCCCTCTTTGGGGGTAATAACCACCAAATATCCCGTTTTGAGCTCGGGCTCAACGGCGCGATAGCCTGCACGCAAAATGCGCTTGACCCGACTGCGCTGTACTGCCCCGCCCACACGCTTGGTAACGCTGACACCAAAACGGTTATACGCCTTTTTTTCGGGGTTCTCTTTCTTGAGTCGCTTTGCCGCATAATCGCGCAAAACGAACACCGAAACATACTGCCCCGAGAAGCGCGCGCCCCGCGAGAAGGTCTTGTTATACAGATGATGTTCCTTTAGAGTTGTGTACTTCATTGGCTCTTTCCTCTGGCTAAAGTTTTGCTTCCGTCATTGAAATTTGAAAAATAAAAAATAGAAAAACGCGAATTGTCGCTAACAAACAAAAACGCCGACAGCGCGAACGCGCAAGGCACGCTTCACAGCAGTCGGTGTTTTATGTTGGATGATTCCCTTTGGGCAATCAATTAGTAGGTCAGTCTCTTTCTGCCCT
>JAZOVV010000008.1:0-16528 GCA_045658925.1 Eubacteriales bacterium
CCAATAAAAGACCCCTTACCCAGCCAATCAATAGAAATATCCGGTTTGGAAAAATTCAACGAAATGAAGGCAATGCTTGCGGATAACGACGAGGCACAGTTAGAACAATACATTCAAAGTATTGCAAACAGCGGCATACAAAGCAAGGATGATATGACCGCTTTTGTAAAATTGATCGATTCTTTGCCGCAGATCTCCGTTTTGGATGGCAATGTTACTTCCATTCGTTTTTCGCACACCGTATCCGAAGACACGGGGAAGGAAACAAACGTTGTGTATATTACAACCGAAGCTGCCAACGGAGAATGGACACGTGTTGAATATGTGCTTTCGGTTACCGATGTAACGCAAAAGATCTCCGATGAAAAAATGTCAATAGGCGAAAGCTCTCTTTTGACATCTGCCGTTAAAAACTCCGACGGAAAATTGACACTTCATATCGAAACACGGAAACCGCACCAATCGGGTACAGGAACCTTGATACAATGGGTAGGAGAAGCTAACGGAATATTTACAAGAATATTCTATTATACAAACGATTCGGATAATATAAAAACAGATAATCTATTCAGCAACATTCAAATACCCGCTATTTCATAGTGAAGTATGCTTGAGAATAACACAAAAGGTCGGCAGAATTTCTGCCGACCGTTGTTGCTTTTTTCGATGTCATCAAACATCAATATCCTTCATATACTTGCTACCGTTTTCGGTAATGAACTGCTTACGCGCGGGGAGATTGTCGCCAAGCAGGGTATCGAACATAATCTCGGTGGCGGCAGCATCGGTGGGAGAAACAGAGATGAGGCGGCGCGTTTCGGGGTTCATTGTGGTCTGCCACATCATGTCGGGGTCGTTCTCGCCAAGACCCTTGGAGCGTTGCAGAGTGTAACGCTTTTGACCGATCTTTTTGAGGATCTCTGCCTTTTCAAATTCGTCAAAAGCAAAGTATTTGCCGTCCTTGGTCGTGATTTCAAACAAGGGAGTTTCTGCAATGAACACCTTGTGCTCGGCAAGAAGAGTAGGGAGCAAACGGTAGAAGAGGGTGAGGAGCAGTGTGCGAATTTGGAAACCGTCCTCGTCGGCATCGGTACAAATAATGACCTTGGACCAACGCAAATTATTGATGTCAAACGTAGCTACGTCATTCTTTTTCTTGGTCTTAATCTCAACACCGCAGCCGATAACCTTGAGTAGGTCGGTGATGACCTCGCTCTTGAAGATTTTATCATAGTCGCTCTTAAGGCAGTTGAGGGTTTTACCGCGCACGGGCATAATTGCCTGGAACTCGGATTTGCGTGCAAGCTTAACAGAGGTCGCCGCGGAGTCGCCCTCTACAATGTAGAGTTCAGCCACGTTGGGGTCCTTGGAGCGGCAGTTGACAAACTTTTCAACGCGGTTTGCACCGTCGATAGAGCCCGAAAGCTTTTTCTTTACGTCAACGCGAGCCTTTTCTGCACTTTCGCGGCTGTGCTTGTTGATGAGCGCTTGGTTTGCAAAGAGCTCTGCAGCCTTGGGGTTCTCAATAAAGTAGACCTCAAGCTTTTGACGCAGGAACTCGTTGAGCGCATCAGCAATGAAGACGTTGTTGATCGCCTTTTTGGTTTGGTTCTCGTAAGACGTCGAGGTCGAAGAACCGCTGATGATAAGTGCGAGACAATCGGCAATATCGTTAAAGGTAATCTTGGTTTCGTTTTTTGCATAGCGGTTGTGCGACTTGAGGTATTTATCGAGCGCATAGGTAAAGGCGAGCTTAACTGCCTTATCGGGAGAACCGCCGTATTCGAGGTAGCTCGAGTTGTGGTAGTATTCCAGCATCGTAACGGTGTTGGAAATGCAGAAGGTAATATCTGCCTTGAATTTGTATTCGTCAAGGTCGGCTCTGTCGCGGCCCTGTGTTTCAATGTGCCACGAAACGGGAGCGGTCAGGCTCTTGTCGCCAACCTGTTCCGTAAGATAGTCGGAAATACCGTTTTCATAAACGAATTTTTCTTCGGTGAAGGTCTCATCGTCCTGCTCGATGTGCAGAACAAAGGTCGTACCGGGGTTGACCACTGCCTGACGGTGCAGGGTATCGCGGAAGAATTCGGGGGGAATGTTGATGTCGGTAAAGACCTTGAGGTCGGGACGCCAAAGTACAACCGTACCCGTGCGTTTTTCCTTGGGACCGAGAGGTCTTTCTTGAAGCTCGCCGTTGACCTCACCGCGACGGAAGCGAATGCTTCTCTCGGTGGTTCCGTCGTAGGATTTGACAATCATATATTCCGAAGCATACTGCGTAGCACAAGCACCGAGGCCGTTGAGACCCAGGGAATACTCATACGCACCGCCGCCGCTGTTGTTTTCGTATTTACCGCCCGCGTAAAGCTCACAGTAAATCAAATCCCAGTTCCAGCGACCTTCGGCTTCGTTCCATCCAAGCGGAACACCGCGTCCGTGGTCGTCAACCTCAATGCTTCTATCTTGAAAAACGGTAACTTTAATTTCTTTACCGTGTCCTGCTTTTGCCTCGTCGACCGAGTTGGAGAGAATCTCAAAGAAGGAATGCTCGCATCCTTCAAGACCGTCCGAGCCGAAAATAACCGAGGGGCGTTTTCTAACTCTGTCTGCACCCTTCAGGGCCTTTATGCTTTGGTCGTTATATTGTTGTGCGTCTTGCTTTTTCGTTGTAGCCATTGGCATCCATCCTTTCGCAAAGCGTAGTGTAACAGTCATCTTTTATCATTATAACAGAAAAAAAGCTTTTTGAAAAGGGGGAGAGCATTATTTTTTGAAAAAAATTGTAATTTCTCGTCTTTTTCTATTGCAACTTCCGAAGAAATAGAATATAATATTATATAGATTGACTTGTCGCACACGCGCGGGCAAAGCCGCGCACACGCCACATCCGCCCAAGCGGGCGGCAACCAAGGGAGGAAAGACACTTGAATTTACTTGATTGGATGCAATACATACGCGGAAAAAGATGCGCGGTGGTAGGGCTTGGAGTATCGAACCGCCCCCTCATCGGCTTTTTGCTTATTCGCGGAGCTATCGTTGTCGCGCGTGACAGAAAAACGCGTGAAGAGATTGGCGAATACGCCGACGAAATTGAAAAGCAAGGTGCCACCCTTATGCTTGGCGAGAACTACCTTGACGACCTTGACGAGGAGATTATCTTCCGCTCGCCCGGTATGCGTCCCGATATTCCCGCTTTCAAGGAAGCGGTGGCAAGAGGAGCGGTACTGACCTCGGAGATGGAGCTCTTTTTTGAACTGACCCCCGCAACCGTTATCGGTATTACCGGCAGTGACGGCAAGACCACCTCGACCACCTTGACAGGTCTCATTCTTTCGCAAGAATATAAGGATGATGAAAAAACACATATTTACGTGGGCGGAAACATTGGTACGCCTCTTTTGCCAATGGTAGCGGATATGACCGAGCACGATTTTGCGGTCGTAGAGCTTTCCAGCTTCCAATTACAGGGTGCTACACGCTCGCCGCAGGTTTCGGTTATTACAAACGTAACGCCCAACCACCTCGATTGGCATACGGATATGGAGGAATACACGTTTGCCAAAGCAAATGCTTTTCGCCACGAGCCCTGCCGTCGCGTAGTGCTCAATGCCGAAAACCGCATTACGGCAGAGCTGGCAAAAACGGTTGACATTCCCGTTACCTATTTTTCCTCGCGCAAAACCGAGCACACCGATTTCCCCCTGCGCGATTGCGACAGTGCCATTTACGAAAGAGAAGGTAAGATATACCTTTGGAGCGAGGGCGTTGAGCACGATATTATGCAAGACGAACAGCTACTTCTCAAGGGGCGTCACAATCTTGAAAATTTGATGTGCGCCATTGCACTCACCTTTGAATACGCCTCTCCCGAGAGCGTGCGCGAGGTTGCAAGCACCTTTACGGGCGTTAAACACCGCATGGAGGCGGTTCGTGTTTCCAACGGCGTGACCTATTACGATAGCTCGATTGACTCTACTCCCGTCAGAACGGCGGCGGTGCTTTCGGCAATGCCCACAAAGCCCATTGTTATTTGCGGCGGCTCGGATAAAAAGACTCCCTTTGAGCCTCTTGCCGATGCCATTTGCGAATATGCCAAGGCGGCAGTGATTACGGGTGCTACCGCGGGTAAGATTCTTACGGCACTTTCTCAAAAGGAAGAAATACAACAGGGCAAAATCCCCGTTTATCTGCAACCCGACTTTACCGAAGCAGTAAAGCTCGCCTGCACTACGGCACAAGAGGGAGACATCGTTTTGCTTTCGCCCGCTTGCGCGAGCTTCGATGCCTTTAAGAATTACAAGGAACGCGGAATGACCTTCCGCTCCATTATAGAACAATTTTAACGGCAAGAATTGTAAACAATCCGTAAACATCCAAGGAACACCATTGACAATCAAGCGACTGTGTCATAGAATGTATACACATCGACTGCGATGGTATGAAATTTATTTTCAGAAAGGAAGACTAAAATGAATTACGAACAAAACTTTTATCAAACGCGCCCCGCAAGAGCAGCGGATTTCCGCAGAACCGCACGCCAAGCACTCAAGGGCTTTTGGTGGATGGCTGCATTGGTTACCCTGATTGCGGCTATTTTGGGTGGCGTTACTCTTAACAGCGGTAGTGCATCCGTCGGTGGTAGCGGCTTCAACGCCGACCTCGGAGGCTTTGAAGAAGATGTTGACTATGCTGATCCCGATTACGAAACCGAAGAAGAAATCGTTGAATCCGAGCCCATTTTGACCCCCGAGCAGTCGGAGGCGCTTGAAAAAGCCATTGCTGACCTCGATTTCAAGGCAATGGGCGAAGTATTTATGGAGGAATATCCTATTGTAGGCTTTATTCTCTCTTTCTTCGTTATTTTTGTTATCGGCGTAACCACGCTCCTTTTCCTTATCAACCTGTTTTTCTCTTCTCCCATTAAGGTCGGCTACCAAAAGTTCTGTTTGAATGTTCTTGACGGCAGAGAGGACGGCATCACCCCCGGCACACTTTTTGAGTACTTTACGCACGATTACATCAAAACTGTTGGTTTAAACTTCTGCCACACTTTGATTATGGAGCTGACGATGCTCCCGATGATTATTTGCACTTTAATTGGCGGCGCTTCTTTTGTTGCCTCTATCCCCGCAATGCTGAGTGGATCCGCCATTGCCGCTGCGAGTGGTTTTCTTGCTTTTGTAGGTTTGACCTTCCTTGGCGCTATCATTTCCGTTTGTATCAGCATCCCCGTATCTTATGCGTATTCTATGGCGCATTTGATTATGGCCGATTACCCCGGTGTAGGTGCTATCGAGGCTCTGCGCCTTTCTCGCCAAATGATGAAGGGCAACAAGTTCCGTCTGTTCTGCCTTGACTTCAGCTTTATCGGTTGGGATCTGCTTGCCGCTTGCTGCACTTGCGGCATCGGTTACTACTTCCTCACACCTTATCAGCACGTTTCTCGCGCTGCATTCTATGAGGAAATCTCCGGTCGCAAAACCTCCGAGGACGTAGAATTCCCGAGCATCGACCCCAACGATTACATCATTGAATAATTCGTTTGTCAAAAGAAAGAGACACAAAAATGATATTTTCCAAAAAGATACAAGACCTCGCACTTGAAGCCGAGCAGGCTCTCGTAGTACAATTTCAACATATTGATGAGGTCGCATTCCTCAACACGCAAAAGGTGATGGATGCATTTCGCACCCACCGCGTAAGTGACTCCTGTTTTCAATCCACCAGCGGCTACGGTTACGATGACCGTGGCCGTGAGGTGCTTGAAGAGGTTTGGGCAGACGTAATGGGCGCGGAAACCGCCGTTGTTCGCCAAACCATCATCAGTGGTACCCACGCGCTATCCATCGGACTTTTCGGCATTCTCCGCCCGGGTGACGTGATGTACTCGGTAGCAGGCAAGCCCTATGATACCCTTGAAGAAGTTATCGGCCTTTCGGGCACGCCCGGAAACGGCTCTCTGCGCGATTTTGACGTTGACTACGAGCAGACCGACCTCAACCCCGACGGCACCTTCAACTTTACCGAAATTGAGGACAAGCTTCGCGCTCTCGGCAGTCGCGCCAAGATGGTATTTGTGCAACGCTCCAAAGGGTATCTCAATCGCAAGACCTTGAGCGTGGATGAAATCGGCGAGCTTGTCAAGTTTGTTAAGAATATCAGCTCCGAAACCTACGTAGTGGTTGACAACTGCTACGGCGAATTTGTAGAGACAAAAGAGCCCTGCACCGTTGGTGCCGACCTTGTCATCGGTTCTCTTATCAAGAACCCCGGTGGCGGAATGGCAGAGACAGGCGGTTATCTTGCAGGCACACGCCGTGCCGTTGAGCTGGCGTCCTACCGTATGACCTCTGTCGGCATCGGTGCCGAAGCAGGTGCTACCTTGGGACAAAACAAATCGATGTTCAAGGGACTTTTCTATGCGCCTCACACCGTGGCGCAAGCCCTCAAAACCGCACACCTTGCGGCTTATATGTTTGAAAAGCTCGGCTACGTGGTAGAACCCCGTTGGAGCGAGGAACGCCACGATATTATTCAATCTGTCATTATGGGCAGTGCCGAAGGGCTTTGCGCATTCTGCCGCGGTATTCAAGCGGGCTCTCCCGTCGATGCTTTCGTTACTCCCGAGCCTTGGGCAATGCCCGGCTACGGAGACCAGGTTATTATGGCGGCAGGCACCTTCGTGCAGGGCAGCTCCATCGAGCTCTCCGCCGACGGACCTCTGCGCGCCCCCTATACCGCTTTCTTCCAAGGCGGTCTTACTTACGAGAGCGGCCGCATTGGCATTATGTCCGCCGTCGCGAGTGTGTTGGGAGAATAAGGGGACGAGATTGTGGGGGAACTTTTTGCAAAAAGTTCCCCCACACCCCTTCAAAAACTCTCTAACAATGGGTCAAAAAGGAAGCCGTTAGTTTGTGGACAGACAGTCGGCGCGAGCGCATTGCTCGCTTGGCTCTCGCGAGCGGCTAGGCACCTCCAAGACCCTATCCGCTAAGAAAGTTCATTGCCGTGGAAAATGAAATATAAACTACGAAAGGAGCCGTTATGCAATACCGCATTATTAGGAGCGACCGCAAAACGGTTGCCTTACAAATCAAGGAGGGCGAGGTCATCGTCCGCGCGCCGCGCGCGATGCGACAGGAAGAAATTGCCTCTTTTGTTGCACGTCACGAGGATTGGATTCGCAAAAAGCTCGCAACTGTCAAAAAAGAGCCGAGCGCACCACGTTTGACCGAAGAGGGAATACGTTTTTTGACCGAGCGTGCACGCGCCATTATTCCACCGCGTGTCAAGTATTACGCCTCGCTCGTTGGTGTAGACTATAACCGTGTGACCATTCGTCACCAAAAGAGCAAATGGGGTAGCTGCAGCGGCAAAAAGAACCTCAATTTTAACTGTTTGCTCCTGCTTATGCCCACCGAGGTGATGGATAGCGTTATCGTGCACGAGCTTTGCCACATCAAACATATGAACCATTCCAAAGAATTTTATGCGGAAGTCCTGCGTGTATACCCCGACTATAAAAAGCACGACCGTTGGCTCAAACAAAACGGTAGCGGTATTATGCGTCGCATGCCGCAAAAATAAAAGCAAAGGAGACCTTACTATGTTGCAAATAGGAAGCAAAGCCCCCAATTTTACACTCTTTGACAAGGACGGAAACACTGTCTCTCTTTCCGATTTTTTGGGCAAGCGTGTTGTTCTGTACTTTTATCCCAAGGATAACACCCCGGGATGCACCCGTCAGGCTTGCGCATTTGCGGGAGCGTATAAGGAATTTGAAGCACGTGACGTCGTTGTCATCGGCATCAGCCGTGATAGCGTAGCATCGCATCAAAAGTTTGCCGAAAAATACGAGCTGCCTTTCGTTCTGCTCTCCGACCCCGACCGCCAAGCTATCGAGGCATACGGCGTTTGGCAAGAGAAGAAGAACTACGGCAAGGTTTCTATGGGCGTGGTGCGCTCCACCTATCTCATCGATGCCGAGGGCAACATCGAGGCAGTGATGCCCAAAGTCAAGCCCGATACAAACGCCGCCGAAATTTTGGCGATGCTGTAAGGAGAAAGACAATGCAAAAAACAAAACTCTTTTTGAGCGCCCTGACAAAATTCCTTTGCGGTCTTGTGCTCGTAGGCGCGCTTTTGTTCCTGCCCGCGGGCAGCTTTGCCTTTGTGGGGGGATGGATTTTTATTGGATTGCTATTCATCCCGATGCTCATTCTCGGCGCGGTGCTGCTCATCAAATCCCCCGAGTTACTCGAAAAGCGCCTTGATGCCAAGGAAAAAGAAAACACCCAAAAGGGCGTTGTCGCACTTTCGGGACTCTTGTTCTTAGCAGGCTTTATTATCGCAGGCTTGGACTATCGCTTTGGTTGGTCACACGTGCCCACGTGGCTCGTTATCGTGGCATCGGTCATTCTGTTGGCGTCTTACGCCCTCTATGCCGAGGTTATGCGCGAGAACGCATATCTTTCTCGCACCATTGAGGTGCAAGAGGGGCAAAAGGTTATCAGCACAGGGCTTTACGGCATTGTTCGTCACCCGATGTATGCCGTTACCATTTGGCTCTTTTTGTCTATTCCGCTCGTGCTTGGCTCGTTCTTCTCGCTCTTGTGCTTCTTGCCGTATCCCATCATTATGGCAGTGCGTATTTTGAATGAAGAAAAGGTGCTCACCAAAGGACTTGACGGCTACGCCGATTACAAAAAGAAAGTCAAATATCGTTTGATTCCTTTTATATGGTAACAAAAAACAAATCTGATTGCAAGCTTTTGAGAAAGTGAGAGAACTATATGGATAACAACAATTTTTGGGAAGTAATTCGAGAGGAGAATGTCGAAAGAAGCTCCCAAATGCCCGATCCGCAAAAGGAGACAACAAAATTTGAGGCGATAAGATCATGGATATGTAAAATAATTGGATGGGTTGTGTTGGGCGTATTTTTGCTTTGCTTACTTTTTTCCATTCTCGTGCATCCTGCCGATAGACTAAAGCTGTGTATTTTTCTCAGTGGAGGCAACTTTACGATAGATGTGTCAGCCCGAGTCAGTTACCACGATGGTTCATATGGTACTATTACGAATCAAACCATATCAAAGATAAAGGTTGATGGCAATCTTATTTGCGTGACGGAGGGATCGAATCGTGAGACCTATTACGAGGTGGATGGTGAAACGATTTACGTTTATAAGCAGAACGAAAACGGAGAATGGACAGGGACGACAACCACGGGTCAAATTCCCATCGTTGGCACTTCTTCGGGAAATGATGCTACGCTATCTGTGTTTATGGATAGAAAGAACTATGAGAGAGGAGAACTTTTTCGTTATCGCATAAAGGATGGCGTTAATATTGGTGTCTACGATGAGGCACACATTCAGCAGTGGGGCACAAAATATGAGATTGAAGCATCGCAGAAGATTTACCGAGGAGACGTTCGCGTAACTATGAGCTTTGGCCGTTTTGGAATAACCAAATTAACCCTTCCGTGGGAAGAATAAAAAAGCAGAGCAAGTCGCCAGACTTGCTCTGTTTTTCTGTTTTATAGTACGTTATTCTTTTCTGCAAGTTTTTTGATTGCCTCAAAAGATGCGTCACTGATACTATGCTCCATTTTGCAGGCATCCTCGGCGGCGGTTTCTTCGTCGACACCGATGGAGACGAGAAAATTGGTAATGAGCGTGTGGCGCTCATAAATTTTTTCGGCAAGCTCGCGTCCTGTGTCGGTCAGGGTAATGGAACCGTCCTTTGCAATGACGATGTATTCACCTTGCTTGAGTAGGCTCATTGCGCGGCTGACCGAGGGCTTGGAGTAACCCATTTCTTCGCCCACGTCAATGGCGCGCACGTGTCCCGATTTTTGAGAAAGTCGCAGAATGGTTTCGAGATACATTTCTCCCGATTCTTGAATACGCATAACAGGTTCTCCTTTCGTTGTTTCTGTTTATAGAATAGCACAGTTTTTGGGAAAAATCAAGGTGTTGACTTGATTTTTACTCTTTTACCACGCGGCAACTATCAATGCCATAGTAAGCAAATGCGAGGGCGGCTGCCTTGTCAATTCTCTCGCCGCACACAACAATCGGTACGGCAGGGGGGCAAGAAACGCTTGGCGATGCCAAAATACGCCCAACACTTTCATTCACCAAAACGGTTTCGGCGGGGGAGAGGAGTGCTTTTCGAACACGCATTGCGCGTTCTGCTTTTGCAGGAACAGGGGGAGCTGTTGCAATGGCCTCTTTTTTGGCAAGCGACACAGCAACCATCTCAAGGTGTGCAAGCTCATCTGTGCCCATATCCATGCTTGGCATCAGAACAACAAAATCGTTGTCGGCAAATTCACATTCTATACCGTTCTCTCGCAGATGTGTGGCAAAATCGACACCCGTATAGCCAAAAGGCTTGGTCGAGAGCGTGATTTTTAGGGGTTCATTCCCTATGCAAACGTATCCGTGTGCAAATAGACGCGCTTTCAATTCGTCAAGTCGCGCGGTCGCGCGGATAAGGTTTTGGCGGCAATCTTCTGCAAGGCAAGCATTTGCCGCATCAAGAGATTGCAAAATGAGATACGATGGACTGGTCGAACCGAAGAGTGCCAAAGCATCCTTTGTGGCGGCAAGCAGGTCGGCATCAATACCTTTTGCAAGATGCAAATAAGCGCCCCCCGTGAGCACGGGCAAGGTTTTGTGTGCCGAGGAGCAACACATATCCGCCCCGAGGTCGGTGGGGTAAAGGGAATTCTCTAAAAATTTAAGATAGGCTCCGTGTGCGCAGTCCACCAAAAGGAGAACGTCGTAGCGGTGGCAAACCTCGGCGATTGCCGAGACGTCTGCGATATTTCCAAGATAGTCAGGCGACGTCAAATAGAGTGCCATGGGCAATACGTCCGCGCTTTGGAATGCTTTTTCGAGTTCTGCAGGGCAGAGAGTGCAGGAAAGATAATTCTCTTTTTCGCTACCGTATAGCCATTCTACGTCCATATCGAGAAGCGCCACAGCGGAGAGAAAGGTCTTGTGCGCATTGCGCGCCGCCCAGACAAGAGGGGGCTTTTTTTCGTTGCGCGCTTTCAGGAGCGCGAGATAAAGCATTGCGCGAATGCATTGCGAGGAACCTTCGGTAGAATAAAACGTGTGTGCGCCAAAGAGGGAAGAAGCAATCTCTTCACTTTCCTTGATAATGCCGCCCGCTTCGTAGAGCGAATCCGCGCCCGAAATTTCGGTGATGTCAAACGCTTCAATGCCGAGCACGCCCGAACCCTTGTGACCGGGCATATGCCATCTTTCGGTTTTGCTATCGGCATAGCGACGCACAAAATCGCAAATGGGAGTTTTGATTTTCATAGGCTTACTGTTCGTTTTTTGCCAGCGTGCGTGCGATTTCTACCATAATAGCGCACTCCATACGCTTGCGGAAGAGCTCGCAGCCGTACTTGTAAACACCGGTTACGCTACCCGTAGAGTGGTAAGCGTTTGCGGCACAACCGCCCGAGCAATAAAGCTTTGCCCAACAGTCGCGGCAATCGGGGCGTGCGTAAACGTTGCAGTTTGCAAAATCGCACTGTGTTTCTTTATTGGTCACACCGTTCCAAATGTCGCCGAGTTTAAAGGCTTCTTCTCCAACAAATTGGTGGCAGGGGTAAAGGTCACCCCAGGGAGTAACTGCCATATATTCGGTGCCCGAGCCACAGCCCGAAATGCGCTTGTAGATGCAAGGGCCACCCGTCAGGTCAATCATATAGTGGTAGAAGGTGAAGGGACGTCCTTCGCGGTCGCGCTCGAGCATCAGCTCTGCGAGCTTTTCGTATTGTTCAAGAACGATAGGCAGGTCTTCTTGTGTCAATTCCGAGGGGTCACCGGGTGCGCAAACGACGGGCTCCATACTCAGCTCCGTGAAGCCGAGGTCGAGCATAGTTTGAATATCCTTAAGGAAATCGGGGTTTGCGTGCGTAAAGGTTCCACGCATATAGTAGCCGCGTCCGCCGCGTTCTTGGACGAACTTTTGGAACTTGGGAACGATTTGCTCCCAGCTACCTCTACCTGCATAGTCTACGCGATAACGGTCGTGAATTTCTTTTCTGCCGTCTAGGCTGAGGACCACGTTGTGGCACTCACGGTTGGCAAAATCGATGACGTCATCGTCAACAAGCATGCCGTTTGTGGTGAGGGTGAAGCGGAAATTCTTGCCTTTTTCCTTCTCGATAGAGCGCGCATAAGCTACGAGTTGCTTAACAACGTCAAAGTTCATTAAGGGCTCACCGCCAAAGAAGTCGACCTCGAGATTGCGACGCGTGCCCGAATTGGCAACGAGAAAGTCAAGCGCTTGCTTACCCACCTCAAAGCTCATCACAGCTCTGTCGCCGTGATACTTGCCTTGACTTGCAAAGCAGTAGGAGCAGTTGAGGTTGCAGGTGTGCGCCACGTGCAGGCAGAGTGCCTTGATAACGCCCGAGGTCTTTTCTTTCAGGTGCCCCGCCATACCCGCAAAGGTGTCGGGGGAGAAGAGCTTGCCGCTCTCCTTGAGGGCGGTAACTTGGTCGTAGCACTCTTCAATATCCGCCTGGGTAATATCCTCGCGAGAGGCGTATTTTTTGTTCATTTGGGCGATAATCTCTTCACGTGTCTCGTTTTCGTAGAGGGCAATGATGTCATAAGCCACCTCGTCCACTACGTGAACGCCGCCCGAGCAGGAATCAAGCACGATATTATATCCGCCCAGCTTGTATTGATGTACCATATATGTAAAACTCCTTTGTTTGCAGTATAAAACGCCTTTGGGAAAGGCATTAAAAACGCCGCCAAGAAGGCGGCGTTTTTAATGAGAAAAATTATTTCTCAGTATTCTCGCATTGTTGGTTAGCGATACCGCAGCTGGTCTTGCAAGCAGATTGGCAAGAGGTTTGGCATTCGCCGCAACCGCCGTTCTTTGCACTTTCGCAAAGGTTACGAGTTTCGATAGTTTGAATATGTTTCATAATGGAAACCCTCCAAATAAAGAATTTACATTCTATATCATAGCACACTTTTTTGAAAAAGTCAATATAAAAGAGAAGATTTTAACCGAATTTTGTGATTTTTTTCGCGGAAGGGTTTACAAACACTCCAAAATGTGGTATACTGAAGAAGCCAAGCAAAAACGAATAACAAACATCAGGCATGTGTGTTTTTATTTTTGATAAAAATACAGATGCTCTACTTTGCATACGCTTGATGTTATGTTAAAGTTTTTGTTTGGCGACAATTGGAGCGGCGTATTTTTTGTGCGCTGACTTCGGTTGGCGCACTTTTTATATTATTTATTTTTGTTTCAAGGAGGAAAAAAGAAATGAAAAAAACGTTCAAACTTACTGCGTTACTTTGTTTAATGGTAATGGTTGTACTGATGCTGGCATCCTGTGATCAATTGCTGAATAATTTTTTTATGCAGGAGAGTGAGCAGGAAACTACAAATCCAAATAGTGAAAAAACCACTACGCCGCAAAAAGGTCCCGAACAAACAACGCCTAACGAAGTACATACGCACACCTTTGGCGATTGGGTTACTGTAAAGGAACCTACCAAAGCTGAAGACGGCCAAAAAGAGCGTTCTTGCCCCTGCGGGGAGAGGGAAACTCTGTCTATTCCCGCGATTGGTTCATCGGGTTTGGAGTATAGAACTTTTGAAGATGGAACATGCACGATTCTTGGAATTGGTACCTGTGCAGATGTGGATATTTACATTCCCAGTGAAATTGATGGATGTAAGGTTACACGTGTTTTTGGAAATGCGTTCCGCTTTCGTACAGATCTTAAAAGTGTTACAATTCCGGACTGTGTAGTAGAAATTGGAGATTCTGCATTTGAAGGGTGTACCGAGCTTGAGAAGATTACAATCGGTGAGGGTGTCACGAGAATTTATAAAGGGATGTTTGAAGGATGCGACAAACTTATCCAAAAAGAAAACGGTGTATCCTATGTGGGCAATTGGATAATTGACTGTGATATGTCGGTAAATTCTGTAACTTTACGCGAGGGGACAATAGGTATTGGTGATAGAACTTTTCGATTGTGTAATTCTCTTAAAAGTATTACGCTCCCCGACTCGCTTTTACATATAGGTAATGACGCTTTTCCTGTCTTTATTACCAATATCACGATACCCGAAAGCGTGATTAGTATTGATGAAGGGGCGTTTGCTACTTGCTTCAAGCTTGTCGAGATCTATAATCTTTCGTCTGTCACGGTAAGCGCAGAAAACGTCCCCAATGTTTTGAGTATCTACACCTCTGCAGATGCCCAAAGTAAGCTTTGGAAAGATGAAAACGGATACGTATTCTACGAGGACGGTGAAATCTGTTACTTGATGGATTACAAAGGGAATGATACCGAATTAACGTTACCTGGAAATTGCAACGGAAAGAATTATGCAATTCATGACATGGCGTTTGCACACTTTTTCAATATAACGAGTGTTACTATTCCTGAGGGCGTGACCGACATTGGGGAGGAGGCGTTCAATTTTTGTACAGCTTTGAAGAATGTTACAATTGGTAAAGATGTTACGAGTATTGGCGTTCGTGCGT
The DNA here is from genome assembly GCA_045658925.1 of Eubacteriales bacterium. GTDB lineage: Bacteria > Bacillota > Clostridia > Oscillospirales > CAG-272 > UMGS1865. Next base: position 14,558 of record JAZOVV010000008.1, read on the forward strand.
TTCGTTTTTGTGGGCTCACCACCATTACAATTCCGGCGAACGTTGTAAGCATTGGCCGAGAAGCGTTTGCATCCTGTAAAGCTTTGGAGCGTGTTGAGCTTTCAAAAAATATTACGAAAATTGAAAATGGGACCTTCTCAAATTGCGCTAAATTAACAGAGATTACAATACCGGTAGGCGTTACAAGCGTTGAAGAAAACGCTTTTTATTGCTGTTTTTCTTTAAAAAATATAACGATACCGGCAAGTGCTGCAAACTTTGGATTTAACGCATTCGAGGGAGTATTTGATTCAGCAATTGTTAATTTTGGAGGAACCAAGGAACAGTGGAAAGACATAGAAAAAAGCGGCAACGGTGGGGACTATTCCGCAAACTGGACGATTTACTGCACCAACGGTGACATTACAAAATCACAATAAAACCCACCGCCGCGCCGATTGGCGCGGCGGGGTTTCATCGTTTTGTTTCTTTTTTAGCTTTTTTTCATTTTTTATTGCTTTTTAGGGAAATATTTGGTATAATAATAAAAAGAAAACATCCCGCCGCCACGCGGCAAAGAAAGGATATTGAAATATGAAAAAGTCAATTTTGAGAAATTATGCAAAGCTGATTGCCAAAATGGGTGGCAACGTGCAAAAGGGTCAGGACGTTATGATTCTTGCATCCCTCGACCAACCCGAATTTGTTCGTATGGTTGTAGAAGAATGCTATGCACTCGGTGCTCGCAAGGTAAGCGTTGAGTGGAGCTATCAGCCCATTACCAAGGTTACCCAAAAGAAGGCATCGCTCAAAACGCTTTCTACTTTGGCGGATTGGGAAGTTGCCAAAATCAAGCACCGTGTTGACACTCTGCCCGTTATGATCTATCTCGAAAGTGACGATCCCGACGGCCTTGCAGGTGTTAACCAAGAGAAGATGGCTAAGGCAATGCAGGCAAGATATAAGATCATCAAGCCCTTACGCGATGCGATGGATAACAAGTACCAATGGTGTATTGCTGCTGTTCCGGGTGCGGAGTGGGCAAAAAAGGTATTCCCCGGGGAGAAGAAGAATGCCGCAATCGAAAAGTTGTGGCAGGCAATTTTGTACACCTCTCGCGCACTTGAGGATCCCATTGCCGCGTGGGAAGCTCACAATGCCGACCTTGCCGCACGTTGCGATTATCTCAACAATCTTGGCATTGAAACGCTTGAATATAAGGCATCCAACGGCACCGATTTGCGCGTTGGTATGATCGAGGATGCGCTTTTTTGCGGCGGCGACGAGGCTACGCAGGGCAGCAATATCGTATTCAACCCCAACATCCCTTCCGAAGAAGTCTTTATCTCTCCCAAAAAGGGCGTTGCCGAAGGTATCGTTTATTCTTCCAAGCCTCTCTCTTATCAAGGTCAGCTGATTGAAAACTTCTGGATGCGTTTCGAGAACGGTAAAGCCGTTGAAGTAGGCGCCGAAAAGGGCGAAGCGCTCCTGAAGGAAATGGTTTCGATGGACGAAGGTGCCGCTTACCTTGGCGAATGTGCGCTTGTTCCTTACGATAGCCCCATTTCCAACTCGGGCATCCTGTTCTACAACACCCTCTTCGATGAGAACGCTTCTTGCCACCTTGCAATAGGACGCGGCTTTACCAATACCCTCAAGGATTACGACAAGTATACCCGTCAAGAATGCCACGAAAAGGGCATCAACGATTCGATGATCCACGTTGACTTTATGATTGGTACCGAGGATCTTTCCATCACCGCCATTACGCGCGACGGCCGCCGCGTTCCCGTATTCGAGAACGGCAACTGGGCGTTTTAAGGAGACCGTATGAGCGTTATTGACCGTTTTTTGAACTACGTATCCTTTGATACAACCTCCTGCGAGACCTCCGAAACCGTACCCAGCACCCCAAACCAAAAGGTGCTTGGCGAGTTCCTTGTAAAAGAGCTTTCTTCGTTGGGGCTTGAGAACGCACGTATGGATGAGTAC
>JAZOVV010000009.1:0-8626 GCA_045658925.1 Eubacteriales bacterium
TCCTTTCGTGTTGCAATAGACTTGAGCATCTTATTGTACCACATTAGGAGATTTTTTGGTATAACCTTTGTTGCCCACCCGCATAGCGGGTGGTTGTCTGTTTCGCGCTTCGCGCTCAACTGCCTAAAGGCATTAAAACAACAAAAAGCCCCGCATAGCAGAGCTTTTTGTATATCGAAATAATCCCAAACGGGTAATTATCTCTTGGAAAATTGAGGTGCACGACGTGCAGCTTTGAGTCCGTACTTCTTTCTTTCCTTCATACGAGGGTCACGAGTAAGGAGACCTGCTGCCTTGAGTGCGGGTCTGTACTCTGCGTCTGCAGCAACGAGAGCACGTGCGAGGCCGTGGCGAATTGCGCCTGCCTGACCGGAGATACCGCCGCCGTTTACGGTTGCGATAATATCAAACTTACCTTCGGTGCCGGTTACGCCAAAGGGTTGGTTAACGATGAGCTTCAAGGTCTCGAGACCGAAGTAATCGTCGATGTCACGCTTGTTGATGGTGATAACGCCGGTGCCGGGAACGATGCGAACGCGAGCAACGGACTTCTTTCTTCTGCCGGTTCCGTAGAAATAGGGCTTAGCACTTGTATACATTCGTTATGTCCTTCCTTTCTCTCAATCAAAACTCGTAAGCTTCGGGCTTTTGTGCCTCGTGCTTGTGAGCCTCGCCGGCGTAAACCTTGAGACGAGTGAATGCCTTTGCACCCAAGGTGTTCTTGGGAAGCATGCCCTTAATAGCGAGCTCCATTGCTCTCTCGGGCTTGGTTGCCATCATGGTCTTAGCTTGAACAGCCTTCATGCCGCCAATGTAGCCGGAATGATGGTAGTAGTATTTTTGTTCCATCTTCTTACCGGTAAGAACTGCCTTTTCAGCGTTGATAACGATAACGAAGTTGCCGCAGTCCACGTGAGAGGTGAATTCGGGAGCATTTTTGCCGCGCAGAAGGTCTGCAACAGCTACTGCAGTCTTACCCATGGGCTTGCCTGCTGCGTCCACAATGTACCACTTGCGAACTACATTTTCTTTCTTTTGCATAAATGTAGACATTGTAGGTTTCCTCCAACAAAATAAATAGAATTTTTTTCATGCTCGCATATTATAACATAAACAAACACGCTTGTCAACCCCTTTTTGAAAACTTTTTTTGATTTTTTAATTTAGCATTATGCAATCTCGTTTTTTCTCGTTTTTTCTCGTTTTTTCATATCATTTGCTCGCTCGCCATATATAAAAATTTTTTCGAGATTTTTGTGAAAAATGACAAAAAAGAAGTTCGACCGCCCAAAAACGGTCGAACTTCTCTCTTCTATTACATATTAGGGATTGGTTTCGGTTGCCTCTTTGAGAACCTTTAATTCTGCCAAGAAGGAATCGATATCCTTAAACTCGCGATAAACCGATGCAAAACGAACGTAAGCAACTTCATCGCGCTCACGCAGCTTACGCATAACGATTTCACCAAGCTCGGTAGAGGTAATATCCTGATGCAAGGTGTTTTGCAGCTCTGCCTCGATTTCATTAACAAGAAGAACCGCGTCTACGGGACGCTTCTCTGTTGCCTTGAGAACACCTGCCAAGAGCTTTTGCTTATCGAACAGCTCCTTGGAGCCACTCTTTTTGATAACGAAAATTTGTAGCATTTCGAGAGTCTCAAAGGTAGTGAAGCGCTTTTGACACTCCAAGCACTCGCGACGGCGACGAATGCTGTTGCCCTCAATGGTGGGGCGAGAGTCGATTACCTTGCTTTCCGGAAAACCGCAACCCGGACATTTCATAATTGTGTTCCCTTGCATCCAATGGCTTGGATGCTCCTTTTTTCCAAATTCCTTATTAGTATATCATACTTTTTTGAATATGTAAAGAGTTTTTGGGATATTTTTTCATGCATATCGCAATTCTTGCATTACGTCATCCAATCCGCACGGCGTTACGCACCCCTCTCGAATACGCTGATAATGCCCAAGAGCGTGGGAAAGCTCACTACCCGCATCTGCCTCGCAGGTTTCCTCACCCAAAGAAACACTGATGGAATAGCGGTGCACCGTCTCTCCCGGAAGTAGCAGCAAGCGGTAGGTAAGTTGCATCCCACCAAAATAAACGTGGTCCTCGCAGAGCGCGATTGCGTGATGATTGGTCGCTTTTTTCATTGTCTTTTCCTCATTCTTTCATAGTTGCGGCACCAATGTGTCCCTACCGTTATTATACCATAACGGAATTTTGCCAAATCTTAACAAAAAGTGATGCCTTTTGTCAAGAATTCACACATCCGAGGGGCTTTTTTGCTCCTTTTGTGCCGCTAATATTTATAAATATGTAAAAATGAGTGAAAACAACACCAAAATATTCACAAAAAAATTTTTGCGCTGTATATTTTTGTTTTGTATATGCAGATTTTTCCTCGTATGGGAAACATTTTGCATAGATTTTAGCACTCTTTTTTGTTATAATGGTGGTGAAACAAAAAATATGCAAAAAGTATAATGATGTACCAAAAAAGGAGCGAACTATGAAACTATCCAACGTGCGACCGCTTGGAAAATACTCCCGTATGATTTTACATATCGAATTGCCTCTCAATTTAGGTGGTGCACTCCTCTTTCTCTTTTCCTATCTCGCGCAGCGCATCACCGCTCCCGTCTTTGCCGCCACCTACTACGCACCGCTTGTGCCCTATCTACTCTTCCCTTTTATTATCACTGCCTTCAGTGTGCTTTTGGTGGAACGCTTGGAGATGGAGCAGAAATAAAGTTGATTTTCCATCATTACCAATCCAATAAAAAACAATGGGATAGCAAGTGCGCTATCCCATATCTCTTACCCCTTGTTCAAAAGTTTTTGAAAGGGGTGCAGGGGGAAACTTTTTTCAAAAAGTTTCCCCCTGCATTTCTTTTAAATTCTTTTAATCAGCTTTTTTAATAATCTTACGCGGGCATTTTTCGGCGCATTTGCCGCAGCCGATGCATTTCTTTTGGTCGATGGTTGCCACAAAGTCGGTGACGGTAATGGCACCTACGGGGCAATTCTTTTCGCAAATCTTGCAAGAAATGCAACCCACGTCGCACTGTTTGCGAGTGATAGCACCGTTTTCAACGGAGCGGCACTCCACGCAATATTTACTGGAAACGGGAATCATTGAGATAATACGCTTGGGGCAAAGATTTGCACAAGCACCGCATCCAATGCATTTTGTGTCGTCTACAACAGCAAGACCGTCGACTACGTGAATAGCATCGTATTTACAAGCCGCTACGCAGGTTCCAAGACCGATACAGCCGTTGGGGCAGGCTTTGTTACCGCCGCCGAGCTTTTCGGCCGCAATGCAGTCCTGGGCGCCCTCATAGCTATACTTATATTTTGCCGTGTTGCAGTTACCCGAACACATAACGTGTGCGTGGAGAGGAACAGAGATTTCCACCTCTATGCCCATAATTTCACCGATGCGGTTACAACCCTCTGCCGAGCAGGAGTTGCACGCATTGGGAGTCGCTTCCCCTTTCACAATGGCTTGCGCCAGAGCCGCACAACCGGAATATCCGCATCCGCCGCAGTTTGCACCGGGGAGACATTCCAAAACTTGTTCTACACGGGGGTCACTTTCTACTGCAAAGATGCGAGAAGCGATTGCCAAGGCAACGCCAAACAGGATGCCCAAGCCGGCAAAAATACCGGCGGGAATTAAAACGTTCATAATATCCATATCAAGCCCTCACCTCACAGATTGATTCCCGAGAAGCAGGAAAATGCCATAGCCAAAAGTCCTGCCGTGATGAGCGTGAGCGGAAAACCACGGAACGCACGGGGCGGGTCTGCGTTCTCCATACGCACGCGCACACCTGCGAACACCACGATGGCGAGCGTAAATCCCAAGGATGCCGCAAAGCCAAAGCATACTGCTTGCAAAAGATTGTACTCGTTTTGTACAATCAAAAGTGCACACGAGAGCACCGCGCAGTTGGTGGTGATTAAGGGCAGATAAATACCCAAGGAGTTGTAGAGCGCGGGGATGAATTTACGCAAGAACATTTCGATAAACTGTACCAATGCCGCAATTACAAGAATGAAGGCAATGGTTTTGAGGTAATCCAAGCCAAAGGGAGCGAGCAGGAAGGTGTAAACCGCCCAAGTCGCCGCCGATGCTACGGTAATAACGAAGGTAACCGCCATACCCATTCCGAGAGCGGTATCCGGCTTTTCGGAAACGCCAAGGAAGGGACAGCAACCGTAGAACTTGGAGAAGATGAAGTTTTCAACCAACAATGCCGTAAACATCAAGGTCATAATCGAACCAAATGTCATTGTACTTCTACCTCCTCTTCTACGGTTTCTTCGGTTCTTGCATAGGTTTTGCGAGTCTCTTCGATTTCCTTCAAGCGTGTGCGATCAGCACTCGTGTTGCGGATTTTTTGAACGGCCGCGATAACAAGGCCGAGCGAGATAAACGCACCTGCGGGAAGGACGAAGATAACCATCGGGTTTTCACTGTACCCCGGAATCGCCCAACCGAAAATTTTGCCGGAGCCGAGCAGCTCACGAACAAACGCCAAAAGAACGAGTGCAAAGGTAAAGCCGATTCCCATTGCTGCACCGTCGATGATGCTGAGCAGGGGCTTGTTTTTGGAAGCAAACGCTTCGGCTCTTGCCAAAATAATGCAGTTAACAACAATAAGCGGAATGAACAGACCGAGAGATTGATACAAATCGTAGAAATGCGCACGCATCAAAAGCTCAACAGTTGTTACAAAGCCCGAAATGATAACGATGTAAGCCGCAATACGAACCTGCTTTGGAATGAATTTGCGGAGCAAAGAAATAAACAGATTGGAGCAAATCAGTACGGCGGTTGCCGCCAAGCCCATACCGATGGCGTTAGACACCGAGGTCGTGGTTGCCAATGTGGGACACATACCGAGTAGCTGCACCAATACGGGGTTATTATCGAGCAAACCCTCTTTAAATTGTTTGAGAATCTTATTCATTACTGAGCACCTCCCTGTGCGAGGTATGCCTCTAATGCCTTGGTAGCCGCATTGACACCCGCCATAACACCGCGCGAGCTGACAGATGCACCTGCAATCTTATCCACGTCGGTTCCCAGGGTCAATTCACCGCTCTTTTCTTGATAGTTTGCAAGATAGTCGGGATTTTTGACCTTGTCGCCAACGCCGGGGGTTTCGGAGTGACCGATGATTTCAACGGCTTTGATGTTCTTTTCGGTGTCGTATCCAACCATTAGTTGAATATCACCGCCAAAGCCCTTGCCTGCCGCTTCTACACAGTAGCCGATGAGCACGCCGTTTTCCTGAACGGTATAAACCCCCTTGGCTACTTCCTCGCAAGCAAGACCTTCTTTGCCAAAAATTTGGCTGATAGCCTTCTCTTTGGTTTCTTTAATGTTCGCTTCGTACTTATCAAGAGTAACGTCGTAAACAAAAGAAACGATACCGGCGATGACAGCGCAAATGAGCAAAAGCTTGAGGCCGATTACGGCAACTTCCAAGACTTTATTGTTTTTTGTCTTTTTTTCCATCATCGCACCCCCTTACGCCTTTTTGCCCCATTTGCGGCTCTTACCAAATACGCGAGGTTGAGTTGCCATATCAAGGTACCATACCAGCGCATTCATAATGAGAATCGCAAAGGAAACACCCTCGTTGTATCCGCCAAAGTAACGGATGAAAACAACGAGCGCACCGCATCCCGCACCGTAGATGAGACGTCCTACGTTGGTTACGGGAGAGGTTACGTAGTCGGTAGCCATAAAGACTGCACCGAGCATCAAGCCACCGCCGCAAACGGATGCCGCCATAAAGGTGGCACGTTCAGCAAGCGTAACTGCTCCGCCAAGCGGGAAAACAAAGGTGAGAATGGCAACCGTGCCAATCATTGCCACGGGAATGTGCCAACGGATGACTCGACGGCAAATGAGGTAAAGACCGCCGATGAGAATCATCAGCGCGGAAAGCTCACCAATGCATCCACCGCTCTTACCGAGGAAGAGGTCGAGAACCGTCACACCTTCGGGAAGAACACCTGCCTTGAGGGATGCCATCGGCGTTGCCGAAGCAACCGCATCAAATGCATAATTGTTTGCCGCAGGGAAAGCGGACATACTCTCAGTCCAAGCAAGCATCAAAAAAACGCGAGCCGCGAGAGCGGGATTCATAATGTTCTTGCCAATGCCGCCAAAGAGCTGCTTGACAAGAATGATGGCAAATGCCGAGCCCACAATCGGTACGTAGAGAGGCACCGAGGGGGAAAGGTTCAAGCCGAGCAAAAGACCGGTAACGGCTGCGGAACAGTCGTAAACGGTTACCTTACGCTTCAACAGGAGCTGTGTTCCCGCTTCAAAGAGAACCGAGCTCACAACCGCCAACAAAACGACCAGCGCCGCGCGCAAGCCGTAGATGTAAATACCCCAGGCTGTGGTAGGCAACAGAGCAATCAGGACGTCCTTCATAACCGAGGTGGTCGTCATCTTTCTCCGCGCGTGGGGAGAGGGAGAGACCGTCAGAAGAGAGGGCTCTGTCTTGGGGGCTTGTTGTTTCAAATCCATACTACGTTATCCTTTCTCATCTCTTTGCGCGCAAAGCACCCTTTGCTACGCGGATGTATTGCACAATCTGCACGCCTGCAGGACAGTTGTAAGAACAAGTGCCGCACTCAACACAGCTCATAACATTCATCTTTGCAGCATCGTCATAGCGGCGCGCCTGCGCGTACTGTGTGAGGTAGTTGGGCATTAGATGCATCGGGCAGTTTGCCACGCAAAGTCCGCAATGCAAGCAAGGAGAATGGTAAGTATTGATGCTATCGTACTCCTCGGAGAACGCGAGCAGTGCCGACGTACCCTTGGTAACGGGAGCATCCATATCCCATTGCGCCTGACCCATCATAGGGCCGCCACTGACAAGCTTTTTGGGCTCCTTGATGCAACCGCCGCAGAACTCGATAACGTCGCGGTAGGATGCACCCAAGGGAGCGCGGACGTTTTTGGGTTCCTTGATGCAGTCGCCCGCAACGGTTACAATGCGGCTAACGAGCGGCTTGCCGCGATAAAATGCACGGGAGATAGCCGCGGACGTTTCGGCATTGACAATCATACAGCCAACGTCGGCAGGCAACTTGCCTGCGGGAATTTCCTTGCGGTAGAGCGCGTAAATAATTTGACGCTCATCACCCTGCGGATATTTGGTTTTCATAACCTTGACCTGCAGCTGCGGCTTAGATTCGATCGCCTTCTCCAAGAATGCAATCGCGTCGGGCTTGTTGTCCTCAACGGCAAATACGCCCGTTTCGGCTTTGAGCGCGTGCATCAAAATTTCAAGTCCTTCAATAACGCACTGTCCGCGTTCCAAAAGCAGACGGTGGTTTGCAGTAATGTAAGGCTCACATTCGGCACAGTTGATGATAACCGTGTTTACCTTGCCGAGCGCACTTTGAATTTTTGCATAGGTCGGGAACGTAGCACCGCCAAGACCGCTGATGCCCGCCTCGCGCACGATATCGATAATCTCCTCGGTGGTCGTCTCACTCAAAGGTGTGGTGCGAGGACGAATGCTCTCGTGCTGAACGCGCAAGCCGTCGTTTTCGATGACGATGTTTTGAATGGGCATTCCCTGCGCGTTGTGACGGGTGACAATCTCTTTGACCGTTCCCGAAACACTTGCGTGAACGGGACAACCCAATCCCGACTCGATTTGACCGATAACTTGACCGATCTTAACGTAGTCGCCCTTCCCAACAATCGGCTTTGCGTGCGCACCGATGTGCTGGGAAAGCGGGATGGAAACGGTGGCAGGCTCGGGCAAACGAATGGTCTGCAAGCAGGCGGTTTCTTTGTGCTCTGCTACGTGAGAGCCGCCACGAAAGGTGTATTTTTTCTTTTCAAACATAATGATCCTTCCCTATTTGTTTTATGAAAGATACTTTTTTTGATGTACTCTATCAAGTTAATATTATAATATAAGTAATAAAAAAAGTCAAGGCTTTGTAGCAAGATAACAAAAGACATTTTTTTAACAAAGTGTCATTTTGTGCAAATATACCAACAATTTAGCAAGACGTTCGCAAAGCGAAGAATGAAAAGCAGAAAGAACGGGAACAATAAATAAAGCAAATCGCAAAAATATGTAAAAAAAGAAAGATTTTTTTGAAAAAAGGTATTGACAAGCCCGATTTTTTATGCTATAATAGTCAAGTCCGCGGCGGGATAGCTCAGTTGGCTAGAGCAACCGGTTCATACCCGGTAGGTCATGGGTTCAAGTCCAATTCCCGCTACCAGGCCCGTTGGTCAAGCGGTTAAGACACCGCCCTTTCACGGCGGTAACGGGAGTTCGATTCTCCCACGGGTCACCAATACAAACAAATCCGAACTATTTCGTAATACGCGAATGGTTCGGATTTGTTTTTGATGCAAAAACCGCCGAGAACGACAAAACAATAATCTCCCCATCCGTTCATTTATAAATAAACTGATGGGGAGATTATTTTATTCACACCTCGAAACATATGCTTGGCTCTGTGCCTTAAACATCTCTGCATACACGCCGCCGAACTGCATCAGCTCTGTGTGAGATCCGCATTCCGCAATCCGCCCGCTATTCATCACCACAATTCGCTC
>JAZOVV010000010.1:0-41248 GCA_045658925.1 Eubacteriales bacterium
ATCTATTTTTTGTATACTTCAAAAAGCACTATTGTCCTTATTGTGGGCAAAAGCTGATTCGTAAGAAAGTTTCACAAATAATCCATTCCGATTCTAATGAAGCCAAGAACTATGATTTTGAGGTTGCTGATATAACGGTGAAAGGTTATATGAAATTTACTCATATGGAATTCTTCTGTTCTGTATGTCAAAAGCAATATACCGTTAAGGAAACCAAAGAAAACGATTTTTTGATTGAACGATGGAAATGAATATACCCCGACAGATAAAAAACTGTCGGGGTATTTTTTGTATACGGCGGGAGCAAGCCCCCGCCCTACGAGTAACTTCACTTGCGGAAAGGATCATTTGCCGATTTCTCCACTAAGAACATCACCCATTTGTTTGCAGGGCTTTTTTAGGCTATTATTCTTGTGCCAAATTCAGCTTTTCAATAACAGACTGTGCTGCCTTATCCATATAATCGTTTTCCATCAATTCAATCATACCGCGGTCAACGAGGGCGGCAAGCTTGGAATCCATGGGGATGCGAGCGAGCAGGTCGTAACCGAACTTTTCGGCAACCTCTTCGATGTGGCTCTCACCAAACACCTTGATTTCTTTGCCGCAGTCGGGGCACTTGATATAGCTCATATTCTCAACCAAGCCAAGAACGGGAACGTTCATCATCTTTGCCATATTGGCAGCCTTGCTGACGATCATCGAAACGAGATCCTGAGGGCTGGAGACGATAACAACGCCGTCAAGGGGCAGGGATTGGAATACAGTCAACGGAACGTCACCGGTGCCGGGGGGGCAGTCGACGAGGAGAACGTCAACGTCCCAAATGGTTTCTTTCCAAAACTGTTGAACCGTTCCCGCAATCATCGAGCCGCGCCAAATAACAGGCTTGGTCTCGTCGTTGCCGAGGAGCAGATTGACGGAAATCATATCAATACCGGTCTTGGTGCGAGGGGGAATCATTCCGTTTTCGTCACCAAAGACCTCAACGTTGTGCATACCAAATGCCTTGGGGATAGAGGGACCTGTGATGTCGGCATCGAGAATACCAACCTTGTATCCTTCTCTTTGCAAAAGAACAGCAAGCATAGAGGTAACGAGAGATTTACCAACGCCACCCTTACCGCTGACAATTCCAACAACGTGCTTCACTTCGCTGAGCGCATTCGCGGGAATCAACAAGCTTTGCGGCTGCTGACGAGAAGAGCAGTTGCTGGAGCAAGTAGAGCAATCATGCGTACATTCAGACATTTTTTATATCCTTCTTTCTGTGTTTCATTATACAAGCAATATTATACACCCTTTTTGCAAAAAAACAAGTCCTTTTTGCAAAACTGTGGGGATTTTTATTCGGAAAACATTTCTATATAAGAGCGGTAATATTGCTCTTGAAAATGTACCGCCGCGGCGATTTCTTCTTTTGTAAAGGTTGCGCCAACAGGAGCACCGACGAGCTTGTCTTCTACGTCGTCCTCGCGGTGAACGATAGCAATGATGTGTGCATCAAATTCCTCTACGGGAACGTTAACACCCAAAAGATAGACGTCCATCTCCTCATCATCACCGCCAAGAACGCCCGGAATATAGCCGTAATTGATAGGATAGATGAGGTCATATTTCCCTTTGTGATGCACATAGCCAATAGGGCGGTCGATGCCGATATGAACGGTTTTGCCAAGATAAGAGCGTGCGAGTGCTTTTCTTTCTTGCATCGTCATGTCATATTCTCCTTACGGCACAAGGGAGAGCCGCTCTCTTTTTCCAAAGGTTGATGACCTCATCCACCTCGTCGGGCGTTTCGGTACTGAATAGAAAATGCTGTGCGGTGATGCCCGCTTTTGTTAGTTGCTCTTGGCGGTCAGACATCGACGTGGGCAGACTGTTATAAATGACGTTGCGGTGTTCCCATTCGCGCAGAACAGGGAAGGAAATGCCGCGACGGTCGGTCAAAACAGCGGCATTTTTTGCGCACGTATCGCAATCTGCAATTTCGCGAATGACGCATTTTTCAACCGTCATTAAAGGAATACGTCCGTAAACGATGAGCGAGGTATCGCCCTTGATGTCGCGTGCTTGCGGCAAGGTAAGTTCGGGGGAGAGGATAACCGAATCGATGCCCATTTCTTCCAGGGCGCAAACCGACTCGCAGTTGGTTACGTTAAAACGGAAATCACCAACGGGAACAAGCCCCGATTGTTTTACGATATCAATGTGCCCGAGGTTGCCGACGAGTGCATAGCACACGCCTTTCTTTTTTGCGGCAGAAAGCATTTCGGCAACCGTTTTGCGGTCTCTCTCAAAAATGACAGGTGGCAGAATAACACCGTCACAATCGGCAGTCTCTTTGCCGAGCGGCAGATAGATACGATCGAAAAATTCTTTTGCGGTGGGTGTGATTTGCTCGGGAGAATAGAAGCGCGCGGTTTTCTCTTTCTTCGATACGTTGTGCGATTTTTGCATAACGTATGGCGTTTTTTCAAGCTTTTTGGGTGCTAAATTGCATTCCCATTCGGCAATCGCGCGACGACGCAGGTCGTTCAGGCGAGATACGGGAAGCATCAAACCGTCGTCCATTTCAACGCTGAAAGTGCCAACAGAGTAGGGGGTTCCGCCGAGTTTTGAGAGATTTCTTTCCAGATGCCCTTCCGTTAAAGGTGCGGTAAGAGCCGTAAGTGGCAGGTCGCCTGTTACTGTGATTTGACGGTTTTTATCACCTATGGTGAGCGTTATCGGCTCGTTTTCTTTCATACGTACTGCAAAATCAAGCGGTATCTTGCGCGTAATGCCCCCAAAAGGCATGAGTGTGCGAGAGGCGGATTTGTCATCCTCGGAGCGTACGCCAAGCATTTTGCCATCAATTTTTTCGCGATAGTATCCGTCGGTAAAACCACCGCGAGAGAAGATAGAGGCAAGCTCACGCATCTCGTCGGGGGTGGCGGCGCGACGCTCATCCAAAAGTCGGCGCCAAATGCGCGCAGTATCGCGCACGTATTCGGGGGCTTTCATTCTGCCCTCAATCTTCAAGGAAGCAACACCGCTTTCAATCAGCGCAGGCACGTGCGCGGCAAGGGAAAGGTCTTTGAGCGAGAGGGGATAGGCATTTCCGCCCTTTTTGCAAGCAAAGGGCAGTCGGCAGGGCTGTGCGCATTCGCCGCGGTTTCCGCTTCGGCCACCTACGAGCGATGAGAACAGGCATTGCCCCGAATGGCTAACGCAAAGCGCACCGTGGATGAACATTTCTACCTCAAGCGGAGAGTTCTTAACAGACTCAAACAAGTCGGTGGCAGGTGTTTCGCGAGCAATGACAATGCGGCTAAAGCCGATTTCTTTCAGCTTTTCGGCGGAGAGGGAATTGTGTGAGGATGCTTGCGTGCTTGCGTGCAGCTCAAGGGTTGGAAAAGTGCGATGCAGAGCCGCCGCTATGCCGAGGTCGGCAACAATTAAGGCATCCACGCCTGCGTTGGCGGCTTCTTCGGCGGCAGCAAGTGCTGCGGGAATCTCGCGGTCACCCACAAGCGTATTGAGCGTGAGGTAAACCTTTACGCCATAGCTGTGCGCGCGCAAAACGGCGGAGCGCAATGCGTCTCCGCCGAAATTGTGGGCATTCATTCTTGCATTAAACGTGGTGCCGCCGAGATAAACGGCATCGGCACCGCCTTCAATCGCCGCGTCAAGCGCCTCGGGAGAACCCGCAGGGCAGAGCAGCTCGGGCAAGGGTTGGATGCGCTTATCAGACATCACTAAAGGTCAAAAAATCAAACATCGCGCCAACGCGATTTTTGGAAGTGCTCTTTTGGGACGTGGTCTCCTCAACAACAACGGGAGCTTCTTCCACGGGAGCAGCCTCAGCAGTTGCTTCTTCGGCAGTTGCGGTTTCTTCAAATACAGAAATTTGAACGTTCTCTTCCTCTGCCTTTTTGAAGGGCTTGGGAACGTACTTGGGCTTTTCTTCCTTTACGGGAGCGTTAGCAGCTGCGGCGTGGTCAAGGATGGAACGCATTACGCTAGCATCTTTGCGCAGATTGTCTACTTCCTCCTGCAGGCTTTCAATGGTCTTCTTAAGCTTTTCGTTTTCTGCGGAGAAGCGGAAAGCGTCCTTTTCTACCTTTTTGAAGGCCTCTTGCATTGCCATTCTTTCAGAGCAATATGCGAGAGCGCAAAGGATAGCTGCCTCGTTTTTGGTGCAACGAGGGCTCTTGAGGTTGATATCGCGCATGCGGCGATCGAGCATGCCAACAATGTTTTCTACCTCATCGGGGGAAGCGTCACTGATGATGTTCAGCTCCATATCTGCAACTGTAATGCTATATTTTTGTTTCATAGACGGTACCATGAATCCTTTCTTCCGCGTTTTTCAACGCGACATAATTATCTAACTATATTATACAATAAAAAAATTCAAAAGAAAAGGGGTTTTTAGAAAAAAGTTTGAAATTTTTTCATTTTTTTGACATTTTTTCGATTTTGAGTAAAAAAGTGGTGCAAATGCTTGCAAAAGTGGGGGAAATGTGCTAAAATAGGTCCAAAAGAAAACACAAAAACGAGAGGGGGAAAACTATATGGAACCCAAGGATTATACCGTTATTAAAATTGAGGGAGAGTATGCCTATTTGCGCGATGATGCCTCTCCCGAAACAGCACCGCTTTTTATCGCATTAGCTCTGCTACCGATGGGTACAGACGAGGGAACAAGACTGCATTGTGAGCTTTTTGAGTACAAAATTATAGAATGAGAATTAGAATTGTTCTATAAAACAAGGCTTATTTGATGATTTTTTGAGAAAAATGACAAGATTTTTGTTCTGCACAAATTGAAAGGGAACGAAAAAAGGCTACCGTAGAAAATACGGTAGCCTTTATTTCGGTTATCTTTAAGACAATGTTAGAAATTGAAGTAGGGTTTAAATTACTTAATTTCAACGGTTGCGCCTGCCTCGGTGAGAGCAGCCTTAACTTGCTCTGCTTCGTCCTTGGAAACGCCTTCTTTGATGGTCTTGGGAGCGCCTTCTACGAGATCCTTAGCGTCCTTCAGGCCGAGACCGGTGAGCTCACGAACAACCTTGATAACGTCGAGCTTCTTAGCGCCGAAGCTTGCAAGGATAACGTCGAATTCGGTCTTTTCTTCAACTGCGGGAGCTGCTGCGCCTGCTGCAACTACGCCTACGGGAGCTGCTGCGGATACGCCGAACTCTTCTTCAACTGCCTTTACGAGGTCGTTGAGTTCGAGAATGGTAAGGGACTTAATTTCTTCAAGAATGTTAGTAATCTTTTCGGATGCCATTGTAATTTACCTCCAAAATTTGAGTATTTTTTATTTTTTGTGTGTTTCCGATCACGTCAAGCAGGGGATCGGAGTCCTGCATAGAGAAGAGAGGCAGAAATTATGCTTCTGCGGGAGCCTCTTCGGTGGTCTCGCCGTCCTTGTCGCAAATAGCCTTGATAGCGTAAGCGAACTTGTACAGAGGAGACTGGATAGAGCCGAGGAACTTTGCAATAAGCGTTTCCTTGTTGGGGATCTCAGCGAGAGCGTTTACGGTAGCTGCATCAACAACTGCGCCGTCAACGTAACCTGCGAGAATGTTAAAGGACTCGATCTTATCAGCATATTCCTTCAGGATCTTAGCTGCGATAACGGGATCGTTTTCGCTGATAGCGATAGCGGTCATACCGGTGAGGTATTGCTTCATATCGCCGTAGCCGACCATATCGCATGCTCTGCCGGTCATGGTGTTCTTCATAACAACGTACTTAACACCGGCCTCACGCAGAGCCTTACGCATTGCGGTGTCCTTATCTACCGTAATACCTTGGTAGTTAACAACAACGCCTGCCTCGGAATTTTTAATTTGTTCTGCCAGATCAGCAACGAGTTGTTGCTTCTGAACGAGAATGGAATTGCTGGGCATTCTGTTTGACCTCCTGTTAGATTTTTGAAATAAAAAAATCTTCCTTCCGGCAAGCACACTTACAGCCGTGAAGAAAGATTGAACGCACAAAAAGGGATTCAATTCATCTCCTCGGCAGGAAAGCGTCAGCTTTTACCGGAACCTGCTGTCTTTGGATAACGCAGGTATTATACCACAACCGAGAAGGTTTGTCAAGCCCTTTTTTGAAAAAAGTTGAAATATTTTTTGATTTCTGCAGAGAAGAGAAAATGCGGGAGAGAAAGGAGCATCGGGCGGCGGTCTTCCACCGCCCGATATACTCTTGGGTGGGTTTTATTATGGAATTCCTATTTCATTAAAACAAGATCCGAAAACTTTTGAATATATTTCTAAACTGTCGGCATCGGGAACATAGAAAATGTGTTCCGAACCGTAACCCAATACAGCTTCCGGATCAAAATTGACAATTTTTTGGTCTTTTGAAGCAGAAGAGGTAATATACACCCGTTTCAGATTATCACAATTGTCAAAAGCAGCATATTCCAGTTCTATAATAGATTTCGGTAGTATAACTGTTTCTATAGAGTGGCAATTGGCAAAAGCAGCATAACCAATACGTTTCACACTTCCGTCATTTGGTATGACACTGCTATTGCAACCCAAAACAATTTTTTGGGAACTTTTTTCAATCAAACAATTTCCATCAACATAATAATACGGGTTTCCTTCTGCCACAACGATTTTCTCAATGACATTTGATTTTATAAAACCATGTCCGCCCATTGTGGCACGACAATTGAATGCGCCATCTGTAATATAAATAACGCTAGATGGGATATGGATGTTTTTTATATCGCGGCAGTAATCAAAACTGATTAAGATTTCCTGTATACCCTCAGATATAATGATTGTTTCAATGCTGCTTTCTGCTAAAAACTTTCCTTTCACTTTGGTAACCGGCAAGCCCTTATATTCCCCGGGAATTACGAGTTCTTTTATTACATCAGGTAACCCTGACGGGCAAACGGAATATGACTTTCCATCGCTATTGAGCGTGTATCTCATGTGTGTTGCAGGGTCATACTCTCCGTCAATATCGATGGTTTCGCTTTTTGGCTGTTCTTTTTGTGCTTCAAGAGTTATATTTTCGGGTGTCGTATTATCTATATCATTCCCGCCGTTTTGTGCTGTGTTACACGCCGTGAGCGACGAGGTCAAAAGGGCAGATGCGAGTAGCAGGGTGACGATTTTCTTTTTGTGCTTCATAGGCGTTTTTCTCCTTTTCTTTGTTGGTTATCTATCTCAAAAACATGCTAATTTTTAGTGGGATTTATGAATTACCCCTTTGCATCCGGAAAAATCGGAGAAGGGATGGGATGATTCTCATCAAACACAGGAATAAAGGGCAGATAAGTGGAAATGTTTTCGGTTACTTCAAACTTATCGTATGTCAAGGCTTCAACCCAAACGGTGTATTCTTCTTCCGTAACATACACTTTTTCATTGTTGACCAATTTATAAAAGAGGGTAGTGCCGCTTGCTTCATCATAACCGTCAGTGCCGCCTTCTTCTAATAGGATGAGGTTGCCTGTTTGGTCGGATATGCGGTAGATATGCCAAACCGAATTCCAAGCGCTGTTACTTCCGCTGATATGCAAAAGACCTTCCGTATCAATCCAGCAACGGTGTCTGTTCCAAAAGTTACCCAACAAAATCGGCTTTCCGCCTACCATAGAGAAAATGGCAATTACCGTATGGTCATCTAAACGCAAGATCAATTCATCAATTCCGTCTTTGTTCAAATCTTGAACGGTATATCCAAAGCGGTTGTAGCGCTCTTGAACTGTTCCATTGGAACTGCTTGGAAAGAGTGTGAGGGTTGAAGAAAAGATTTCCTGATACAACGCTTTAGCTTCTTCATTGGGGAATATAAAGTAATCTTCTTCGTTTATGGATTCATAATATAGGCGGGTTTCAACGATTTTTCGATATGTGGCAATGATGGAATCATAGCTTGCAAAATCGGCAGAAATGAGGGGCTCGGTGTCTTCTGTTGTGCCGGAATCGAACGGATCGTCGCTACTTTTTATTGTGAACAACCAATATTGCCCGTTGTGACAATACTCGCTGTTTGATTGTTCGATCACTACCAATATACTGCCGTTGCTAAATTGCATTGTTCCCGAAATCAGATTGTTTTCATCGGTGAAAACAAACTTTCCGTCCTCTTGTATAGCCGTTAAATGGTAGAGACCCAGTCGGTATACGCCCAATTGACATTCGATTTTTTTATTGCTGACAGAACTGATTGTGAGCTCGTCCGGAGGATTCTGGGAATCATACCAAGTTCCTTTGTAGCTCTCTAAATTAGAGAATGAGGTGGGATTTTCAAGGTTCATTGATGTGAATTCGATTCCGGATTGTTTGGTGATTTCGGTGGGGTGGTGAAGCGCGAAAGTATATTCGAGGTACAGAGTATTGAAACTTTCCTCATCAAGAGAGGTGCGTACCCCGTCAACTTCTTTGAAATAGTGTAGTTCACAAGGTGCATCCGGCACATAAACCGATTCATCCTCGCACCAAAAGGTAAGACCTGTCAATTCGCCGTTTTCGGAAATTTTTTGAACCTCGGCGTAATGATTCTCTCCTTTGCTGTATCCGCTTTTATAAACGGTTCCGTCCGCACCGATCGCACCGATGTGATTCGTATCTCCTTTGAATGTGTCAATTACTTTTGTATCACCGTTCACAGTGGTGAAGAGCGCGTAAATATAGTAGTTTTCGTCAAGAAGGATCAACTCATCGGTACCGTCACCGTTGATATCTCTTATACAATAACCTGCCTTGGTGGGAGCCATATCATAGGTGGCGCTTATCAGGGTGTTGAGTATCTCATTCTCCTCGCGGTCAGAAAGCTGTTGATTCAAAACAACGTCATAATTTTCAAAATTCTTTTTGATGGTGAGAAGCTTTTTGAATTGCTTGAGCTCGTTTGCGTAAATATTGCTATACGTAGGTTGTGTTTCGGGTACTTGAGAAGTCGTGCTTTCCGTTGTTGTCGTAGTATCTATTTTATCTCCGCCGTTTTGCACCGTATTGCATCCGGTAAGCGACGCGGTCAAAAGGGCAGAAGCGAGTAGCAGGGTGACGATTTTCTTTTTGTGCTTCATAGGCGTTTTTCTCCTTTTCTTTTTGGTTATCTATCTTCAAAAATGGAATATTTTACGTAGTAATTTTATTATATCAAATTCTTATTTGCTTTGCAACATCTGCCGTTAAACTTTTTTTATCTATTCTTAAAAATTGAGTGCTCTTTTGTCACTTTTTATATATTCCGACTTTATATCCAATTTATTTTTTACAGTTTCACTATTGACATTTTTCCTTTAATATGATATAATCTATAAAACAAATGCGAGCAACTCGGCGCCGCGCGGGCAGATTGGCGTGCGGATTGACTGTCGGGGAAGGTCGGTTTGTCAAAATTTATACTATGTGAAGGAGATGCAGATGATCTTTCGGAACGCAACGGTATGGACGCAAAATGGATTTGTAAAGCAGGATGCCATTCTTGATGGTGGAGTGCTTTCTTTTTCCAATTCCCAAATTGCCTCTGTTTCTGTCCCCGAAATGCCTGTTTTCTCAAATTGTCTCATATTACCCGGTTTTTGTGATGTGCATGTGCACCTTCGCGAACCGGGTTTTTGTTATAAAGAGACGATTGCGAGCGGAACGGCATCGGCGGCACGCGGCGGCTATACGGCAGTTTGCTCTATGCCAAACTTGAATCCTGTACCGGATTCAAAAGAACATTTAAACGTACAACTCGAAGCTATCAAAAAGGATGCCAAGATTGCCGTTTATCCTTACGGTTCTCTCACCGTAAACGAGGCAGGCGCGGTGATGGCAGACCTTGACGGTATGGCACCCGATGCCATCGCCTTTTCGGATGACGGCAGGGGAGTACAAGATGAAAACATGATGCGCGACCTGATGTTGCGCGCAAAAAGGCTTGGCAAATTGGTTGTGGCGCACTGCGAGGATAATTCCTTGCTTTGTGGCGGTTACATTCACGACGGTGTTTATGCAAAAGAGCACGGCCACCGCGGCATTTGCTCCGAGAGCGAGTGGGGGCCCATCGCCCGCGATTTAAAACTCGCCAAGGAGACGGGATGCGCCTATCACGTTTGCCATATATCCACAAAAGAGAGTGTTGAGCTCATTCGTGCCGCCAAGGCAGAGGGTGTTAACGTCACCTGCGAGACCGCGCCGCACTATCTTGTGCTCTGCGATGAGGACTTGCAAGAAGAAGGTCGCTTTAAAATGAATCCGCCTCTGCGTTCCGCTAGTGACCGCGACGCGCTGATTGAGGGCATTCTCGATGGCACCATCGATATGATTGCAACCGACCACGCGCCGCATTCTGCTGAGGAAAAGGCAAAAGGACTTGAGAAGAGCGCGTTTGGTATTGTCGGTTTGGAAACCGCTTTCCCGATTATGTACACCGAATTCGTTAAAACAGGAAGAATGACATTAGAGCGTTTGGTCGAATTGATGTGCTGGGGTCCGCGCCGCCGCTTCGGTATTACAAGCGATGCGGGCTTTACCGTTTGGAATGTGGAAAAAGAATATTCCATCAACCCCGAGGAATTTGCAACCCTTGGTCGTGCAACGCCGTTTGCCGAGAGAGCGGTATTTGCAGAAAATTTGTTGACCGTTTATAACGGTTGTGTCGTATATAGCAATAAGAAAATGGAGGAGTGAGTATTATGGCAAAGAGAACAGACTTGAAAAAGATTTTGATTATCGGTTCCGGTCCTATCGTTATCGGACAAGCCGCTGAGTTTGACTATGCGGGCACGCAGGCTTGCCTTGCACTCAAGGAAGAGGGTTATGAGGTTATCCTCGTCAACTCCAACCCCGCAACCATTATGACCGATACCACCATTGCCGACAAGGTGTATATGGAGCCCTTGACGCTGGAATACGTAGCAAAGATTTTGCGCTACGAGCGTCCCGACGCTATCGTGCCCGGCATTGGCGGACAGACCGGTCTTAACCTTGCTATGCAGCTCGAAAAGAAGGGCGTTCTGCGCGAATGTAACGTTGAGTTGCTTGGAACAAGTAGCGAAAGCATTGCACGTGCCGAGGACCGCGAGCTCTTCAAAGAGCTTTGCCAATCCATTGGCGAGCCCACCATTCCTTCCGAAATCACCTACTCGCTTGAAGAAGCGAAAGAAGCCGCAAAGCGCATCGGTTACCCCGTCGTTTTGCGCCCTGCATTCACGCTTGGCGGCACGGGCGGCGGCTTTGCTTATGACGAGGCAGAGCTCATTGAAATTGGCACAAACGCTTTCAAACTCTCTCCTGTTCATCAGGTTCTCATTGAAAAGAGCGTTAAGGGCTATAAGGAAATTGAATTTGAGGTTATGCGCGACTCCGCAGATAACGCCATCACTATTTGCGGTATGGAGAACGTTGACCCCGTTGGCGTACACACGGGCGACTCTGTGGTTGTAGCCCCCATTCTGTCTTTGAGCGAGGCAGACCACAAGATGCTCAACGACAGTGCCATCAAGATTATTCGCGAGCTCAAAATCGAGGGCGGATGTAACGTTCAGTTTGCACTCGACCCCGAATCCAGCCAATACTATCTCATCGAGGTTAACCCGCGCGTGTCGCGTTCCTCTGCTTTGGCTTCCAAGGCGAGTGGCTATCCCATTGCGCGTGTCACCGCAAAAATTGCCGTTGGTATGACGCTTGATGAAATTCCCGTAGCGGGCGGAACGGCAGATATCGAGCCCAAGCTCGATTACATTGTAGCCAAATTCCCGCGTTTCCCGTTTGATAAATTCACCACGGCTTCTAACCTGCTCGGAACACAAATGAAGGCAACGGGCGAGGTTATGGGCATTGGTTCTAACCTTGAGGAGTGCTTCCTCAAATCGGTTCGCTCGCTTGAAATCGGCGTTTGCCACTTCCACCTTGCCAAATTTGACAAGATGAGCGAGGAAGAGCTGCTTGACTATATCAAAGATTATCGTGACGATAACATCTACGCTATTTGTCAGTTGATGCGTATGGGCGTTGGCATCGAAAAGCTGCACGAGGTTACCAAAATTACCGAACTGTTCCTCAAGAGCTTCAAGCGCATCGTCGATATGGAAAAGACACTTGCCGACAACAAAGGCAACAGCGAAATTCTGCTTGCCGCAAAGAAGATGGGCTTTTCCGATAAGTTCATTGCACGTCTTTGGAAGACAGACGAGCTTTCCGTTTACAATCAGCGCAAAACCGCCGGTATTACGCCCGTATTCCGTATGGTTGACACGATGCACACCGGCAAATATATCGCATACCTCTATTCCTCTTACACGGGAGAGAACGATTCCCGTCTGACAGAAAAGAAGAAAATCGTCGTTCTTGGCGCAGGTCCTATCCGCATCGGTCAAGGTGTTGAGTTTGACTACTCCACCGTACACTCCGTGCAGACCATCAAGCGCGAGGGATACGAGGCAATCATCATTAACAACAACCCCGAAACGGTATCCACCGACTATACCACCGCAGACAAGCTCTACTTTGAGCCCCTCACTCCCGAGGACGTTATGGCAATCATTGATTTTGAAAGTCCCGAGGGCGTTATCGCATCCTTGGGCGGTCAAACCGCCATCAATTTGGCACAACCCTTGATGGACCGCGGTGTCAAGATTATCGGTACCGATTGCGAGGCTATTGACAGAGCAGAGAACCGCCACAGCTTTGAGCGTATTCTTGCGGAGCTCAACATTCCGCAGCCGCAGGGCAAGGGTGTTACCACCATTGAAGAAGGTGTCGAGACCGCAGAGCGCATCGGCTATCCCGTTCTTGTGCGTCCCAGCTTTGTGCTTGGCGGACGTGCGATGCAAATTGTTGCCAATGAGGAACAACTCCGCAAATATCTCAAGACCGCATTCGATATTGATGCGGATAAGCCCGTTCTTGTAGACCATTACATTCAAGGTAAAGAGGTTGAGGTAGACGCCATTTGCGACGGCCGCGACGTATTCGTTCCCGGCATTATGGAGCTGGTTGAGCGTACGGGTATTCACTCGGGCGACTCTATCAGCGTATATCCCACGTTTAGCATTTCAGATAAGGTCAAGGGCATTATTCTGCAATACGCAAAGAAGCTCGGCCTTGGCATTGGTATTATCGGTCTTTATAACATTCAGTTTATCGTCGATAAGAACGATAACGTATTCATTATTGAGGTTAATCCGCGTTCTTCCCGTACGGTTCCGTTCCTTTCCAAGTCCACGGGTTACAGTCTCGCCGACATCGCAACCGAGGTCATTTTGGGAAAGAGTCTCAAGGAGCAGGGTATCTTTGATATTTACCCCACCGAAAAAAAGCGTTGGTACGTTAAGGTTCCCGTATTCTCCTTTAATAAGATTCGCGGCCTTGATGCTTACCTTTCTCCCGAAATGAAGTCCACGGGCGAGGCTATCGGCTACGACGATAAGCTCAACCGCGCGTTCTATAAGGCATTGCAGGCATCGGGTATGAAGCTGCAAAACTACGGCACGGTACTTGCTACCATTGCCGATAAGGATAAGGAAGAGGCTCTGCCTCTCATTCGCCGCTTCTACAACCTCGGCTTCAACATTCAGGCAACCGAGGGAACCGCGGCATTCCTCAAGAAGAACGGAATTCGCACCCACGCACTCAAAAAGATTAGCGACGGCAGTGATGAAATTCCCGAAGCTATGCGTCAGGGATATATCGAGTACGTTATCAATACTCGCGACATCAATAGTGTAGAACAGATGCACGACGGTCAGGAAATTCGCCGTTGCGCAACCGAGAACAACGTCAATCTGTTTACGGCGCTTGATACCATCAGCGTTCTTCTTGACGTGCTTGAGGAGACTACTCTGACTATTTCCACCATTGACGCCTAACGTAAAGGGAGACATTATGAAGCAAGGTTTATTTACAATCATCGAAAATGAACAACTGACCGACAGCGTGTGGCAGATGCGCCTTGTGGGCGATACCTCTGCCATCACCGCTCCGGGGCAGTTTGTCAATATTCTGCTCGAGGGCAAATTCTTGCGCCGTCCCATTTCGGTATGTGACTGCGAGGGTGACGAGCTCACCTTGGTTTACAAGGTCGTAGGCTCGGGCACCGAGCAGATGAGTCGTATGGAAAGAGGGGAGACTCTTGATATCCTTACGGGACTCGGCAACGGTTACGATTTGACCGTGTCGGGTGATGCACCGCTCCTTTTGGGCGGCGGTGTTGGTGTGCCCCCTCTCTATATGCTTGCCAAAAAGCTGACTCAAGAGGGCAAAAAGGTCTCGGTCGTTCTCGGCTTTAATACCGCCGATGAGATTTTCTACGAAGAAGAATTCAAGGCTATCGGATGCGACGTCTACGTGACTACCGTTGACGGCACAAAAGGCATCAAAGGTTTTGTTACAAACGCAATGGAGAACATCGAATACACGCATTTTTACACCTGCGGTCCCGAGCCGATGCTGAGAGCCGTTTGGCGCGCAAGCACAACGTCGGGCCAACTCAGCTTTGAGGAGAGAATGGGTTGCGGATTTGGCGCGTGTATGGGATGCTCCTGCAAGACACTCACGGGCTACAAGCGCATTTGCAAAGAGGGCCCCGTTATGAGAAAGGAGGAGATTCTGTGGCAGAATTAAAGGTAAATCTGTGCGGCATCGAATTGGAAAACCCCATCATTCCCGCCAGCGGATGCTTTGGCTACGGCTATGAATTTGCCGAGCTTTATGACATTAACTGTCTTGGCACGTTCTCCTTCAAAGGGACTACCAAAGATCCTCGCTTCGGCAACCCCACGCCCCGTATTGCCGAGTGTACTGCGGGTATGATCAATGCCGTAGGACTTCAAAACCCCGGTGTTGAAAAGGTTGTTAGCGAGGAGCTTCCAAAACTGAAGCAATGCTTCCACAAGCCGGTTATGGCAAACGTCAGCGGTTTTTCGGTGGAAGATTACGCATACACCTGCGAAAAACTCGATAAAGAAGAGCAGGTCGGTTGGCTTGAGGTCAACGTCAGTTGCCCCAACGTTCACGGCGGCGGTATGAGCTTTGGCACAAGCCCCGAGGCGGCGGCAGAGGTCGTGCGTGCCGTTAAGGCAGTTACAACCAAGCCGGTCATCATCAAGCTCTCTCCCAACGTTACCGATATTGTTGCCATTGCAAAGGCTTGCGAGGAAGCGGGAGCGGATGGTATTAGTTTGATTAACACGCTGCTCGGTATGCGTATTGACCTGAACAAAAAAGCCCCTGTTATCGCCAATAAAATGGGCGGATTTTCGGGCTCTGCTATTTTCCCCGTAGCGGTGAGAATGGTCTATCAAGTCGCACACGCGGTCAAAATTCCCGTAGTTGGAATGGGCGGCGTTACAACCGCTGAGGACGTCATCGAAATGATGATGGCGGGCGCTACCGCGGTAGAAGTGGGCGCGGCAAACCTTGTCAATCCTTTCGCCTCGCGCGATATCGTCCAAGACTTGCCTCGCGTCATGGAAAAATACAAAATTGAAACTTTGGCCGATATTATCGGTATTGCATAACGAAAGAGAATAGGAGATAGATTATGGGAAAAGACGTTATCATTGCGTGCGATTTTGACAGCGCCGCTAAAACGTTTGCATTTTTAGACCAATTCACGGGCAAAAAGCCCTTTGTAAAAATCGGTATGGAGCTTTACTATGCCGAGGGCCCCTCTATCGTGCGTGAGATTAAAGCGAGAGGGCACAAGATTTTCCTCAACCTCAAGCTTCACGATATTCCCAACACCGTCAAAAAGGCGATGGCAGTGCTTTCTCGCCTTGACGTTGATATGACCAATCTGCACGCAGCAGGCACGGGACGTATGATGGAAGCCGCTATCGAAGGCTTGACCCGTCCCGACGGAACAAGACCGATGCTGATTGCGGTTACACAGCTGACCTCTACCGACCAAGAGAGTATGGAGAATGACCTGCTCATTAAGGAGCCCATTGCCGACGTTGTTATGCACTATGCGTCTGTTGCTAAAAATGCAGGACTTGACGGTGTTGTTTGCTCACCTCTCGAGGCGGGCAAGGTACACGAGCGTTGCGGCGAGGGCTTTGTAACGGTTACCCCCGGTGTTCGTTTTGCCGACGGTGACATCGGTGACCAAAAGCGCGTTATGACACCCGCAGAGGCCAAGAGAATCGGCTCCGACTATATCGTAGTTGGCAGACCCATTACTGCAGCCGCAGACCCCGTAGCCGCATACGAGCGCTGCGTTGCTGAATTTGTTGATTGAGAGGCATAGAATTATGGAAAGCTACAAGAGAAAATTTATACAGTTTTTAGAGAATGCAGGCGTGCTCAAGTTTGGTGATTTTACCGCAAAGAGCGGCCGCAAGATTCCGTATTTTATCAATGCGGGTATGATTAAGAGCGGTAATGATATCGCTACCCTTGGTGAATTCTATGCCAAGGCATATTTCGAAAAACTTGGTAACAAGCAAACCGTTCTTTACGGCCCTGCATATAAGGGCATTCCGCTTTCTGTTTCCGCGGCTGTCGCGCTTTCCAAAAACGGACTCAACGTGCCTTTCTTCTTCAACCGCAAGGAGGTTAAGGACCACGGCGAGGGCGGCGTATTCGTAGGTTATGTTCCCCAAGCTGGCGAAGAGGTCGTCATTATTGAGGACGTTATCACCGCAGGTACGGCTATTCGCGAGAGCATGGAGATTCTCTCTCACCTTGAGGGTGTTAAGGTTGCTGCAACCTTTATTATGGTTGACCGCAAGGAAAAGGGACAAACCGAAAAGGGTGCTATGCAAGAAATCGAAGAGCAATTCGGCTTCCCGGTATACTCCATCGTTGACGTTTACGACATTATCGAATACCTCGAAGAGGATGAAAAGAATGCCGAAAACGTTGCACGTATTAAGAATTATCTTGCAGTAAACGGAGCAAAGCAATGAGAAATCTGATTGATATTCGCGATTTGAGCACGCAGGAAATTGACGAGCTGATTGCAGTAGCAAACGATATTATTGCCACGCCTCAAAAGTATGCCGACGTTTGCCGCGGCAAAAAGCTGGCAACGCTGTTTTTTGAGCCCTCTACGCGTACGCGTTTGAGCTTTGAGGCGGCTATGTATGAGCTTGGCGGCAACGTGCTCTCGGTTGCAGGTGGCAATTCTTCGTCGGCTGCCAAGGGCGAGAGCGTTGCAGATACGGCAAAGACGGTTTCCTGCTATGCCGATATTATCGCAATGCGTCACCCCAAAGAGGGTGCTCCTCTGGTTGCGGCAATGAACGCAAGCATTCCCGTTATCAATGCGGGAGACGGCGGACACAACCATCCCACGCAAACGCTTGCGGACCTGCTCACCATCTCGCGTGAGAAGGGCAGACTGAACAATATGACCGTCGGCTTTTGCGGCGACCTCAAATTCGGTCGTACCGTGCACTCCCTTATTGCGGCACTTTCCCGCTATACGGGTATCAAAATGGTGCTCGTTTCTCCCAAGGAGCTTCGCGTTCCCGATTACGTCAAAACAGAGGTAATGGAAAAGAATAGCATCCCCTACGAGGAGACGACCGACCTTTTGGAAGTAATGCCCGAGTTGGATATTCTTTATATGACGCGCGTACAGCGCGAACGCTTTGACAGCGAAGAAGAATATCTGCGACTCAAGGATAGCTATATCCTCACGCCCGACAAGCTGACGGATGCAAAGAAAGACCTTTCCATTCTGCATCCTCTGCCGCGTGTTAACGAGATTGCGGTTGCCATCGACGATGACCCTCGCGCTTGCTATTTCAAGCAGGTGTTCAACGGCAAAATTATGCGCATGGCACTCATTATGAAGCTTCTCGATGCCGCAAAGAAGGGTGAGAACGATGTCGCTCCCGAAAAATGCGTTACCGACGTTATCAAATGCCAAAATCCCCGTTGCATTACGGGTGTTGAGCAAGAGCTTGCACACGTCTTTGTACTTACCAATGCAGAGGAGGGTGTTTACCGTTGCCTTTACTGTGAAGCAAAGGCAGATGAAAATGCGTAAAATTTGGCATAAAATAATCTGTTTTTTGGTCAAAAATACTGTTGACAAACCCGTTTTTGTATGATATAATCTATACTTAATAAATACAGAGCAAGGAGAAACGATATGGCAAAATTTATTAACGAGCCTTCGCATACCTTTAACGAATATCTGCTCATTCCCGGGTATTCCTCGGCAGAGTGTGTTCCGGCAAACGTTAGCCTGAGAACACCTCTTGTCAAATACCGCAAGGGCGAAACCCCTGCTATTATGATGAACATTCCTATGGTTTCTGCTATTATGCAGTCTGTTTCGGGTGACC
Source organism: Eubacteriales bacterium (assembly GCA_045658925.1). Lineage (GTDB taxonomy): Bacteria > Bacillota > Clostridia > Oscillospirales > CAG-272 > UMGS1865. Next base: position 18,260 of record JAZOVV010000010.1, read on the forward strand.
GTTTGGCGGTAGCTCTTGCAACCGAGGGCGGTGTTTCCTTTATTTACGGCTCGCAGACCATCGAGGATGAAGCCGCAATGGTTAAGCGCGCAAAGGACTACAAAGCAGGCTTTGTTAAAAGTGATTCCAATCTCCCCCCCACAGCCACCATGGCTGATTGCATGGCACTCAAGGAGAGAACAGGGCACTCCACCATTGCTATCACCGAGGATGGCACTCCCGATGGCAAGCTGCTTGGCATCGTTACCGGCCGCGACTACCGTCCCAGCCGCATGGAGCCTTCCACCTGCGTCAGCACGTTTATGACACCTTTCTCCAAACTTATCTGCGCTAAATTGGGTACTACGCTCAAAGAAGCGAATGACATTATTTGGGATAATAAGCTCAACTCTCTGCCCATCATCGACGAAAACGGAAAGCTGTGCTATATGGTATTCCGCAAGGACTATGATTCCCACAAGCAAAACCCCAACGAACTCTTGGATAAGAGCAAGAGATATATCGTTGGTGCGGGTATCAACACCCGTGACTATGCCGAGCGTGTTCCTGCGCTTGTCGAGGCGGGCGTTGACGTGCTCTGCATCGATTCCTCCGAGGGCTTTTCGGAGTGGCAAAAGAGAACCATTGCGTGGATTCGCGAAAAATACGGTGAGAGCGTAAAGGTTGGTGCGGGCAACGTTGTTGATGCCGCAGGCTTCCGCTTCCTCGCCGAATGCGGTGCCGACTTCATCAAGGTTGGTATCGGTGGCGGTTCCATTTGCATCACCCGTGAGACCAAGGGTATCGGTCGCGGACAAGCTACCGCGCTTATCGACGTTTGTGCCGAGAGAGACAGATACTTTGAGGAGACCGGCATTTACGTTCCCGTATGCTCCGACGGCGGTATCGTTCACGACCATCACATCACGCTTTCCTTGGCGATGGGAGCAGACTTCGTTATGCTTGGCAGATACTTTGCACGCTTTGACGAAAGCCCCTCTAACAAGGTTAGCATTGGCGGTACCTACTACAAGGAATATTGGGGCGAGGGCTCTGCTCGCGCTCGCAACTGGCAGAGATACGACCTTGGCGGTGATAAGAAGCTTTCCTTCGAGGAAGGCGTTGATTCCTACGTTCCTTACGCAGGCAGCCTCAAGGATAACGTTGCCATTTCCTTGGCAAAGGTTAAGTCCACAATGTGTAATTGCGGAGCATTGACTATTCCCGAGCTGCAAGAGAAAGCAGTTCTCACGCTCGTTTCCGCAACAAGCATTGTAGAAGGCGGCGCACACGACGTTATTCAAAAGAATAAAGAAATTAAGAACAACTGATAACAAAAAGACTTCCGAGTTCGCAACTCGGAAGTCTTTTATTATTTCCAATATTATTTAGCTCTTTCAGCGTAAATGGATTTGATAGCTTCCACAAACTCGTTGTAGGTCTCCTCGTTTCCTTCCAACATGGGTTTGAGGTTTTCTTCCAGATAGTTGAGCATTTCCGCTTCGGTCATCGAGCCAAGCAGAGCATACGTGCCAACGATGGAAACTAAAAGAATCAACAGCATTACAATGCCAACAATACCCAAAATCAAGCCTGCAATGGCTTTTGCGTCCATTTTGCCGTCGGTGTTCTTTTTGGAAAGGAAGGCAAAAATGATAGCGAGCACGGCACTCACACCTGTCAAAATGAGACCGATTGTTTCTACGCAGCAGCAACAGCAGGTTACAACCGACAAAATACCAAGCACCAAGGATGCAATAGCATAGCCGTTTTGAGGCTTCTTTTGTGTGGGCTCAAAGCCGCCGTAGGGGTTAGATGCAAAATTGAATTCGTTGTTCATAATAATCTCCTAATGATTTTTACTTATTATACCACGAAAAAAACGTTTTTGTCAATCGCTTTTCAAAAAAAGATGAAAAATTCGGCAATCCTCTTTTCAAACGCTTTCATTTGTGTTACAATATAGAGGATGAAAGGGAGGTGAGAGAATGAAAAACAAATTGCGACATCCAATATTCCTATATTTGCACGGCGCGGCAATATTGGGAATTCTTCTCTTGCCGCTTTATATGAAGCTTGCGGGTTGGCTTGGCAGTATATTTGGCGGGTGTATTATGCATCGCTTGTTCATTTACTGTCCGCTTTGCGGCGGAACGAGAGCACTTGCGGCACTCGCGCGCTTTCAATTTGTGCAGGCGTGGAACTACAATGCATTTGTCGTTGTTTTGTGTGCGGTTGCACTCGGTCTTGACGTGTGGGTATGGGTGCGGTATTTTCAAAAAAAGGAACCGCTCATCATTCTCCCGCAGTGGAGCTGGATTGTTTTTTGTTTTGTGCTTGTAACCTATTTTATTTTGCGTAATTGCTTGATGATTTTCTTTGGCATCGACCCTACGGGTGACCTCGGTTACTTTTGGGAAGCGATACGCGCACTAAAGAGCTGACCGCCGGCGTAGGGCTTGCGGTTGGTTCTTTTTATATTCTTCCCGCAAAAAGACAAAAAAACGAAAAAAGTGTGCAAAAATCGCACGACAAACCTCGTCGCCTCTCGTCAGAGTGTGCGGCGTTTTTCCTTTTTTGACCCTGTTGCGTCCTTTCCTGTCATAAAAAATGCAAAACCGACCAACCGATTGCGACATTTTCCACACGCAAAAAGGAGTAAAATAGTAAAGAATACAAAATCAAGGAAGGAAAAAGATTATGCAGGAAGAAAAAATGGGCGCATTCAGTATGCGAAGAACAAAAGAAAAACAAGAATCAAAAGAGAATCTTTGGCTCTCTCGCTTGCAAAGACTTTTTGTTGAAATTGTTTGGGGATGTGCGGGCTGGATATTCGGACAGGCAAGTCTTGTGTTTGATACATACCCCCTCGGTGTAGCACTCCTTTGCGCATCCTCGGGGCATACCCCTGCGGTGCTTGTGGGGCTAATTGTTACAGCCGTGGTCAATATGAAAAATCCCGCACTTTACGTTTGTGCGTATCTTGCGGCGGCAATTCTTCGCATTCTTGTGGCGGCGGTATTCGATGCCCCCGATGCGCGCTTTGAAATGCCACAGAGCTTGCAAAAGCGGTTGCGCGAGCGGATTGCGGAAGAAGCACCGCTTGGAGATGCCGAGGCGGAGAAAAAGGCAAAAAAAGCTGCACGTATGGCTTTTTGGGAGCGTATTTTTGGTGAAAGCATTCTTTTGCGTATGTCGGCGGCAGCCCTTTGCGCGTTGGTGCTTGCGCTTCATCGAGTGATTTCGGGAGGTTTTCGCTATTACGACTTGTTTGCCGCGATTTTCATTATCTTAATGGCAACGGCGGCAACTGCCGTTTTTGCATTCTCTTTGGAGCGTCGATGGGAAACAGGGTGGCTTGTTGGTATTTCCGAGGCGGCACTTCTGTTTACTCTTGTTTATGCTTCGCGAACGGTCACACTTTTGTCCTTTCCGCTCGCACCTATGGCGGCACTCTTTTTCACCCTTTACATCTGTGCCAATCGCAGCGCGGTTGAGGGCATTTTGGCGGCAGGCATCGCAGGACTCGCCTATGAGCCCATTCAAGCGCCTGCGCTTTTGCTTGCGGCACTTGTGGCGCTCTTTCTTAAGCAGACCAAAAAGGAAAGTGCCACAGCCACACTTTTGCCTGTGCTCGCAATGCTTACGTGGTCGGCATACGTGGGTGGGTTTTACATCCTTTTGGCGCTCGTTCCCGCAACGCTTCTCTCGGCAACGGCATTTGTGTTGGTGCAAAAGACTGCCGTTTTCGCTTCTCCCACTCCCACGGATGAGTCGGACGGAGAAGAAGATGCCCAAAGAAACCAACAACGGCAACAAGTAGAGAGCATTCGCTATCGCGATTCGAACGAGCGATTCCGCGGAATTTCCGATGCGTTTTCCTCGCTGTCGGAGGTCTTTTATAATCTTTCCGACCGTTTCCGCCGTCCCGGAACGCTCGATTTGCGCCTCTTGTGCGACCGTTCCTTCGATGCCTTTTGCAACGATTGCCCGAACAAGAATATTTGTTGGGGACTTGAATACACGGCAACACTTGGGGCGGTCAACGACCTTATCGCGCAGCTTCACACGCGCGGTCGCGTTTCGGATGAGCACGTGGACGAGCAGCTTGCAAACAGATGTACGCGCATCGACGGTATTTTGGAACGCATCAATGCCGACTGTGCACGCTTGACGGGTGAGATGCTACGCAACAACCGCACCGAAATTTTTGCGATGGATTACGAGTCGGCGGCGGATATCATCAACGATGCTCTCGAGGCGGATAGCAACGAATATTTGGTAGATGCCGAGCTCGGCAAAAAGATAGCCGAATACCTAAAGGATGCCGACGTGCACGCCGAAAGCGTAACGGTTTTTGGTAACCGTATGCGAAAAATCCTTCTCCGCGGAGCGGAAGTTGACGAGGCAAAGGTCACGTTTGAAACGATGCGCAGCGACCTTGGTGAGATGTGTGGCTCGGAGTTGGGGTTTCCTACCTTTGAGGTTGAGGGAAGCGTGAGCACGATGACATTGACTGCCAAGCGCAAAATAGCTGTTATCAGTGCACAAAACAACGTATCGGCAGACGGCGGTGTCAGTGGGGATAGCGTAAACCTCTTTTCCAACAAAAAGGACTATTTCTACGCACTTATCAGTGATGGAATGGGCTCGGGCAAAGAAGCCGCACTCACTTCGGGGCTGTGCTCGGTATTTCTCGAGAAAATGCTTCGTGCAGGCAACCGCGCTGCAACCTCTTTGCGGATGTTGAACAATATGATTGCATCGCGCTCACAGGATAGCACCAAGGAGTGCTCCTCAACGGTCGACCTTTTGGAGCTTGATTTGATGACAGGGGAGGGCGTATTCCTCAAAAGCGGAGCGGCACCGAGCTTTGTGGTGCGCGGCAAGGTTGTCCGCCGCCTGCAGGCGGGAACGGTTCCCATCGGTATTCTCAACACGCTCGACGTGCAAAAAACAGACTTCCCCCTGCGCGCAGGGGATACGGTCGTTATGGTCAGCGACGGAATTTTACAAGGTGACGATGAAGGGGAATGGCTGACGTCTTACTTGACGGGAGTTGCCTCGCTCACCCCCGAGGAAATCGTTTATCAAATTTGTCGCAGGTGCACCGAGAGCGAGACGCGAGACGATTGTTCCGTCGTTGCTTTGCGCATCCTCGATGCCGACGAAATAGACGAAACCGAAGGAGAAGAATAAAAGAGAAGGGGAGAGGCAAATGCTTCTCCCCGAGTTCTAAAAAAACTTTGTAAAGGGCTTGACTTTCACGCAAATATCTGCTATAATATACCCGTTCGCAATACAAAACGAGGTGTGGCGCAATTGGTAGCGCGCTAGCTTTGGGAGCTAGATGCTGCAGGTTCGAGTCCTGTCACTTCGACCAAAAGCCGCGGTTTTACCGCCGAAAGCCGCAAAGCATTAACGCTTTGTGGCTTTTTTGAAAAAAAGGGGGCAAATATGAATTCTAAATTTCATGAAAAGTTACTTCAATTAAAACATAAAAATGATTTGTGCTTAGAAGTTGATTGTTCTGAGGAAGAAAACCAAAAATATAAGGATTATGAAGAGCTTCCTGCAGATATCGGTAGACGCGAAGATGTAAATGGGGCGCCATCATATATTAAGTTTTATAAGATTGTTCCTTTGGATATATCGCATGAAGAGGTACAAGAATATTGTGCATTAAAACAGACAAAATATCTTAAAACAATTAGAAATTGTGTTGTCTTTTTTACAGCTTTGACTGTTGTTTCATTGTTTATTCTTTTCTTTATTCTTTTGTCACAAGTATAGCGTTTGTATTTGGTGTTAATCGTTGAGGATATACAATTTTCTGAGCAGATGTCGCAGGCAGTGAGAAAAATGCAGAGCGTTTGGCGAACGGCCGAGCGGCAATGAATGACAGTCCGGTGGACTGTCAGAACCGCGAGGTGACCGAGCCGCAGCGAGACCAAATCCTGTCATTCCGACCACCGGCAGTGCCGGTCCCCCAAATAGGGGACTGACACTGCCTATTCTTCTATATTGTCCACAATAGGATGCCCCGACAATTTCTTCTGATATCTATTGACGAAATTGGAAAGATATGATATAATAAAATTAATTATAAGTTATTATGAGGCGCTGACAAGTTGAAAAAGCAGTCCAATAACATTCGTTACTATATCAAAACAGAAAAGGGGTTATCAAAATGAGCGAAAATGCCGGCTTTTTTCAAAAGAATAAAAGGCTGATAATGGAGTTTTTGCGCTACGTTGTTGTGGGCGGTATTTCTGCGGTTGTCGATATGGCCGTCAATTATTGCCTCTTGTTCTACGTGTTAAAGGGAACAAAGGCAGACACGGGGCTTGTTGTAATCTCGGTTGCGGCAGGATTTATTGTTGGACTTGCGGTTAATTTTATCCTGTCCAATATTTTCGTGTTCAACAACGAAGAGCAGAAGAAGAAAGGCAAAACAGCAAGCGCTTTCTTTATCTACGCAGCTGTTGGTGTTATCGGCTTTATCCTTACAGAAGTATTGACTCTTCTCGGCACACTTGTTATTGGCGACCACGGACTTTGGTATCTTGCTCTTACCGTTGTTGTTAAGGGTATCGTTCTTATATGGAACTACGTGGGCAGAAAAATATTCGTTTACAAGGGCAAATAATACAGAAAGGTGTTAAAACAATGTCTAACGAAAAGAAAACAGCGATTATCATCGGAGCAGGCCCCGCAGGTCTTACCGCGGCATACAAACTCCTAAAAGAAACAGATATAAAACCCATCATCCTTGAGGAAAGCGAATTTATCGGCGGTATTTCCAGAACGGCAGAGCATAACGGCAACCGTATGGACCTTGGCGGACACCGTTTCTTCTCTAAAAATCCCGAAGTAAACACGATGTGGAATGAGCTGATGGCGATTCAGGGCGCTCCCTCTATCGATGATAAGATACTCGGTGTAGAAAAGCCCCTTGTTGAAGGCGGTCCCGACCCCGAGACCGAGGATAGAGTTATGCTGGTTAGAAACCGCATTTCGCGCATCCTTTTCTTGCGCAAATTCTTCGATTATCCGATTTCACTGAAGTTTGAGACCTTCAAGAATATGGGCTTCAAGCGCACCGTAAAAGCAGGATGCGGCTATATGAAAGCGGCGGTTGCAAAAAAGAAAGAGGACTCGTTGGAGAATTTCTACATCAACCGTTTTGGAAGACCTCTTTATGAAATGTTTTTTGAGGATTACACCGAAAAGCTTTGGGGGCGTCATCCTTCCCAAATTTCGGCAGATTGGGGCGCACAGAGAGTAAAAGGACTTTCTTTGATGGGTGCTATTTGGAACGTTATTTCCAAACCTTTCCGTCCCAAGGATAAGGTCGAGACCTCTCTTATCGAACAGTACACCTACCCCAAAAAGGGCCCCGGACAGCTGTGGGAAACGGTTGCCGATGAGGTTCGCGCAATGGGCGGCGAAATCATCTTCAACTGCAAGGTTACCGATATTGAGCTTGACGGCAAGACCGTGAAGAGCGTTTCGGCTGACACCGCGGAGGGCAAGAAGAATTTTGCGGGTGACATCTTTATGTCTACAATGCCTGTTAAGGACCTTGTTGCGGGAATGGGTGACGTTGTTCCCACCGAAATTGCAGATATCGCAAAGGGGCTGCCTTACAGAGACTTTATGACCGTTGGCCTTCTTGTTAACAAGCTCAAGCTTGAAAACAAAACAAAGGTTAAAACGCTTACCGGCAACGTTCCCGACTGTTGGATCTATATTCAGGAGAGAGACGTTAAAATCGGCAGATTGCAAATATTCAACAACTGGTCACCTTATATGGTAAAGGACCCTCAAAACACCGTTTGGGTGGGTCTTGAGTATTTCTGCGACGAGGGTGATGCATATTGGAATATGAGCGACGAGGAATTCATTGCGTTCGCTATTGATGAGCTTGCAAAAATCGACGTTATCGATAAATCCGACGTTTTGGATTCGGTAAGACTCAAGGTCAAAAAGGCATATCCCGCATATTTTGATACTTATTCACAGTTTGATACTCTTAAAGATTACCTTTCCGAAATCGGCAACCTTTGGTGCATTGGCAGAAACGGTCAGCACAGATATAACAATATGGACCACTCTATGCTTACGGCAATAGAGGCGGTTAATGCCGTTAAGGTGGGCAGCACCGATAAGACAAACGTTTGGAGCGTTAACACCGAAAAAGAGTACCACGAGGAAATCAAAGAAGAAAAATCCGAAAAGTAATATCGGGGAATAGAATTATGCAAAAAAAGTCAAAAACAGACAACACGCATAAAGTAAATAGTATCAAGCGACACGCAACAACCGTTACGGCTGTTGCGCTCGCCGTATTATGGATTATATTTGAGCTTGTAGTGTTTTTCAATGCGCGTCCTACCTCGCCCGAGGTGAATTTCTATGAGGCGTGTACCGAGAAGGTAGAAGGAAACGTCTTTGAAATAAAGGGCACGAAAAGCCTGTGGACAAAAGGGAAGATAGGCGCGGTAAAGACAATCTCCTTTGAAACTGTCAAAACGGAGAAGGCTGCGCTTGCATCGAAAATGCCTAAAATAGAGGTTTACGGAACCGACCCTGCCGTTTCCAAAAGAATACTCTATACTTCCAAGCGGATATGCATTGGCGACGATGAAAAGATAAAAACGGTCGTCACGCTTGACGTTCCCGAAAACGCTTCCGAAATCATCCTTACCTTTGGACATGCGGGGTGTGATTACACCGTCACAAATATCAAAATAAACGCCGCCGATGATGTATCCTTCCATTTTGCAAGATGCGCCATTGTGCTCGGAGTGATAGCACTGTTTTACCTGTGTGCTCGGTTTGGGCTTTGGAAGGTGTTTTTTGACGGCAAAAAGCACGGTTGGTTTGCTCTTGCCGTTTGCTTGATATGTGTCATTTTTGCGCTGATGCTGACCTCGGCTATCAATCCCAACCGTGCCGACGTCAAGTATCCGCTTGAAAAAGGGGTACAGTCGTACAACCCATACGTTCAACAGTTCGATGCACTTATGAAGGGACAGCTTCATATAGATTACGAGCCTGCAAAAGAACTTCTAGAGCTTGAAAACCCCTATGATAACGGGGCGCGAAGCGGTATTTACTATCTGTGGGATAGAGCGCTTTACGATGGAAAATACTACTCTTATTTTGGAATGGCTCCCATTCTAACCTTGTATTTCCCGTATTATAAGCTGACGGGCAATCTCCCTGCCGATGATACCGTGTCGGCTGTATTTACCGTTTTAACCGCACTGTTCCTATCTATGGCGGCTGTAAAATGGGCGTCAATGCGAACAAAAAAGGTTCCCCTGCCGCTGATTCTCATTGGAACGCTTAGCGTGCTTTTCTCCACACAGGCATTCCTTGTGGCGAGAGGACACTCCAGATTTTATTATATTGCTACCATTTCGTCAATGGCGTTCTTATCCATGTTCGTTTGGCTGTTCCTGTGCGGCATATCGGGGAACATTCGAGTGAGAGAACCCGAAAAAGAGCTCCCCAAATGGAAAAAGCCCCTGATATTCGCCTTTGCAGGTGTTGCTTTTGGGCTTTGCTTCCTTTCAAGATTCAACATTGCACTCCTTGCCGCGTTCGCTATTGTTCCCATGCTTTGGTTCTCGGTGGTGACGGTTAAAAAGGATGGCGAAAAGCGCACGATACGTCCCTTGAACCGATTGATTCCCGAGCTTGTATGTTTGGCATTGCCCGTAATTGTGGCGGTAGGCTTCCAGCTTTGGTTGAACGTTACACGGTTCGATAGTCTCTTTGAGTTTGGTACAACCTATCAGCTTACGGTCAGTGATATTTCTCAAAACAAAATCAGATTGGGCGATTTGCCTGCCGCACTTTTCCATTATTTCGTGCATCCGACCCTTACGTGGACAGACCCGCCCATTCCGTCACTCTATTACACCTCGTTGAATTGCTACGGCCATTACGTTTACGTTGATACGGGTATGGGACTCTTCTCAATCCCTCTTACGTGGGCGCTTTTGGCAAGCGTAGGAATATTCGCAAGCAAAAAGAAAAGCACAGAGGGCAAAGTGACGTTGGCTTCGGTGCTGGTGGGACTTGTTGTTCTGGCACTTTTGGATTTTTGTGTTGGCGGTGTTATATTCAGATACACCTGTGACTTGACACTTATTGCGTCCTTTGCTTCTATGGCAATCGTATACGCACTGTGTGAGAGCGTAATGGATAGCGGTAGCGAGTCGGCATGCCGTGTAGCCAATATTGCGGCTGTGGCACTCTTCCTGCTTTCGTTGGGCGCGAGTCTTGGACTTGCTCTTTCCGAAAATGCAAACCTTACCCCATACACCCCTGAGTTTTGTGCGTTTTTCAGGTCTCTCTTTGGGGTGTAATCGTTACGATGTTTGTTATTGCAACTAAAAAACGGGAATCGCGAGATTCCCTTTTTTTTGTTATACAAAAAGCGGTGAGCCGAAGCTCACCGCTTAAAATTTAGTCTTCTTTGTTGATGATTTCTCCGCACGTGCAAATCTCGGGTTGACCGAACAGTCGGCGGAAGAAGTTGATAATAGAGTTGATAAGTGTCTTAAAGAAGCTTACTTCTTCGCAGGTGTGTTCCTTATTTTCGGTGGTGTTTTCACTATCGGGAGTAGCATCGCCATCATCGGGAGTGTTAACCTCGGGTTCGTCGGGATTAGTAACCTCGGGCTCGGGAGTGGTCTCTTCGGGCTCGGGAGTGGTGCCTTCATTTTCTGCCAATTGTTCTTTGCACTTGTCGCAAATGTCGTCATTGTTTGCATCGGTATGTCCGAGAGCATTGATGACACTGCCTTCGCTCAGAATGGCATTGCATTGCAGGCAAACGGTGTTGCCGCTATAACCGTTTGTGGTGCAGGTAGCTTGGGTAGCGCCCACACTTGTAGTGTTTGCGTGCGTGCACTGTTGAGGAGGATCAATGGGTTGACCTTGAGAACCGCCTGCATAAACGGTGATGCTATTTACTCTAACTTGTCCAACAGAAAGCACAAATTCGAAAGAATCAACAGCACTGTCAAGGGTAACCGTTACTTCTTGACCGTTTACGGTAGCGTTGTCTCCAATCGCGCCCTTGCAATCATTTGCGTAAGAGGTAGAACTACATGCGATAACGATTTTGGTCATACCGGGGTAGGCAACGGTAACCTTGGAACTCTTGTAGAAACGAACGGGGTTACTGTAATCAGCGATATCGGCGGAGCCACTTGTCTTATCATTGGTAACGGTAATGCCGTTTTGTACCCATACCTGTTGCGTTTTGGTTAATTCGGTACGGTTTGCTTTATCGGCAAAGCTGATGGTTGCTTGTGTGCTTGTGCCTGCAGCGGGCTTGGTAGCACCGCAACCGGTACAGGTGTTATTTGTGTAACTGTGACCCTTAGCGGTGGTTTGGTTGCCGGTATAGCTGTTTCCGCAGAGTGAGCAAACGTAGGTGGTAAATCCGCCTGCGGTGCAGGTGGGTGCGGTTACAAACGAGTTGTAATTGTGTTGACAAACAGGATTATCTGTGGGAGGAGTAGAGGGAGTATCCGAAGGATTGCCACCGGCGTTTCCGCCCATCGTGTAGAGGCGAGCGAGGTAGTCGGTATCTTTCAGGTTGGATTCTTTCAAACCGTTCATAGACGAATAGCTGCCATAGTTACCAATGTAGCAGTATTCACCTGCAACGGTGGTTTTCAGTGTGTTTTTAGCGGTGTCCCAAACAAATACGGAAGTAGCCGTAGAAGAATAGGAGAAGTTGCGGTAGTCATTGCTGGCAACTATGTTGATGTACTGCTTTTGACCGCTACTATTCTTAAAATACAAATAATAGCCACCGTTAGCTTGTTCGAGATATACGTCTACTCCTTTTGCATAGTCGGTATCGCTCGCGCCGTAATACGTGCTCACCATAGAACCCGTAAAGAAATATTCTGTAGTGGAGAAGAGTCCAAGCTTATAAGCCTTTCCAATCTCGGGGGTGGTCGTATAGGTGGGCTTTACGGGTTCTGCAGGCTTTGCTTCGCCGCAAACCGAGCAAACGTCGTTGGTATAGGTGTGACCCTTAGCCGCTACAAAGTCGGTCTTATAGGTGGAGTCGCAACCTGCGGTCTTGCAGGTGTAGGTAGTAAAGCCTCTCGCTGTGCAGGTGGGAGCGGTTACAACGCTGGAACCGTAGTTATTATGACCGCAACTTGCGTTTGCGCTAGAGGGAGTTTGCATATCTGCGGGAACTTCTTCACCAAAGAGAAGGAATGCCAATTCGGGGTAGTCAACGAACACGTTGCGTGTGCCGGTGATAGACTCAACAGAGTCGTTACGACCAAGCTCCCAAGTGTCAACGGGGTCTTCTTCCATCCAAGCAAGCAGAACCTCAACGCTTTCCATAACGCCACCGGAGCCCCAAGCCTTGTTGATGTTGCCCCAACGAACGTAAACGTACAGGAAGATACGGGCTACGTCGCCGTGCAGATTATAAGCGCCTTTAGATTCCTTGTTGGGATCGTAATAGCCACTGCTCTGACCGTAGGCGGTGTTGCCACGGGAAGAGTTTTCGCTGGTAGAGGTGGGGCGAATCATCATGATGTCGTCCTCATCACTGCCTTCAAGTCCCTTACTGTTGGGCCATGTGTGTTCTTTGTTCCAACTACCTTCTCCCCAGTTCGGACCGATTGCGTTGCCGGAATAGAAAGAGGAGATTTTGCCGCCGCCATTTTGGCAATCGGTGTACTTGAGTAAGTTGTTGTTTGCACTATACCCATTGATATAATCGTGATTGCTCTTCATCAAATTTTGCAGCTCACGATACAATTCACTCTTGGGAGCATCGGATTTGTCGGAACCACCGGAGAGGGAAGATAGTTCGTTATAGGATGTATTGTTATCCTCGTAGAAATCCTCTGCATTGGGCGAGAGGAAGGTGGCAACCGTTCCGCGGGTGCCCCAGTTGTAGATGTAGCCGTTGCTGTCGGTCTTGTAGTTGACTTCAGCGGCACTTGCCCCCAAACTCAGCGCGGGTACAAAGGCTACGAGCATAACCAATACCATGAACATCGACAAACTGCGTTTTAAAGTTTGCATCATAATGATTCTCCTTTTGAATGGATAATTTTGTTTTTGCGCATACATATTTATTCTATCACATTCTTTTCCAAAAAGCAATAGATTTTGACAAAAGTTTTGCTTTTGGCGTTCACAATTTCCGCGCGCCTTGGAATTGGCGTGAAATACTTAACTTTTTGCCTAAAATCTGCTGTACAATCGGTTGACAAATTTACTCTGCAAGCAGGATTTGTGCATTTGCCTATGCACTTCCCGAATGGGGAAGTGCTCGGCTTTTATCCTTTTGGGGAGTGGTCGTCGGTTGCGGGGTTATCAATTAAATTGCCGTATTCGTCAAAGCGTGAGCCGTGGCAGGGACAATCCCACGTGTGTTCGGCAGAGTTATATTTGAGTGCGCACCCAAGGTGCGGACAACGGGGAGTGGTGGGCGTGAGAAGTCCGACGGTCGATTCAAACGCATTGATAGCAAGCTGTGGGCGTAAAATGGAACGAGAGGGTGAGAAAACGCCGGCAAATTGATTTTCTTTTCCTTGTACAAGGTCACAAAGAATTTTAGATGCCACCATTGCATTTGTCATACCCCATTTGTTAAAACCTGTTGCCACAAATGTGTCGGGCGTGCTCGTGGAATATTCTCCGATATAGGGGATTCCGTCCAACGTCATACAGTCCTGCGTTGCCCACTTTGCCACAATTTTGGCACTTGGATAGTGTTCCTTGGCGAATTCTTCAAGCTCTTGCCAGCATCCGCCTTTTTTGCCCGTGCGATGTCCGCCGCCGCCCAACAGTAGCAAATCTTTGTAATTACGAAAGGAAAGCCCCGTATCACGCTCATCAACGTACATCCCGTTCATTTTGGAAGCCCCCTCAAGGGCTACCACATAAGAGCGGTGTTGATATAGCTTGAGAAAATAAGCACCGTGTTTGTTGTAAATGGGGAAGTGTGTTGCCACAATCAGCTTCAAAAAGGTGATGACACCGTTATTGGTGACCGCTTTATGCGGAATGAGATTGAGTACCTTGGTGTGCTCGTAAATGGGCAAATCCTTTGCAATTTCGTATAGGAATTTCAAAGGATGAAACTGTGCCTGATGTTTTACACGTACAGCTCCTGCGACAGAAAAAGGAAGCTCCCGTGCCTCTGAAAACGTAGCCTCTATGCCGAGAATATTGAGAGCATCTACCTCTTTTTCGATTTTTTTGCGGTTGTTCAAAGAATAAACGTAAGAATCTTTTGCTTCAAAGTCGCAGTCGATGCTTTCTGCAAGGTGAGTATATTCCCGTATGGCGTTTTTTTGTGCCTCAATAAAAAGCTTTGCCTTTTCCTCGCCAAAGCGACACAGCATTTTGTCATATAGCAATCCGTGGCCGAGCGTAATTTTGGCGGTGGTGTTTTTGGTAATGCCGCCGCAAATTTCATCGGCCTCCACAAGTATGCAATCCACACCTGCACGCTTGAGTTGGTAGGCGCACAAAATTCCCGCAATGCCACCGCCAACAATCAATACGTCGGTGCTTTTTACGCCATCCAGTGGTTCAAACGGTACGCGCTTCGAGGTTTCTGTCCAGATTGAATTCATCCCATTCCCTCCAACAAGTAGTAGGAGTAGTGTTTTCCGTTTTGCGGCACGTATGCATTCCATTTTTTATAAAAAAAGGCTGACCTCCCGGTCAGCCCTTGTTGTTTTATTATTTTGTGCCTATGGGGTTATTCCCCGGGAGCCTTGTTGGTAAACATCGTTACCCAAAGCTTGAGGCTTGAGGGGGTGCCCATCGTTGTATCCTTGTCGCCAAGAACCAAAGCAGACTCGGCACCGCTTTCCCAAGTGGGGTAGCCTTCGGTGTTGGGGTCAGCGTTCTTTGCAAAAGCAATCAGACGGTCGGTCATTTCCTCTGCAAGAGCATAGTCCTTTTCTTCAAAAGGTCTCCAACAGTTTTTCAATGTGCCAAACCAATACCACAGGTCAGCGGAGTGCCAAGCCCCGTGGTTGTCACCCGGCAGGTTTCTCTCAAAGAACCAAAGGTAAGAGGGGGTGTTTTGTGTTTTGCACCAAGCCTTTGCCATTGAGTAAAGCATGGGGGGCATAACGTCGTGGCTTGTTGTGCCGATGAGGTAGGGAATGTGATGCTGCTCGCCTTTCTCTACGATTTCGTGACCTTTTCCAATTACCAACCTGCCGTCGATGCAAGGAGAGCAACCGCCACCCATCGATGCCTTTTTGTTTTCTTTCCAAACCGCAAAGAGTGTTTCAGGGGGAACCTTGCGGAATTCTTCCAAATTAGAAGCGCCGCATTTTTGCATAATCATTTTCCAAAAGTCGTAGCTCTTTTCGGGTGAGGATGCCGAGAGCATCTTGCTTGTTCCGCCACCGCTGCACATAACCGCTTTTTGGAACAGCCCTTTTGTTAGGGGAGAAAGGCAGTGCTGTTGTACGCTCATGCCGCCCGCGCTCTGACCCATAATGGTGATGTTTTCGGGGTCGCCGCCAAAGGCTTCGATGTTATGCTTGATCCACGAAATTGCGGTCATTTGGTCATAAAGGCCATAGTTGCCGGTGTATCCCGCTTCCTCTTTGAGTTCGGGCAAAACGGCAAAGCCGAGAGGGCCAAGGCGGTAGTTGAGCGTGACACCGATCATACCCTTCGCGGGCCATACGGGAACGTCAAAGTGCTTTTCGTGTCCGCAGCCACCGGTAAATCCGCCACCGTGAATGTAGACGAGAACAGGGAGCTTTTCATCGGGCTTTTTTTCGGGCGTGAAAATATTGAGGAAGAGACAATCCTCACTGTATTTGTAGATTTCGCCACGGCGGAACTCGTTGTAGTAAAAGATCTTTTTGGGCATCTCTTCTTCGTTATAGAAGGAGCGGGGCTGATATGCACACGCACCGTATTGAGTTGCGTCGTACACGCCTTCCCACGAGGTGACCTCGCGAGGATACTCAAAGCGTCCCGCGGTTGCATAGCGAATGCCTTTATAGGCAATGACGCCCTCTTTGTTTGTGGCGGTGCCGCAAAGCTCACCGCAAGGGGTTTTTATCAAATATTTCATAAATGTAAATCCTATCTTATCTACAAGAGCGGCGAATACCCGCCGCTCTCAAAAAGTCAAAAATTATTCGTTGATAGTGGTTTCTTCCAATGCGGGAGTTTCTTCTGCTACTGCCTCAACCTTGTTGGCTTTTGCCGCTGCCATCTTTGCGCGAATCTCGGGAGTGATGTTCCAAACGAACTTGAATGCTGCCCAAGAACCGAGAATGAAGATTGCGGGAGTGAGTACGCAAAGAGCCTTCAAACCGAAAATGGTGCCTGCACTTTGAGCGGGAAGGCTTGCATCGAAGCCGATCCAACCGAGAACGTAGAAGCCAAAGGAGCTACCGATTGCCTGACCGATACGGCGGGAGAGGTTAAAGGTACCGTAAATGGAACCCTCGGTTCTCTTGCCGGTTGCGTATTCGTTGTAGTCGATTGCTTCGCCAACGAGACCCCATTGCATCTGAATGGATACCATAGACATACCCGAACCGATACCAAGGATAACACCGTGAACGAGAGGATGAACGTCGGTAACAACGTGGAGAACGAACAAAAGACCGCAGATTGCACCACCGATGAGCAGGCAATAGCGAATCAGCTTTTCAAGGCCGAGCTTCTTACAAATAAAGGGAACGAGAACCATAGAACCGATCATAAAGGGGCTGGAGAGAGCCGTGCCGATGGTTTGGTATGTAACGTCGTGATAAACCTCGGAATACATATAGAGGCTGATGTTGGAAACGAGGTATTGCATTGTGCAGATGCAAATGCCGTGAATGCAAAGAGCAACAAAGGGTCTGTTCTTTTTTACAACGGTGAGGATGTCGGAGAACTTGATATCATCTACCTTGGTTTCGCTAACAGTGGTGCGTTCTTCAGTCCAGAAGTAGTGCATCAGGCAAACGCCAAAGCCAACGAGTGCGCAAACGATACCGGTGATCATGTAACCGGTGGACTCTCTGTCACCGAACATACCGATGATAACGGGACCTACCATACCGGGGATCATATTACCGATCATGGAGCCGACGCCACGAGCGGAAGAAAGAGATGCACGCTCGGAGTCATTGGTGGACATTGCGGAAAGAAGGGAACCCATGGGGATGTTGAACATCGTGTAGGATGCTTCATAGAGGATCTTGAACGCGAACAGAGCTACGATGGTGGTGATGCCTTCGCAGAAGGTGGGAACTGTCCACAATGCGATTGCGGTGATTGCCAAAAGGGGAGTGGAGCGCAGGATCCAAGGACGGAACTTGCCGTTCTTGTTGTGGTGCTTTGCAAATACTTTGTCCATCAAAGCACCCATCATGGGGTCGTTGATAGCATCCCAAATTGTCCAAATGAGAACGAGAGTACCCATCAGGGTGGGATTAATGCCCAAAACGTTGGTGCAATACATCGAGAAGATGCTTGCCATTAGGGTAAAGGTCATGCAGCCGCCAAAGTCACCGAACATATAACCAAACCAATGCTTGGTAGAAAGTCCTCCGGCAGCGAGTTTTTGCTTTCTTGCCATTGTTGTTTTCCTCCAAATTTTTTGTTTTACAACACATCTATTGTAACATATTTCTTTTTGAAATAAAATTGCAAATTTTGCAGAAAACATTGCAAATCGGATAAAAATGTGCTAAAATGAGAGAAGAAAAGACAAAATAGATAAAAGTATGAGGGTTTTATGAATTTTTCAACATTGAAAGAGTTGATGCGTTCGCGCTTTCAACGACCAAAGAGCGAGGCGGAATACCTTAAAATATTGGAATACCTTGCAGGCGAGGGGGTTACAATCGGTAATTTGTATCAAGAACTTGAAATGTCATCGGGTCCTGTCAGTTTTCACCGCGATATTACCTACGGTCGGCAGAGCATTTCCTTGCACTCACACTCCTTTTATGAAATTATGCTGTGCCGTTCTGCAGACCGTGTCGAGTATCTTGTTGGTTCTGCCCGCTATCGCCTTTCGGCGGGGGATCTCATTCTCGTAGCTCCCGGAGTGAGCCACAAGCCCATTCTGCCGGATGATATGCAGTACGCATATGAGCGCGAAATTTTGTGGGTGAGTGCCGACTTGATTGAGCACGTGCGAGAGCTTTTTCCAAGCTCACAGGTGTTGGGTGTAGGGGATTTTTCTCTTTTGCGTACAAAGGGAACCGATTGGAGCTATATCGGTGATTATTTCAGCAACGGCTTGCGCGAATTTGAAGAGGCACAGCTTGGTTACGAGGAGTCTGCCGTTGCTATTGCTATGCTGATATTGACGCATATATGCCGTGCGGCAAGCTCCGGCGAGGCACATCACAAGCAGGCAGAGCAGCCCACAATGCTTACCTCATTTATTGAATACATCGAAAATCATTTGCGCGAATCCTTAACGCTCGATAGCATTGCGGCACATTTCTACGTCAGCCGTAGCGCGGTTAGCAAGCTATTTCGCGAGGAGATGGACACGAGCTTTCACCGCTTTCTCACCCAACGTCGCCTTATTCTTGCTAAGCAACTGATTAACGATGGCGAGGGAATGGAGCGAGTGGCAACGCTTTGCGGCTTTTCGGATTACTCCATCTTCTACAAAGCCTTCAAAAAAGAATACGGACTCTCACCGAGAGAGTTTTCACGACTGTAAAAAACAGGCCCCCGACGGAGCCTGTTTTTGCGATATTTAATCAAACGCAAATGCAAAATAAGTGGGTAAGGGCAACGGTGAATCTTCCAATGAACGGAACATTGCAAAAGGGGTATCTTGCCCTACGGTACGAAATTCGGCTGTTTTGAACCCGAACGTGTGTGCAATGCGCGGTGCGAGTGAGAGGTCTCCCAAAAGTTCCAGCCCAAACAGAGATTCGGTATCCTTGCGTACGGCAAGCAAAATGCCGTCTCCCACCCAAAAATCTGCGAGCGTCTCTAAAAACAAAAGATTTTCACCCTCTTGCAATACGCTCCGTTTTGGCAAAAAGCGCGGACGGAGAGCAGCGTATTCCGCAGAAGAGAGGGAACGCATCTCTATGGGTTCGTCTGTCGCGGTTGTGCGGAGTATGCTGTTGTGTGCGCAGGTGGTGTAGCCCATCCGCTTGTAAAAGGAAAACAAATGCTCTTCGGCCGGAACTAAAATCACCCCCGTATATCCGCTTTTTTGCAAAAGCAGATGCACGGTGTCCATCAAAGCATTGCAAATGCCGCGTTTGCGAAAGTCTTTGTGCGTGGCAATGGCATATAGGTAGGCAATGCGCTTTTCCTCATAGATGCAATCAAACCAATAAAGCATTCCCACAATCCTGCCATCTTCACGGGCACAAAGGGATCTCTTGGAGGAGAATGCCGTCGAAAAGAAATTTTTTAAAAAATCATCCGTATCGCCAAATGTATCCTTCCAAAGCGCACAAAGTGCGGGAATATCGGTGTTTTGCGGTGCATCAATAATCATATCCGTCCTCCAAAAGGCAAGCCCAATATTTGCGAATCATACGGTGCGGTCGATAGCTCTGCTTTGCGCGGCGTAAGCCTTCAATTCCCATATCTTCTTCGCGGTTGAGAAAACGAACCGACGGATATTTTTGACGAACGTAACGCGCAAAAGCGCAGTTAATGGCTGCGTATGCACCTGGAATATCGGGAGCGCCTTTTTCAAAATGAACGTCCATCATGTCGGGTGAGAGCAAGCTGCCAAGTGTTACGGCAAGCGCGCGTTCACCGTCCATCAGCACAAGTCCTTCTAACTGTAAATCTTTAAAATCACGCAAGGCCTTGCGTAAGGCGGCGCGCTCCATGTGAAAGTCAGCGTCCGGATCTTCGCGCATGCGGCTTTCAAACCATTCATCCAAAAGCTTTTCAGCGGCAGAAAGATTGGCATCTCCAAGAGGTTCGCTATGCGCGTTGGGGTACTGTTCGGCAAAGCGATTGAGATTGGTGCGCTTGGTATGATATTTTTTGCCCGGCAAATCGGCAAGGTCATTGACATCATAAACGTAGTCGAATGCATCCTCGTCGCTATGAAAACGAAAACGTCCCGGGAAAAGGCGTTCAACGGTTTCCTTGTCTGTTTCGTTCAAGCCTGTGATGCGGCACGGAATACCGCGCGCCACAGAATCATTGATAATGGCTTGCAGGGGTTCTTTTTTATCGCCGTCTCCTACGGGGTAGGGATAAACACTGCGGCGGTTGAATTGCGAAAAGAAAAGTGCGTGCCCATGCAAAAAAGCAATATTTTGTCGCCCCCACAGATAGAGATTGGCGAAAGAGAATTCACAGCCACGCTCTCCCGAGCGCGCAAGCAGTTCCTCATAACGGGTTTTGTCTTGAGGGGTAATTACACGAAAGGGAATCGTATCGATTTGCAAAGAACTGTTCATGTGATACCTCCTTTTTCAAAAATTCGCTTTTATTATACCATATCTTCCTGTAAAAATGCAAGCAAAATTCAAAAAAATCCCCACCGATAGGGGAGATGGAAAATTCCAGTATACCTAAAAAGCCACACATAAAAATGGAGAAACTTGACGAATTCTTTCGGCGGGTTTCCACCTTAAAAACGATTTATGTTAAAATTCAGGTGAATTAGGTTTTTTAAAAGTGTGGCTTTTGTTCTGTGCGGAGTGCAAAGGGGAAGGACTGCCGCAATTCGATGCAGAAGGCGTGATCGACCAATCGTCGCCGTACAAGGGTACGGCAGAGAGGTCGAGCGCGTCTAAAAAGCCACATAAAAAAGGAGAAATCCGCCTCTTGGCGGATTTCAACCTTAAAAATGATTTATGTTAAAATTCAGGTGAATTAGGTTTTTTAAAAGAGTGGCTTTTGTTCTGCGCGGAGTGCGACAGTCCGATAAAAAAGAAGTGACCCTTGAATGACGGTTGTAATCCCACCACTCAAGGGTCACTTCTCTGAATTCTTAGTATCTAACATCTTTTGTTATCCTCGCTTTCGTTAATCTACCCATCATCCGTTTTTGTCATATCCCAAAACACAATTTTCCATTTTCTCTAACGAGAATACCCTTTGTTTTCGTATGTTCATCGGTCTGTGGGCGAACCATTGGACGTTTTCATTCGTGATGTTAAGAACGGATTTTCTACCTCGGTAATCTTTATCATTACCTTTATCTATATACTGCGTAACACCGCCGTGTTTTTCTGCACTCGCATTGTGCAGATACCGGTTCCGCGAACCGTCTCTCTACCGTTCTTAAATTTTGAATGAGCACCCGAATGAGAAAGTCCCGATTTAGTATTTCATCGGACTGTCCTCCTTTTGTTTGGTGTCTTTATTATATCACATTTTTTGGCACTCGTCAATATGGCAAGTTGTAAGAAATGAACAGTTATTTTTTGTGTAAATAGCAGAAATTGTGCAAAATGCCCGTTTTCCTCTTTACAAAAGGGAAAAAGTGTGGTATACTAAATAATGGTGGGCCAAACGGAGAACGGTTGGTCCACCTTTTGCTTTCTAAAATTGCACAATAAAAAATCAAAAAGCTCTTGATTTCTGCGCAAGGATATGATATAATATACTTGAACCTGTTATTTTTTTAACAAAGACAAAATCAGAATATAAAAGGAGAAATGAAAATGGCAAGATTTGTACTGAATGAAACCAGTTATCACGGCAAGGGCGCTATCCAAGAAATAGCCCCCGAAATTCAAGCAAGAGGCTTTGCAAAAGCATTTGTATGCTCTGACCCCGACCTCATTAAGTTCGGCGTTACCAAAAAGGTAACCGACGTTCTGGATGCCGCAAACATCCCCTATGATATCTTCAGCGACATTAAGCCCAATCCCACCATTGAAAACGTTCAAAACGGCGTAGCAGCTTTCAAGGCAAGCGGCGCAGACTGCATCGTTGCTATCGGCGGCGGCTCCTCTATGGATACTGCAAAGGCAATCGGTATCATCATCACGAACCCCGAGTTCGCTGATGTAAGAAGCCTCGAGGGCGTTGCTCCCACAAAGAATAAGTGCACCCCCATCATCGCTGTTCCCACCACCGCAGGTACTGCTGCAGAGGTTACCATCAACTACGTTATCACCGATGCGGAAAAGAACCGCAAGATGGTATGTGTTGACGTTCACGACATTCCCGTTGTTGCAGTTGTTGACCCCGATATGATGGCTACTATGCCCAAGGGCTTGACAGCCGCTACCGGTATGGATGCCCTTACCCACGCAATCGAAGGTTATATCACCAAGGGGGCTTGGGAAATGAGTGATATGTTCCACATCAAGGCAATCGAACTCATCGCAAAGAACCTGCGCGGCGCAGTTGAGAACACCGACGAAGGACGCGAAGGTATGGCTCTTGGTCAATATATTGCAGGTATGGGCTTCTCGAACGTAGGTCTTGGCATCGTTCACTCGATGGCTCACCCCCTCGGTGCAGTTTACGATACTCCTCACGGTGTTGCAAACGCTATCATTCTGCCTACCGTTATGGAATACAACGCTCCCGCAACCGGTGAAAAGTATAGAGATATCGCAACCGCTATGGGCGTTAAGGGTGTTGCAGATATGACTCTTGAAGAAGCACGCGCAGCTGCAATCAATGCAGTTAAGCAGCTCTCTCTCGATGTTGGAATTCCCGCAGACCTCAAGGAGATCGTAAAAGCAGAAGACCTCGACTTCCTCTCCGAGTCCGCTTTCGCTGATGCTTGCCGTCCCGGTAACCCCCGCGAGACCAGCGTAGAAGAAATTAAGGAACTTTACCTCAAGTTGATGTAATTGAAAACAGACACTATTCTAAAAACAAAGCAGACGACCATCGGTCGTCTTCTTTTTTTGCATTAATGCCTTTAGGCAGTTGAGCGCGAAGCGCGAAACAGACAACCACCCGCTATGCGGGTGGGCAACAAAGGTTATACCAAAAAATCTCCTAATGTGGTACAATAAGATGCTCAAGTCTATTGCAACACGAAAGGAGAAA
>JAZOVV010000011.1:0-45183 GCA_045658925.1 Eubacteriales bacterium
TGCCGTGCTGATTATGTCGGTAATTTGATGAACAAATAAGAATGTGGGGAGCCCTTTTTGCAAAAAGGGCTCCCCACATTCTTATTTGTTCATCAAATTACCGACATAATCAGCACGGCAAGAATGATGATGGGCAAAACAAAGGTCATATAGGGACGAATCCAACGAGGGAAGCGGATGCCTTTTTCGCCGCAGTTGACTTCTTCCTCAAAATTCTTCCATCCCCAACCGTAACGCGTGGTGCAAAAGAGAACGTAAATCAGGGCACCAATGGGCAAAAGAAGATTGGAGACGATAAAATCTTCCAAATCCATAAAGGATTTTCCAAACACGGTCACGTCGCTCCAAATGTTCAAGCTGAACACGCAGGGCAGCGAAAGAACGGCAATAAGCGCAATGTTGATAAAGGATATCGCGCGTCGCGAAAGGGGAGTGAGCTCTAACCAAAAGGAAATGATGTTCTCAAATACGGCAATCAAGGTGGAGAAGGCCGCAAAAATCATAAACAGGAAGAAGAGCGCACCCACAATGCGTCCTGCGGGCATTGCATTAAAGATAGAGGAAAGCGTGGTAAAGAGGAATCCCGCGCCAACCGAGCCTGCATCGGCACTAACGCCGTTGTTGTAGGTGAAGCAAGCGGGGAAGATGATAAGACCCGACATCAGGGCTACTGAGGTATCCAACGAGACGATGGTAACGGCTTCTCCAAGCAGACGGCGCTCCTTGTTGATGTAGCTACCAAAAATAGCAATGGAACCAATGCCGATGCTCAAGGTGAAAAATGCTTGCCCCATAGCGGCGGAAATGACGGTGACAAGACCCGCCTCTTGCATTCTTTCAAAGGAAGGAACAAGATAGAATTTCAAGCCCTCTGCGGCATTGTCCAAGGTCAGGGAGTAGACAACAAGACCTACCATCAGTACAAAAAGCGCGACCATCATCCATTTTGTAATGCGTTCAACGCCCTTTTGCAGTCCGAGAGAGCAAATCAAAAAGCAGATGGCAATGGCGGCGAGGGTAGCACCCAAAACCAACCACGTATTGCCTATCATATCGCCGAATACAGCACCGAGAGCGGCGTCGCCTTGCGCCGAAAGAATGGAACCGCTCAAATATTTGACAAAATAAATAATCATCCAACCCGAAATGCAGGTGTAGAACATCATCAAAAGATAGTTGCCCGCAATGCCGAGGTATTTCATTAGGTGCCATTTTTGACCGGGGCGTTCCAATTCATCAAAGGAAGTGGCAATACTGCGTTGGGATGCGCGTCCTACGGCAAGCTCTGCCGTCATACAGGGCAGTCCCAACAGGATGAGAAATGCGATGTAGATGAGAACGAACATAGCACCGCCGTAGCTACCCGTCAGGATGGGGAAGCGGTAGACGTTGCCGAGTCCAATAGCACAGCCCGCCGAGAGGAGAATAAAGCCCAGACGTGAGCCGAGTTTTTCGCGTTGTTTCATAGTGTAGCCTCGTTTCTTTTTAATCGTTTCGCACACACGTGCGCGAATTTCGAGCGGTTTTACATCAAAACCTGCTCATTCATCGTGAGTCTGAACTTCAAACCCAAGTATTCCGCCGCGCGGCGGCACAGGAGCATACGCTCGAGGAAAATTTCAAAATAATCACTCACCGAGCCAATGGTCGTATCAATGGCAAGGGCAAGGGTGAGCTGCGTTTTTTCTTCGTTTACCGAGAGGGCGGACTTTTCTACCGAATAATTGACGCGGTCGTGAATGTCAAAGCGGATGTGGTCGGTGTTGCGCACACGGGAGCGGCGCACGTCACTCTTGTCCGCCAAAATCAGGGCGGCGGCAATGGGACTCACGGGTGTGCCCGCACTCTCGTCGTGGTTTCCAATGGCGGTCATTACGTCGGCAACGTCGCGTGCATCAAGGCCACGCTCGCGCAAGAGCGAGAACGCCATCAAAGCACCGCTTTGGCAATGGTCGCGGCGGTTAATAATGTTGCCAATGTCGTGTAAATATCCTGCAATTTTGACGAGCTCCACGTCGCGCTCGGGGTAACCGAGGAGCGAGAGGATGCGCCCTGCTTCCTCGGCCACGCGGCAGACGTGTGCCTGATTGTGCTCGGTATATCCGATTGCACACAAGGCGGCATCGGCTCGCTCAATATAGGTGCGGATTTCTTCGTCGCGGCGAATTTCTTCATAGGTCATAGGGGGCTCTCCTTTCGAACGTGTGTCGGTTTTCTATTATTTTACCACATTTTTGGCGAATTGTCAACACACGCAATACACATCACAGTATTTGGCAGAGCCAATAAATCACACCGTAAACAAAGCCTGCAAATGTTCCGTAAAGCAGTACGGGGCCCGCAACGGTAAAGATTTTTGCGCCCACACCAAGAACAAGCCCTTCGGAGTGGCTGTCGATGGCGGGGGATACCACGGAGTTGGCAAAGCCCGTAATGGGAACAAGTGTACCCGCACCTGCGTGCTTGGCAATGTTATCGAATATGCCGAGTGCTGTCAAAATTACTGCTGCGAGAATGAGCGAAACAGACGTCAGCGTGCCTGCGGTTTCTTCGTCAAGGGAACAGAGGTTTTGGAACACGTCGTGCAAAATTTGCCCGACGGTGCAAATAGAGCCGCCTACCAAAAATGCCCAAAGACAGTCCTTTCCCAAGGGGGATTTGGGCGCGTGAGCATCGGCGAATTTTGCATACGTTTCTTTACTTATCTTCATTGTGGATATCCTTTCAAAAATATTTTCAAATTTGCCGTTAGTGTTTGCATAAAAATTTACTTTTATACGGTTGACAACACGCGCAAAAGGGTATATACTATTTATAGAAAAAACGCACCGTATTTCAAATGAAGGAGCAAAACGTATGAATTGGGAAGAAATTTACGGCGGAATCAGAGCTTTTGCAGGTCGCGCCGCAACAAAAATCAATCAAACCGCCGATATGGCAGCTTTGCAGGTCAAGCTTTCTATGGCTGAGCGCAAGCTTGAAGAGGCATACGCCGCTCTCGGCAAGGCTTCCTTTGGCCATTTTGTGGAGGACAAAGAGAATTTTGACCAGATTTCCATTTGTATTACGGACGTTAAGGATGCAAAACTGGAGATTCGTTCGGTCAAGCAACAAATCGAAGAACTCAGAGAGCGCGCTCTCGAAGCCGAAAAAGAGGTAACCGTTTTTAAGGATAGCGTTGCCGAAACAGCCGCCGAGGCAGCACAGGCACACAAGGCAGCAGAAGCGGCAAAGAGGGACGCCGAAGCGAGAGCCGCCGCCGTACGCGCAAAGCAAGAGGAAGAAGCCGAGCCCCTCGAGGTTTTCGACTTTGACGATGACGACTTTATCACCGACGTCTCCACCGCAGGCGACGCCGTTGAAATTGATTTGGAAATTGAAGAATAATCAAAAAGAACCGCTTGACGTGTTTTGCACACCAAGCGGTTGTTTTTTTGTTCATTCTTCGATGTCGTTGAAATAATCTCTGTCAAAAAATTCTCCCAAAGTAATGCCTGCACCCTCGCAAAAGCGTTTGACCGTTATTACCTTCGAGCATTTTGTTCTGCCTTTTATCAGGTCATATATCGCAGAGGGGGACATTCCGCCCTTGAGCGATGCATCACAAATATTTAAATCTTTTTCTTCGCATACCTCGCGTATGCGTTTTATAATTGCATCATTTAACTTCATAATTGCTTTCCTCACTGTTTTTTTCACGGAGTTCCACAATTGTTATATGAATATTCAAAAAACATTTCTCGTGGAGTTCCACGATATTGACAAATTTGGGTGCTCGATACATAATATAAATATCGGAGTTCCACGATTTGGAGGTAGAAACTGTGGTGATATCGTTTTTGGGACATAGTTCCTTATATAATTGCAACGATTTATTTGAGGGGGTTAAAAAGGCAATTACAGATAATATTAGTGTTGATGATAATGTTGTGTTTTTGTGTGGTGGGTATGGCGATTTTGATGATTTGTGTGCTCGCGTTTGTCGCTTTATAAAAGAAGAGAGGGGAAACTGTGAAATTGTTTTTGTTACGCCATATATAATAGTGGGGCAACAAGAAAAAATAAAAAATCGGATGAGTTTGGGACTATACGACTCAATCGTATATCCGCCATTGGAAAAAACGCCTCTCAAGTTTGCAATCAGCAAGCGCAACGAATGGATGATTGACCAATCGGATTTTGTCATTGCTTATGTCGAGCATTCTTTTGGCGGGGCATATCAAACTCTAAGTTATGCGCTCCGTAAGAAAAAACGAGTTATAAATCTAAAAGATAGCCGTTGAAATCGATTTGGAAATTGAAGAATAAGCATATGCGTATAAAAAAGACCGCTGAAAATCAGCGGTCTTTTTGTGTGTTTATTTGGTTTCCTTTTTCTTTTGTCCAAGCTTTGCCCAGAATTTGAAGGTCATCGGCCAAAGAATGCCTGCTACCACAACGATAAGGAAATAACGCACACCTGCACCGACGTTGGTTCCAAAGATGGCATTGATGGGGGTTTTGAGGCCTACACGTACTGCCAAAACGAGTCCTACGCCAATGGCGAGCTTGAGGAGCTGTGCCCACCAAACGGCTTTGGTTTCAAATTTGAGCCAATGACGGTCGAGAGGGTAAATGATGCAAAGTCCAATGGCGAGCGCGAGCATCTGCCACGCGGTTTTTTGTCCGCTTGCAAGGTTTGCGGGGTCGACGTTGGCGGGGAACTGATAAAGCGATACGAACAACAGGTTTGCGATTGACGCCGCCAACAGAACAGCGCAAGCGATATAAATTCTCTTCGGCTTGTCAAAGCCTTGGTAAACCACGTAATAAAGTCCAAAAATAACGACGAGCGCGATGCCGAGGGAAACGAGGACGTCAAGCGGTGTGTGCACACCGAGGTACATTCTCGAAAGTCCTACGAGGAGTGCGAGCGCGACTCCGCCAATTTGAACGGCGCGCTTTTTTGCGCTTCTTGCAATGCCGCCCCAAAGACCTGCGGCGCATTGTGTGTGTCCACTGGGGAAGGAGTATCCCGTAGCCGCCTCTCGTGCGCTTTCCACAATGGTAAAGTTGGGGTCAAGCACCCACGGGCGCGGAATACGGAAGGTCATCTTTAAAAATTGAATACAGATTGTTCCCGTAAAGCAGGTAAAGAGCAGATAATATCCGCGTTTTTTATCAATGCACCAAAAGAATACGAGTGCAAGAACGATAAAGAGTGTTTCTTCACCAAACAGGGTGATAAAGGACATCAGCGCGTCACCAAACGGTGTGCGGATGCTTTCCAAAAATCGCAAAAATGCCATAAATGACGATCCTTTCTTTTGATTTGTGATTCTATTTTACCATTTCGCGGCAAAAAATGCAAGAGGTTTGGCAAATTTCTATACATTTGCTATCTTTGATTTTGCTATTTTTCTTGATTTTTCGCATAAGGTATGCTATAATAGGTACAACCAAAGCAAAGGAAGTCGAAAATGAACGAGATTCTCACACCCGGGGCGGTGCAGTCACTGCTTTTGTGGTATCAACAAAATAAAAGAGACTTGCCTTGGCGGCACACGTCCGACCCATATCGGATATGGCTCTCCGAGATTATGCTTCAGCAAACACGCGTTGAGGCGGTCAAGCCCTACTATGCGCGCTTTTTGGAGACCTGTCCCGACATCGCGTCACTTGCTGAACTCCCCGAAGAAAAGCTGATGAAGCTTTGGGAAGGTTTGGGATATTACAGCCGTGCGCGAAATTTGCAAAAGGCGGCGCGTGTGGTGGTTGAGGGCTACGGCGGCGCGATGCCAAAAACCTATGAGGAGCTCCTAAAGCTCCCGGGCATCGGCGAATACACCGCGGGCGCGATTGCATCTATCGCATACGGATTGCGTGTTCCTGCCGTCGACGGCAACGTTTTGCGCGTTCTCGCTCGCGTGAGCGGAACAGATGCCGACATTACTCTGCCCGAAACCAAGAAAGCCTTTCGCGAGGCGCTTTTGCGTGTTGTTCCCGCCGAGGCGGGAGACTTTACGCAAAGTCTTATCGAGCTCGGTGCAACCGTTTGCGCGCCCAATCGTGCGCCGACGTGTGATGCCTGTCCGCTTCGCGACTCCTGCGTGGCTTTGCGAGAGGGGAAAACCGATGAAATTCCCGTGCGTTCCCCCAAAAAGCCGAGACGTGTGGAAGAAAAGACTGTTTTTCTCATTCGCGACGGCGACCGTACGGCACTCTCCAAGCGTCCCCCCAAGGGGCTTTTGTCGGGGCTTTACGAGCTCCCAAACGTCGAGGGACACCTCTCGGAAGAGGCGGCTCTCGCGCATCTGCGTTCCATTGGATTTGAGCCCTTGCGGATTCAAAAAATAGAAAATTCCAAGCACATCTTTACGCACATCGAGTGGCATATGATTGCCTATGACGTGCGCATCACTCCCGAGTTTGACGGCCTTCACGGCAAGTCGGGTATGCTTCTTGTGCCAAACGGAGAGCTGCATCAAAGCTATGCAATTCCGTCGGCATTCAGCGCATACGTCAAGTATTTATGACTCCTTTTTCGTATCACTTTAAGCCCACCGCCAAAGAATCAAAAATAAACATAAAGGAAAGTGGCAGTTATGAAGCATATTTTCATCATCAACCCCGCGGCAGGCAAGGATAATTCCTTTGAAAACATCAAAAAGATTTTGGAACTGAAAAAGGTAGAGGTCGATTACGAGCTTTACGAGACGCAAGCACCGGGTGACGCAACGGCGTATATTCGCAAGTATTGCACCGAGCACCAAGAGCCTGTGCGCTTTTATGCCTGCGGCGGCGACGGAACGCTCAATGAGGTCGTCAACGGTGTGGTTGGTTTTCCGCATGCCTCTATGAGCTGCTACCCCTGCGGAAGCGGAAACGATTTTGTCAAATACTACGGCGGCAAAAAGGTGTTCTGGAATCTTGAAGAGCTCCTTGATGCTCCCGAAGAATACATCGACCTGATGCGTGTTGGCAACAAATACGCCATTAACGCTACGCATTTCGGCTTTGACTCCTCTGTTGCTGAAACGATGATGAAGGTTCGCCGCAAAAAGATTATTGGAGGAAACAACGCATATACAACGGGCATTGTTGTGGCACTTTTCAAAGCGATGAAAAATGCCTGCCGTGTCAAGGTCGACGGCGAGGAGATCAATCCTGCCGGCAACATTTTGCTCTGCACCGTTGCCAACGGTCAGTACGTGGGCGGTTCTTTCCGCTGCGCACCCCGCTCTCTTGATAACGACGGTCTTCTTGAGGTTTGCCTTGTTAAGCCGATTTCCATTCCTAAATTTGTTAGTTTAATCAAGGTTTATACCGAGGGAACACACCTCGATGATGATCGTTTTGCTAAAATTTTGGAATACCGCCGTGGCACCAAGATTGAAATTGACGCCCCCGAGGGCTTCGTTTATTCTTTTGACGGAGAGCTTATCCGTCAAAATCACTTCACCGTTGAGGTCGTGCCCAATGCCATCCGCTTTGCCGTACCCAAGAGTGCGGTCTATCTGCCGGGCGAAAAGCACGTTCCCAAGTATGCCGAGGAGAAAGAAATTGTCAATGTACCCTGAGTATCTTTTAAACAGCGATACACAAGATATTTGCCGCCGTGTGAGCGACCTTGCCACAAGCAACGAGTCCGCACTGCGCGCACACTGCCAAGAGGTGTCCCGTCAAACGGACACCTCTTCTCGCGCTTTGCGAAAGGATTGCGCACAAAAAACAAGCGCCGCAGATGCGTATTTTGACGCAACGGTAAGTATTTTCAAAGAGCTTTCGCAGTCTCTTTCGAGCGAGACGGGGGTTTTTGGCGCGCAAAACGGGCAGGCGGCGTTTGTCAAGGTCTGCCGTGCCATTGTGCGGGTAGAAGAGGAAAGACAGCAACTGCTATCCGCGATTGCCGACCTGACACGGCTACGCCGAGAGCTTGCATCAAGCGTGGCAGAGGCAAATCGGGCACTGCATTTTCTGTCACTTTCAAAGCGCGCCGTTCCCGAGGACTTGTGTTCTCCTTATGCCGAGGCACTCGAGCTTGCCCAAAAAGCTTATGCGTATCTGACGGCGGCGGATGCATCGCTTTGCGAGGTGCAAAAGTTCTATATGACGTTCATCGAGAGTCATTTGCCCGTCTTTATGCAACGGATTCGTGCCGCCGCAGATTTCAATCACACGGGAGCGGCACTAAACGCCACTGCGATTCGCGCACTGTGCGGCGAGCTGTTTATTCTGCAAAATCGCACGCCAAATGTCTCTTTTTGACAGATATTGCGATGAAAAAGCGCAAAATCCCTAAAGTTTTTTTATAATATATATTGATTCTTAACTGGAGTTGTGCTACAATATATATGAATAGAGTAATTTGGACCATCCAAATTTTTCTAAATCAGGAAGTCGTCGGAAATTCCGACAGAACGGGGGACAAGACCTTGAATCTTCAACAATTTTTTGCAATGTCAATCGGTCTGAGTGTAGAACACGTTTATTATATCGCCATTGCTGTTTTGGCGTGTGTTCTCGGTGCCGAAATCGCAGGCATTTGTATGCTCATCGGTAAGTTGCGTCGCGCGCGCAGCGGTGAGATAGACCTGCCTGACGATGAATACGATAACAACGGAGGGGCGAACTATGCCATAGCCGCTCTTTCCTTTGGCGCAGTATCTGCCACGGCAGAGCTGGCCCTTTTGGTGCTGGCTATCGCCGCAGCGGTAGGTGCGTTTGTTCTTTGCTTGCTCTTGGTTGTTTGTTATGCCAAGGGATACTTGCTCATTTCCGCAAGAACGGAAAAGAAAGCCGCTATTTTGGAGAGAGAGCAAGCTGCTCAAAGAGCCGCACAGGAGGCGGCAGCACAAGCGGCTGCTATCGCAGAGGAAGCGGTTTACGAGGAGGAAGACCAAACCGAGCAAGAGGTCGTTGACGATTATGACTATTACGAGGGTGACCCCGAAGCACAAGAGGCTGTTTCTAATCTCTCCGCTACCGAGGAAGCTGTGATGGCTGAGGAATACGAGGAAGAGGTTGAAGAAGCGCTTGTCGAGGAAGAGGTCGAGGAGCCCTTTGAAGAGACCGACGAGGTTACCGAAACTGCCGTTGTTGCACAAGCTCCCGAGGCTCCCGCAGTACAAACTGTGGAGCATACCGTTATCACCGAGGGCGCTCCTGCTTATGCGGGACAGGCTCCCATTGTTGAAAAGCATATCATCGAAACCACCAAGGAGATTATCAAGGAGACCAACACCACCACCGTCACCGAGGGCAAGAGCGAGCAGTTCAGTGCCGCTACCGAGGAGATGATGAAGGCAATCACCGAGTTTATGAAGCTCGAGACGCAACTTCGTATGGAGAAAGAGGTTGCCGTTGAGCGTCCCGTCGAGGAAGGCGAAAGCACCCCCGCATTTGCCGAGGCCGAGGATGAGGAGCTTGAGGTTGACGAGATAGATACCGAGGATGAGGCCGAAGCCGAGGACGAAGCCGAAAGAGAAGCCGATGCAGAAGAGAACGATGACGATTACGAAAGCGACCTCTTTGGCAACGAGCGCATCGTTGGCTTTGACGAAGAGACGGGTTGCTACATCATTGCTCGCTATCGCAAGAGCTGCGAGGCAAAATTGATGCAGGCGCGTCCCGAAACCAAAAAGTATTACAGTGCTATTCGCAACGCGCTTATGGGCTACGAGGGCACCAAGGAGCGCATGAGCTGGACCATTGACACCTACACAAACGAGCACACACAAATCGCCAAGATAAACGTCCGTCCCCGCACGCTCGACCTTTATCTGGCACTTGAGCCTTCCACTCTGGAGGATTCGATTTATCGCGGACGCGATGTTGGCGGCAAAAAGAAATATGCCGAAACCCCCTTCCTGTTCAAGGTCAATTCTCCCCGCAAGCTCACGCTCGCGCTCGAGCTGGTACAACGCGCTTGCGAAGAGCAAGGTCTTTCTCCCATCGACATCGAGGAGGTCAACTACGAGGAGCAATATCCCTTCACTGATACCGAAACGCTCATCGCCCGCGGTTTGATTCGCGAGTATCTGCGTGAGGAAAAGCCCGCGGCAACCTTTGAGCTTGACCCCGACCACGTACCGCAGCTCATCCAAGAGGATGAAACCGTGATTCCCGCAAATGCAAACTTCACTTGGGAGTTCGACAACGACCAACCTGAGGTAGAAGAACCCGTTGCAGAAGAGGTTATCGAAGAAGTCATCGAAGAGGTCATCGAAGAGGTCATCGAAGAAGAACCCACCGCCGAGGAACCTGTTGTTGAAGAAGAGGTCACAGAGGAAGAGCCCGCAGTCGAAGAGACTCCCGTAGCTCCCGGAACGACCACAACCACCACAACCACCCACGAGACCATTCGCACCACCGAGCGCCACTACACCGAGCGCTACTACGGTGCCGGCACCGAGGCAGAGGTGAGTGAGGAGACGCGCACCATCGAGGTGCTCCCCGAGCCCGCCCAAGAGCCCATCGAGGCACAGGCCGAAGAGCTTACCGCCGAGGTAGTGGACGAGCCCATCGCCGAAGAGGTCATCGAGGAAGAAATCGAAGAAACTACCGAAGAGGTAGCAGAAGAACCCGTAGAAGAAATCGCAGAAGAGACCGAAGAGCCTCTTGAGGAAGTTATCGAAGAAGAGGTAACGGAAGAAACCCCCGAGGAAGAAGTCGTCGAACAAACCGAAGAAATCGCCGAAGAAGAAATCATCGACGACGAAATCGAGGAAGACATCGAAGAAACCTCTGCCGAGGAGGCTGCTCAAATTCAGAGCGCCGTAGCGGCTCTGTTCGGTGACGACATCTTCGAGGAGGACGAGCCCATCGAAGAGCCCGCCCCCGCCGAGGAAGAAGAAATCATCGAGGAAGAAGTCATCGAAGAGGTCGTCGAAGAAGAAATCGTCGAGGACGAGGTCATCGAAGAAGAACCCGAAGCCGAAGAAGAGGTAGCAGAGGAAATCGCAGAAGAAATCGAAGAGGTTGAAGAACCCGAAGAGGAAATCTACGAGGACGAGCCCGAAGCCGAGGCAGAGGAAGTGTACGAGGAAGAATATTACGAAGAAGAACCCGAGGCAGAAGCTGAGGAAGAGTATTACGAAGAGGTTTACGAGGAAGAACCCGAAGCAGAAACCGAAGAAGAATACTACGAAGAGGTTTACGAGGAAGAACCCGAAACCGAGGAAGAATACTACGAAGAGGTTTATGAAGAAGAACCCGAAACCGAGGAAGAATACTACGAGGAAGTAGAAGAAGTCTACGAGGACGAAGAATTCGCAGACACTTACGAGGAAGAGGAAGTATTCGAGGAAGAAATTGAAGAAGAGGTAGGGGAAGAGGTTGAGGAAGAGGAGTCCGCCCCCGCCCCCAAGCCTGCACCCCAAGTAGCAAGTGACGTTGTTCTGTTGGACGTTTGCGTATTTGACGATTACTTCGATAACGGTGCAATCGTCAATCTCGAAACGCTCAAGCAGGTCGGTCTCGCGCCCGAGAGTGCAACACGTCTCAAGGTTTATGCAAGCGGTTCTCTCAAGGGGCAGTTCACCGTCGAAGCAAACCACTTCACACTCGATGCAATCAAGGCCATCGGCGATGCCGACGGCGATTCCATTATGATTCGATGAAAGGAGGAGTACCAAAATGAAAAAACAATTTAAAACCCCCATTTTCAAATCTGTACTGCTTCTGTTGTCGGTCGTTTTGCTGATTGCAAGTGCTATTGTGGTGGCTGTTGCTAACACAAGCACGGCTTCTATGTACAAAACGCTTACCGTCACCTTTAACGAGGAGCAGGTAAAGCTGTGTACTGTTGAATACAAGGACAGCACAGGCGAAACCGTTACCAAAAACGTTGAAAACGGCGAAGTCGTTGAAATTTTAAACGGTGTTACCGTTGTCATTACGGTTACGCCCTATAACGGTATGTGGCCACACTTCGAGTTTGGAGATGCCGAGCATGCCGGCAGTGCTGTTGGCAACACCGTTCGTTGGAAGGAATTTACCGCCGACAACACCGTTTCCATTACCTGCACAAACCAAATCTACACCCTTCACGCACTCAACTACGACCGCCAAGACAATTTGTATGAATACAATTTGGAATCTGTTTCCGGCGGTTGGACGATAACCGATTTGACCAACGGCTCCGCAAAATATCAAAGCGGTGTCGAGCCCGCGTCTATGTTTCCCAAGGCAACTATGGGTTCTTGGACATTTGAGGGCTGGTATATTGTAACCAGCGATAGCGAGGGTAGCGGTGCCCCCATGGAATACGATAAGGAAAATGGCATGTACTATATCCCCAAAGATATGACCATGACCGAGTATATGTACGAGCAAGGCGGCGTTATATACGTATATCCCAAATTCACCGCACCTCTTTACGAAATATACCGCGAAGACCACGTATACAGAGGTGTCTCAACACCGAGTATCCCGATGTTCTCCTTTATGATGCAAGCAGAGGCTCTGTCCAAATATTCGGCATTGCAGCCCAACTTCTGGGAGGACGATAAAAAGGCAGGCGGATTCGTATCGTATAAAGGATACCTTTTGCTGGAGCATCTGTGCACAGAGCCTTGCGGTTCCGAGGTGTGCACGGCTTACGGTTTTAAGGACGTTTTGAATTCTGATGAGGAAGGTCTTGAACGCCGCAATACGGTAATTCGTTACTATACCCCAATCACCTACAACTTGACGTATGCTGCTGTTCCCGCGGGATATGCAGGTCCCAACAAATACGTGTACGGTACGGCAACCGAATCACCCATTGCAAATCCCACCAAGGCGGGATATAATTTCTTGGGTTGGTTGGTAGAGCTTTACGACCCTGACACCGACACGTGGTATAATCCCCACGAAAGAGACGAGAGCAAGATTGTAGCCCCCGGCTTTGCACTGGGCGATAAGAATGCTTACTACGATGAAAAAGTAGGCAAGTGGCAAGACCTCAACGACATCTATGCCGCCAAAGCCAAGGCCGATGGCACAGGCGAAATTCGCCTGACCGCCCAATGGGCACCCATTACCTACACAATCAATTACAAGTGGGGCGAGGGTGTCAACCAAGAGCTTGCCGATAAGCTCACCGGCATCAACAACACACTTCCCGGTAGCTTCGTGTTCGATTCCGGCGTGCTCGAAATCACCAATCCCACACGCCCCGGTTACACCTTCAAAAAGTGGATATTGAGCGACGGCACGCAAGTGTTTGAAGATGCAGATAGCGGTCTGACCGCAGGCGACGGCAAATATTTGCTTGATTGCGGAAAGCATCCCTATAACATCACTCTCACCGCCGAGTGGGAGAGAGAGACCTATAAAGTAGTCCTTGATTCTACACCCGGTGTTACCATTTCCGGTGTGGAATACGATAACAAGTCTTGGATTGGAATGATTCCCGCAGACCTTGCGGCTCCTACCAAAGAGGGTTACACCTTTATCGGCTACTATTGGGGTGATGACAGATATCTCTATGAGGATGAGAACGGCAAGCTGGTTGCCGACGACCGCGATTGGAAAATTGACGGCGGCAATGAGGGTGCAACCGTTACGCTCACC
Organism: Eubacteriales bacterium; assembly: GCA_045658925.1. Lineage (GTDB taxonomy): Bacteria > Bacillota > Clostridia > Oscillospirales > CAG-272 > UMGS1865. The sequence continues at coordinate 13,537 of JAZOVV010000011.1, forward strand.
GCAAAGTGGACCATCAACGAATACAACGTTACTTTTAACTCCATTGCGGGTCTTCCTGCAGGATCGAGCTTTACCGTGAAAATCATTGTTGGAACGCAAGAAAATTCCTTTACAGCATTCCCGATTTCGGTTCCGTTGGATTACAACACCACCTTCCGCGTAGAAATCACATTGAATGATCCGCCACTCAAGCTCGTAAATTGGAACGGTGAAAAGGTTTCCGAATATGGCGGAATTACCTTCTATTCCGGCAACATTACTCTTGGCGCCGATGATATGAATCTTGTGGCAGAAGCACGTCCCGCAAAGCCGAACATTGGCGCGGGATACGATATTGACGTTACTGTTAAATCCGAAACCGAAATTCAGGTCGATTTCAAAAATGCCGATATCGCAAAGGATTACGACATTGCTATCTCCGAGACTCAAGACGACAGCAACCTCGATTGGAAACAGGTTGCAGCCGGTGAAAAGCAATATATCTTTGCAGACCGCCAACCCGGCACCAAGTATTACGTGTTTATTCGTTTGCGAGGGGCAAACGGAACCTTGGATGGAATTCCTGCCGTCAAGGCAGTTATCACTCACCACAACGAGTATATTCAAGGTATTGAAAACGATTTGAGAGATTTGATCAGTGATACCGACGGTGATTGCGTCAAGGCATTGATCAACAAAGCACTTGAGGATATCAATGAGCTGATTCCCAACGACGGCAGTGAGCTGCCGGACGGCTTCAAGAATTTGGTAGACGGCATTGTTGCAACCGTTCAGCAACAGATCGCGTTTGCAAGAGAGCAGGATAGCAAAATTGCCGCTCTGCAGGCATATCGCGATGAATGCGGAGCTTCGGGCTCCTTCAACACGGTGAACCTGAACGAAATCGGTTCTCTGTGTGCAGATGCTGTATCGCAAATTTCGGTTGCTGCCACCGCAGAGGATGTAAACAACATCTTCAACACCGCTATGCAGGCTATGATGGATGTTTCCGTAAACTATCTCAAAAACGGCTCCATTACGTTGAGCAGTTTGTTGGGCTTGAATCAAGGCAGCAGCATCACGCTCAATTCCATTCAAGATATCAGAACTCTGCGCCGCGCCATTGCCGATGCCATCGCACAGGGCAAAATCACCGCAGATAGCTTTATCACCGTCGAGGCGGCTACCGAGCTGCTCCGCACACTCGATACCATCAGTGCGTACAACTTCAGCATTGTCAACGTTCAAATCAGCGAGGGAGACGTCTTTACGCTTACCCTGACCATTCCCGAGGCGTTCATCAATCGCACGGGTATGCAAGTAGCATATTTCAATCAAGCTACCGGAACGCTCGAGCTTTTGGAGACTACTCGCGAGGGTAACACCTTGGTATTCAAGGCAAAGTATATTGCCGATTTCGTTATTTTGGCAGACCCCGTTATTGACTTGACAACAACCATTATTGCCCTTGGTGCAATTCTGTTCTGTCAGCTTCTTGCTATCGTATTCGTTCTTGCCGCTCGCAGCAAGGCGAAAAAATCGGTTCTGCACGCAAGCGTTGCTCTGCCGATGTTCCTGACCGTCCACTTCTTGCCTGTTGCCAACGCAGAGCTTATCGCGCTTGGCTTGGGTGCCGCTGTTCTGGTTGCACAAATCGTGCTGATGTGGCTACTGCTCTCTTCGGGCATGATTCGCATTTTCAAAACCAAGAGAACCGCGCCCGAACAGAAAGAGGTTACTGCAGTTGTACGCGAAGAGGACTTGCACCACGATCCTTACGCTGTATTCGACGAAGAACCCGAGGCAGAGGAAACCGACGAGGTTGTTGATGAGGTCGTCGACGAGGTTGTGGAAGAAGTCATCGACGGTATCGCCGAGGAATTCATCGAAGAAGCAACCGAAGAGGAAGTCGAGGAGCCCGTTGAGGAATCCCTTGATGAGGACGCTTTTGATGCAGAGCTTGCAGAAGAGCTCGCTTACGAGCAAAGCGAAGAATACACGGATGAAGCATACACCGACGATGCGTATTTGGAAGAAGCCTACGCAGAGGATGAGTATGCAGAAGAAGCCTACGCAGAGGATGAGTATGCAGAAGAGACTCACGCAAATGAAGAGTACGTAGCCGAAGAATACGCAGAGGAAGCGTATGAAGAGGCTTACACCGACGAAGAAGCGTACGGCGAATCCGATGAGGCGGTAGCCGAGGAAGTTCTCCCCGCAGCAACCGAAGAGGTTTATGAGGATGAGGAATTCATCGAGCAATCCACCGAGCCCTATTATTCAATAGACGAAGAGGAGAATGTATATGCCTATGATGATGAAGAAGCCGAGCGCGTTGCGGATGCGCAAGAGACAAATGAAGAGGCTGAAGAGACGGCGTATGATACAGACCCCTTTGAAGGAGTCTTTGATGAATCAAATGAGCAAGGGAGCGACTCCGCAGATGAAGGAGGAAATCCGAGCTATGAGGAATCGTACGGCGAGTCCTACGAGTACGCAGAGGCAGGGGATGCCGCGCCCGAGGATGCTGACCGAGAAGAGACAGAAGGTCAGGGAGCGATTGATCCAACATCATACCTCGTAATTGATGAGGAAGAAATCTCCGACGACGAAGAGATGTACCGTTACGACGAATAATCTCTCAACCCCAAAATAAAAAACCATCCCCCAACGAATTTCCGTTGGGGGATTTTTCTTGACGTTTCGATTGATTTGTGTTATAATGATTTGGGTGAAGAAAATGAAGAATAATGAAGAATTACCAATACGAAAAAAGAATCGTTTGCAAAATTACGATTATAGCTCTTGCGGTGCGTATTTTATAACGGTATGTACAACAGATAAACGAAATTATTTTTGGAAAGATGTAGGGGCGACCATTGGTCGCCCGCAGGATGTTGAATTGTCTCTGTACGGCAAGATTGTTAGTGATGCCATCAAGAATATTCCTTTGATATATCCCGCATTATTGGTGGAACGTTACGTGATCATGCCAAATCATATTCATTTATTGCTGCGAGTTTGCTCCGATGAGTTCGGGCGACCAATGGTCGCCCCTACAATATCGAGGGTTGTAAATCAATTAAAAGGATATACGGTTAAACAAATAGGGAGACCGATTTGGCAAAAATCTTTCCACGATCACATTATCCGTAATCAAAAAGATTATGAAGAACATATCAATTACATTTATTACAATCCTGTGAGATGGAAGCTTGACGAATTATACACAGAAGAATGAGGTGCGGTGTGAAAATTATTGAAATATGTGACATATTGAGAGCTGAGTTGATGAACAACGGCTACGAATACGGCTTTGTTGTGGACGGACAAACCTATAAGCCCAATAAGCAAAACGGTTTTGATAGAGAGTTTTATCATTATGCTGAAACTATATCTCGCGTGCAGGCCCCCATGTTAACAAAAAAAGAGAAAATTGGCACTTGTATTGATGTTGTTTTGGTAATGCGACAAATTCTTGAAGAGCATAATATTTCGAGCAAAATTTGGTTGTTGTATCAAAAAAACAAGAATAAGGTTCATACCATTCTCACTTTCGAGGCGGAAGATAAAGTTGTTTATTTGGAGCTCACGCCGGAGTCGAACAAGCCTTGGTACGGAAAAGAGATTGTTTATGAGAACGAGCAGGATTTTCTGCGAGAGCAGGAAAACAATGGCCACGAAGTTTCCAATGTTACAGATGGAGTTATCATCGGAGAACGCCCATATTTTTTGCTCGAGAAATTGCAGTAATCTGTAAAAAGCACCTCGACAGATCTTATCTGTCGAGGTGCTTTGTTTTTGTTATTACCCAATTAAGCTCAAAAGGTTATTTCTGAGATGTTCTTGATCAACCGATAGGTTTGTGAGCGCTTCGAGTGTTTCTTTCAAAGGAGCGAGGTCGACGTTCTCTGCAAAAATCTTACCTTCCATACGGTAAGCATCACCGAGCGGGACGCCCTTGAGGTAAGAGAAGAGATTGAAATCCGCAGGTACGGATGCGCCAAGGCAGGCGCGTGTCAAGGCGAGCATGGTGCTCTCATCGTCGGCGAGGGGTTCTGTTACGTTCCAACATCTATCGCCGAATGTAGGGAAGGTGAAATAGAGCGCGTGACGGTAGTGCGGATAATTGTTGCCTTCCCAAGCGCAGGTCTCGCCACCGAGAATGCGGAAAGAAACGTGCGGAACGTCTGCGGGATTTTGGCGCAAATTCCAATCCTTCAGCTTGTTCCACTTCATATAGAGGTCAACGTAGGTGTTGGGGTAGTCGGCATTGACAACCTCAAAGCCTGCTTCCACAAATGCCGCCATTGAGCAACCCTCAACGGGGCCGCGGTGGGGCATTGCCACGCGCCAAAATTCAATCAGGATGTCGCGCGGAATTTCGGGAGCGCCATTCGAAATATCGATTTGGTCATTCCACATCATCATCTTTTTGCCAAGATCGTTGATGATATTGTAAACGCGGCTAACAAAATAATAGAAGCGGGGCAGGAGCGTGTCATATCCCATCGGCAAGAAGCGCGCGTTGCAAACCTTGCACTGACAAGTACAGGATGTGATGCGAGGTTCGCGGTCGATGTCATCCATATAGATTTCATCCGTTCCCATATGGATGTACTCGTAGGGGAAGATTTCAACAAGCTCGGAAAGGATATTTTTGATGTAGGTGTAGCTTTCTTCGTTGCCGATGCAAATGTTCCAACCGCTGAGCGGTTTGCCGCCGTTTTCCTCATCCTCGGAGTGACATTTGAGGTGGTCGAACTTCTTTGTCAAATTGAAGCTGTGTGCGGGAAGATCAATTTCGGGAATGACGTCGATGCCGAACAGAGCACAGTACGAAACGATTTCACGCAAATCGTCCTTGGTGTAGGTGGTGCCGGGGGAGAGGGGCAGGTCGGGGTAAACGTCCGAAAAATAAGAGAAGCCTTGATGGTCGCACAGGTGCAGGTGGAGCTTGTTATATTTGGATTTTGCCATGCCGAGAATGATGGCGCGAACCTCGTCCATCGGTACGACGTGACGTGCGGGGTCGAGCATAACGCCACGGAAGGTGCTATCGGGATAATCGTTGATGGATGCTTCATCTATTACAAATTGACCGTTCTCAAAGCGGATCGCTTGCGCGAGCGTTGCGGCGGCGTTTACAAGTCCGCGGTAGTCCTTTGCCATAATGCTCATTTTTCCGTCTTTTGCGTAGAAGGAATAGTACTCGGGGCGATTACCTTGCACCATTGCGGGATAAACTTCAACGGTTAGGGTTGCTTCTTCTCTTTCACATTGTACAAACTCGCCGTAAGGCATCATTTCGTGCAGAACGGAGAGAAGATTGCGGCTCGGTCTGTCACCGCACCAAACCTTGAGGGGGAAGGAAAGGGTCATCAATTTATCGGAAAGTGTGCGCTCACTTTTTACTCTTGGAAAAAACATAGTAGCCTCCTGTTTGTGGTCGTTGTGTTTATTATAGCATACTTTTGGGGGGCGTGCAATACAGATTGCAAAAATTACGAGCCACTCCGTTTCGTTTCTCTCGGAGAAACGCCCATCATTTGCTTGTATTGGCGGAAGAAAGAGGAATAGTCGCTAAACTCATATTTGGCGCAAACGTCGGCGGCGGACATACCGCCTGCAAGGTCGGCTTGTGCGGCAAAGAGCTTCTTTTGGGTGATGTATTTTTTCAGTCCAATGTGCATCTCTTGTGAAAAAACGTTTTGCACGTAGGATTTGGAAAGCATCATTTCGCGTGCCAAAAAGTCGGCATCAATCGGTTTTTCCAAATTCTCGCCAATCAGTCTTAGCATCGTTTCCACAAGGGGATTGCGTGTCGATTCCACGGGAGTGGAGCTATCCAAGCGGTAGCTGCAAAAAATAAGCAATTCGCGCAAGAGCGAGCGGCAAACAAGCGAAAAATCCTCGGGGGTGTAGGTCTCGTGATAGAGGTCAAGCAGCCCAAAAAAGCGGCAGAACTCGGCATCCTCGCCCACGTTGAGGATGGTTGGCTTTGCAAACAGCTTTTGTCGGTGCTCTATGGGAATGATATCGGGTGAGAAGTCGAGAACGTAGTTCTCGTAGGCTCGGGGGGAGCGGGGAATAAAGTAGTGATAGGTTGCTTGCGGAATGATGAGCAGGTCATAAGGCTTGGGATGGTGCAGAATGCCGTCAATATTAAAATTCGCGTCGCCGCGCACAAACAAAAGAAGTTCACAGCAAGCGTGTGTGTGTTGCGAATACTGAGCCTCGTTCGGGTTCTCGACGTATTTGTGCGATATTTCAAAAATCGGACCTTTCGACTTCACTTCAAACATAGCCGTGCCTCGCTTTCTATCTTTTTCTATATAGTACCACAAAAAAGTAAGAATTGCAATATAAAAAATAAAAAAACCACTTTCTTTTTCCATTTTATTATGATATACTAAACTTGTATCGGTGTCCGCACCGAAAAGTTTGTAGATTTACACATACATACAAGGAGGATTTGTATTATGAAAAAAATGAAAGTTGCCATTATTGGTCAGGGACGCAGTGGCCGCGGTATTCACGGCGAGTACTTCCTTTCCAATCTGAACAATAATATCGAAGTCGTTGCTATCGTTGACGAAATCGACGAGCGCCGCGAGAGAGGCATGAAGGAATTCGGTTGTGACGGTTACGCATCCTACACCGAGCTGTTCGGCCGCAAGGATATCGACCTTATCATCAACGCATCCTTCTCTCACATGCACTATGCAATCGCTAAGGATTGTCTGCAACACGGCTACAACGTGCTCAACGAAAAGCCCTTTGCAAAGACCATTTATGAGTGCATGGATCTGATGAAGACCGCAAAAGAGAACGGCGTTATCATCACCGCTTTCCATCAATCTCTCTACGGTCCTACCGTACTCAAGATGAAGGAAATCATCGCATCCGGCAAGATCGGTAACGTAAAGCAGATCAACCTGCGTTACTCCAGCTTTGGCCGTCGTTGGGACTGGCAGACTCTGCAATCCTTCTGCGCAGGCGGCGTTTACAACACCGGCCCTCACCCCATCGGCATCGCGCTTGACCTCATTGATTGGGATCCCCAAGCAAAGGTTGCATACTCTCACCTTGATACCGCGCTGACTCTCGGTGACGGTAACGATATGGCAAAGCTCATCATCACCGCTCCCGGCAAGCCCATCATCGACGTTGAAGTAAACAGTGCAGACGGTTTCCCGTCCAAGAACTTCAAGGTTATGGGCGACCTTGGCACCATCACCTGCGGTGTTTCCGGTGCTGTAACCGTTAAATATCTCATTCCCGAGGAGCTTGAACCCCGTCAGGTTATCTCCACTCCTCTGACCAACCCCGAGACCCGCAAGCCTATGTACTGCGGCGAAAAGCTGCCTCTGCACGTAGAAGAGATCCCCACCGAGGGCGACCCCTTCAGCACCGCTTGCAACCTGTTCTACAACCAAATGTACGAGACCATTATGAACGGTGCTCCTCTGTACGTAACCCCCGAGAAGGCAAGCAAGGCAATCGAGCTCATCGAGGTTATGCACGCACAAAATCCTCTGCCGATCAAGTTCTGATTGAGGGGAGAACGTTTTTCCAAATAACGGAGATAGTCCATGTATAAAATTGCGATCCTTGGGTGTGAGAACACCCACGCCAACAGCTTTTTACGCCAAATTTACAAAAAAGGGAGACACACCGACATCGAGGTGATCGGCATCTATTCCGAAGAGGAAGAGCCCTGCCGTAAGCTGCACGAGGAGTTCGGTGTTCCCGTAATGGAGCGCTACGACGAGCTTGTGGGCCGAGTTGACGGCATTATGGTAACGGCGCGTCACGGTGCCAACCACTACAAGTATGCCAAGCCCTACCTCTCGTCGGGAATTCCGATGTTCATCGATAAGCCTGTTACCGTGAGTGGGGAAGAGGCTGTGGCTTTTATGCGCGATGCACGCGCAAACGGTGTTCGCATTTGCGGCAGCTCCTGCGGCAAATTCCTGAGCGGTGTCGTCACGCTTGCCGAAAAGGTCAAGAGTGGGGAGCTTGGAACGATTCACGGCGGCAACATCTGCGCGCCCATTGAAATCGACAGTCCCTACGGCGGCTTCTACTTCTATACGCCTCACCTTGTGCAAATGATGATTACCATCTTCGGTAGTGACGTTCTTGAGGTTGGCGCTATGGTGCAGGGGCAGGACGTTGGCATCGTAGCAAAATACCGCGACTATCCTATCACAGGCTCTTACGTTTCTGCCGGCGGACATTTTGCCGCTACTATCTATACCGATAACGGCATTTACACCGAGCCCTGCGAGCTTCGCTCCTATGCCTTTGAGCGTCAGCTCGACGATATGCACGACCTGCTTGCAGGTGGCGAAATGAAAGAAAGCTACGACTCGTTTATCCGTCCCGTTTTCATTCTCGAGGCACTCGATGCATCCCTCAAATCAGGAAAAATCGAGCCTGTACGTATTCTGCCCGTATAAATAGCTTATCTAATTGACGGATGCTACGCATCCTACACCTCATCCGGCTCGTAAACTCGCCACCTTCCCCTCAAGGGGAAGGCTAAAATAAGTTTGCCGGTGCAACTAACAAAAGGCTTCCCCTTGAGGGGAAGCTGTCACCGATAGGTGACTGATGAGGTGTAGCCGTTGTAGACGGCGTTATTCGCAACACAAAACAGAAAGGTTTTACGACTTATGTTGAAAAAGATTATTAAAGATAAACTCACCGTTAAGATTTTTGAAAATCGCGCTCTTGCAGGTCAAGATGCCGCACGCGACGGTGCAAACGCTATTCGCGAACTGCTTGCAAAGCAAGAATGGGTAAACATCATTTTTGCAGCTGCTCCTTCGCAGAATGATACTCTTGCCGCTCTCTTCCAAGAGCCCGGCATCGATTGGACTCGTTGCCGCGCTTTCCATATGGACGAGTACGTTGGCTTCCCCAAGGATAAGAAGGAAAGCTTTGGCTACTATCTGTACGAGCACGTATTCGGCAAGCTTCCCTTTGGCGAAGTCCACTACGTTGGCGGTGACAATCCCGATCCCGAAGCAGAGTGCCAAAGATATGGCGAACTCTTGACCAAGTATCCCACCGACATCGTATTCCTCGGCATCGGTGAGAACGCACACATCGCGTTCAACGATCCTTGGGTAGCAGATTTCAACGACCCCAAAAAGGTCAAACTCGTTCCTCTGGACGAGACCTGCCGCAATCAGCAGGTACACGACGGTTGCTTTGCAACCATCGACGACGTGCCCACGCACGCTTTCACGCTGACCATCCCCTCGCTCACTGCGGCAAAGGTTATGATCTGCACCGTTCCCGCAGCAACCAAGGCAAACGCTGTTTACAATACTGTTAAGGCTGACATCACTGCAGACGTTCCCGCAACCATTATGCGTCTGCACGACAACGCAACCATGTATTGCGATGCCGATAGCGGTGCACAACTGTTATGATGACACAAATTATCAACGGCCGTATCATTAAGGACGGCAAAATCACCGAGGGCAGCCTTTGGTTTGCCGACGGCAAAATCCTCTCGGAATGCGAAGCGGAAAAGCTCGGCGCACCCGATAAGGTAATCGATGCCAAGGGCAACTACGTGTCCGCGGGCTTTATCGACCTTCACCTGCACGGTGGCGGCGGTTACGACTTTCTCGACGGTACCGAAGAGGCTTTCGAAGGCGCGGCTGCTTTCCACGCAAAGCACGGTACTACCGCTATGTGTCCCACGGCAACCTCGGGCGATTTCGAACAAACGCTCGAAATGTTCCGTTCCTACAAGACCATTAAAGAGAAGGACCGTCTTGGTTCCGATTTTATAGGACTTCATATGGAAGGTCCCTATTTCGCACTCTCTCAAAAGGGCGCGCAGGATCCTCGCTACGTGCGTGATCCCGATCCCGCAGAGTATGAAAGATTCCTGAATGCCACCGACGACATCGTCCGTTGGAGCGTTGCTCCCGAGCGTGACAAGGGCTATGAATTTGCCAAGGCGCTCACCGCGCGCGGCATCTCTGTTGCGGCTGCACACACCGATGCGGACTGCCGGCAAATGATGGAAGCCGCAGAGAACGGCTACACGCATATGACGCACTTCTACTCTTGCATGAAGAGCGTAGAGCGCATCAACGGTATGCGTATCGCAGGCGCGATCGAGGCAGGCTACATCAATGACGATATCACCGTTGAAATCATTGCCGACGGTATGCATCTGCCTTACGAATTGCTCCAAATGGTTTACAAGATCAAGGGCGCGGACAGAACCGCTCTCGTTACCGATGCGATGCGCGGTGCGGGTATGCCCGAAGGTATTGAGACCGTTCTCGGTAAGCTCGATAACGGACTTCCTTGCCGCATCGAAAAGGGTGTTGCTTGGATGCTCGACGGACAAGCATTCGCAGGTAGCGTTGCTACCACCGACCGCCTTGTTCGCACCATGGTTGCCGCAGGCATCCCGCTTGTAGATGCCGTTAAGATGGCTTCCGAAACGCCCGCCAAGATGGCAAAGTGCCCCCAAAAGGGAACACTTGACGCCGGTAAGGATGCCGACATCGTCATCTTCGACGAGAACATCAATATGCAACACGTTTTCGTTCGTGGCAAACAGATAGTTTAAAATAAAAGATTGTGGGGGAACTTTTTCCGCGAAAAAAGTTCCCCCACACCCCTTCAAAAAAGCACTCACAAAAAATATCAAAAGAAAATTCCAAAGACACGGATAGACGGGCGGCGCGAGGCGAAACCTCGCTTTGGCTCTCGCGAGCGGGTAGGCACCTCCAAGACCCTATCCGCTAGGAGAGTTGATTTGTATTAAATGATATTTTGTAGGGGGCGACGTCCTCGACGCCCCGAAAAGCAAAAGATTATCGCAAATAAAAACGGTCGAATCGTGAATCGCCCCTACGAAAAATATCAAAACCATTGTAGGGTCGATTCACGAATCGACCGAAAACAAACAAATTTTCGTGCACAAAAAATTAACCGGCAGGAAGGTGCTTTGGTGCTCCCGAAAGCAAATGACTATAATAAACAAGGGCGGGCGACCAAAGGTCGACCGCCAAGCGTTTTTATGGATAAATTGAAATTTGACTATGAAACCTCTTTGCCTTTCGCAACAAAATAAGCTTCTTGAATTGCCGCAACGGTTGCAAGCACACATACTGTCGCAACGCTATAAGTGGGTTCGACAAAAGTCAACGACAATGGCAAAAGAAACAAAGCAAATCCCGTTGCTTTATTGAACACGCTATGTATGGATATCAGCTTTTTCTTGCGAATAAAGACGAACGTAAGATTCCATATCTTAATCAACGCGACAATCATAATCCACACCCATAACCATACGGGTATGTGCAACAGGGGTAGTATCTTTACCCCGCACACGAACATAAATACAAAGTCGGCAACTGTATCGAGCGTTGCTCCAAATTTACTAACCGTTCCCGTTTTTTCTTGCAATCGTTCCGTCAATCATATCGGAAAACCCACAAAGCAAATATGTGATATAGAACGGGAATGAAAGCACATCAAAGAACAATAATACAAGACTGCCCACTATGCGTAAGCCGGTGATTATATTAGCAAGGTGTTTTTTCATATTCTACTCGTCAAATTTTAATTTTAGATGAGATTATTATATCATATTCTTATGAACTTTTCAACCGCTTTGCAGGCAGAGGTTATTGAACTATTCACATTTTTATGATATAATACATCTACAAGCCCCGGCTTGAATATTTTTATTGGAGTGTGTTGTTTGAAAAACACCAACATTTTGGAGATTGTATTGTAAACGAGAGGTCCCGAAATACATTCTCGGCATTCCTCTCGTAGCCTAAATGTCAACAGATATGAAAGGATTTAACAATGAACAATTTGACGATACGACCAGAAACAGAAAAAGACTACAGAGCAGTAGAAGAACTTACCCGCGAGGCGTTTTGGAACGTCTATAAGCCGGGCGCGGACGAGCATTATTACGTGCATACGATGCGCAGTCACCCCGACTTCATCCCCGAGCTTGCGTTCGTGCTTGAGTTGGACGGCGAGATTGTCGGCAATATTATGTACACAAAGGCTTGGCTTGAGGACGAGAACGGTGAACGAAAAGAGATACTTTCCTTTGGGCCTCTTTGCGTTGCTCCCAAATATCAAAGGCAGAAGCTCGGCAAAATGCTAATCGAGCATTCCTTTGAGGTGGCTCGCAAAATGGGCTATGATATAAACATCAACTTTGGCAATCCGGGCAACTACGTGAGCCGTGGATTTGTGAGCTGCAAAAAGAAGAACGTCAGCTTTGTCGTGGACGGCAACTTCCCGACAGCCTTGCTTGTAGCAGAGCTTGTTCCGGGCGCGCTTGACGGCAAAAAGTGGATGTATATTCCTTCCACCGCCGCCGATTGCTGTGAGGATATTGCCGCGGTTGAAGCATTTGACGCGACCTTCCCACCCAAGGAGAAGGCGTGGATGCCAAGCCAAGAGGAATTCTATATTTATAGTCATTCTTCGGTAGTTAGATAAACGTAAAAAACGCCGCAGAGGAATCATTTGATTCCTCTGCGGTTGTTTTTATTTCTTTTCCAACACTTTCTTGCACCAAGTGCGTTTGCCACAGGTAGGGCACATCAAATGACGGGTAAAGCCGCGGTGCAGCGCCATCATCGCTTCTTTATAGGTAGGTACAATTTCGGTGCCGCATTTTTTACACTTATAAGCACCAACGCTCACTTCAAGCTTCACCGCGTAAAAACAAGGAATCAAGAACACAACGCAAATTGTGAGAATGGTAACAAGCTGCCACACACCCTCGGGAATGAGGAATGCGGCGGCGAAGATGCCAATCAAGAGGGCTGTCATGCTAAAGCCCATAATGATCCACATCGATCTCCAAACGGTTTTGTTCTTTTGTTCTAATTCTTTTGCCATAGCGAGCATAAGCTCTTCATTTTTTTGGTTGTTGTTTTCCATACTGATTTTCTCCCCACAAAGTAATTCATTTACACTGATGTGCAAGATTTCACACAACTCCAGCATAATCGAGGTGTCGGGCATAGCGATGCCGCGTTCCCATTTTGATACTGCCTTGTCGGTGATGCCGAGTTTTTCTGCCAACTGCATTTGTGTCAAATTGACCTGTTTTCTGCAATCGGCAATAAATTTTCCTATTTTGATTTGATTCATAGGCCGTCTCCTTTCACATACAGTATAACAATTATTTTCTGCAAAGTACACCCACCGTTGGTTTAGTAGGGAGAGGTAAACCGTTGGTAGAGCCAATTATCAATTTTTATTATTGCGAACAACTCTCTGAGCGAGTAGGGTTAGTGGCCCCTAATCGCTCGCGATAGCAAAAGCGCGACTTTATGGAGCGCGTCGTCCGTCTGTTCGCAAACTAACAACTCTATTTTTGCCCTTTTGTGCGAAAGTTCTTGAAGGGGGTGTGGGGAAAACTTCTTTTAAGAAGTTTCCCCCACGTTCTTTATCCTAGGTGGATATTATTCATAGAGCTTGCCCATTTTGAGCAGTCTCTCATATTTTGCTTTCGCGTTGGTTTCAGCCTTTTGGAAGAGGTCAGCAGCTCTTTCGGGGAAGGACTGAGCGAGACGAGCGTAACGAGCCTCGGACTTAATGAACTCTACGTAGTCAGCGGTAGGAGCCTTAGAGTCGATGGAGAGCTTGTTGTTCTCGAGAGTGGGGTTGTAGCGGAACATCTGCCAGTAACCTGCCTCAACAGCCTTCTTCATTTCGAGCTGGCAGTTCTGCATTGTGCCCTTAATACCGTGCATTTCGCAAGGAGCGTAACCGATGATAAGGGAAGGACCTTGGTAAGCTTCTGCTTCCTTGAGAGCCTTGAGGAGCTGGTTCATATCAGCGCCCATAGCAACCTGTGCTACGTAAACGTAGCCATAGGACATAGCGATTTCTGCAAGGTTCTTCTTACCGATTGCCTTACCTGCTGCTGCGAACTGAGCAACCTGACCGATTTGGGAAGCCTTAGATGCCTGTCCACCGGTGTTGGAGTAAACTTCGGTATCGAATACGAATACGTTTACGTCTTCGCCGGATGCGAGAACGTGGTCGAGACCGCCAAAGCCGATGTCGTATGCCCAACCGTCACCACCAAAGATCCAAACGGACTTCTTGGAGAGGTAATCCTTTTCAGCAAGGATTGCGGGAGCTACGGGACAGCCTGCAGCTGCAGCCTTTTCGAGCTCAACAACGAGAGCGTTGGTAGCTTCGGTGTTCTTTTCGCCGTCGTTAGCGGTTGCGAGGTATTCCTCAGCAGCAGCCTTGAATTCTGCGCTTGCCTTATCGGAAGCAGCCATTTCTGCAACCTTGCCCATCAGGCGGTCGCGAATGGTCTTTTGACCGAGAGCGATACCGAGACCGTGCTCTGCGTTATCCTCGAACAGGGAGTTACCCCAAGCGGGACCGCGGCCGGATTCACGGTTAACGGTGTAGGGAGTTGCGGGAGCGGAGCCACCCCAAATAGAGGAGCAACCGGTTGCGTTGGAGATATACATTCTTTCGCCGAACAACTGAGTTACAAGGCGAGCGTAAGAGGTCTCAGCACAACCTGCGCAAGAGCCGGAGAACTCAAGCAGGGGTTGCTTGAACTGGCTACCCTTAACAGTTGCGTTGATGAGTTCCTTCTTTTCGGATACGTTAGCAACAGCGTAATCCCAAGGAGCTTGTTGGTCGCCCTGAGTAGAAGCGAGAACCATCTCAATAGCGGTACCCATCTTGGGGTTGTTGTTAACAGGGCAAGCCTTAACACAAAGGGTACAACCCATGCAATCTGCGGGGGAGATAGCCATTGTGAACTTGTAGTTGGTCTTAATAACGGGCTTTGCTGCGAACTTGGTAGCCTCGGGAGCGTTTGCAGCCTCTTCTTCGGTCATAGCGAAGGGACGGATGCAGGCGTGAGGACATACGAATGCGCAGTTGTTACATTGGATACAAGCCTCGGGGTTCCAAGTAGGAACGTAAACGGCAACGCCGCGCTTCTCGGAGATGGTAGAACCTTGCGGGAAGGTACCGTCAACGTACTCGGAGAAAGCGGAAACGGGGAGGCTGTCGCCTGCCATAGCGTTGGTGGGGTTAACTACGTTGTTAACGAACTTTTCGAGGTCAGCTCTGTCGCTCTTGAATGCAGCCTTAGGAGCATCGGGAGTGCAGTTCTTCCAAGATTCGGGAACCTTTACTTCAACGTAAGCGTCAGCACCTGCGTCGATAGCGGCGTAGTTGAGGTCAACGATAGCTTGACCCTTCTTAATGTAGGACTTGTAAGCAGCCTTCTTCATGTACTCGATAGCTTCATCCTTGGGAAGAATGTTAGCGAGAGAGAAGAATGCGGACTGCAGAACGGTGTTCTTAACCTTTGCGTTACCGATTTGCTTGGTAGCAATGGTGGTAGCGTCAATGATGATGAACTTAACGTTGTTGTTAGCAATGTAAGCTTTTACTTGGCCGGGGAGCTTCTCGTCGAGTTCTTCAATGGACCAAGCGCAGTCAAGAAGGAATGTACCGCCGGGCTTAACGTCGGAGATCATATCATACTTCTTGAGGTAAGCGGAGTTGTGGCAAGCAACGAAGTTTGCCTTGTTGATATAGTAGGAAGACTTAATGGGGCTATCACCGAAGCGGAGGTGAGAGATGGTGATACCGGAGGTCTTCTTGGAGTCATATTGGAAGTACGCTTGAATGTACTTGTCGGTGTGGTCACCAATAATCTTGATGGAGTTCTTGTTAGCACCAACGGTACCGTCGCCGCCAAGACCCCAGAACTTGCAGGAGATGGTGTCAGCAGAGGAAGTATCCGGAACAGCGATCTCGGGGAGAGAGTGACCGGTAACGTCGTCTACGATGCCAATGGTAAAGCCGTTCTTGGGCTCTGCTTGATCAAGGTTTGCATAAACTGCAAAGATGGAAGCAGGAGTGGTGTCCTTGGAACCGAGACCGTAACGACCGCCAACGATGGTAGCCTTGGTACCGGTGGTAGCAAGAGCGGTAACAACGTCAAGGTAGAGGGGATCGCCAAGAGCGCCGGGCTCCTTGGTTCTGTCAAGAACAGCGATCTTCTTTGCGGTTGCGGGAATAGCCTCTGCGAGCTTTTCTGCAACGAAAGGACGGTACAGGCGAACCTTTACAAGACCAACCTTTTCGCCTTGAGCGAGCTTGAAGTCGATAACTTCTTCGATAGCGTCACAAACGGAACCCATAGCGATGATAACCTTTTCGGCATCGGGAGCACCGTAGTAGTTGAAGAGCTTGTAGTCAGTGCCGAGCTTGGCATTAACCTTGTCCATATATTCCTCAACGATTGCAGGGAGTGCATCGTAGTAGGGGGTGCAAGCCTCTCTGTGTTGGAAGAAGATGTCGCCGTTTTCTGCGGAGCCGCGGAGAACGGGATGTTCGGGGTTGAGTGCGCGAGCGCGGAAGCCTGCGATAGCATCCTTATCAACCATTTCTTCAAGATCCTTGTAATCCCAAGCTTCGATCTTTTGAACCTCGTGAGAGGTACGGAAACCGTCGAAGAAGTTGAGGAAAGGAACGCGACCCTTGATGGTTGCGAGGTGAGCAACGGCACCGAGGTCCATAATTTCCTGTTGGTTGGATTCAGCCATCATAGCAAAACCGGTTTGACGGCACGCGTAAACGTCGGAGTGGTCACCGAAGATGTTGAGCGCGTGAGATGCTACGCAACGAGCGGAAACGTGGATAACGCAGGGAGGGAGCTCGCCTGCGATCTTATACATATTGGGGATCATGAGGAGCAGACCCTGAGAAGCGGTGTAGGTGGTGGTAAGAGCACCTGCTGCCAAAGAGCCGTGAACGGCACCTGCAGCACCTGCTTCAGATTGCATCTCCATCATCTTAACAGTGTCACCGAAGATGTTTCTTGCGGGCTCACCGAAAATGTTTTTGTCGGTAGCAGCCCAGGTGTCGGTTACTTCTGCCATGGGAGAGGAAGGAGTAATCGGGTAAATTGCGGCAACTTCCGTAAACGCGTAGGATACGTGCGCGGCGGCGGTGTTACCGTCCATTGAAATCTTTCTTCTTTCAATAGCCATTGGAAAAAAGTCCTCCTATAAGTATTAAATAAAAGATGATAGTTTCTATCTCACCCCATATCATAACACAAAACGCGAAAAAAGTAAAGAGTTTTTTCAAAAAATGTCTAAAAAATATCAATGGTAATGCAAAAAAATGTTGGCATAAGAAGAAATGAGAGGAGATGCAAAAATAATTTTGAAAAAAATCAACAAAATGAAAAGTTGAGATGTCATCCTGAGCGAAGTCGAACTTTCACCGAGTGAAGAACGAGGTGAAAGCGAGGAGCGATAGCGATGAAGGGATCTCCAAACGAGTTTGGGTGGCTTACCACGGTGAGTGTAACATCCCATCAAAAAGCCATCGAGATTTTAAACGAGATCCCGCTTCGCACGAGGGCTCGCGGTTTTTCCTCGCTCCTCGCTCGAAAAAACTTCGACTTCGCTCAGGATGACATACAGTGGTTTTGTTTGGGTTAAATTTGTTAATAGCGGGGCGTCCTCGACGTCCCGCAACAATAAAATTTTTGCAAAGCAAAATCCCCCGCGGCTCGCCGCGGGGGTGTTGCTGGTTTTTGCTTGCTTTTTATTTTCCAAAATCGGGATAGTCACCGAAATTTTCAATACGGGGATTTGTGTTGTTATACACCTGATATCCAAGAATTTCAATAATAGTGCCTTCCACATAGTGCATTCCCGTATCAGGTCTACTGTATTCGCTATGCACATTATAAACGGTGTAAAGGATTGCTCTGTATTCTACACTGCCGCCGTCTTTGAATTGTCCTCGAATGGGGAATAGCAAAATGAATGCAACCAAAATCAAAACGATAATAATCGCTTTTTTCATAACGTATCCTCCGTTAGTTTATTTTTAAAGAGCGTTTTTCTTTGCCTTTCTTTTCACTCTTACGCGGCGAATGATAAGGATAACGGGAATGAGAATAATGACAAGCAGAACAATGAAGGGCAGGGCTTCCACAAACCAAACAGCAAAATCCTCGGCGAATTCGCAGAATGCAACAAGACCCGAAGAGAATGCGCCCGCGATGCGCGTGCCAAAGTCCTCTTCCTCAGCGGGGGTGTATTCAACAACCTCGTTGATATAGAGGGTTACTGCGGAGTATTCAATGCGGCTGTCGTAGTTGTTCAGCTGTGCCTGATAGCGAGCGATTTGCTGCTTGACCTCAGAAAGACGTGTTTGAATGGTGAGCCAAAAGTTGTAATCCTCTTGGGTGTTAATCGATTGCATCATAGCCAAAAGGGAGTCGCGCTCTATCTGCAATTCTTCCATTGTGGCTTCAATCGAGTAGTAGCTTTCACTAACGTCCTGAACGTAGGAGTTGTTGCGCGTAACGTTGAGCGTGTTGCCGATGGAGTTTACAAAGGCATCTGCATTTTCGGCAGGAATGCGGAATTTGTAGGATGCATAACGCGCCATTTTGGAGTTGTAATTGCGGTTGGAAACAGAGCTGCTTTCCACGTATCCGCCGTGCGCGGCGACAAGAGCCTCCAAGCTTGCAACGGTAGCGTCAAATTCCTTGGTCTCGGCATTGAGGTCATAGGTCTTAATGATTTTGCGCTCTGCGACGGTGTCGGCGGGGGGCGTTGTGGAGTTGAGCTTGTCGTTGGTCATACCAATTTCGGGGGCTTCGTTTTTGGGAACGCTTGAGTCAACGTCAAAGCTGCCACCAAAACTTTCGTTTGCCTTGGAGCAGGAGCCGAGACACAACGCAGGCAACAAAAGAAGAACGACAAGAACAAGACGAAACAGTTTGTTTTTCATAATAGAACCTCCAACAATAATATCGGTAATCAATTCAACGGGTTTCCGTTGGCATCGCATTGGATGATGGAAAACACATTTGGAATGATGGGGGGATAAATTTCTTGCACCATCGAGTCAAATTTCACAATTACGTAGTCGCCAACGGCAGGCGCGGTGTAGCCATCAAAATTGGTGGAAACGTAAACGGGGGTGCCGTTCCCGAGACCGGATGTGCTTTTGTCGATAACGGTAACGAATAATTGCGTTTCGCCAACCTCGGTCACCTTTGCAACAAAACACGCCGAGGGCTCGGGTTGGGGCTTGCAGGATGTGAAGCAGAGCATCCCAACGACGACCAAAAGAGCAAGTGTAAGAGCGAGAGGTTTGTTCTTTTTCATAGTACACCTCGTTATCTTACTTTGTGTTCAGCTTTTTGAGCAGCTCGCGGAATTCGGCGCGCTCGGGGTGGTCGGAAAGGTCAAGTGCGTTGAGCGAATGTAGAATGTTATCAATATCAAAGCCCTCGGGCAGATATTTGCTATCGTGTAGCAACATACAGGTTTCCATCACTGCTATCATAAAGGTGCGGTCGGTATCAGGGGCTTTGGCGTAATCGGCATAACCGATGTTGTAGAGGTTGGGAAATACCGATACGGTATCCTCGGGGAGCTTGTAGTTTACGGCAAGCTCCAACCAAGTGGTGTCGGTTTCCATAGCATCCGCGGTCAAGGTCAGCTCGTAGCAAACGGTTATTTGATGTCCCGCGCCTACCTCGCCTGCGTCCTTGGTGTCGTCGGTGAAGTCCTCTTCGTCGAGAATTCTGTTTTCGTATCCAATGAGACGGAACGCGGAAACGTAAGTTTTATCAAAGGTGATTTGCATTTTTACATCTTTTGCGACCGTATAGAGGTTGGCGAGAAGGTCGGTGGAGAAGATTTTTTCAGCTTCTGCCTCGCCGTCCACGTATAGGTAAACGCCGTTGCCGTTGTCGGCAAGGGTCTCCATTTTTTCGTCGCGATAGTTGCCTGTGCCAAAGCCGAGAACAGAGAGGAAAATGCCTGCGTCACGCTTTTGTGTGATATATTGCTTAAGAGCGGATTCGGAAGAAATACCAACGTTGAGGTCACCGTCCGATGCCATAATAATGCGGTTGTTGCCGCCCTCAATGCGGTGCTTTTCGGCAATTTGATATGCCTTTTGCAATCCTGCCTCACCGTTTGTTGAGCCGCTTGCCTTGAGCGAATTGATAGCGTTAAGAATGGTTTCTTTCTTGCTTCCCGAACAACCGTCAAGAACAACGGCTTCTTTGCCCGAATAGGTAACAATCGAAATGACGTCGTTTTCGCCAAGCTGGTCAGTTAAGTGCGAAAACGCCTTTTTCAAGAGCGGAAGCTTGTCGCTCGACATCATAGAACCCGACACGTCTATTAAAAACACAAGGTTGTTGCCCTCGGTGGGCGTTGCGTTTGCGGCTTGCAGCGTCATTGTAAAGAGAACGTTATCCGCATTCCAAGGGCAGGGAAGGAGCATAGAGTTAACAGAGAACAGCTCGCTCTCGCCCGGTTGCTCTGCGGTGTATTTGAAATAATTGAGGAATTCCTCTGTGCGGAAATTGGAAGAGAAACGGTTTAGCTCCTGCCACGAGTAACCACTGTTGACGAGCTTGCGGAAATAGGTGTAGGACGCAGTATCAACATCGGCAGAGAGCGTGGAGACGTTATTCTTTTCGGTGTTGATAAAGGGGTTTTCTACAAATCCGTTGGGGGTATCCTCGTCGCTTCCTTTGTCGGGTTCGGTGGGAGCGTTTTCGGGCAAGGCAGCCACATTGCCGTTGGGAACTTGAGGAAAACCCTCATCTTTTTGGGATGCGTTTTTTGACGGTGCGTTGCAGGATGCAAGAGAAAAGAGTGTAACGGTTGCGAGAAGAATAAAGAGAATCGAATACATTTTGCGTTTCATAAAAATACCATCCTTTCGGTTTTTATGGGTTCAAAATATCCGAAATACAGGAGATGAGGTCGGAGGAGGGGAGAATTTCTGCCTCGTAGTCAAAGAGGACTGCGTGACCGCGATTGCCGTCGGTGTTTTTGAGATACGGCGAGAGAACGGTGCCATCCTCGCAAACGAGCCATACGCGGCATAAGAGTTCCGGGGAGCTTGCTCCAACAGACTCGCCCTTGCCCAATAGATTATTGATGCGTGAAACCTCGTTCTTGGTCAAGTTGCGGCTGCGCAAAAGCGTTTCGTCGCCCTCGTACTGCAAGACCAGATAAGTCGAGCCGAAATAATCGAGCTTGCCTTCCGACGTTGCGGTGCACTGCAAGGTATTGCGATGGTCACTCAAAAAGCTGTCAAGCGTTGCGGGAGCGGATGCCTCGGGAGCATCTGCCTTGTCGAAAACGTTGAATATGTTATCAAACAAGGGGGAATTCAACAGTCCGCCGCCAACAAGTGCAACCGCAAGGATACAGGCGACTGCCGCAATCCACGGGCGTGCATTCCGCCTTTCCTTTTTGTAGGTGAGTGCCTCTTGCAGATAGACGTCGCTGACGTTGCCGATTTCATCGAGAAGGAATGCGGCTTTCTTCATTTTATTATGATTCATAGCAAGTCACACGCCTCCAATCTCTCTTTGAGTTGCTCGCGCAAGCGATGCAGAACGACCTTTACCTTTGCTTCTCCAATTCCCATTTCCTTGGCGATAACGCCCACCGGCTGTGCGTAAAAGTAACGACGCACAAAAACGGCACGCTTTTCCTCGGTGAGCGTTCCCAAAAAGGAATTGAGCTCACTGCGCAAAAGACCGCGCTGATATTCTGCCGCAGGCGTGTTGTCGTCGGGAATGCACTCGCTCAATTCCTCCACCACAGCAGCAACGCCGCCGCGCTTCGCGCGATGCTTACGCCTCCAACGGTCAATCGAAAGCCGCCGCGTGATTTTGGAAAGGAACGAACCCAAATACATAGGCCGTGCATCGGGCATTGTGTTCCACGCACCAAGATAGGTGTCGTTGACACATTCTTCCGCATCCTCGTGCGAGGAAAGCAGGGAGTAGGAAAGAGAATGCAGCATCTTGCCGTACTTTTTCTCGGTTTCGGCAATCGCCTTCTCTTTTCGTGCCCAGTAAAGATCAACGATTTGATAGTCCTCCATAAAAATTCTCCTGTTTTTTTCGGGCTTCACTCTATATCTCGCCCTTTTGTGCCAAAGGTTACACTTTTTTCTAAAATTTTTTCAAAAAACTTCTTTCGCTTTTATCATATCAAAAAAGCGGGAGATTGTCAAGGGGAATTGTGGGGGACCTTCTTGCGAAGAAGGTCCCCCACGCCCCCTCAAGAACTTGTTCACAACAAATACTATAACAGAATTGTTAGTTCACAAACAGACAGTCGACGCAAGTCATAAAAACTTGCTTTTGCTGCCGCAAGAAATCAGGGGCCACCGAGACCCTGATTTCTAAAAAGATAGTTTTTTTGCAAACAACCTTCCTAGCGGATAGGGTCTTGGAGGCGCCTAGCCGCTCGCGTGAGCAAGAGCGAGGTCTTGTGCCTCGCGCCGACTGTCTATTAGAAAACGAACGAATTCATTTGGTTATATTTGTGGGAGAGTTTTTTGGAAGGGGTGTGGGGGAACCTTTTGTGCACAAAAGGTTCCCCCACAAAAAACTATTCTTATAAAACTTTACTCAAAAACTCCTTGGTACGAGGATTTTGAGGATTGCCGAAGAGCTCGGCAGGAGGAGCATCTTCAGCGATGATGCCGCCGTCCATAAAGAGGACGCGGTCGGCAACCTCGCGTGCGAAGCCCATTTCGTGTGTAACGATGACCATTGTCATACCCTCGTTTGCGAGCTCCTTAATCAGGTCAAGAACCTCGCCGACCATTTCGGGGTCGAGAGCGGAGGTGGGCTCGTCAAAAA
The DNA here is from genome assembly GCA_045658925.1 of Eubacteriales bacterium. Classification (GTDB taxonomy): domain Bacteria; phylum Bacillota; class Clostridia; order Oscillospirales; family CAG-272; genus UMGS1865. The sequence continues at coordinate 36,248 of JAZOVV010000011.1, forward strand.
GCATTACCTTGGGGTTCATTGCGAGTGCACGCACAATGGCGATACGCTGTTTTTGTCCACCCGAGAGGGTAGAAGGATAAACGTATGCTTTTTCTTCAAGTCCAATGCGGCGCAAAAGGGCGAGGGCTTTTTCTTTTTCCTCTGCACGAATCTGCTTTTTTGTCGCCTTGGGAGCAAAGAGACCGCCTGCCTTTTTGATGCGCAGATGCACGGGTGCGAGCATAATGTTCTCGATAACTGTTTTATTGTTGAAAAGGTTGAACTGTTGGAACACCATTCCCATATTTTCGCGGTGCTTATTGATGTCAACCCTCATATCGGCGAGGTCCTCGCCGTCAAAGAAGATGGAGCCGCCCGTGGGGTCTTCCATACAGTTGAGGCAACGCAAAAAGGTGCTTTTTCCACTACCGGAAGGACCAATGACGGCAATCTTTTCGCCTTTGTAAATGTTTTGGTCAATGCTTTTGAGGACGTGAAGGTCGCCAAAGCTTTTGCAAAGACCCTTGACCTCGAGCAGAGGTTGATTAGTTATGTCTTTCACTTCTTGCGAGTCTCCTTTCCATCAATTTAATAAGCGATGCAATGGCGGCTACGAGAACGATGTAAAGCAGTGCCATTACGAGATAGGGAATCATATATTCGTAGGAGTTGGAGCCTTGGTCTTGGAACGCCTTGGTAATATCTACCGCGCCAACGTAACCAACGATTGCGGTCTCTTTAATCAAGGCAATAAATTCGTTACCCATTGTGGGCAAAATGTTTTTTACCGCTTGGGGGATAACGACCTTAATCATAGAGGTAGAGAAGGGGAGGCCCACAGCTCTTGCAGCTTCCAACTGACCGGGGTCGACCGAGTTAATGCCGCCACGCATAATTTCGGAGATATATGCACCGCTGTTCAAGCCAAAAATCAGCACGCAGGACGTAACCTCCGGCAAAGAAACACCCATCAGGGGCAGAAGAATGTAATAGCCGAGGAGCAATTGAACAACAATGGGGGTGCCGCGGAAGAACGCGACGTAAATATTGCAAATCGCTTGCGCATAGCGCACAATCTTTTTGTAGGGAGGAATGACCTTGACCATAGCGATCAGCGTGCCGATAACGGTACCGATCAAAAGACCGCCCACGGCAATGATGCAGGTGTTTTGAATACCCGTCAACAGCTTTTTATAGCCGTTGTTTTTAAAGAAGTAGTTAGAGAAAATCTCCCATTTTTTGGGAAATTTGAAGCGGATGCCGATGTTTATTGCCAACACAGCCAAAATAGCGATGACTGCTACGATAATCAAAACATCCATCCAATGCTTTTTGAGAAAGCTTTTCAGCTTTTTGTTTTGCATATAATAGTCCTTTCTGTTATATGTGAGGTGTTTTCACACGCAAACACAGGGAGAACGTGTCTCCCTGTGTTTTTTTATTTGCGGTAATTAGTTTGCTGCGTTTACGTTCTTAACGATTGCCTTTGCAGGTCCTTCGTCAATGATAACGTACTTAACGTTGCCGTTGAGAATGTTTTGAACAGCAAGTGCGCCGGAGTTGTAGGGCATAGTGGTAAAGCCAAAGCCGTCAAAGCCCCAGTCTGCATCGCCTTCGCAGTACTTTTGACCGGTGGTAGCAGATTGAACGCCAACCTTAACGTCCTTGCCAAAGCCCTTCAGAATCGTTTCAACGTCAGCAACGGTCTTGCAGTTATCAAAGGTGGTGTCGTTCTTGTCAACGATGAGCATTTGAGATGCATCGTAGTAAGAAGTGGAGAAGTCCAAAATTTCCTTACGGGTGTCGCTTACGGTAAGACCTGCAGCTGCAACGTCTGCGATACCGCCTTCAACTGCAACGGCACCGTTTTCGCCTTCGTAGGAACCGCCGTTTGCGGAAACCGCGAGACAAACTGCATCAAATTCCATGTTGTAAATGTAGAGCTCCTTGCCGATCTTTTGTGCAAACAGAGCCATGATTTCAAGGTCGAGACCGTAGTAGTTTTCGCCTACCATATATTCAAAGGGCTCAAATGCTGCGTTGGTAGCAACGATGAGTTGGCTGCCGTCGGTCTTCTTTTCCTTAGCGGAGACAACGGGAGTGGGAGTGCCGTCACCAAAATACTTGTTAACGATTTCTTCAAACTTGCCGTTACCCTTGATTTCAGCCATAAAGTCGTTGAGTTGGTTCAGGAGCGCGGTGTTGCCCTTTTGAACGGCAAACGCGTATTCTTCTTCGGTCAGCTTGATCTCGATGACCTTAACGCCCTTTTCTTCGGGCTGTGCACAGGATGCGAACATTGCGATGCAAGAGAGCATCATAACGAGTGCCAGAGCAATAGCTAAAATTTTCTTCATAATAAATTTCCTCCGTGTTTTTTTAAGTGTTTTGCGATTGGGTTATCGTGACTATATGATACTGCATAATTATGCATTTGTCAACCCCTTTTGCAAAACTTTTTATTTTTTATGATTTTTGTGCAAAACAATGCCAATGCACAGGTGCAAATTGTTCATAATGACGATAAAATTGAGCTGTTTTACGGTTTGTCAGAAAAAATCAACGAATAAATATTCATCATATGCAAAAAAAGAGCAGAGTTATGCACGAAAAAACGAATGGGAAAAGTAGAATTTTGTTCTATGCAATGTTTGTATCTGCAAACAGGCGCAAACGCTCGCTTTTGGAGCAAAGCGTTTTTATATATAAATAAAAATGATGAAAAAATGCCGCTTCTATTGATTTTTTTGCCAAAATGTGGTACAATAAGAACAAATCAATAGAAAAATCTGTTTTGGAGGATTTGTTATGGTATTTGAAAGAAAAGACATCGACCAAAAATACAAATGGGACCTCTCGGCAATTTACGCCGATGAGGCGGCATTCAATGCCGACTATGCATTGGTCGAAAAGCAGATAAAGGCTTTCCGCTCACACGAAAAGACGATGACAAAGGGTGCAGAGCAGCTTTATGCGGCACTCAACGATATGGCAGAGACCGAAAAGCTCATTTACAGACTGTGGGAATACGCATCCCTGAGCTTTGCGGTAGACACCTCCGATAACCACGCGCAAGCACTGAGCACAAGAGCAAGAAGCCTTGCCATTGCCGCAGGAGAGGCAACTTGGTTTGTTTCTCCCTATATTCTCAAGCTCGACCGCGAGGTTGTGGAAGCTTGGTTCCTCGAATGTCCCAAGCTCGAAACCTTCCGCCGTATGATTGATAAGATTATGCTCGAAAAAGAGCACACCCTCTCCGACGAGTGCGAAATTTTGATGTCCCGTATGCAGGATGCATTGGGTTCTCACTCGGGCATTCGCAGCATCTTTACCAACTCCGACCTTCGCTTTGGCAAGATTCGCGATGAAGAAGGCAAAAAGGTTGAGGTTACCGACAGCAACTACGTTATGTACCTGATGAGCCAGGACCGCAGAGTGCGCAAAGCCGCATTCGATTGCGTATATAAGACCTACGAGCAGTTTGCAAACACTTTCTCGACGATGTACGAGGGCAGAGTAAAGGAAGCGACCACCACCGCAAAGGTTCGCAATTTTGCAAACTCCATCACCGCTTCTACTTTCCAGGATGAAGTCACTCCCGTTATCTACAACAACCTCATCAGCGCAGTGCGCGCAGGACTCCCCGTTTTGTACGATTACTATGATTTGAAAAAAGAAGTTCTCGGTCTGCAACGTCTGCATCTGTACGACATTTACACACCTCTGATGGGGGACATCGATACCGAATACCCCTACGAAAAGGCAGTTGAGGAAGTCCTTAAGACCGTGGAAGTGTTTGGTGACGAGTACGCATCCAACCTGCGTGCAGGTCTTTGCGAAAAGGGATGGGTTGACGTATATCCTTGCCGCGGCAAGAGAGGCGGCGCGTTCTCTTCGGGCGCTCCCGGAACAGAGCCCTATATTTTGCTCAACTACACCAACAAGCTCGATGACGTTTCCACCCTCGCACACGAGGCGGGACACTCGATGCACACTTGGTTCTCCAACAACTACAACGAGCCTCACAATGCAAACTACACCATTTTTGTGGCAGAGGTAGCCTCTACCGTAAACGAGCTTTTGATGGCGCACAGAATGCTTAACGAGTGCCAAAGCGACGACGAAAAGCTCTACATTCTCAACCAACTGATGGAGACCTACAAGGGTACCCTTTACCGTCAGACGATGTTTGCAGAGTTCGAAAGAGATATGCACGCAAAGTGCGAAAAGGGCATTCCGCTCACCGCGCAAACCATCAATCAGCACTACTACAAGCTGGTTAAAAAATACTTTGGTCCGCGCGTAGCTTGCGATAAGCAGATTGCTTACGAATGGATGCGCATCCCGCACTTCTACACCTGCTTCTACGTTTACAAATATGCAACCTGCATCTCCGCGGCATCGGCAATCGTAAAGAGAATCGAAACAGAGGGCGAGAGCTATATCAACCAATATATCGACTTCCTCAAGTGCGGCGGCTCCAAGTCCCCCTTGGAAAGTCTCCTTGTTGCAGGCATCGATATGACACAACCCGAGGTTGTTAAGAGCGCAATCGACGACTTCGCCGCAACCATCGAGCAGTTTAAGGAAATTTATAACAAGAAGAAATAATAAGAAACAAAGCCCCCCACCGCAATGCGGAGGGGGGCTTTTCAGTATACTTATTCTTTCTGCAAAAGTCTTTTTTGAATTCTTGCCGCAACAATATCGAGTGCGGTTTTGTTTCTGCCACCGTTGACGATGATATCGGCATATTTTTTGGTGGGCTCTACGTAAATGCCGTGCATGATTTTAACGGTGCCCACGTACTGATTGATAACGCCGTCAATATCTCTGCCTCTCTCGGTTACGTCGCGGCGCAAGCGGCGCAGGATGCGCTCGTCGGCATCAGCATCCGCAAAAATCTTGACGTCAAACAGCTCGCGCAAACGCTCATCGTGAAAGGTCAAAATGCCATCCACAATAATAACGGGTGTGGGGCAGACGCGAACCGTTTCGCTTTTGCGTGTGTGAATACAAAAATCATAATCGGGAATATCCACGCACTTGCCACCCACCAATTCACGCAGATGCTTGACAAGCAAATCGGTATCCAGCGCATCGGGGCAGTCGTAGTTTGTTTTTACGCGCTCTTCCATCGAGAGGTGGTCCTGCGGCTTATAATAATTGTCATAAGAAATAATCGTTATTTCATTGGGGAAGAGCTTTTTCAGCCCCTCGGCAAACGTCGATTTGCCCGAGCCCGTGCCGCCCGCAATGCCTATGAGCATAGGTGTCATTTTTTCCGCCTCCGTTATTTTGGAATGTGTCCTTGACTGTTTTTATCATTATACCACATTTTTCGACGTTTGGCAAGATTGAATTTGATTTTGGGGAACAAAAAAGAAGGAGAAGAATAAAAGGACTGCAAATCCTTTTAGAATTTGCAGTCCAATGATTATCATTTATTGTTTGCTCTCAAGAGGGAATCCCTGCTCGTCGATGGTATCGGCATTGGGATAGTTCGCAGTCATCCAAGCATCAAATTTAGCCTGATATTTAGCTGCGCTGGCAGTATCTCCAAGCTCTGTGTAAACCGCTGCAATGGTCTTGTAGAGGTTACCTGTGTTGTAGAACACGGTCGTCTTGGTTTCGCCGTTTGCATCGGTGTAAACAAGAGTACCTGCCTCGTATCTCTCCTTAACCTGAGAAGCGGCTGTATCCTTGCCGGTTCCAACGATGTCCTCATTGGTAAGCGCTGTAATAAAGAGCACACCGACAGAGGTATCAAATCCGTTATAGGTAGAAGAGGGAAGACCTGCGATAACAATGTCTGCACCGAGGTATGCAAGGTTCTCGGCAGCGGTTCCGTAAGGAACCATACCGATGTACTTACCTACGGAGTCGCTGTTGTGGAATGCGAGAAGAGCGTTATCGTAGAGCTTATCGTATGCGTAAGACTGGTCCTTATTCTCACCGTAGGTGACCTTATAACGGTTGCCCCACTCAGACCAGCTACCGATAACCTCACGGGGATGTCCCTTCATAATAATATCGTACTCTTCGCCGTAGAGGGCATATGTGAGCTTAAGATTGAAAATATAGTCTACGTAGTAGTTAAAGCAAGCAACGCCAACTGCCGCCTTCACCTCTGCGGGAATGTCAGCGGTGTAGTTTTCGGCATTGTTGAGCTGGTCGAGGAAGAGCTGGTAGTCAGCCTCTGTACCAAAGACAAGAGCGGTCTTATACTTTGCATCAAGCTCTGCGTACGTAGCGGGAACTGTTGAACCTGCGTAGAGCCCGCCGATTCCGTAGTTTGCATTGGAAACGAGTGCGGGATAACCCGAATGACGTGCGCCGATGTAAACGAGCTTCTTTGCGGGAGCTGTCTCATCTGCTCTCGTTGTACGTGTAAGAGCTGCATAGGTGTCGGCGTAGTACTGACCGTACATAAGAGTGAGGTAATCGGTGCGCTGTTCCTCGGTAAGAGCCGCAACTGCGGCAGAAATCTTACCGTATTTGAGATTCAGGGTAAGCTCAGCCTCGCCCTCGTAACCTTCTACACCGAAAGAAGTGAGGAGCTTGGACTTGATTTCGCTTGCGTTTTTGAGGAGATTAACGATTTGCGCCTCGTCCTGAAGGTAGAACGTGAAGTTATCAAGAGCCGCGAGCGCAAATGCCTTGCCGATGTTGTAGTTGAGAACCGCATCGGTGCGGGCATTGTCGGTCTTGGACATAATGGTTTCGAACTCTGCCTTTGCCGCAGCTACCTTTGCGGCATAGTTATCGTATATTCCGTCATTGGAAGCCGATACGGTAAAGTTCTTGAGGTATGTATTATAGAGGGCAGCATACGCGCCGGTTCCGTCCTCGCACATATATACGTGGAACTGGTCGGTTGTAAGCCCCGCGTTTGCCGCGATTGCCGCGCCGTAGAGAGCGGTGCCGTCTTGAACGTAGAAGTTGATGAATATCTTCTCTTCCGCTTCGCGGAGTGCCTTGACTTGAGCTACCATATCCTCAAATTCCTTGACGGTGAAGCCTTGGCTGAGGTTGTTGTTGGGGTCAAAGCCAACGTTTATAAAGTTTTCAAGACTGTCAATTCCGCTGTACGTCTTGCCGCGTTCAATAATTACGTAGGTGGGATATCCGTTTTGGATAGCCTCAAGTGCAGAAAGGACAGGAGGAATGGTTGCGAGTGCAAAAATTACGTTGTAAGTCTTTGTCTCGGGATCTACAATCGTTCCGGGATTGGTGGACTCTTCGGGTTTTTCTGTTGTTTCAGTAGATTCATTTTGGGGGCCTGTTGTTTCGGTAGGCCCTTTGAGGATTCCGCACGAAGCCACGGACATAACCATCAAAACCGCCAACAGAATCGAGATGATACCTTGAAATTTTTTCATTGAACATTTTTCCTTTCTTTTTTTCGTTGCCTTTAACAACGTTAACACAATTATATCACATTCAAAAACAAATGTCAAGGTTCGTCCATATCATCCTTTCGCATCCCAATCACGCCGGCGCGTTTTGGGCGGGGAGATGAGCGGATGGGGCAGCAGAGAATAAAAAGAGAAGGGGCTGTCTCAAATGCAAATTTGAGACAGCCCCTTTGGGGATAGTCAGATTTCAAAAAACTTCTCGCAATATTCAAAAAGCATCCCATAGAATTTTGCGTGCTGAATGGGGTTTTGCAAAAGCGAGTGGTCGGAATTTTTGAGGTGGATATAATCGTAGGGGATTTTGTTCTCGGCAAGCTTTTTCGAGAGCGAATCGGCATTGGCGGGGGGAACGACGGTATCCTTGCCGCCTTGCATTAAGAGCGTCGGGGGCGTGTTTTCGTCAATAAAGGATACAGGCGAGATAGATGCCAAAAGCGCATCGGCTTCGCCCGAGCGGAGCATTTCGGGAGTGATTTCCTCACCCGTCAGACGACGAGCGACGCGAATGGTCATATCCTCGCCCCAAACCGCGGGGGAAATATCGGCAGGCCCTGCCATACTTGCCGCAAAAACGATTTCCATCGGTGCGGTCTCGGCACGCGAATAGGCATAGAGCATAGCCAAGTGCGCCCCTGCGGAGTATCCAACCGTAGCCGCTTTATCGATAACAATGCCGCGCTCTGCGGCAAACTTTTTCACCTGCAAAAGAGCGGCATCTAACTCGTCAAGCACTTGCGAGATGTGATAAGTATCGGCAGTTTCTTCGCTCCAAAGTGTGTAGTTAACGTTTGCAACGATATACCCTTGGCTCGCAAGCATACGGCAGCGTACGGTCTCATCCGATTTGTCACCGCCCGACCAAGAACCACCGTGAATGAACAAAATCACGCCATTGGTCTTGCGTTTTTGCGCTTCGCGCGGAATGTAAATATCCATTGCATTCACTTCTTTTTCGCCATAGCTTACGTCGCGGAATAGGGTATATGTGCAAAAATAGTCAAGCAAAGCCCAAACGACGGAAAGCAGCAAAGCCGCAACCAAAAGGTATGACAAACATTTCAATATTTTTCTCATATCGTCCTCACAAAAGAAAGATTTGTGATTTTATTATATCATTTGAAAGATGGAATGTCAAGGAACGCCTCGTGTGATTTGTCTATTTTGACGAAAAAAAGCGAACAAATCGACCTCCTTTTGAACAAAAGAAAGAAATTGCACAAAAAGATATAAGAAAATGAAAAAAAGACTTGCAATTTTCAATTCATTGTGATATACTATTTAAGCGCAAGAATAACGGCCCATTGGTCAAGCGGTCAAGACGCTAGCCTCTCACGCTGGAAACTCGGGTTCGATTCCCGGATGGGTCACCAATACAAACAAATCCGAACTTTTACGCATCACGCGAAGGGTTCGGATTTGTTTTTTTATTATAATGATTCGAATTTTTTACACATGACTAAGTTTTTTAACAATACCAGCACTAATGATAGTTCGATATACAAACAAAAGCATCTCCCACTAAGTGTGATGTGTGCCGGG
>JAZOVV010000012.1:0-56504 GCA_045658925.1 Eubacteriales bacterium
CAGCTCACCTATTTTTTTGGGAGAACCGCCCGCAGCACCGTTACTCTTGTACCAATACGCGATAAGGTCATTGTAAATTTTGTCATTGCCTCTGGGATCCGGGCAAGGACCAACATAGATATATCTGTCACCGTCAGATGCGTGTGTGACTTCAAAAGCCTTACTTGCAAGCATACCAGTTTCTTCGGTCACTTCGCCATCCTTGTTTACTGTGCTGGGCGCAGAATCGAGTTTGTTCAGCTCGTAAACATTCACGATGTCACTGATATCAACAGTTTCTTCTGTTTCTCCTTCTGCGCTTACAGCGAAGGTAGCAAGTGTGGGAACGAGCATCATAGCAATCAAGATGAATGCCAAAATGCGAGTCAAATTTTTCTTCATAAGAAAACCCCTTTCATAAATAAATATGGTAAATACATTATAGCATTTTATTGCCATTTTTTAAAGATGTATTTTTACCAATTTTCAACACTTTTTTTTGGTAAAATTGCATACCAATTTTTATGAAATAAGATTTTTACCACTTCCCTTTTACTTTTAAGCATTTTTCACCCCTTTTTTTGTTGACTTTTTGGACAAAAGGTAGTATAATGGATTTGAAATATGCAAACAAGGAGAATGACTATGACCGCAGAACAAATAAAACAAGAAATTTGCGAGGTTGGACACCGCCTTTACGATCACGGTTTTGTTGCCGCAAACGACGGTAATATTTCTGTAAAACTTAGTGAAAACGAATTTTATTGCACTCCCACAGGTGTTTCGAAAGGTTCTCTTACCCCTGAAATGATTATAAAAATCGATGCGGAAGGCAATAAAATTGAAGGAGCACTTAACCCTTCTTCCGAAATCAAAATGCATCTGCGTGTCTTTCGTGAGCGCCCCGACGTAAACGCCGTCGTTCACGCACACCCCCCCGTTGCTACCGCGTTTACAGTTGCAGGCATACCACTTGACCGTTACATTCTTCCCGAGGCAGTTCTCACCATTGGTGATGTTCCTACTTGCGATTATGCTACCCCATCTACCATGGAAATCCCCGATTCGTTGATGCCCTATATTCAAGAACACGATGCATTTATGCTCAAGAATCATGGTGCTCTCACCGTAGGCAATACCCTTACCCGCGCTTTCTTTACCATGGAAGAGGTTGAATTCAATGCAAAAATCATGAAATACGCTATGGAACTTGGCAGAATTCAAGAAATCTCCGAGGAAAAGATGTATGAGCTGATGGATTTGCGTGCAAGATTTGGTCTCCCCGGCAAGCACCCCGGTTATAAGACCGTCGAGGAGCGCGCAAAGAATCCCGCAAGCACGCTCAACAATCCCGCGCTCAAATAAGGAGAACGATATGACACAAAAGGAACTTTATCAAATCGCTAAAGAAAGATATGCAGCGGTTGGGATTGATACCGAAGCGGCTATCGAAAAGATGCTCAATATACCAATTTCGATGCACTGTTGGCAAGGGGATGACGTCAAGGGGTTTGAAAACTCCGGTGAATTGACCGGCGGTATTCAAACCACGGGCAATTATCCCGGTGCCGCACGCACTCCCGATGAGCTGATGCATGATATTGACAAAGCATTCTCTCTCATCCCGGGAAAACACAAGGTAAACGTACACGCTTGCTACGGTATTTATGAGGACGGTAAAATTGCCGACCGTGATGCAATCAAGCCCGAGCATTTTGCTAAATGGGTAGCATTTGCAAAGGAACGCAGCATCGGTTTGGACTTCAATCCCACCTATTTCTCTCATCCGTTAGCTGAAAACGGAACGCTTACCAATCCAAATGAGGAAATCCGCGCATTTTGGATTCGTCACGGCATCGCTTGCATTCGCATTTCCGAATATTTTGCAAGAGAGACAGGATTCCCATGCTTGATGAACATTTGGATTCCCGACGGCTTCAAGGATATCCCCGCCGACCGTCTCGGTCCCCGTATGCGCTTTATGGATTCTCTTGACCAAATCCTCGGGTGCGGATACGATAAAGAACTCGTCTATGTAACGCTTGAATCCAAGGTGTTTGGCATCGGTTTGGAATCCTACACCGCAGGCTCTGCCGAATTTGCACTTTCCTATGCCACAACAAGAGGCATTGTTCCTTTAATGGATAACGGTCATTATCACCCCACCGAGGTGGTATCCGATAAGATTTCCGCGCTTCTTTGTTTCAATCCCAAAATTGCACTCCATATTACACGCGGTGTGCGTTGGGACTCTGACCACGTTGTCAGATACGATGATGAAACACAAGAAATGATGAAAGAAGTTGTGCGCAACAACGCACTCGACCGTGTGATTCTCGCCACCGACTATTTCGATGCTTCTATCAATCGCATCGCAGCTTGGGTGATTGGTATGCGATCTGTTCAAAAGTCGCTCCTGACAGCGATTTTGATGCCCCACGACCGACTGAAGCAACTGCAAGACACACAATCCTTTACAGAACTTTTGATGTTGCAAGAAGAACTCAAGCTTTACCCCGTAGGTGACGTTTGGAACGAGCTTTGTGCGCGTGCAAACACCATTGGTGATGAAAGCTGGTTCAAGGCTGTAAAAGATTATGAAAAAGATGTTTTAAGCAAAAGATAAACAAAAAACGGTATGGATTCTGCAATCCATACCGTTTTTTTAGTCTTGATGTGATTTGTCTTTCATGTGTCTGTCAATATCGCGGTCAGCCTGCCGTTTTGCATCACTTTCACGCTTATCATACAGCTTTTTGCCTCGGCAAAGACCAAGCTCAACCTTTACGTGACTACCCGAAAAATAAAGGGATAGTGGCACGACGGTATATCCTTTTTGTTGCACCAAGCCTTGCAGCTTCATAATCTCACGTCTGTGCATCAAAAGCTTCTTTTTTCGCATCGGGTCTGTGTTAAAAATATTGCCGTGCTCATAAGGGCTGATATGCATTCCAAGCACAAAGATTTCTCCGTTTTCAAACGAGCAATAGGAATCCTTGAGATTGACTGTTCCTGCGCGAACGCTTTTTACTTCGGTTCCCGCAAGGGCGATACCCGCTTCGTATTTTTCTTCTACAAAGTATTCGTGCCAAGCTTTCTTGTTCTGGGCAATGATTTTATGTCCTTCGTTTTTCTTTTCTGCCATAATATTTCTCACTTAATTTATGTCGTTATAAATGATTTCTTCGTCCGCAAAGTAAAGATTCAATTCATCTCTTGCAATTTTTACGATGTAATCCTTGTTTTTGGAAGAGTTTAGAATTTCTCTAATGCGGTCAAGCTGAGCTTGATATTCTACCAAATCTGCCGCAAGTGCAGCATCTGACTCAGCCAGTTCTTTGTACACTTGATAGTCGGCCAACACGTGTTTGAGACGGTCTGCAGAGCCGAGATCCTCAATGAGTCTTGCGCGGGTTTCTCCAAGCTCTTCCAGGGCGCGCTCAAGCGCTTCCGCTTCGCGATTAAGCTCGTTGTATTGCATAATGCTGCGAGCGCAGATACCAATGGAAATGACAACCAAAAGCCCGAGAAAGATACGCATCAGAAGGCTTAAACTAAACTGCTTTTTTGCTTTTTGTTGCACGGTTGTCTCCTTTCTGCATCCTGCTTTTTGAATTGATGGGTAAAAGCCGCAGTGCGGCTTTGTCAATGCTCTGTAATTCTTGCTTTGTATAACTCTTTCTTTGTATTGCAAGACGTTTTTGTCGTCTCATTTGCGCATTCTTTTTGCATTTTGCCGCAATGGTAGCAAATAAGCGTTTTATAGGCAAACACAAAGCTAAAATGAATGTTTCTATGCCAAACGCCATCCATTGAAATGCCCAACGAACGCCTTTTGAAATGCTAATACGGCACAAAAAGAACCCCAAGGTCATACACAGAGGCGCAGCAGCCCGAAATGAACCGTTATTCAACCAATATAACAGCAAAATAAGGGTTATTGCGCTTGCAAGGCAAAACAGAACGTCGCCAAAAAAGACGGCTACCTGTAAGCCTTTTTTTCTTTCTTTTGTTCCCTTTTGGATGCGTGCCGCGCGCAATTTTTGTATTGTTGGAACGCTATACCGAGATTTTGACGGCATCAACCAAAGTCGCATCGCATAAAGGAAATCATAAAAGAAAGAAAGTATAACTCCTGCCAAAAAGGAAGCGCAACCAAGTTGAAACAGTGCTGATTGTGATAGCCGCATCGTTTATTTCAACAATTTTCCAAACAATCCGTTGTGCGCTTTTGCATCATCCTGTTTCTTATCAAAATAAGTCACGGCATCCACGCGCCCTTCAAGCCCTGCCAAACCACGCTCGGCATTCCACTCGCTCAAATGAAGCCCCTCACCGTCAATGGAGAGCGTTCCGCAAACCGTCTCTAAAAGAACCTCTTTCTCGTCAAAACGGATAACCTCAAGCACACCTTCGATTTGTGCGCCCTGCCTGTTTTTGAGTATTAAGCTGTGTAATTTGTTCTCTGTTTGCTTGTTGTCCGTATTCATAAATGCGCTCCTTTATAAGGTTTTTATTACAAACCTATGCAAACGGACACGCAAATATGTGTCTTAAGAAATAACCTCGTAAAGCGCACTTGCATCAGCTTTTGCCACGTGCTCCTTGACGTCAAGAACACGAACCTTGAGTGTTCTTTGACCGAAGGTAACTTCCAAGACGTCACCTTCTTTTACATCGTAGGATGCCTTTGCGCGTCTGCCGTTCACCGTTACGTGTTCTGCATCGCAGGCATCGTTGGCAACGGTACGACGCTTAATAATGCGCGAAACCTTTAAAAATTTATCAAGTCTCATTGCCTTTTTCCTTCATTATTGATTTTATATCATTATTTTATCATATTATTTGCACTTCTGCAAGTCTTTTTTTAAGTTTTTTCCAACTCATTTCTCGACAAAAGATGCATTTTTCCAAGAATTGTGCAAATCTTCTTTCCCATTGGCAGTGCCAAAATGTCTTCCTGTGATATCAAACCAAACAAGCAGCCCAAAACGAGATACAAAATTGCCGCTGTGGCCATCGAAACAAGAAACGCAAAAACGTTTTCTTGAAACCGATTGCAAAGGAAAAGGTATTCTCCATACGCGATACCAACCGTAAAAAGTCCTAAAAGTGTGGGATGAACAAAAAGAGATTTGATGTCAATTTCATCGCAAAACTTGCTAACAAAATGCATATTCATCATCACGATAACCGCATTGCATAAAAAGGTGCTGACAGGAGCACCCCAAAGTCCAATGGCAGGAATGCCGATGAAAAGATAGGCGGTTATTCCCTTTGTCAAAAGACCTGCAAGCGTGGAACAAATCGGCTTTTTGACCTCTCGGTAGGCGTGTAAAACAGAATTGGTTGCCGTTATCATACAAGATAAAAACACAGAGATCCCCAATATGGAAAGCAACGGTGCGGCGGTTTCTACCGCCTCTATTTGACTGCCAAACAGAAGTGAAAGAATGGGTTTAGCAAACAACGTAATGCCAATAGACGCAGGAATGGCGATGAGCGCATTGATGCGATATGAGAGTTCTATCATTTTGTGTTCGGTTCCCCTATCTCCACACGCGATTGCCGAGGATAGGATGGGCACAAGCGGTAAAGCAATCGAGTTAAGCAGGGTTGGAAGAAGAGCGAAAACTGAGATGGCAAGCGTTGTGTAACTTCCGTAAGCTTCGTTTGCCTGCGCTGAAGTATATCCAATCGATTGCAAACGGCGCAATATCATACTCATATCTACCACTTTGGTTAAGCTGATTAAAAAAGACCCAAGTGTGATAGGCAAAGCAATGTGCAACAGTTTCTTTTCAACCTCGTGTGAGCGCCGAGATTCAGCAATGCCTGTTTTGGCACCGAATTCTTTACGAAAACGCACTCTTTCAAAAGCAAGATAAAGCGTAGAAAGAACCGTTCCCGCCGTTACACCCCATCCCGCCGCGGCGGCAAGGGTAGGAACGTTTGCACCGCGTTTGAGCGCAAAATGTGCAAATAGCAATCCAAAAACGAGCTTTCCGAGTGCTTCCAATAATTGAGAAATGGCGGTTGGCAACATTTTTTGATATCCTTGAAAGTATCCTCTAATAGCAGAAGATACGCACACAAAGAAAAGCGTGGGCGCAATCGATATCATGCATCCCAAAGCATCCTCGCTTTTTATCCATCGGCAAATCGGCCGCGCAAGCCCCCACATAAGAAGGCTACCCAAAAGTCCGATAATGACAAAGAGCATTAAGGATACCTGCCAAATACGCTCGGCTTCCCTTTCCTTGCCTTCTGCAAGTGCGCTCGAAACAAGCACAGAAAGCGCAACAGGGAGACCTGCCGTTGCTATGATGCAAAAAATGGCATAAATTTCATAAGCGGAATGAAAATAACCCATGCCCTCGGAGCCAAGATACGAGAGCATGGGGATTTTGTAAAGCAAGCCGACAACCTTGACCAAAATTGTTGAAAGCGTCAGGAGTAAAACTCCTGAAAAAAAGACTTTTTTGGTTGTGTTCGGCTTTGTATTCATATTTCTTTACCTCACGGTTAATCAAAGTAATGAGCAAACGTCTTTTGTGCATCAAATTGCAAACGTTCTACATCAATTAAAGTATACGTTCCGTTTTGGTAAAGTATGCGTCCGTCGACCATCGTCATAAGGACATCACTGCGCTCTGCACTGTAGCAAAGCATAGCGTAATCATCAAAGCAAGGCATATTGTGCACAGACGTGCGGTCAACGAGTACCAAGTCTGCACGTGCGCCAATGCGAATTTCACCGCAATCCTCGCGTCCTTGCGCGAGTGCTCCGTTGCGCGTGGCAAGTTTGGGCATTTGCGAAGCGGTCGTTGCGGTCGGGTCAAGCATAATACCCTTGTGTAAGATAGCAGCCGTTTGCATCTCGCGCAGAATGTCCAAACGGTTGTTCGAGGCAACACCGTCGGTGCCAAGACAAACGTTTACTCCCGCCGAGAGCATTTTGCCAAGCGGCATAACACCGCTTCCAAGCTTGAGGTTGCTAACGGGATTGTGAACCGCGCTAACGCTTTTTTCTGCCATAATGGCAATATCCTCATCGCTTACCCAAACGCAGTGCGCTGCAAGTGTGGGAGTGTTAAGAGCCCCCAAGTCATAAAAGAGGCGTGTAGGCGTTTTTTGGTGGCGTGCAATGCACTCGTTGTGTTCTTTTTCCGTTTCTGACACGTGCAGATGCATACGCAGATTGTTTGCCTGCGTATATTCAGCCACCTGCGCAATATAGTGCGGCAGATTGGTGTATTCCGCGTGCAAAGAGAAATCTACTTTTACTCTCTCGTCATCGCAATTTTGATATTTCTCTACCAAGGCTTTGGCTTCGGCAAAGCGAGTATCCGTTGCAATGTTTGCATCGGGCGAAAACGACACCAGTGCGCGGGAAAGATTTGCCTTCATTCCCGTCTCGAGCACGACCTCTGCAACCGCATCCTCGAACATATACATATCTGAGAAGGACACGATACCGCCCTTAAGCATTTCTGCAACGGCAAGCTTTGTTGCAATCGTTACGTTTTGATAATTTAGACGGTCCTCGGCAGGAAAAATACGTTCCTCGAGCCATCTTTGCAGAGGCAAATCCTCACCGTAACCGCGGAAAAGCGTCATTGCGGCGTGAGTATGTGCATTGTAAAAACCGGGGATTAGCAAATTCCCTTTTGCATCGATTACCTCTGCTCCCGGTGTGTCGGGCAATTCTTTTGTAATGCTTGCAATGCGCTTGTTATCAACGGTAACGTTCCATTTTCCGTCTCCATATCCCGTTTCGGCAAGCAGAGTTGCGTTTTTAATAATTGTTTTCATCAATGTAATTCCTTATTTTAATCATCCAAAAGTCCGCGGCGTGTGTAGAATTCTTCCATCGCCAGCATCTTATCCTGCGTGCTTTCATCGCGCAGATATTCGTAAGGATACTTGGGATAGAACAGTCTTTCGATTACCGGCTTGCCGCCCTTCTTGGGGCGATAATCAACCATTTTGGAAACTGCACCTGCACCCAAAGCAAAGATGGAGTGAATTTCTTCCATCATATAAATATTATATCGTCCCTCACAACCCTCAAGCGAAAATCCTACGTTTTCAAGGTTGCCGACGGTGTTCTTTTGACGGTACATATAGTATGGCAGATAGCTTTCCTCTTGTGCCTTGAGCTGAGAATAGTCTACACACTTACCGGCGTCTCCACCGCGCAAGGAGTAAACGTTGTTGCCCTGACGAAGAATTTCTGCAGCCTTTTTGATGCAGAAAGTATGTACGGTGATGTTTTCGGGGCGAAGCGAAAGAATTTTATCAAAGGTAGCCGAAAAGCTCTTGAAGTTATCGCCCGGAAGACCTACGATGAGGTCGGTATTGATATTGGCAATGCCCGAATTTTTGGCGATATCGTATGCACGTAAAAAGTCCTCTGCCGTGTGCGAGCGTCCGATGCTTTGCAGTACCGAGTTACTCAACGACTGCGGATTAACGCATACGCGCGTAACGCCGTATTCCTTTGCCACCGCCATCTTTTCTGCCGTAATGGTATCGGGACGGCCGGATTCCAGGGTGTATTCTTCAAGTGCCGAAACATCGGTGAGCTCAGCGATTTTGGAAAGCAGAACCCGCAGTTGCTCAGCCGTAAGAATGGTAGGCGTACCGCCCCCGATATAAACGGTAGCAATGCGCAAGCCAAGCTCTTTTATCTTTTTGAAGGTGTATTCCATATCCAAAAGAAGATGCTCTAAATACTCCGGAATAAGCTGCAGAAGCTTGGGCGAAGTATACGAAACAAAAGAACAATAGGAACATCTGGTAGGACAGAACGGAATGGATATATAGACACTGCAATCTTTAGGCGAGGGCTTTCCAATGAGCTTTTGCTCATTGAGAGCCACCTCGGTAGCAAGAGCCGCTTTTTTGGGAATTACGAAATATTCACCCGTGAGAATGCGTTTTACACGCGTTTTGCTAAGTCCTACCTGCAAAAGTTCGGTTGCAACCTTTGAGGGGCGCACACCTGTAAGCATTCCCCACGCAGGACGGTATCCCATAATTTCACCGCAAACAGCAATTACAACTGCACCGCAAGCAAGCTTTACAGTCTTTTCTTTGCCGTAATCGGCAGAATAGGTATAATACTTCTCTGCAGACGCGCTCTTATCACCTACGGTTATACGGGCATAGGTCTCAACGCCGTCGTCATTTTCGGAAAGTCGAACGTAAAGTTCGGGACTATTGGGGTCAAGTTGCTCGGCTACACCGAACTTCTCACCCGGGAAGAAAATCATGCAAAGCGTTTGAATATAGTACGAATTGATATTTCCGTCAAGTATCAGTTTCATAAAAAACGTTCCTTACTTTTTCTTTTTCAGTACTTCGCTATCCATACAAATGGTTACAGGACCATCGTTGGTTAAGCTTACTTTCATATCTGCACCAAACACGCCAGATTCTACGTGACGAAGTTCGCGCGAGAGGAGATCCTTGAAATACTCATAAAGTCTGTTGGCCTCGTCGGGCTTGGCAGAAGCCAAGAAATCGGGACGGTTGCCGTGGCGATAATTTGCCAAAAGCGTAAATTGCGAAATAACGAGAGCTTCCCCGTCGATATCGCGAATAGAGAGATTCATTTTGTCGTTTTCATCGCGGAAGATACGCAAAGCGGCAATCTTTTTGCATAGCAATTCGGCATCCAACTCGGTATCTCCCTCAGCAACGCCAAGCAAAATCAGATATCCTCTTTGGCAAGAGCCGACAATTTGACCCTCGACCGCGACCGACGCGCTCGAAACACGTTGAATAACAGCTTTCATTGGAAAGAACTCCTTTGATTTTAAGAAAATCCACGCAAAATATTAACGATTCCGCGCAGTCCGCGCAAACGGGAAACAATCGAATTATAGTGGTCGATGTTGCGACATCCAACCTTCATATTGATAACGTAAGCCGAATCGGTACGAGGCGTTACGTTGATTTGCAAGATAGAAACGCGCATATCGGCAAGTGCCGTTGTAATATCGGCAAGCATACCGATACGGTCGTCAACGTAGATTTGCAAGAGTGCCTCGTAGATGCTGTTACTGCGTCCGCTTTCAACAGCGCCTTCCCAATGTGCCTCCTTCCAACGGCTGGCATTTTCGGGGTTCTTTCTGCCCTGAATAACGTTGGGACAATCCAACTTGTGAATAGAAATGCCAAAGCCTTTGGTAACAAAGCCAATAACCGAATCTCCCGGCAGAGGATTGCAGCATTTTGCAAACTTGACCATACAACCCATCTCGCCATCCACCACGATGCCGCTGTCGGACTTAACGTTTTTGGGTTTGGCAGTAATGGGAAGCGGAATAGCATCCGCAACCGGAGTCGGTTCAACCTCGGGTTTAATGACGCGCTCACATTCATCCTTCAAGCGTTTTGCAAACTTGGAAAGCGACAAACCACCGTAGCCGATAGCATTGTAGAAGTCATCGGGAGAATTAAACCCGTAGTGCGAGCTGATGGTAGCGACAATTTCTTCCCTTTGCGCTTCTGTAAAGCTCTTGCGATACTTTTTCAGTTCACCGTCAACAACCGATTTACCAACGACGATGTTCTCGCTTCTCTTCTCTTTCTTGAACCAAGCGCGAATTTTGGAACGTGCCGCACTCGTTTTAACAATGTTGAGCCAATCACGACTCGGGCCTTTGGAAGAAGAAGAGGTCAAAATCTCAACGATTTCACCGTTTTTGAGTGTGCGGTCAATGGGAACAATCATACCGTTGATCTTACCGCCAATCATACGCTCGCCAACCTTGGAGTGAACGGCATAGGCAAAGTCGATTACGTTAGAACCGTTCGGCAAAGCGAATACGTCGCCCTTGGGCGTGAATACAAAGACCTCATCGTGGAAGATATCGGTCTTGAGAGCATTCATAAACTCATCGGGGTCGCGTTGCTCATCTTCGGTTTCAATCAAGCGAGCAATCCACTCAAGACGCTTATCGAGCTCTTCCTTAGAGGAAGCTCCGGATTTATATTTCCAATGCGCAGCAATACCGTACTCTGCAATGTGGTGCATATCCCATGTACGAATTTGTACTTCAAACGGGATACCGTCACGACCGATAACCGTTGTATGCAGCGAGCGGTACATATTGGGCTTTGGCGTGGAGATATAATCCTTGAAACGACCGGGAATGGAGTTATACATTTCGTGAATAAGACCAAGTGCGGTGTAACACTCCAATTCTGTGTCTACGATGATACGAAGTGCGTAAAAGTCGTAAATTTGGTCAAAGGACTTGTTTTGGTTATACATTTTTTTGTAGATGGAATAAACGGATTTGATACGCCCTTCGAGGGTGTACTGAATCTCGTTTTCGAACATTCGTCCGCCAACCTCTACCTGAATCTTTTCCAAAAAGTTTTGATTTTCGCCGTACTTATCGTTGATATGCTGACGAACCTCCTCATAACCGATAGGATCGAGGAATTGCAGGCTGAGGTTTTCAAGCTCCAATTTGATACGTTGCATACCAAGACGATGTGCCAAGGGGGCGTACACGTGCATCGTCTCAAGAGCCGTAATACGGCGCTTGGGATCAGGCTTGGCAGCAAGCGTTCTCATATTGTGGAGTCGGTCACACAGTTTGATGAAGATAACGCGAATATCGCGCGACATTGCCAAAAGCATTTTACGCAAGGTTTCAATATGAGCCTCTTCCTTATCCTCTACCTGCAAGGTGACAATCTTGGTAAGACCGTCAACAAGCATAGCAACAGGAGCACCGAATTGCTTTTCGATTTCCTTGAGGCTTGTCTTTTCGGAGCAATCCTCAACGGCATCGTGCAAGAGTGCGGCACAAATGGAATCGGTATCCAATTCTAAGCCTGCAACGATCTCCGCAACAGCAATCGGGTGCGAGATATAAGGCTCACCACTGGCGCGAAATTGCCCTTGGTGAAGTTCGTTTGCATATTCGTATGCCAACGTTATTTTTTCAACATCGTATTTCTTTTCGGTTGCTTGCAACATGCCAAGCAATTTAGAAATATCGATATGCACGTTGTTGTTCATATCTTCACCGCCTTTCGTGTAACAAATTTTATCGCGGTTCCTCTCCTTTGTAAAGCTGAAGCTTCAACTTTTTGAGAATAGAGGATTTATCAATACTCGTTTTTGTGGGGTTAAAATAAAAGTCAAACACAAAGCAATCTTTCAAGGGCTCAGTAATCTCACAGATATTGAGCTCTTGCATAATACGAATGATGGTTTTG
The DNA here is from genome assembly GCA_045658925.1 of Eubacteriales bacterium. GTDB lineage: Bacteria > Bacillota > Clostridia > Oscillospirales > CAG-272 > UMGS1865. The sequence continues at coordinate 12,226 of JAZOVV010000012.1, forward strand.
AGCTTGTAGTACCCAATCGCACTTCCCTGTTGGCTAACCATAGAAAGGATGCGACGGATTGGGAAATAGGTGTGCCCAATTTGATGCTCGCGGCGCAAAAGCGTGTAAACACACGCCATATCCTCGCGCGTGGGGATAACGTCTTCTTCCAAGGTAATGGGAGCACCTGCACGAATTTCTTCGTAACGCTCCCAGGCATCGCGGAAGGAATCCTCGTAGGATTTAGAGAGTTGAATATCCTGCACGATCATTTGTAGCGAGGTTACGTTTTGGAACTCGTTGATGTTCAGTTGGAACATTGCATCAAGACGGTCGCCAATTTCAAACGGAATTGCGGTGTGTTCCATACCGAAGCAAACAGCAACCATTGAAATGCCGTCTTTTTCGAGTATCAGTTTTGTATGCTTGCCGTTACCCATGGGAATCACGCGAAGCAGTGTTGTATCGCGCAAAACAAAATTGGGGACGGGATTGGATGTACCAAAGGGTTCAAGCTTGTCAATCTCTTGCGCCAATGCGAGTGTCAATTCCGACATTTGAACCTCGCAATCGGCATCGACAGAGATACAAAGCATATCATCTGTCAGCAGTTCATGAGCATATTGATTGATGCGTTTGCGGAAAGCATCGATGTTGCCGCGGCGAATGGTAAGTCCTGCCGCCAACTCGTGACCGCCAAAGCGCGCAAGGTATTCCTCGCTATTGGCGAGCGCCTCCACAAGATTTAAGCCTTTAATGCTTCTTCCCGAGCCTTTTCCGAGGTCATCCTCGCTCGGGTAACCGCGCGTGGAGCCGTCAAAGGAAATGAGAATGGACGGAAGTCCGTATCTTTCGGTAATACGCGAAGATACGATACCGATAATGCCCTGCTGCCACGTGTCACCGTCGATCACAATTACGCGATCGCAAAGCTCCTGCGGCATTTGTTCGATCTTTTGATAAACCTCGGTAGCGATACGGTTTTCTTCCACCTGACGGGTGGTATTGAGGTTGCAGAGTTCTTCCGCAAGCTCCTCGGCTCGTTCCTTATCGGTAGCAAGCAAGAGTTCTACGGCAATGGAAGCACTGCTGACACGTCCTGCGGCGTTGATGCGAGGTGCCAAAACAAAACCGATAAAACCGGAGTTGATCTTTCGCTTTTTGGGCGGGAATTTGTGGTCACCCATTTTGTTTCCTGATGCTGCATCGATCAGGGCGCGTAAACCCGGGCGATTGGTGTTTTCCACCAGCTTCAGCCCAAGCGCTACAATGAGGCGGTTCTCGTCTACGATAGGCATTACGTCGGCAATGGTGCCAATAGCAACGAGGTCTGCATATTCGCGACAGATCTCGCGGACACCGTCGATTTCAGAACGTCCCTCGCGACGACATCTGGTCATTTCGAGCGCACAAATGAGCTTGAATACAACACCGACACCCGCAAGGTCCTTGAAAGGATATTCGTCATCGGGACGATGCGGATTGACAAGCGCACAAGCCTCGGGAAGTTCGGGACGGCACTCGTGGTGGTCGGTGATGACCGTATCGATACCAAGCTGTGTAGCATACGCAACCTCTTCCATGGCGGTAATACCGGTATCGACCGTAATAATCAGTTCCACGCCTCTATCCTTAAGCGTGTCGATTGCAGAGGTGGAAAGTCCATAGCCTTCGCGGCTTCTGCAAGGAATATAATATCCGATATCCGCGCCCAAGCGGCTCAAATATGTATACAGGAGACTGACAGAGGTAACACCGTCTACGTCATAATCTCCGTAAATTGCAATTCTTTCTCCCTCCTCAAGTGCAAACAAAATACGCTTTACAGCGAGTTCGATATCCTTGAGCATAAAGGGATCGTGCAGGCTTGTTTCCGCCTGCTTTAAAAATACGGTTGCCTCTTCTGCCGTTTGCAAGCCGCGCGTAAAGAGCAGCTTTGCGGTTGTTAAAGATACCCCCAACTGCTCGGCAAGAAGCTTGACAGCCACTGTATTTTCGGCTGTGGGAGTATACCGTATACTCCATTTCTTTTTCTTCTTCAGTTCTTTCATTCCTATCTCTTTCTGTGGGCAATAAGATCCATCGGCATACTTACCGTCCAAATCGTCATTCAAAATATTTTCAAATTATTCTTCTGCTTTCCCTGCCAAAATTTCAACAATCTCAACGTCACAACGGCACGCCAAGACCTTTTTGGAATAGATAGCTACACCTGTGAGAGAAAGCGCAAATCCTGCAAAGGCAGAAATTGTTTGTACCGCAACATTTGCGGTAAACTGTGAGGAAATCCCCCACGAGAGCAAAGCAATTACGATAGGCAGAATAAATACAAGCAATCCGTACCAAAGCATTCTGGAGGTTTTGCTTTCAATCGTTACAACGTCGCCAACCTTAGCACCCACGGCATTGAGTGCTTTTGTTGCAATTTTGCGGTCTCCCCCCATCAGCGAGCAAACCGAGCAACCGCCCTCTTCTGCTTTGTGGCAGCCTTCACAAGCCGATTTACGTTCTGTTTCTACGGTTGCAAATTTGCCGTCGGTTTTTACGACCACTGCCTTTGTTTGCATACTGCTTTCTCCTTATCTGTTTTCTTTTGTGGGTGCTTTTGCAGACATCAACGCCATCGCTGCGCGCAGACCGTCCACGGCTGCACTTGTAATACCGCCGGCATAACCGGCCCCCTCACCGCAAGGGTAAATAAGCGGATGTCCCGGGGCTGTCATCGTCTCCTTGTTGCGCAAAATGCGAACGGGTGCCGACGTACGCGTTTCAGCCGCAGTCAGCATTGCATCGGGAGCATCAAAGCCCTTTATCTTCTGCCCAAAGGAACGGAATCCGTAGCGCAAAGAATCGGTAACAAAATTCGGGAATACTTGTCCAAAGTCAGCCTCCCTGACCTTGCCGCCTCGGTAGGACGGCACCACACGTCCGCGTGCGTGCGTTTGCGTATCTTCGAGAAAATCTTGCATTGTCATTACGGGAGCATAATAATCTTTGCCGCCTGCAAGGAATGCCGCGCGCTCGATGCGACGCTGGAATGCAATAGCGCCCAAAGGAGCACTTCCCTCTTCTTTTTCGTAATCATCACATCTGATTGATACGGCAACCGCCGCGTTAGCATTCGGATTGTTTCGCGCGTGGTAGCTCATTCCGTTAACAACCAATCCGCCTTCTTCGGAAGCGGCCGCTACGACTTCACCGCCGGGACACATACAAAAGGTATAAACACCGCGTTCTCCCTTGGTGTCGGAAAGAGCGTATTCGGCCGGGCCGAGATTGGGATGCCCCGCAAAGTCTCCGTAAAGAGCGCGGTCAATATCAGCTTGCAAATGTTCCACACGAACACCGACAGACATCGGCTTGGCTTCCACCGCATAATTTTGCATAATAAGATAACGGTAGGTGTCTCTTGCACTATGTCCGGGAGCCAACAGAAGTGCACCGGCAGATATATCGCCTTGCGTAGTTTTAACATTGAGAGTATGGTCTACGCACTCCGTAATTGCATCCATTCGGCAATGATAAATCACTCGCCCACCAAGGCGTTCGATTTCTTGTAAGATATTATCCACAACCACACGTAAAATATCCGTGCCGATATGCGGCTTTGCCTTAACTGTGATATCTTCGGGCGCACCAAACGTCACGAGGGATTTAATCACGTAATTGCAGAGCGGGTCGTTGATGCGTGTGATCAGTTTTCCGTCCGAGAATGTTCCCGCACCGCCTGCACCGAACTGAACGTTGGATTCCGTATTCAGAATTCCATCGGCTCTAAAACGTGCAACGTCAGCCGCACGCTCGGTAATCGAACCGCCGCGGTCAATCAGGATTGGATTGTATCCGTTTTGTGCCAACAAAAGTGCCGCAAAAAGTCCGGCAGGCCCCATCCCCACAACCATAGGAGCTGCAGACATAGGTTCTTTGCCAAAGGCAAGCGTGGGCTCTTCCTCGCACAAAACACGCGCTTGCAGTCGCGCAAGAGTTTTATCATTTAGTGCTTTACTTGGGAATTCTCCATCTGCCAAAACCGCGCATTCAAAGCGAATATCCTCTTTGTTGCGAGCATCGATTGATTTTTTATAAAGCCGAAAATGAAGCGTGGAGGTATTGATTCCCGCCCGCTTCATTTTTTCTTTTGCCTTGTTTGCAATCATTTCGTCCGGGCAATCAATACCCACACGAATCCTCTCAAAGAGGAGTTTTGTTTTACTCATAGGGTCAGTCCCGCTGCATTTGCTCCCAGAGCAGATACCGTTAACCAAACCAAAAGTGCTAACAAAAGGCAAACAATACGCGCAGGAATATGCAAAGATGCAAGCTTGCTCTTTACGGGAACCTTTTGATAAAGAATTCTTCCAACAGCATTCTTTTTCACTGTACTTTCCTCCCTAGTCTCTTTTGGTATCGTTAAAGTGTATCGTCTTTATCGGTTTCTTCCTCGGTGGGCGTTACGGCATCGTTTTCAACGGTAGCCGTTTCCTCTCCAGCGGGAACGTTACTCTCTTCTTCGGTAATGCTAATTTGTCCCATATCCATCAAATCAGTCGTCTCTTCTGTTTGACGGTGATAGAGCGGAACGCGGTCAAAGGGATTAACGTGAACTCCGCGCTTGGTGCGCAAATAGAGTCGACCCGCAAAATAAGTCATCAAAACATCATAGAGAGTCTCTTCGTCAACGTGACGTAAAAGCTTGCCGTCTTGTGCAAGGGAGACAGCACCCGTTTCCTCTGAAACGATAATAACCAAAGCATCACTTACCTCGGTAACGCCTACCGCGGCACGGTGGCGGGTTCCCATGCTTCCAAAATCCAATTCTCCGCTGCTGGAAGGCAAAACACAGCTCGCCGCCCAAATGCGCATATTGCGAATGACGACCGCACCGTCGTGCAGAGGTGCCTTATCATAGAAAATGTTTTGCATAAGATGCGAGGTAACACGTGCATCGACAATTTTACCGGTTTGAATATAGTCACCAAGTCTTGTAAGGCCTTCCATAACAATGAGAGCACCTACTCTTTTTTCGGACATTGCAAAAACGGCATCGGTAATCTCTTCGGCGGTGGATTTGGCAAGCGGCAGATGCTTGCGCGGCAAAGTGTCGCTGCGCGGATTGAGGAACGTTGAGTTTCCTATGCGTTCCAGCGCATCACGAATTTCGGGCTGATAGATAACAACAATGCAGAAAAACGCGGCGGCACCGAACAAGCGACTGATATAGGTGAGCGCAGGCAAACGCAAAAGCTGTACCAGCATCAACAGAAACATTACAATCAAAAGGCCGATGGTCAAACGACTTGCACGTCTGTTTTTGACAAAGCGGAAAAGCTCGTATAAAACGAGCGCCAAAAGAAGCACGTCGATAATATCGCGCGCATTCATATTCAAAATTGGCTCTGCTACGTATTGCATAAAAAAGTTGCAGATACGAGCCCAAATATCTGACCAAAAATTCATAATCCGCCTCCGAAAGTCTGTTTTGACCATATTCTATTTTATTATATCATATATATTTATAAATTCCAATAGGTTTTTGGAAAAAACTTTACTCCTTTTGCGGTTTTCTTCGACATTTTTATAACAATAAAAAGCCCGAAACGCACAAAAGCCGTACGTTTCGGACAAGTTTTTTATTCTGCGTGACCCTTACGAGTTTTGAGCATCTCGTTTTTGATATCCCAAAGCTTTTGAGAAAGGTCCACGTAATAATTGTGCGGGTTGCTAAAGCGGCGAACTTCATCCCACATTCCGGCAATCTCTTCTTCACAATGCCGACGCACTTGTTGCAGTGTGGGAAGCTCGTATACTTGCTCTCCCTTTTGGAATACGGGAACGAGCAACTCGCTTGCCGTAAAGTTCTCCATCATTTTGCGCTTCCAGGTATGGTGCGGATCAAAAATCTCCAAGGGCTTGCTGTCATCGAGCATCTCATCCCAAACGCAAATGAGGTCTGCTTCTGCCTTGCCCGTTTCCTTATCGCGCAAACGGTAAATCTTTTTAAAGTGAGGCGTGGTAATCTTACCAACGTTCTCGCTAATCTTAATTTTGGGAATAACCTCACCATTATCGTTTTCAACGGCACAGACCTTGTAAACACCGCCGAAAACAGGATCGCTCTTTGCAGTAATGAGACGCTCACCAACGCCAAAGGCATCTACGCAAGCACCTTGACGAATAAGCTCGCGGATCAAATACTCGTCAAGAGAGTTGGAAACAACGATTTTACACTCCGTCCAACCTGCATCGTCAAGCATTTTTCGAACCTTTTTAGAAAGATACGTGATATCTCCGGAATCAATACGAATTCCGCATTTTGTAATGCCCTTGGGCTTGAGAATCTCATCAAAAACGCGAATTGCATTCGGAACACCGGAATCAAGTACGCTGTAAGTATCTACAAGAAGCGTGCAGGAATTGGGATAGATCGATGCGTAGGTCTTGAATGCTTCATATTCGGTGTCAAACATTTGCACCCAAGAGTGTGCCATTGTACCCGTTGCGGGAACGCCGTAAACCTCGTCGGTAATGGTGCAAGCAGTAGCACCGCAACCACCGATATAAGCGGCGCGTGCACCGAGAATAGCTGCATCTGCGCCTTGCGCACGGCGAGAACCGAATTCGCTGATGGCTCTTCCCTTTGCGGCACGTGCAAGCCTAGATGCCTTGGTAGCAATAAGAGACTGATGGTTGACCATCATTAACAGATACGTCTCAATAAATTGTGCCTCAATGGCTTTGCCGCGAACAATAAGGAGAGGCTCACCCGGGAACACTACGGTTCCTTCGGGAATTGCCCAAATGTCACCCTCAAACTTGAAAGTGCGCAAAAACTCCAAAAATTCTTCACTAAAGCAGTTTTTGCTACGCAAATAAGCGATATCGTCCTCGTCAAAATGCAAATTATTGATATATTCCACCACTTGTTCAAGACCTGCAACAATAGCGTAACCGCCGTTGTCCGGATTGTCACGATAGAACATATCAAAGTAGACGATTTTGTCTTTCATTCCACATTGGAAATAGCCGTTGCTCATGGTAAGCACATAAAAGTCACAGAGCATTGTCAAATTTCTTGAAATATCCTTCATTTTGTTTCCTTCTTTCAAAGTTTCGATATTATTGAATCTATTATACCACTTTTTTTATACAAATGCAAGTCAAAAGCAAAATTTTGCAAAAAAGCAGTGCCACAGAAAGTGACACTGCCAAAAAATCAGATTTTTTTATCAAGCCTGCGAAGAAAAGTTGCTATGGGAACAATAAGCGTGCCCAAAGCAAAATTTCCGATTCCGTGGAGAAGGTCAAACGGCAATCCTGCCAATATCCACAGCCATACGCGATCCCATCCCATTCCGCTGAATAACGCATATACGGGTGCGTAAAGTATGCCAAAAAACAAACCGTGAACAGCCGATATAAGCATATAAATTACGGGTGCGATATAAACGGGTATTTTTGGGGGCAAAAGCATTACCGCCCCCCAAAGGATGAGCCAAAGGTACAACTCGGGTAGCCAACCAAACGGACTAAAGCCTTCCCAAATACCGTTGGCAAAGACGTATCCATAAATGGGAAACAGAGCTTTTGTGCGATATGTAAGCGTAAAAGCAATCACTAAGGTCCCCAACAAATGAACGTTTGGGATTCCTTCCATCGCCACTTTGGACACAAACATAACCGCCGAAAGCATTGCAAAAACGGTAATCTCGCGAATTTTGAGTTTTTTATAACGATAATGCGGTCTCAATTACTTTTCCACCTTAAATGAATAGGTTGCACCTTCCTCAACAGGTGTAGCATCTACACCCGCAAAAGCATACTCACCATTGACGTAAAAAGCCCAATAGGTCTTGTCAATATCATAGTCGGCAACAATTCCGTTTACTTTTTTTACATATAACCCGTATGCACCGGGTTCCCCTTCTATCAACCCCTCTTCAAGCAAAGCATCACCAACGGTAGATTTATCGGTGGAGAGGTTAAAGGTGGTCTCGTTGCCGTTTTTGTCAACAACGATAAAAGTAAAGGACTTTTTCACTACGGGAGCCTCGGTTCCCTTATCGATGTTGCCTTCGGTGGTCGTTTCTGCGGTGGTTTCTGGACCATACCCAAGAAGGTTGAGAATGTAGTTGTCACAAGCCGTTGTGAAGAGTGCCATAGCCGCAATCAGCACCACACAAAGGAAAAGAGACAACAATTTACATTTTTTGTTTGTCAATTTCATTGTTTTTCTCCTTTTGTATTTTGTTTTTCACTCCGAACCGGCGCCCGCAGTTCATTTTGGAGCGCATTATTCGATGCCGGGTATTTCGACTTGACACAACACAGCTCTGCCTTCTCAGATTGCTCCAATGGCGTGGTCCCGAGATGCGGCTCTCGGTAAGAGCAATGCATAAAATGTGCCTCACGGCGACGGGCTCGTACAGGATTTTCACCTGTTTCCCCGAAACATCACAACAATTATAGCACTTACAAGATAAAAAAACAAGTTTTTTGGATATATTTTCATTATTTTTTGAAAAAACATCAAACCTTTTTGCTTTTTTTGACACTATATAGGTGAGTGCAAAAGTGCTTTTGTAAAAAACAGAAAACTCAAAATTCAACCAACAGTATGTTGACACCTTACTGCTTTTTTGCTATAATGGTTCTTGTTGGAAGCCACGGGAAGTACAACCGTGTTTTCAAGACAAAATCAAAGAAAGGAGGCGGGTTATGTTCTATTCTAATAAAATCGGATATTTTTCTTTCGCCTCAAGGGTGTCTTACTCCCACTAACAAGTAGGAAAACTCCTTGCCCGGCAAGAGAAAAATCTCCAAAAAATTCGGGAGCGTTTGTCTCCTTGCAAACGCTCCCACCACAAAAGGAGATGTCTATGCTGAACACGGAAGAATTTGGCCGCAGGCTTGCCAGCTTGCGGCGCCAAACGGGCAAAAAGCAACGCGAGGTTGCCGACGAACTCGGCGTTACAGCGCAGGCAGTATCAAAATGGGAGCGTGGACTCTCCTGTCCCGACATTTTAATGCTGGATGAACTTTCATCTTCCCTAGGTGTATCAATAGCCGCGTTGTTTGAAAAGAATGATGCCCGGTAAGGATTGAGTCTTATGTTTGTGCACGGCAACCATAAGACTCTTTTTCTATAATCGGTTGATATAAATTCAACCAACGCGTCATTGACACTTAAAATCTTCTTTGCTATAATGAAAGAAAGAAAATTACAATTTAGGAGGATTTATGAACAACTACAAAAACTTTATCACTTATTTCAAACGCTCCGACAGCATCGCTTCCACAGGCTTGGGGCTTTTAGCCACAGGCGGCATCCTGTTCCTGTTGGGATGGTGGTTCTTCTGGCTACTCTTCTACATTGCCGTTGTAATAATCCCAATCGGATTGGTAATTTACATCTACGGAACCTCCGGCAGCGCCGATGAGAACAGCTTGAATAAAATCATCAAAGAAAACCACGATGCCATCACATTTAGTGATGTCAAGGAAATGCCCGAATATCGCAGACGTATGTCGAAAAACCCCATCGAAGAAACCTTTGGCGGATATGTTTTCGGTGACAACGTATTGATGAAAAGAGCTAAATCGAGTGCAATGGTTTCAACGGAACACGTGTGTGCAAAGATGCTGATTCTTGAGGATGCACTCCTCATTCGTTCCTGCTCTTTCTCCTTTATAGCCGATGAAAGACACGAAAGCGAGTTGGAAATCCCCTTCTCTTTGATTGAAAAAATCGAAATTGAAAGAGACAGTCAAACTTATCAAGTAGGCAAAAAGGAGATTGTTGTCAAAACCTGCTTTTTTGTCATCACCCACGAGGGTGTGCAAACCAAGCTGCCTCGTAAGGATGATATTTATGCAGACGAATTAATCGTAACGCTTAACCGTCTGTTGAAAAAAGCATAAAAAAAGACCGCCGTATAATAAATACGGCGGTCTTTTTTGATTAGTAAAATGTAGCAACCTCTTGTGCAGGAGGCACTGCAAACTCGGTTTTGGTAACGTAAAGAACAGGTCCGGGACCGCGATAAAGCTTGTGTTTTTCTACCTTGATAGTGCCCGTCAAGGTTACCCAATCGCGTGTTTTAAGGCTTGTCTTCTCGGGGAAAATACAAACCAACGGATTGAACGCAATATCATCCACGCAACAAGTCATAACGTGTCTGCCTGCCAAAACGCTCTTGTCTCCCATAGAAGCATCGGCGGCTACAATGCCCTTAAAACGCACGGTTTTGCCGTTATACTTTTCCATTTCTTCGGAGAGATCGCGGTAAAAGAGCGCATAAAATTCGTCCTCGATGTTGATAACGGGAGCGTTCAAATCAAAAGGCAGCGGGTCTTCAATCTCGTCATATTCTACGTGTCCGTCGGGATAATCATAGGTAATGGCTACACGGCGCGAAATACCGCGAATGACCTTGTGAATTTCCTCTTTGTCAATATCGGCGGGTGTGCGGTTGAGAACGATCATTTCAGCATTCAACAGCTTATCTACCATCAGCTGACGCATATTGGTATTATATGCGAGGAAGGTGTTGGCATCGGCAAACATCATTTCCTGATACAGCGCCCAGTTGTCGGGCAGATTTTGATAGAGGGTGTTCAGCGACCACATACCGTTGTATTCAACAATAACGCGGTCAAGTTTATGCTTTTTGCCGAGCTCGGAAAGATATTCTTTTGTGATATCCTCTTCATTTTCGATGGTTTCAAGATAAACATTTTTGCCCCAAAAACGGTCGAGTTCAAGCTCATCAATTCCCTCTTCACATTGAATAATCAACGTTTTTTCACCGGAATTGAAGCGTTTATCTTCCATCGACTCTTGGATAATATGCGTTTTGCCGCCCTCTAAAAACCCGGTAAAGAGATAGACCGGTAGTTGGTTAATCATAGTTGTCTCCTTTTATCTCAGTTCTGTGCCGAACAGTTCTTCCAGCGCGTGGCGGTCAAGTTTAGAGCCAATGACACAAAGTCTGCCCGTAATAGCCGCCGAGCCCTCGCGTACGTCTCCCTCGCCGGGAACGTAGTCAAAGTGCAACCATTTGCCACACTTGCACTCTACAATGCCCTTTGCACGCAGAACAAAACCGTATTTTTCGTCGGTAAGAGATGCAAGAATTCTCTCAAGCTCTTCTCTTTCAAACTTCTTTGTTGTTTCAGCACCCAAGCTCACAAAGACCTCGTCGGCGTGGTGATGATGGTGGTGATGATGCTCATGTTCATGATCGTGATGACATTCGCAATGCGGATCGTCACATTCGTGCTCGTGATGATGGTGCTCGTGATGATGACACTCACAGTCAGGATCGTCACACTCCTCATCGTGATGATGGTGGTCGTGGTGGCACTCACACTCCGGATCATCACACTCATGTTCATGATGGTGATGATGTGCATGTTGGTGGTGCTCTTCATCCTCATCGTGGTGATGGTGATGGCAGTGGCAATCGGGATCGTCACATTCTTCTTCGTGATGATGGTGATGATGAACGTCTGCTGCCAAGCGAGCAAGCTCTTCTTCAATGGTATCACGGCGCTCCATAGCGGCAAGAAGCTGTGCACCGTCAAGAACATCCCAAGGAGTGGTTACAATGGTCGCTGTGGGGTTCTTTTCGCGTAAAAGTGCAACGGTTTCAGCAATTTTTTCCTCGTTTGCGCTTTGGGTATGCGAAAGAACAATACAACCCGCGTTTTCAATTTGGTCATTGAAGAATTCACCAAAGTTCTTCATATACATTTTGCACTTTTTAACGTCTGCAACGGTGGTAAAGCCGTTGAGGAGAACGTCCTTCGCGTCAATATTTTGTACCGCGCGAATAATATCCGAAAGCTTTCCAACACCTGATGGTTCAATCAAGATTCGATCGGGATGGTACTCGTCAAGCACCTTTTGCAAAGCTTTACCAAAATCGCCAACCAACGAGCAGCAAATGCAACCGCTGTTCATTTCGGTTACTTCAATACCTGCATCTTGCATAAAACCGCCATCAATACCGATTTCGCCAAATTCATTTTCGATCAACACGAGTTTTTCGCCCGCGTAAGCTTCTTTTAAGAGTTTTTTAATGAGAGTTGTCTTTCCTGCTCCCAAAAAGCCGGAGAAAATATCAATTTTTGTCATTTTCATCTTCCTTTTTATAAAAAATCATCACCTTTTATTATACATCCAAAATCGCAAAAAGTCAACAAAAAAGATAAAAAAAGAGGAACCTTCCTGGGAAGATTCCTCTTTTTATTTTCAAACGAGATTAAAGACCGCGCTTAATGTAGCTGGTGTGCAGAATCTCGTGTGCCTTGTGACTGTTGGGCTCGCCGAAGAATTCATCGTACAGAACCTGAACAGCAAGGTTATCCTGAGACTTGCGCAGAGACTCGTTAGCGTCATCGTTGTAGAGGACAGCTGCACGAACTGCACGCAGATCCATGTTCATACGAACACTTGCAGGTTGAATGGGTTGACCGCCGCCGTTTACACAGCCGCCGGGACATCCCATAATCTCGATGAATTGAACGTCAAGTTCGCCTGCCTTAACCATGTTAAGGAGCTTCTTAGCCATACCGGTGCTGGAAGCAACTGCTACGTTTACGGTAAGGTCGCCAAGCTTGTAGGAAGCAGTCTTAATACCTTCAACGCCACGAACTTCAACGAAATCGAGCTTTTCGAGCTTGTTGCCAAGAATCTTCTCTGCCGCATAGCGGAGAGCAGCTTCCATAACGCCGCCGGTTGCGCCAAAGATAGCGCCTGCACTGGAACCGATTGCAAAAGGATCGTCGAACTTCTCGTCTTCAAGAGCGCGGAAGTTGATGCCTGCCTTTTGAATCATTCTGCCAACCTCACGGGTGGTGATTGCATAGTCAACGTCGGGAACGCCTGCTGCGTTTTGATCCTGTCTGCCAACCTCAAACTTCTTAGCCGTGCAAGGAATTGCGGAAACCATAACGATATCCTTGGGATCCCAACCCATCTTTTGTGCGTAGTAGGTCTTAACAACTGCGCCGAACATTTGTTGAGGAGACTTGCAGGTAGAAAGGTTCTCGGTGAATTCCGGGAAGTAGTGCTCGCAGTACTTGATCCAACCGGGAGAACAAGAAGTGATCATAGGAAGAGTTCCGTTGTTTTGGATTCTGCCGATGAGCTCGTTTGCTTCCTCAACGATGGTAAGGTCTGCGGTAAGGTTCATATCGTATACACCGTCAAAGCCGAGAGCCTTGAGGGCTGCAACCATCTTGCCTTCAACGTCGGTGCCGGGCTCGTAGCCGAAGCATTCACCGAGCTGTGCACGAACGGAAGGAGCGGTGCAAATAACGGTGTGCTTGGAAGGATCTGCAAGAGCTGCAAATACACCGTCGGTATCGTCTCTTTCATACAGAGCACCTACGGGGCAAGCTACGATACATTGTCCGCAGTTAATGCAGGAGGTAGCAGCCAGAGGTTGCTCGAATGCAGAACCGATATAGGTATCAAATCCGCGGTTGTTAGCGCCGATAACGCCAATCTCCTGAACCTTTGCACAGGTTGCTACGCAACGACGGCAAAGAACGCACTTGTTGTTATCGCGGATGATGGGGGTCTTGTCATCAATTTCATATTTGTTGGTTTCGCCGCCAAAGCTGGAGCAATCAACGCCGTACTCACGGCAGAGAGTTTGCAATTCGCAGTTGGTGGAACGAACGCAAGAGAGACACTTCTTATCGTGGTTGGAGAGCAACAGTTCAAGATTCATCTTACGGGATGCAGCAATCTTGGGGGTGTTGGTCTTAATTTCCATACCCTCGGTACAGGGGTAAACGCAAGCGGTTACCATTCTCCAAGGACCGAGTGCGGGACCGCGCATTTCAGCGATCTCTACGAGGCAGAGACGGCAAGCGCCGATCTCGTTGATGTCTTTGAGGTAGCACAGTGTGGGAATATCGATGTGTGCTGCCTTTGCGGCTTCCAGAACCGTGGAACCCTTGGCTACGGAATATTCCTTGCCATTAATTTTTACTTTAATCATATCCATTGTCCACAATTCTCCTTTCATTAACCCTTGGAAATCGCCTTGAACTTACATGCAGGCATGCACGCGCCGCACTTCACGCACTTTGCAGTGTCGATCGAGAAGGATGCGAGCTTGTGACCGGGAGCCACATAGTCAGTTCTGGTGATAGCGCTTGCGGGACAGTTTTTAGCGCAAAGACCGCAGCCAATGCACTTATCGGGATCGATGGAGAAGCTGAGCAGGCTCTTGCAAACGCCTGCGGGGCACTTCTTATCAACGATGTGAGCAATATATTCTTCACGGAAGTAGCGAAGAGTAGAAAGAACGGGGTTAGGAGCAGTTTGACCCAAACCGCAAAGAGATGCGGACTTGATGTAGTTGGAGAGTTCTTCCAATCTGTCAAGGTCTTCAAGCTCACCATTACCTGCAATAATCTTATCCAAGATTTCAAGCAGTCTCTTGGTACCAACACGGCAAGGTGTGCACTTACCGCAGGATTCATCAACAGTGAAGTCAAGGAAGAAGCGTGCAATGTCAACCATGCAGTTGTCTTCGTCCATAACAATAAGACCGCCGGAGCCCATCATAGAGCCGATTTCAAGCAGGTTATCGTAGTCGATAGGAGTATCGATGAGGTGTGCGGGAATGCATCCGCCGGAAGGACCACCAGTTTGCGCTGCCTTGAACTGCTTGCCGCCGGGGATACCGCCACCGATCTCTTCGATGATGTGACGCAGAGTTGTTCCCATAGGAACCTCTACAAGACCGGTATTCTTAATCTTACCGCCGAGTGCGAATACCTTGGTGCCCTTGGACTTTTCAGTACCGATGGACTTGAACCAATCTGCACCCTTGAGGATAATTTGAGGAATGTTTGCATAAGTCTCAACGTTGTTGAGGACGGTGGGACGGTCGAACAGACCCTTAACTGCCGGGAAAGGAGGACGGGGACGGGGTTCGCCGCGCTTACCTTCGATAGAGGTCATAAGAGCAGTTTCTTCACCGCATACGAATGCGCCTGCGCCCAGACGGATGCCGAGGTCGAATTCGAAATCGGTACCAAAGATGTTCTTGCCGAGAAGTCCGTATTCCTTAGCTTGATCAATAGCGATCTGCAAACGCTTAACAGCGATAGGATACTCTGCACGAACGTAAACGTAACCCTGGTTAGCACCAATAGCGTAGCCGGCAATAGCCATAGCTTCAATCAGCGCGTGGGGGTCACCCTCGAGGATGGAACGGTCCATAAATGCACCCGGGTCACCCTCGTCTGCGTTACAGCAAACGTACTTTTGAACGTTGCCGCGATTACCGGAAGCGAACTTCCACTTCATACCTGTCGGGAAGCCTGCACCGCCGCGTCCGCGAAGACCGGAATCGAGAATAGTTGCGATAACGTCATCGGGAGTCATTTCGGTCAAAACCTTACCAAGGGCTGCATAACCGTCCATAGCGATGTACTCTTCAATATTCTCAGGGTTGATAACACCGCAGTTACGCAGTGCCAAACGATACTGAGACTTGTAGAAGATGGTATCGTTGAGGGAGGTATGAGCTGCCTCAGCGTTCTCGGTAGCGTCGCCGGTATCGTTGTAAACGAGTCTTTCAACAACACGACCCTTGAGCAGGTGCTCACTAACGATTTCTGCAACGTCATCTACAGTTACGTTGCTGTAGAAGGTGCCGTCAGGATAGATGATAACAACAGGACCCAATGCACAAAGACCAAAGCAACCGGTTTGAACGACCTTTACTTCTTCGGTAAGACCGTTCTTTTCGATTTCTTGGTTGAAAGCATCCTGAATTTTGGGGCTTCCGGAAGAGGTACAACCTGTACCACCGCAAACCAATACATGTGCGCGAATCATAAAATTGATACCTCCAATTATACGTTCTGAGCGGCTGTGATCGTGTATTCTGTTACGACCTTTCCGCCTTTGATGTGCTCTTTGAGTACTTTTTCAGTCTTTTCAACGGTCATTTTAACGTAGGTAACCTTCTCTTCGCCGGCCTTATAGACCTCGACAACAGGCTCATACTGACAAATACCGATACAACCGGTTTGGGAAACGACAACGTCGCTCGCAAGACCTTCTTTGTTTACGCCATCAACAAAAGCGTTGAGTACGGGACGTGCGCCTGCTGCGATGCCACAGGTAGCCATGCCCACAACAATGCGGGTGGTGCTGGTGCCTTCACGCAGAACGACCTTATCCTTCATCTTCTCTCTGATAGCTGCAAGCTCTGCCAAAGATTTCATAGTTTTGATCCTTCCTTTTTGTGTGTTATATATTTTTATATTGCTCACTTAAATTATCGGCGATCCACGAAAGTATTTCGGGTTCGCTAAGGGGAATTTCGGGTCCTAACACCTCTCGTACTTCCCTTGTGTCAAGGGAGACCTCGAAAGCATTTAATCTGTGCAAGAACTCAAAATCAATATCGGGACTTCCCTGAATCAAGGTTGTCACCGTTGAGATAATATCTCCCATAGGGGTAAAATCGATATGCTTTTTGAAAAAGGTTGCCGTCACGTGCGTTCCGTGCGCCTCGGGATATTCCGACTCGTGCTTTGAGGTAATGGTAACCTCACCGCCCGTTTGCTCTGCAGCAAGCTTGAGGAGCGGAATTCCAAGACCAACCTTACGGGTAGTTCTTGTGGTGCAGAACGGATCGATCACACCGCGAAGAAACGCAGCGGTCATACCGCAACCGTTATCGATGATTTCCAAGGTTAACAGTTCATCGTCTTCGGTAATGTGAATATTGATCAGCGTTGCCTTTGCCTTGACGGAGTTCATAGCGATATCCAGAACGTTTAGTGAAAGTTCTTTCATCTCTTCCCTCCTTTCAAAGTGCGGAACAGTTCCCGTCTGACAAGCTCCGAGCTGTAAGGCTCGTCCGCAAGCTCAAAGTAATGTTCCTTATCGCGGATATCCCACAGATAATGCGCGTCCGAACCACTCACCAAAAGCATTTTCTGCATAGGCGGGTGACGCTCACTGAGGGGCTCTGCCTTCTCCATATCGTGCAACTCGCAAATGGCAAAGCGCGGCTCGGGCGGAAAAACGCCAAGCGTTGTCAAAATACCGTTTGCTTCCCTGTCGACGTGTGCGGGGTAGCAGATGCCGTCATATGCTGCCACCAACGGTGGAACGTCCTCAAGTGCTAAATCCAAGGCGTTGGAGAGCAGATCCGCTTCTTCACCGATTACCTCGTCGTTTTCGTTCATCAAAAGCTGATCGCCGAAAATGTCGGTCCGGTTTGGAATGCGAATACGATGCTTATCCACCTCGTCGTTAAACGCAAGTGCTTTGTCGATATCCTCAAACAAGCATACCAAATGAATGTCCTCTGCCGTCGTCAGCTCCATTCCCGCAACCGGAATAATTCCGTTCTTTTTTGCGGCTGCAAAAAATGCAGGACAGTTCCGTGTGGAATTATGATCGGTCAGAGCCACAATATTCAGTCCCGCCAAAGCCGCCATGCCCGCAATGTTGTTTGGTGTCATATCATTGTCGGCACAGGGAGAAAGACAGGAATGAATATGAAAATCGTAGTAATAACGGTTCACTGCAAGCACAGTGCAAGCTCTGTGGCAAGCACATACGCAGTTTTATCCGAGGTGTAGATGTTGATTCCCTTTTGCAGAGCCGTTGTACAGACGTTTTCATCGGGTACAACACCTTCTGCCAAAATGATGCAGGCAACATCAGCCAAGGATGCGACCGCTACAATATTGATATTGGACATGATAGTGATCCAAGCGTCACCTGATTCGGCACGCCCCATCACCCAGCTGAGCAAATCCCCGATGTAAGCACCGGTCACCTCGCGGGAGCTGTCCGCCAAGGAAAGAGGCTTTAAGGAAAGCTTTTCTGCAATATCGCAAACTTTCATTTATTTTTCCTCCTTTTTCTTGCTCTTTTCGTCCAAGCGTTTGCTTTTTTCTACCGGACAACCGTCACGCTTAACGTTCCCTCTGACAACGTCCTCGGCGAATGCGCGGCAAGTGGGAGCACCACAAGCACCGCAATCTATTCCGGGGAGCACGTCGCGAAGCTTTTGAATATCTGACATCATACGCAAAGATTCGGCAAAGTTTTCGCTCAGTCGCTGTATGGGACGGTAGGTAGGCATATTTTCAAAAAAGTAATGTTCGGGAATATACTCCTTCTCTTCTTCGGTTAAATAGTTTTGAGAAACCGGCAGATAACGGCGCAAGGTCTGCAATCTTGCCTTTGCCACAAAGGGATTCTCCAGTGCCATAACACCGCCAACACATCCGCCCGGGCAGGCGTTAAGTTCAATGAACTCAAGTGTTGAGATGTTGCCGTTCTCCAACTGATCAAGCACGCGGTTGACATTCTCGATGCCGTCAGCGGCCAAGTATTTATCGTTGAAGATAGCCGAGCATTCACCGCCCGATGTCGCCCAGCCGATACCGATCATACCGGAATGGGAAATGGGAGCCGGTGTACGCCCACGGCGCATAACGTTGATGAGATTGAAGTAAATATCACTGATAGACAAGACCTCGTCAACCTCACTCTTGTATTCTCCAAATCCGTTTTTCACATAGGAAACCTTTGCAGGACACGGAGAGATGAAGCAAACGCAGATGTCTTCGTCCTTCAGTTCGGGGTGTTCACGTTTTGCCTTGTCGCGCGCCATTCTTGCAGCGATCTCCATAGGCGGGAGCATTTGCATAATGTGCTCCTTGAGCATTGGATAGCGCAACGAGATCAAGCGCAACACAACCGGGCAAGCAGAGCTGATAACCGGCTTGATAACACTTTCGTTCTTGAGGTAAAGACGCGTGTAAGCAGAAACAAGCTCTGCCGCTTGCGCAACCTCTACCACATCGTCAAAGCCGATATCAATCAAGCCTTGCAGAACGTAGTCTATATCTTCAAGCTCTTCAAATTGACCGTAAAGCGTAGGTGCCGGAAGTGCAATCTTCCATTTATACTTCATTACGGCATCCAGCTTGCTGTAAGTTGCCTTTTTGGCGTTATTTGGACAGTAACGAATACATACTCCGCAATCAATGCACCTATCGGGATTGATAACGGCATGTCCGTCCTTAATCCGTATTGCCTCGGTCGGGCAACGTTTGAGACACATTGTACACCCCGTGCATCTCGAAACGTCGAGTGAAACAGAATGTTCATAGGTATTCATTGGTGACTGTAACTCCTTTTTGAGAATTTAGGAAAATTACGAAAGGTTGACTGTCATCAAAATTTTAGTTCCCTTGCCGAGAGCTGTATCAATGGTTATAGAGTCGGAATAACGCTTCATATTCGGGAGTCCCATTCCGGCGCCGAATCCGAGAGAACGGATATTATCGGGAGCGGTGGAAAATCCTTCTTGCATAGCAAGTTCAATATTGGCAATGCCGGGGCCCTTATCACACAAATGAATCTCAATGCGATCTTCAAAAATCAAAACGTCAGCCTCACCGCCTCCGGCGTGAATGACCATATTGATCTCTCCCTCATACATTGCGATAGAAACCTTGCGAATAATTTCGGGCGGTATACCAAGCGCGCGCAGATTCTTTTTAACCTGTACCGATGCTTGACCTGCCGATGTAAAATCATCGCCGTCTACCTTGAAGTGAAAACGAACAGCCTCACTCATACGGCTACTCCCTTTGCGCCAAGACCTGCTGCATAAAGCTTTCCGCAAGCCTCATACATTCTCTTGCTCGTCTTCAAAAGTATCATGCCGTGATCTTCTGCCAAGGTAATCATTTCCTCAGTGGGAGCTTTCGAGCGAACGAATACGACACAAACCATATCCATCATCTCTGCTGTTCTAACGACCTGAGGATTGACCAAGCCTGTCAAAAGGACTGCTTGATCCTTTACGTAAGCGAGGACGTCACTCATCATATCACTTCCGCAAGCGGAGTATACTTCCTTATCGAGCCCATCGCCACCGCAAATTACTTCAGCATCCAAGAGTTCTTGAATTTGAGAAATTTTCATAAGCGTTTTTCCGGCCTTTCAAATGTAGGATTATTTATACTTTGCAAGAATGGAATCGACGTCGTCAACCGTCAGTCTGCCGTAAACCTCACCGTTAACGGTAAGAACGGGAGCCAGACCGCAAGCACCGATGCAACGGGTTGCTTCGATGGAATACTTTCCGTCGGGAGAGGTGCTGCCGATAGCAACGCCAAGCTTTTCGGAAATTGCGTTGATAATGTCGCCGGAACCCTTTACGTAGCAAGCGGTACCGAGGCAAACTGCGATAGCATACTGACCGTCGGGATTGAGCTTGAACTGTGCGTAGAAGGAAACGATACCAAAGATCTCCTCAAGGGACACACCGGTCTTGAGAGCAATGATCTCTTGAACTTCGTAAGGCAGGTAGCCGTAGATCTCTTGTGCTTCCTGAAGAATAGGCATCATAGCGCCCTTTTCACCGGCGTGCTTTTCGATAACGGCAAGAAGCTTCTCTTCCTGCTCTTTTGTTCCGTGAAAATCGACCGTAGTCAATTTCTTTTTCATAATTTCAAACCTCCTGAAATAATTTATGTCGGAACGAGCGGCACAAAAAACGGCAAAAAAGCATTTCTTTTTGTCGTTTTTGTGCTGTTCACATAATTGGACATTTTATTATACTATATTTTTTTGAAAAAGTCCATACTTTTTCGATAAAAAGTTATGATTTTGTCAATTTTTTATCAAGTTTTTTTCAAAAACAAAAAAATCCCCTGCAAAATATGCTTTGGCAGGAGATTTTTCGATTTTTTACAAGTTTTTAAACAAAAATTCTACAGAGTCATCTACCCAATCCGCGCAAGCGTGCGGTGCCAAAGGCGCGGTTCTCGGTTCTGTTACGTGATTACCCAAGCCTGTTCCGTGAAGGTTGCCACTCCAAATACGAATTTCATAAGGAATCTTATTTTGAGCGAGTGCCAGAGAAAACTCCAAGGAAGCTTTTGCAGGCACGACGGAATCTGCCGTTGTATGCCAAAGGAAGGTCGGCGGTGTCTCTTTAGAAACTTGATTTTCAAGATTGAGTAAATTCAAAATTTGTGCAGTGAGTTCCTCTTCCCTTCTCGAAAAAAGATTTAGGAATGAACCCTTGTGTGATGCAACATTGATAACGGGATATGCCAAAATCATAGCATCGGGACGATAGATTTTGCGGTCTTTTTGCAAATATTCATCTAAACAAGCATTGTTCCAAAGCGTTCCCGTACAAGCCGCAAGGTGTCCTCCCGCCGAAAAACCGCAAATTGCAATTTTTGCAGGATCAATTCCATACTCATTTGCGTGTTCGCGCACAAAACGAATCGCCGTTAAAGCCTCGAGGAGTGCTTGCGGAAAGCGAGTGGGATAAACGCTGTAATCCAAAACAAAGCCGCAAAAGCCTTGCGCAACATAGGAAAGCGCAATCGGTTCGCCCTCGCCCGGATAAGTCATTTCGTAACCGCCACCCGGCAAAACGATAACAGCCGGTCGGTTATTGGGAAAATACGTGCGCGGTGCTGCATCGGGCAGATAGCAAATAAGCGGAACAGAACATTCTCCTATCTTTATCTCGTGCTTAAAACATTGCATTTTTGACGTCCTTTCTTGCCTACATCACCTTTTCCAGAATATCCGCAATGCGAATTGACGCATCACCGTTGCCGTAAACCGATGCAGGCGTTTTCATTTTTTTGTATTCTTTCGAATTGGGCTTGAGCAGCTCTCTCCCCAAATTCAGAATTCCCTTTTCACTGCATCCCGCAAGGCGAAGAACGCCGGCTTTGATGCCTTCACCACGTTCTGTGGAATATCTTGTCACAATAGTGGGAATTCCAAGAGCAACAGCCTCTTCCTGAATTCCACCACTATCGGTAATTGTAAGATACGTGCGTGCCAAAAGCTGATGGAAGGATAAAATATCCGGTGGCTCGATAATGCGAATACGCTCGTGTCCTTTGACGACCTCGGCTGCACTTCTCACCTGCGGATTATGATGGAGCGGGCAAACCGCGATTACATCGGGAAACTCATCGACAAGCTGACGCAAAGCGCTAAACATTCCTCGCATTTGCGTTCCCATACTTTCGCGGCGGTGCGCCGTGAATAAAATCAAACGGTAGTCGGTCGGGAGATTCCAAGAAGGTCTCCCGAAATCGTTGCCAAGTGTAAACCGAAGTGCATCAACAACGGTATTTCCTGTAACAAATATGGATTTTTTCTTCTTCCCTTCGCGCAAAAGATTCTCTTGCGCGACCTCGGTGGGAGCAAAATGCCACTTTGTAACAAGACCGATAACCTGACGGTGAAACTCCTCGGGATATGGCGAATCGATATGGTAAGTACGAAGCCCCGCCTCAACGTGGGCTATGGGAACACGCCTGTGAAATGCCGCCAAAGCCCCTGCAAAAGCAGTTGTTGTGTCACCTTGCACAATGACAAGGTCGGGATGCTCTGCAGTAAGAATTTCATCGAGTCCCTTTAGAATACGCGACGTTACACTGGAAAGCGTTTGACCCGTGCGCATGACGTCAAGATCGAAATCGGGTTTTACAGAAAAAGCCTGCAAAACACTATCCAACATACTGCGGTGTTGTCCTGTTGAACACACCAAAACCTCATACCTTTTACGCTTTTTTAACTCAAGAACTAACGGGCATAGTTTAATTGCTTCGGGTCGCGTACCCATAATAATCATAATCCGTTCCATTTCCGCACCTCCTCGTTGACATCGTTACAATGTACGAGAAGATACGGATATTTAGAACAATTTTATTAAATAACGATATGAACGGGTAAGCCGTTTTCGTATTTACACTCCGCCTCGCCTTGAATGAGTGGGAGCAGATAGTTGCAGCATTCGTCGGTAACGTGATTGCCTTCGGCATTGATAAAGGCATCGTCAACGTAGCGAATTTTGTTTGCAATCTCACTTACGTCGCGAGGCTCAAAAGTAATCAAATAGGGTTCGGTCGACACGCGGCGTGCAGTAATCATTTGGCGCGTAATGCCCATTCCTGCGGTTTGAATAGCAAACTTGCCTGTTTCGACGGATTCATACAAATCCTGCGCGGAAGCCAAATGTGCTGCACAGCGTTGTGGCAAATTGAGTTCAACAGAGCGAACTTTACAACCGATTTCAGCTTTAACAGCAAGTTCAAGAGCCTTGCCTATTCCTGCAAGATAAGCGTGGCCGAAAGCGTCCTTTACACCCGTTTGCGTACCTTCGCCAACGTAACGGCCGTCGGCAAAACGGATGCCCTCGGAAACCGCAACAACTACGTTAGGATGCTTTGCAAGAGCCGCGCGAACGTCCGCAAAGAACTTTTGCATATCAAATGCTCTTTCGGGCAGATATACAAGGTCAGGCTCGATGCCGTTGACAACACGGCCGATAGCCGATGAAGCCGTTAACCAACCTGCATCCCGCCCCATAATTTCAATAATGGTAACGGCAGGAATTTGATATACGGCACAGTCGCGAATGATTTCCTGTGTCGTAACGGCAATATACTTTGCGGCAGAACCGAAACCCGGAGTATGGTCGGTACCAACAAGGTCATTATCGATGGTCTTCGGAACACCGAGAATTACCATTTCATAATCGTGTGCTTTGGTGTATTCCGAAAGCTTGGCAACGGTATCCATCGAATCGTTGCCGCCGATGTAGAAGAAATAGCGAATATTATACTTTTTGAAAATCAACATCAAATTCTCGTAAAAAGCGTCATTTTCACCCATTTTCGGCAGCTTTTTGCGGCAAGAGCCTAGAGCTGCGGCAGGAGTGTGCTCTAAAAGCGAAAGCTTTTCTTCGCTGTCAAAATATGCACCAAGGTCTATCAGTTGCTCTTTGAGGAGTCCCTCAACACCGTTTCGCATACCGTAAAGCGTGCCAATGACGCCACCGTCAAGGTGCTCTTTTACACCGCGAATAACACCCGCAAGTGTTGCATTGATAGCCGCGGTCGGTCCACCGCTTTGTCCTACTACTGCATTGCCAAAAAGTTGTTTCATAGTCACAGGTCTCCGTTCTTGATTTCTGCATTTAGTATATCATAGATACGTGCGTGTGTCAACAAGAAAAGCGCGGTACAAGCAAAAAAATTCAAGGCGCGCATATATTATTGCAGAACACAAAACGGAGGTGGATATATGTTCACAACACTATTTTCTTGCATTACCCGCATTTTGCACCTTGTTCTTGGCATCAACACCCCTCAAGCCTTCCCTCCCACGCTCTCCGACGAGGAAGAGCGCGCTTGCTTTCTTGCGGCAGAATCGGGCGATGAGGATGCGCGCAAAAAACTCATTTTGCACAATTTGCGTCTTGTCTCGCACATCGTGCGAAAATACTATTCGGGTGCAAAATCCCAAGAGGACCTCGTTTCTATCGGTACGATTGGACTCATTAAAGCGGTAGACTCGTTTAACATTCACCTTGGTGCAAAGTTTGCTACCTACGCCGCCAAGTGTATTCAAAATGAAATTTTGATGTATTTTCGCTCGCAAAAAAAGCTTGCATCTGAAATCTCCATCAACGAAACGATTGACATTGACCGCGACGGCAACCCCCTGACCTACATAGACGTGGTTTGCTGTGATGAAGACATCGCCGAAGAAATAGACCGCAAGATAACGACCGAAAAAATGCTTGTTTACGTTGAAAAATTACTTTCTCCACGTGAGCGTCAAATCATTATGATGCGCTACGGACTTGGCGGCATCAAAGCACAGACGCAACGCGAAATTGCACAATCTCTCGGTATTTCACGCTCGTACGTTTCTCGCATCGAAAAAGCCGCACTTACAACTCTGCGCGATGCGTTGAAATAAAAACATCCCCACGGCAATCGCCGTGGGGATTTATTGTTACTTAAACTTTTCCTCGTAATAGAGGTATGTAGGTAAATAAGAAGTATCACGCTTAGCCGCCGTGGGATTGGTAACGGCATCGGGATTCATCTGCGTAGTAAAGGTCAAGGTTTTTCCGTCCTCACTTCTGCAAACGATGTGTCCTTGCAGGTCAGTACGATAAAGCTTTACGTCAGCATCACGATAACGCGAAAGAGCTGATTCGTGCGGGTGACCGTATTCATTATCTCTGCCACACGAAATAACACCGTATTTGGGGGCAACGGCACGCAAAAATTGATACCAGCTGGACGAATAGCTGCCATGGTGACCTACCTTAATTACATCGGCACTAAGGTCAACACCTGTATTTACAAGCTCTATCTCAGCCGCGCCCTCCATGTCACCTGTAAACAGGAACGCAAGCTCACCGTATTCAATTTTAAGAACAATGGAAGTATCGTTAATATCCTCATAGTCAAGACGCAGCGGACCGAGCACGGTTACTTTTGCCGAACCCAAATAAAATTGCTGACCGACAGTTGGCACAGTTATTTGATTTCGCATTGTATAGTGAACGTAGTTAACAAATCGATTAAATGCGGTAATATCGGTCTTTTTAAAGGGAGAAAAAATAGTATCTGCCGTTACTTCGTGTAAAATTTCCGTAAGTCCGCCATAATGGTCGGCATGTGGGTGAGTGGCAACCACATAATTCAAATGCTTAATGTTGCGTTCCGCAAGATAAGGATTTACAATATCCTCCGCACCTCTATTGCCACCGTCAATTAACATTGTTTGCCCGTCGCAAATAATGAGAGCGGAATCCGCTTGTCCAACATCAAGAAAATGCACTTCAAAGTAGGAACTTGCAGGCACTTGCGGTAACGGAATTTGCTGCCGAGTGGTCTCGGTTTCTTCCCCAAAAATTTCTTTAATAAAACTCGGAGTATCGCAAGAGGAAAAAGCAAAAAGCAATAATAAAGTGGCTAACAGCGCCGCTAAAATACGCTTATTCATCGTGTTCTTCCTTTCTTTTGTACTTAAGAGCCGAACTCTACAAGCTCAAGCCCCTCATTATTATCGAGCGTGTGGTTGATGTGCCACTCACTGTTAAAGAGCAAGAAGTCGTTACCGCGGAAGTCTTGTACCCATTTTACGTCAAACAGACGGAGTTTTTTAGGGTCAACTCCGTTTGCAATGCGGCGAATATACTGATAAGATTGCGGATATTGACGGTAAGAAACACCGTATTCCGCTTTCATACGGGATTCCAAAACGTCGTATTGGAGCATACCGACAACGCCAACGTATACACGCTCCAAGCCTCCACCCGGCTCGATAAAGATTTGAATTGCACCCTCTTGGGCGATTTGGTTCACTCCCTTTGCAAACTGCTTACGCTTCATACTGTCAATTTGCTCGACCATTGCAAAGCATTCGGGCGCAAAGGTAGGAATGCCCTCAAATTGTACTTTCTGTCCCTTTTCGCAAACGGTATCGCCGATGGAAAAGATACCGGGATCGAATACACCTATGATATCACCTGCGTAGGCTTCCTCAATGATGGAACGCTCCTGCGCCATCATTTGTTGGGGTTGCGAAAGACGAAGTTCTTTGCCACCTTGTACGTGGAAATATTCCTTATCAGACTCGAACTTACCCGAAACAATACGCATAAAAGCGATGCGGTCGCGGTGAGCCTTGTTCATATTGGCTTGAATCTTGAAAACGAATGCCGAGAAGGTTTCCTCAAATGGTTGAACCTCGCTCTCCCCTGATTTGCGAGCAAGAGGTGCGGTTGTCATTTTAAGGAAATGCTCAAGGAAGAACTCAACACCAAAATTGTTAAGAGCAGAGCCAAAGAATACGGGGCTGAGTTTGCCGCAACGTACGGCATCAATATCAAAATCAAAGCAAGCACCGTCAAGAAGCTCGACTTGCTCAACGAGCTCTTCGCGAGCGTAAGAACCAATAAGTTCGTCAAGGCGTGCAGTATCGGTAATATCGCAAGGGATAGATGCAAGACGGTCACGTCCGCGGTGAGAATCGCCAAAGGCGAGAATTCTGCGTCCGTCGCGGTCATAAACGCCCTTAAAACCGACGCCACAACCAATGGGCCAGTTCATAGGATAAGTGCCGATGCCGAATTCTTTTTCGAGCTCGTCGATGAGGTCAAAGGGGTCGCGTGCCTCGTGGTCGAGCTTGTTGATAAAAGTGAAAATCGGGATGTGACGCATTGCACAAACCTTGAAAAGCTTGCGCGTTTGGGGCTCGATACCCTTTGCGGCATCAATAACCATTACGGCACTGTCTGCTGCCATCAACGTGCGGTAGGTATCCTCGGAGAAGTCTTGGTGTCCGGGGGTATCGAGGATGTTGATGCAGTAGCCATCATATTCAAATTGCATAACCGACGAGGTAATAGAAATACCTCTTTTCTTTTCCATTTCCATCCAGTCGGAAACCGCGTGACGGTCAGATGCCTTGCCCTTAACCGAGCCTGCCGTTTGAATCGCGCCGCCGTAAAGCAAGAACTTTTCGGTCAGCGTCGTTTTACCGGCGTCGGGGTGCGAAATAATGGCAAACGTGCGCCTGCGGTTGATTTCTTGTTGCAACTTACTCATTGTTTTGTGTAACCTCTTTGTCCTAAATCATTTCAACTTTAATATTATAACACAACAGGAATAAAATTACAAGAGATTTTTTCAACTCGCCATAAAAAAGTTAGGCGGCAGAAATCTGCCGCCTTTAAAAGTAATTAACTTATAACAATCCGTATTTTTTGGCAATGCCTTGCGCGTAACTGTTTGCTTCGGCTTAGGCATAACCTTCTTTTTGATTTATTCAAAAAAATCATCCACCTTGCAACCAATTGCATCTGCTATCACAGGCAAAAGCGAAATATCGGGATAACAGTCTTCCCGTTCCCATTTTGAAATAGCTTGCGAGCTTACCTCAAGCATCTCCGCGAGTTTTTTCTGGGTTATTCGATTTTGCTTGCGGAAATCTTTTATTTTTTCTGAAACAATTACTTTTCTCATTGGTATCTTCCTCCAAAGCCATTTGCCTATATATTTTACTAACTCTTATTTTATAACAAAAAAAGCGAGAAAATGTGACAACATTTCCTCACTTTTTTCATTTTTGGGTTGTTTTTATAAATTGATGATTGAAAATCTGTAAACCTTACTCACTTTACACTGCGGCAAACAGCAATCACTTCCTCTAAAGGAGCGGTTTGTGTAATCACTTGATAAATATATTCGCCATCGCTCCAATAGATTGAGATTGCCGAAAATCCGCTATGTTGAATTACGGTTCCTTCATTCCCGTTAATATCAATCGTTTCTATAATTGCCCCCTCGTTGTCAAGATACATATCCCTATTTGAAAACAACATTTGATTGTACGTATATACAAGTTCTTCCCCTTTATAATAATCGATGCAAACAACCGCCTTGTTTTCCATAACGACGTCTTCGATTACATTTTCGTCGTAGAGTGTTGGTTTTCTAACCTCTTCGATAACCGTAGGGGGAACAATCACCGAACCGTTATTGCTTGATGAATTTTCGGGATTTTCTTTTGTATCTTCCGTATCACCCGTGCTTGCATTGGTTACGCGATTATCCGTTTGTTCATATCGAATGGTAATATAATTTTCGTACCATTCAACTACAACTCCAAATACCGCTTTGCGCATAGGTGCTATTGCCATAATTGTAGTAAATCCCAACGAGGCAATCAATACAAGAACCGAAATGATACAAATGACTCCTTTTTTTAGCGCAAGAATGGTGGAGTAATGCTTGTGCTTTTCAACAATGCGAACTTTTTTGCGATGAAAAGACTTATCCAACACTACTTTTGAAGTATCCAAATTATCTAACATATCCACATCATCGTTTCCGCAATCTTTTGCGCCCAATACAATCATCATATCTAATTTGTCAAGAATTTTAGCATCCATACAATGTATCTCCTCCCATTTCTAAAATTTTCGCCCTAGCGCGGGAATATCTTTTGCGAACGAGCTCCACAGAAATACTCATCATATAAGCGATTTCTTCATTGCTGAACTGCATACTTTTGAGAACGATAACGTCTCTGTAAATAGGGTCAAGCTTATCAATTAACTGCTTGATGTAATGATAATTTGACTCGCTCAAAACAATTTTTTCAACGTTTTCCTCTACATCCGGAATATCTGCAATTTCAATGTTTTCACCGTAAATCGTTGTGGAGAATTGAGATTGACTCTTTCGTTTGTTTTCATTGTATTTATTGATTGCTACGTTTCTGCAAGCAATTACAATCAATTTTTTTAAATAATTTTGATGTTGCGCTTCCCTAAAACGTTCTATCTTGTCAATGATTTTCACAATCGTTTCTTGCACACAATCCTCTGCATCGTGATGATTTTTTAAAATATCATACGAAATCAAATACATCTTTTCGGAATAAAGATGATAAATATCTTCTACGAATGCTCTATCGTTACCATTTTCAATACTCATAATTATCGCGAGCATACACAACCACCTTCTCTCTCATCTTAATTATAATATTTTAAAAGAATTTTGTCAACATTTGTGTCTCAATGGTAGAATTTTAGATAAAAACCGAGAGAATCATTTATAAGACTCTCTCGGTTTTTCTTACATTTTGTAAACCCTTTTGGCATTCTCTGCCAAAATCAACTTGCGCTCATCCTCGGTAAGGTTCAGTTTGAAGAAGGTTTTGAGCTCTTCCTCGGGAGACCACATCGGGAAATCGCTACCAAACATTACCCTATCCGCGCCGTAGCGGTGGATAAGTTTTTCGCCAAGAGCGAGGTCGTTCTTTGCAAACGGAAAGGTCGATGAGCAATCTACATAGAGGTTGGGATACTCGCACAGAATGCGAGATGCATCATCCCAAATCGACCATCCCCCGAAGTGTGCACCAATGACTGTAAGCTTTGGAAAGGCCTTAAGCACAGGCAAAAGACGGTTGGGATTAGAATAATCGTAGCGATAATCACCCGTGTGCATCAGGACAGCCAAGCCCTCTTGCTCACACAACTCATAAACGCGCATCATACGCGCATCATCAATAGCAAAGCCTTGAATATCGGGGTGAATCTTGATTCCGTGAAGCCCCAACACCTTAATTTGCTCGATAACTGCATCTTGATTTTCGCAATCGGGATGTGCTGAACCAAGACCTGTAAGTCTTTTGGGGGCTTTTGCCACCTCGGCAGCAATAAAGGTATTGATGCGCTCGACTTGATGCGGTGTTGTAGCAACCGATTGCACCACAAAACGGTCGATGCCAACGCGGTCACCGATGGAAAGAAGCTCCTCGGCAGTGCCTCGGCAAGCCGCTTTTGTGGAATAAAACGCATCTGTTCCCGCAACGGCTTTCTCAACGATTTTTTCGGGATAGATGTGGCAATGCGCATCAATTACTTGAAATTTGTTTTCAATCATTTTGCATCACCCTTTTTTCAGTCCCAATTTCTCTATGGCATTCTCTCTCATTTTGTATTTGAGAATCTTGCCCGCGGCATTCATAGGGAATTTGTCTACAAAATCAACGTATCTGGGCACTTTGTGTCGCGCCATACTTGCAGCTACAAAGTCTTTCATTTCTTGCTCGGTCATACTTTCGCCATCCTTGAGGATAATGCAAGCCATAATCTCTTCACCGTACTTTTCATCGGGCACGCCGATGACTTGCACGTCGCTGACCTTGGGACAAGTATAGATGAATTCTTCGATTTCCTTGGGATAAATATTTTCGCCGCCGCGAATAATCATATCCTTGAGACGTCCTGTAATGCGGTAGTTGCCGTCCGCGTCGCGACAAGCAAGGTCACCGGTGTGCAACCAACCCTGGGCATCGATAGCAGCTGCGGTTGCTTGCGGCATTTTGTAGTAGCCTTTCATAATGTTGTATCCGCGTGCTACAAACTCGCCGTTCACTCCGTCGGGACAGTCCTCACCCGTTTCAGGGTCAATAATCTTACATTCAACGTTTGCAAAAGCGCTACCAACGGTTTCGGTACGAACTTCCAAAGAGTCATAATAAGAGCTCATCGTGCACCCGGGAGCGGCTTCGGTTTGACCGTAAACAGATACGATTTCCTTCATATTCATCACTTCGGTTGCCTTTTTCATCAGGTCTGCGGGACAGTTCGAGCCCGCCATAATACCGATGCGCATATAGGAGAAATCGGTTTTTGCAAAATCGGGATGCTCCATCATAGCAATAAACATCGTGGGAACACCGTTGAACGCCGTAATATGCTCGTTGTGCACGCAAGCTAATGCGGGCTTGGGCGAGAAATACGGCAGGGGCATCATAGTAGCACCGTGCGTCATCGATGCGGTCATCGAAAGTACCATACCAAAGCAATGGAACATCGGCACTTGAATCATCATACGGTCGGCGGTGGAAAGGTCCATGTGGTCGCCAATATATTTGCCGTTGTTGACTACGTTGTAGTGCGTGAGCATTACTCCCTTGGGAAATCCTGTTGTACCGGAAGTGTATTGCATATTGCATACGTCATCCTTATGAACGGCAGCAGCCATACGGTAAACCTCGCTCACGGGCACCTGTGCGGCACGCTCGAGAGCATCGTTCCAATCCAAGCACCCCTTTTGTTTAAAACCAACAGTAATGACGTTGCGTAAGAACGGCAAACGCTTGCTATGAAGTGTTGTACCGGGCTTGAGCGTTTCGAGCTCGGGACAAAGCTCGGCAATGATTTTGCCGTAGTTGGTATCCTTGGAACCCTCGGTCAAAATTAGGGTATGCGTATCCGATTGCTTGAGCAGATACTCTGCCTCGTGAATCTTATACGCGGTGTTTACAGTAACAAGTACCGCGCCGAGCTTTACGGTTGCCCAAAAGGCAATGTACCATTGCGGCACGTTGGATGCCCAAACGGCTACGTGAGAGCCCGCTTTTACACCCAAAGCGATAAGAGAACGTGCAAATTCGTCTACGTCATCACGGAATTCGCTATACGTACGGGTATAATCGAGCGTTGTATATTTGAACGCATATTGGTCGGGAAATTCCTCAACCATACGGTCAAGCACTTGCGAGAAGGTCGCATCAATCAAGAGGTCTTTCTTCCACACATACTTGCCCGTGTGAGCGCGGTTGTAATAAAGTGTTTTTTCGTTGCGAGAGGGGTCACTGAATTGGCTCATAAATCCAACGAATTGCGAGAAGATAATCTCCATATCGTCAAGCTCTGCGCACCAAGCAGGGTCCCAAACGAGTGAGAGAAATCCGTCATAGTTGACAGAGCGCAAGGCAAGCATCATGTCCTTGATGGGAAGCTCACCTTCACCGAGCAGGCAATATTCAACGGCATCCCCTGCTCTTTTTGCATCGTTGATGTGCACGTGACGAACGTATGCGCCCAAATTTTTGATAATTTGCTCGGGAGATTCACCACCGTCAAAATAAGCGGCGGAGAAATTCCAAAGAGATGCAAAATGGTCACTTGCAAAGCTATCGAGCAGTGCACGGAGCTTTTCGGTTTTGGCAAACAAGCCTGCCGTTTCCATCAGGAGCGTGACTCCGCGACTCTCTGCTTCGGGTAACAAGGCGGCAATCACGGCTGCCGTATTGGCAACTGCGGCATCCTCATCCTCTGCGGCATTTGCACGCAAACGAATATTGGGAATATGCAAATTGGATGCAATCTCCATACATTTGCGAATTTCTGTTATACAAGCGTCTTTTTCACCTGCATCGGAAGGGTTGCAAATGGCATCGATGCAAGGAATACTCAGCTTCTTTTCGTACAAACGACGAACGGTAGAGGCGGCGGCATAGTTGTAGAATGCGCCGTCCTTATCGGCAAAGAGACTGTTATTGATATTGTGCAACTCGATGCCTGCAAAATTCATTGCAGAGGCAATGTCACAAAACTCTTCAAAGGTATGGCCGTGCCATCCCTTTGTTGAAAAGGAAAATCTCATTGAGCAGCCTCCTCGTAAACGATTTTGTTAACGGCATTGATATAGGCACGAATGCCCGCACCGATAATATCGGTGGAAATACCGTTGCCCGAGTAGAGCTTTCCGTCTGAGCGAAGCTTTACAAGCGCCGAGCCCATTGCCTCGGTTCCCTCGGTAACGGCTTGAATTTGGAAATCATCCAACTCGTAGCGATGACCGATGATTTGTTCGATAGCCGAGAATGCGGCATCGATAGGACCATCGCCAATACTGATACCGGTCAATGCCTTGCCGTCCTTGCGGAGTGTGATTTGCGCACTTGTAGAAATGATATTGCCACTGTTAACGACATAATTGACGAGCTCGTAAGTAGGCGGAACCTGCAAAGCTACACTTGCAACAATGGCTTCGAGCTCTTTGGCACCTACCTTCTTTTTGGCGGCTACGCGCAAGAATTCTTCATAAACACGAGCTTTATCCTCCTCGGACAAGTCATAGCCGAGCTTTACAACCGATGAAGAAACTGTATCTTTATCATCATTGGCATCGAGATGAACAGGTTCATCGTCGATAACCAAAGAGGTTACACTTCCCTTTGCGCTCTTTGCATTGTTGAGCACCCAACCAATCTGTTTTACAGTACGATTTAATTCGGTGTAGCGAATATCGGAACAGAATCCGTAGCGATTGCCGCAATTTTTCACCATAGCGGCAAAGCTCTCTAAAGAGATGCCCGCATCACTTACTGCGGTTTTAACACCCGAAGCACCTGCGCGCACTGCCATAATGGCATTGGCGCAAGCCATACTGTTTTGATTGGAACAACGAACGTTTACCGGAACAGAAACGTTCTCCAAAACGTTCTTTACAAATTCTGCAAAATCATCGGGGAGCATTTCGCCTGCGTCGTCACAGAGAGTCACTTCACAAGCACCTGCGGCGATAGCAGTATTCAGAGCACTGTTTAAAAATGCAGGTTCTGCGCGAGATGCATCCAAAGCACAGAATTCGACCGAAGCACACTTCTCTTTTGCAAAAGAAACAACCTTTTCTATCCAAGCAAGCATCTTATCGGGCTTTTTGTGGCAAACGTACTCCATACTAACGGGAGACGTGGGAAGCTCGATTCGGATGCGCGGATGAGCGGCGGTAGAAAGCGCCGATGCTGCATTTTCCACACTTTCCATACTCATCCCTGCCGCTACCGAAATCGTGCTTTTTTTGACAAACGTAGAGACGGTTTTGATAAGGAGTGTATCGATGCGTACGTTTTGAATTTCGGGCAGTTCAATTACATCACAGTCCAATTTTTCGAGCTGACGTGCAATATCGATTTTTTCCTTAAAGCTAAAAGCATTGTCGGCTCTGCAAAGCGTTGCATCTGCAATTTTGATTCTTTTCATGTTCGTGTATCTCCTCTCAAGTTTTTCCGCCCCGATAAAAAAGTCCCCGAGACGGACGTAAAATCCACCTCGGGGACGAATGTTCTCATTCGCGGTACCACCCCGGTTACCGATTGAAATCGGTCACCTCAAAGGCTCTGACAAGCCCTATGCTCTGATAACGGTGCATGCCGTGACCGCTTACTGAAAGGTTCTGCGGTCCTGCTCCGGAACGAGACTTTCTTCTTATACCGTAACGGCTCGCACCTAACGCCGTCTCTCTGCAATCAGCCAAAAAGAAGAAATAATTCCTTCAACGCATTTCAAAAATATGCCTTATTATAACATCTATGAGTGTATTTGTCAAGATTTTTTTGAAATTTTCTTCATTATTTTTCAACAGGATAGGTCCAGTTATAGGTATCCTCAACCTTGCCCCATTGAATACCGGTGAGCGTATCGTACAAATGTTGTGTTACCGTACCGATTTTGCCCTCGTTTACGGGATACTTTTTGCCCTTATAGCAAAGCTCGCCAATAGGAGATACAACCGCGGCAGTTCCGCATCCCCAAGCCTCTTCGAGAGTTCCGTTTTCAAGTGCCTCGGAGAGTTCATCAATGCTGAGCAGTCTTTCACTAACCTTGTAGCCTTCGTTTTTAAGAACTTCGATGCAGGATTTGCGTGTAATGCCGGGCAGAATGGAACCTGTCAGCGCGGGAGTTACGATTTCACCGTTGATTTTGAACATAACGTTCATAGCGCCTACTTCCTCAATGTACTTGCGCTCAACACCGTCAAGCCACAAAACTTGAGAGTATCCCTTTTGTGCGGCTCTTTCACCTGCACGGTTACTTGCGGCATAGTTACCGCCGCACTTTGCATAACCCGTACCGCCTCTAACAGCACGAACATCCTCGTCCTCAATCATAATGCGAACGGGATTGATACCTTCCGCATAGTAGCTACCTACGGGAGAAGCAATGATAACAAAGGTTGCGTTGTGTACTGCGTGAACACCGAGAGTCTCGTCGTTGCCGAAAAGGAACGGACGCAGGTAGAGAGACGTTCCGGGAGCGGAAGGCGTCCAATCCTGCTCAAGCTCCACAAAGGTCAGGAGTGCTTGGAGCATATCTTCTTCTGCCATTTGAGGCAGGCAAAGACGCTCGGCAGAGTTGTTCATACGGCGAATATTCTCCAAGGGACGGAAGAGTTGAATCTTACCGTCGGCACGGCGATAAGCCTTAAGTCCCTCAAAAATTTCGGAGCCGTAGTGCAAAACGGTAGATGCGGGATGGAGAGAAATGTTTGCAAACGGAATAATGCGAGCATTATACCAACCCTTATCGTGAGAATAATCGGCCATGAACATATGGTCGGTAAAGATTTTACCAAAACCCAGGGTAGAAGCATCCGGCTTTGCCTTGGGGGTATCACATTTCGTAATGGAAATATTCAACATAATGTTTCCCCTTTCTGCAATTTGAATTAGTTTTCGGCACCCAAGCGCATAGCACCAAGGTTAACTTCCAACATATCTGCACGCTTTGCGGAAATAACCTTCTTGAGTGCTGCGGTGATGTTCTCTTCGTTGTAGTCGTCAATTTCCTTGAGAACCTTTCCAACGATAATCATATTCGCCAACGTGGGAGTGCCGTTGTCACTTGCGAGTTGTGTTGCGGGAATATAGAAAACTTTAACGTCATCACGCTTGACCTTGCGCTCAATCAGTGTAGAGTCTGCAAAAATCATACCGCCGGGTACAACGGTCGACTCAAACTTATCCAGAGACGGCAGGTTCATTGCAATGAGAATATCGGGATTGGAAACGATGGGAGAGCCAACGGGCTCGTCGCTGACGATAACACTGCAGCTTGCAGTGCCGCCACGCATTTCGGGGCCGTATGAAGGCAACCAGCTGACCTGCTTTTCTTCCATCAAGCCCTTGTAAGCGATAAATTTACCGGCAAACAGAATTCCCTGTCCGCCAAAGCCGGAAAACAGCATTTGCTTTGTACTCATTTTGCCGCTTCCTCCTTTGCACTTCTATCCTTATAAACGCCGAGCGGATAATAAGGAATCATCTTTTCATCAATCCATTGTAAAGCCTTCTGCGGTGTCATACCCCAGTTGGTGGGACAAGTGGACAGCACCTCTACCAAAGAGAAGCCTTTGCCCTCAATTTGGTTTTGGAACGCCTTTTTGATTGCTTTTTTTGCATTGTTTACGTTCTTTACGTTGTTTACGGTAACGCGAGCGAGATACTCGGGGCCCTCAAGTTCGGAAAGCATTTCACATACCTTGATTGGGAAACCGCAGTGGTTAGTGTCACGTCCGTAAGGAGAGGTTTGGGTTATCTGTCCGGGCAGCGAGGTGGGTGCCATTTGACCGCCGGTCATACCGTAAATTGCGTTGTTAATGAAGATAATGGTGATGTTTTCGTTTCTTGCGGCAGCATGAACAGTCTCTGCCATACCGATGGATGCGAGATCGCCGTCACCTTGATAGGTGAAAACAATGTGCTCCTCGGGATTTGCACGCTTAACGCCGGTAGCAACAGCAGGTGCGCGACCGTGAGCGGCTTCAATCATATCACAGTTAAAATAGTTATAAGCCATAACCGAGCAGCCAACGGGAGCGATACCGATGGTTCTACCTTCAATACCGAGTTCATCGATAACTTCGGCTACCAAGCGGTGAACGATACCGTGGGTGCACCCGGGACAATAATGGAACGGTGCATCGGTCAGTGCGTGGGGCTTCTTAAATACAACCATTAGTTTTCTCCTCCTTTCGCGGCGTTCTTAATAGCTTCGAGTACCTGGTCGGGAGACGGAATCATACCGCCTGCGCGATTGCAAAGGGTTACGGGTTTCTTGCATTGGGTTGCAAGGCGAACGTCATCAATCATCTGTCCCATAGAGAGTTCAACCGAAATAAAGCTGTTCACCTTATCGGCTGCGCGGCAGAATACTTCATTCGGGAAGGGCCAAAGCGTGATAGGACGAATCATACCAACCTTAATTCCCTGCTTTCGTGCCTCGTTAATAGCGTTCTTGGAAACACGTGCGGCAATACCGAAAGCGGCAATACAGATTTCTGCATCGTCCATCATATATTCCTCATACATAACCTCGTTTTCCTCGATGGTGCGATAACGCTCATAGCGAGCGAAGTTGAACTTTTCGAGTTCTTCGGGAATGAGAGATAGCGAGTTGGTAATATTATGTGCGCGTTGCATCTTGGTACCCGTAGTAGCCCAAGGCTTTGCGGGTGCGGGGTTGACAACGAGGTCGTCAAGAGCGACGGGCTCCATCATCTGCCCCATCGTACCGTCAGCCAAAATCATAGCGGTCATACGGTATGTATCGGCAAGTTCAAAGCCTTTAACAGTCAATTCTGCCATTTCTTGAACAGATGCGGGAGCGAGAACAATCATACGGAAGTCGCCGTGACCACCTGCCTTGGTAGCTTGGAAATAGTCGGATTGGCTAGGTTGAATACCGCCAAGGCCTGGGCCGCCGCGCTGAACGTTAACAACGAGTGCGGGCAGGTCTGCACCTGCAAGATAAGAAAGGCCTTCGCTCTTGAGTGCGATTCCGGGGCTGGAAGAAGAGGTCATAACGCGGTATCCTGCGGATGCAACGCCATAAACCATATTGATAGCCGCGATTTCACTTTCTGCTTGCAAAAAGCAACCACCGATTTTGGGCATCTTTTTTGCCATATAAGCCGCAATTTCGGTCTGTGGTGTGATGGGATAGCCAAAATAGTGTCTGCAGCCTGCGTGAATAGCGGCTTCGGCAATGGCTTCGTTGCCTTTCATCAATACTTTATCTGCCATCTCTATCACCTCTCAACTGTAATAATGCAATCGGGACACATCGTCGCGCAGAAAGCGCAACCGATGCAAGCATCGGGATTTTCTGCCTCTACTGGGTGATGTCCTTTTTTGTTGATTTTATCGGATGCTAAACGAAGCACCTTTTTGGGGCAAGCGTCTACACACAGACCGCAGCCCTTGCAATTATCGGTCAAAAACGTTAATTTTGCCATTTTTATGTACTCCTTTTCAAGGGTTATTACAATTTACTGTATCTTTTTTTGCAATTTTAATGAGAAAAGATTAGGAATCTTCCCTTTCAATTCTTCTTGCAATTTTTCGTCTGCCGCGGTCATAACAACCGGCAAACCGGACATAGCCGACACTTCTTCGGCGTAACGCATCGATGCGAGAACATCCTCTGCTGTGGTCTCAACGCCGAGATTGGAGTTGTTGACTAAAGCGGTAAAGCGAATACCGCCTGCCGCTTCGATTTCGCGCATTACTTCCACAGTAGATGCGGCATCACGCGTGAGCGGTCGGTAGCAGTTGATAACCATCAACATCTCGTAGTCGTTCTCCGCAAGGATAGCGGGGGCGAGTCTGCCAAGAGCCAATGCACCGCGGTCATCTCCGCCCACGTCGATGATGGCACGCATACGGCGGTCATCGGTCAGGGCGTAAAGGTCGGGGGGGAGTGCGGGAATATCAACGTTGCTGTTTGCGTAATTGGAGCAAATCAATCGAATGCCCGCCGCTTCCAACTCATCGGCACTGTCCTTGGAACGAAAATAGGGATTGACAATGTCAAGGTCGGCGAGCGTTACCGTAGGGTATTCCCTTTTGATTTGTTGCGCCAAATTGACGGCAATATTGGTTTTGCCGCTACCGTAATGTCCGCACAGCAACAAAACGCGTTTGTTTATCATAATTTATTCCTCTGAATTTTTCCGCTCGTGGTTTTGGGCAATTCATCGCAGAAGACCACAAGACGGGGGTATTTATAGGGAGCGGTGTGCTCCTTAACGTAGTTTTGAATCTCTTTTTTGAGTTCTTCGGTGGGTTCGGTTCCCTTTGTAAGAACAATGGAAGCCTTAACAATTTGTCCTCTTACCTCATCGGGAGCGGCAGAAACGCCACACTCGAGAACGTAAGGAAGTTCCATAATAACGCTTTCAATTTCAAAGGGCCCGATGCGGTAACCGGAAGACTTGATAACGTCATCCGCACGGCCAACGTACCAATAGAAGCCGTCTTCATCACACCAAGCAACGTCACCGGTGTGATAGTAACCGTCGTGCCAAACCTCGGCAGTCTTTTCCTCATCGTGATAATAGCCGGTAAAGAGACCGCAAGGTGCGCCGTTCTTAACGTTGACGACGATTTCACCGCTCTCACCAACGGGAACGGGATTGCCTTCGGCATCAAGAATCGAAACGTCGTAAATCGGTGCGGGCTTACCCATAGAACCGATTTTATGCGATTCGCCAATGAGGTTACCGATAATCATCGTGCTTTCGGTTTGACCGAAGCCTTCGAGAATTTGCAATCCGGTTGCCTTTTCAAATTGGCGATAAACCTCGGGATTGAGTGCCTCACCCGCGGTGGTCATATGCTTAACCGAGGAGAGGTCGTATTTGGAAATATCCTGCTTTATCATCATACGCAGCATCGTGGGCGGCGCGCAGAAGGTTGTAATGTTGTATTTTGCAAACATCGGCAGAATTTCCGATGCGTCAAAGCGGTCGAAATCGTAAACGAAGGTTGCCGCTTCACACAGCCATTGACCGTAGAGCTTGCCCCACATTGCCTTTGCCCAACCTGTATCGGAGATAGTAAAGTGCAGGCCGTTGGGGTCGGCATTGTGCCAATATTTTGCGGTGTGGAAATGTCCAAGCGCATATTTGTAATTGTGCGCCGCAATTTTGGGATATCCCGTGGTTCCCGATGTAAAGAACATCAGCATCAAATCATCGCCGCCGGGAGCATCCTCACCTCTGTTATAATGAGAGCTGTAAAGCGGATATTCCTCATCAAAGGTTCTCCAACCTTTTCTTTCGCCGTTGACAATCAAGAAATTCTTGAGCTCGGGACAGGCTTTTGCGGCAAGTTCAATTTGATGTGCCGTATTTCCGTCGGCAGTACAAAGGACG
Source organism: Eubacteriales bacterium (assembly GCA_045658925.1). Taxonomy (GTDB): domain Bacteria; phylum Bacillota; class Clostridia; order Oscillospirales; family CAG-272; genus UMGS1865. The sequence goes on from JAZOVV010000012.1 coordinate 52,363, forward strand.
GTATTGATGCCTGCAGATTGGAAGCGGTATTCAAAGTCGTGCTCTTGTAGCTGATTGGGTGCGGGGATGGCAATGGCACCGAGCTTGTTGAGACCGAGCATTGCAAACCAGAATTGGTAGTGACGCTTGAGAACAAGCATTACTCGGTCGCCTTTTTTGATGCCCAGCGACTTGAAATAGTTGGCACACTGTGCCGATGCCTTTTTGATATCTTTGAAAGTAAATCTGCGTTCGGTCTTGTCCCCTGCAATATGAAGCATTGCAAGCTTTTGCGGCTCTTTATCCGCAAGTGCATCCACAAGGTCGAATGCAAAGTTGAAGTTTTCGGTGTTTTTAAATTGAATGGACGTGGGAGTGCCGTTTTCGTTTTCGACAACGTCGATAAACTTTTGATAGATGCGTTCCTTGGTGTCCTTGGTAGGCGCTGCGGTTCCCTTAATTAGCTTTGCGGGCATCAGTTCGGGAATGGGCTCACCCGTGGGATTGAGGACGATTGCATAGAATTCGCAATCCTGACCGCCTACGGCAATCATACCGTGAGGCGCGCTACTGTCATAATAGATGGTGTCGCCTGCGTGCAGAATCTCTCTGTGCGAGCCAACCTGAACCATCAAGCTACCCGTAATGACAATATCAATCTCCTGCCCTGCGTGGGTTGTCAGTTCGATGTCTCTGTGCTGTGCATCTTCGTTATATTCACTGCGAACGTACAAAGGCTCTGCTATACGGTTTTGGAAAGCATACGCAAGGTTGTAATAAGTCATACCGTGCGCTTGCTCAATGCGTTGTCCAAGGCCGCCGCGCGTAACCGTATACGATTTCAGTTTGGGGCTGACACCGTCGATAATATCGGTGACGTTTACACCAAACGCAAGCGAGCAACGGTAAATAAACGCAAAGTTGAGGTCACTTTGTCCGTTTTCGCACGCCAAGTATTCCTCGACCGTTACGTCGGTCTTTGCCGCCATCTCTTCGGGAGTATAGCGCGTAATCTCACGCAGCTCGCGAATACGCTCTGCCATTTCTCGAATTTTGAAATCCAATCCGCTCATTTGTTTCATTTTTTCTCTCTCCGTTTCTTACCTTGGAACAAAAAACGCACTCGTCCCAAGGTGAAAATAACCTTGAGACGAGTGCAATAATAACACCCGCGGTACCACTCAAATTGCGACAACGTCGCCACTCTTGGAGCCTGACAGCCCCTATGCATTCACGCAGCAATCACGGAAGGGTTCTAATAGAGCTGGGCTCGTTCTTCCCTTCGGCTCAGAAGCTACAAATGCCGACTTATGTCTATGGCTCGCACCAACCGCCATTTCTCTGTAAAGACCGTTTTGTCGACACCCTCTTCGTCAGTGCCTTTCTAAATTATTAAGATTGTATCACACTTTTGGTTATTTGTCAATAGCTTTTATAATTTTTCCAATATTATTATACTAAGAATCTTTCATCAAAGCTTGTTACGCTGAATCTTACCGCTAATGGTTTTGGGAAGCTCATCGCGGAAGACAACGATACGGGGATATTTATAAGGTGCCGTGTGCTCCTTAACGTAGTTTTGAATTTCTTTTTTGAGTTGTTCGGTAGGTTCGGTTCCCTTGGTAAGAACGATAGATGCCTTAACCACTTGACCTCTGACTTCGTCGGGAGCGGCAGAAACACCACACTCTAGAACGTAAGGCAGTTCCATAATAACGCTTTCAATTTCAAAGGGACCAATGCGATATCCAGAGGACTTGATAACATCGTCTACGCGACCGACGTACCAATAGAAGCCGTCCTCATCGCGCCAAGCGGTGTCTCCGGTGTGGTACATACCGTCGTGCCAAACCTCTTTGGTCTTTTCATCATTATTGTAATAGCCCGTGAAGAGTCCACAAGGAACAGATTTATCGGTGCGAACAACGATTTCACCAACCTCACCGTCGGTAACGGGGTTGCCATCGGGGTCAACAATATCAACGTCGTAAAGCGGAACGGGTTTACCCATAGAACCGAGCTTGTGCGTTCCACCCATCAAATTGGCGACGGTAAGTGTCAATTCGGTTTGACCGAAGCCTTCCATAATTTGCAGGCCTGTTGCCTTTTCAAACTGACGGTAAACCTCGGGATTGAGAGCTTCACCCGCAGTTGTCATATGCTTGATAGAAGAAAGGTCATATTTTGAAATATCCTGCTTTATCATCATACGCAGCATCGTAGGAGGCGCGCAGAAGGTAGTGATATTGTATTTTGCAAACATCGGCAGAATAACGGATGCATCAAAGCGGTCGAAATCGTAGGTAAATACCGCTCCCTCGCACAGCCATTGACCGTAGAGCTTGCCCCAAAGTGCTTTCCCCCATCCCGTCTCTGAGATGGTAAAGTGCAAACTGCCCTCGCTCACACCGTGCCAATATTTGGCGGTAATAAAGTGACCAAGTGCATATTTGTAACTGTGTGCGGCAATTTTGGGATAACCCGTTGTGCCCGAGGTAAAGAACATCAACATCAAATCATCGCCACAAGGTGTTTCTTCGGTGCGATAGAAATGTGCGCTGAAGAGCTCGGATTCTTCATCAAAATCTTTCCAACCGTCGCGCTTGCCACCAACAAGAACCTTTGTTTTGAGCATCGGGCATTTCTCTTGTGCGAGGTCTACTTGATGTGCCACGTCACCGTCGGCGGTACAAACGATAGCACTAACACCTGCCGCTTCAAAGCGGTACTCAAAGTCATGTGCTTGCAGCTGGTTGGTTGCAGGGATAACAACAGCACCAAGCTTATGCAAACCGAGAATTGCAAACCAAAATTGATAGTGACGTTTGAGAACAAGCATTACGCGGTCGCCACTCTTAATTCCAAGCGACTTGAAATAGTTGGCACACTGTGCAGATTTACGCTTCATATCATTAAATGTGAAGCGTCGCTCGGTCATATCCTTGGAGATATGCAGCATTGCAAGCTTTTCGGGGTCTTTTTTTGCAATTTCATCAACCACATCAAATGCAAAGTTGAATTTGTCTTCATTGTGAAAATCAATGGATTGTAGCAATCCGTTCTCATCCTCAAGAGTGGAAACAAAGTTATCGCAAACAAGCTCGCGCTTTGGAGCTTTTATAGGAATCAATGTTTCGCGAAGAACATCCTCCTTTTCATCTTCACCGGATAGAACAACTGCTACAAACAAGCAATCTTCGCCACCGATTGCAATCATACCGTGAGGGGTTGAACTGTTGTAATAGATGCTGTCGCCCTCTTCAAGATACTCGACATTCTCGCCAATTTGCACCTTAAGCTTACCCTTCATAACCATGTCGAACTCTTGACCGGAGTGCTTGGTAAGGTGAATGGGGCGGTTTTGCAGATCGGGATTATACTCATAACGAACCCAATACGGCTCTGCCAGCTTTTTGCGAAACATTGGGGCTAAGTTGGAAATCTCAATGCCGTCCTCCTTTGCCGTTTGCTGACCCTGACCGCGGCGCGTAACCGTGTAGGATGAAAGGTGCGCACTGCTACCTTCCAGTAAGTCTGTCATGCCAATTCCAAATGCAAGAGCACATTTGTGAATGAAGGTGAACGGAAAATCAAGTGTTCCGCTTTCATATTGAAGGTATTCTTCAACAGTAACCTCGGTCTTATCTGCCATCGTTTCAACGCTGAAATCGAAAATCTCACGCATTTCGCGAATTCGCAGTGCAACCTCCTGCAAAGTGTTGGATGATAAGTTAGACATTTTGGTTTCCTCCTTGCTAAAAAAAATAAAACACCCGTCTCAAGCTTTGAGACGGGTGTGAAATACACTCGCGGTACCACTCAAATTGCGACACTGTCGCCACTCTCGGAATCAAACAATTCCTATGCCTTGACGCGGCAATCACGGGAAATTCTACTTGACAAAATCTTTCGAACATCCGGCTCAGAAGTGATGGGTCTTGAGCAATTTTGTCATCGGTTCACACCATACCCGACTCTCTGTAGGCTCCCTTGCTCGACCTTCTTCGTCACAGCCTTTGCTAAATTACGTGTAGTATACCACACAAAAAAGTGTTTGTCAATAGTTTTTTTGAACTTTTTTCAAAAAAACCGAATCAGTCGTCGCAGTTTTCCCAGTTGTGGTAAACGTCCATAACGTCGTCGTCCTCTTCGAGCTTTTCGAT
>JAZOVV010000013.1:0-8212 GCA_045658925.1 Eubacteriales bacterium
GTCGCGAACGGTTACGCAGTTGTCGGCAGGAGTGTTCTCATCACCAACGGTCTCAAAGTCGATGGTAATACAAAGAGGTGTACCGATTTCATCCTGACGGCGGTAACGCTTACCGATAGAACCTGTCTCATCGTAGTCAACCATAAAGTACTTGGAAAGCTCCTCGTAAACCTCGCCTGCCTTGTCGCCAAGCTTCTTGGAAAGAGGCAGAATTGCAGCTTTGAAGGGTGCGAGTGCGGGGTGCAGGTGCAGAACAGTACGAACGTCGTTCTTTGCTTCGTCGATGACTTCTTCATCGTAAGCGTCAACCAGGAATGCAAGTGCTACGCGGTCGGCACCAAGTGACGGCTCGATAACGTAAGGAATGTAGTGCTCGCCCGATTCTTGATCGAAATAGGTCATATCCTTGCCGCTGTGCTTTTGGTGTTGACCGAGGTCGTAATCGGTACGGTCAGCAACGCCCCAAAGCTCACCCCATCCAAACGGGAAGAGGAACTCGAAGTCGGTGGTTGCCTTGGAATAGAAGCAGAGCTCGTCCGGATCGTGGTCACGCAGACGAAGGTTCTCGTCTCTCATACCGAGGTTCAAAAGGAATTGATGGCAGTAGTTCTTCCAATATGCGAACCACTCGAGGTCGGTGCCGGGCTTGCAGAAGAACTCAAGCTCCATTTGTTCGAACTCACGGGTACGGAAAACGAAGTTACCGGGGGTAATTTCGTTACGGAAGGACTTACCGATTTGCGCAATGCCGAAGGGCAGCTTTTTGCGTGTGGTGCGTTGTGCTGCGGGGAAGTTTACAAAGATACCCTGTGCGGTTTCGGGGCGAAGATAAACGGTGTTTGTGTTATCCTCGGTAACGCCGATAAAGGTTTTGAACATCAGGTTGAACTTCTTAATGTCAGCAAAATCGTGGCTGCCGCATTGCGGGCAAGCGATTCCCTTTTCCTTGATGTATGCGGACATTTCTTCAAAGGCCCAAGCGGCAGGATTGTCGTTAAGACCGTTTTGGAATGCGTAATCCTCGATGAGCTTGTCAGCGCGGTGACGCATTTTGCATTGCTTGCAGTCCATAAGGGGGTCGGAGAAACCGCCAACGTGACCGGAAGCAACCCATGCCTCGGGGTTCATGATGATGGCACTGTCAAGACCTACGTTATATTTGCTCTCCTGAACAAACTTCTTCCACCAAGCGCGCTTAACGTTGTTCTTAAACTCAACGCCAAGAGGGCCGTAGTCCCAAGAGTTTGCCAAGCCACCGTAAATTTCGGAGCCGGGGAAAATGAAGCCACGCGTTTTGCAAAGCGCGACGATTTTGTCCATTGTTTTTTCGGAATTATTCATAACACATCTCCTCTGTGAAAACTATCTTTAATATTTTACCACCTTTTTTGGGGGATGTCAAGAGAGAGCCCGATTTTTATCAAGAAAGTTTTTGTTTTATTCTCCCAAAAAGCTGATCTTTGAAATATCAATCAGCTTGATGGCGGGTGAGGTAATATAGTCGCCGAGAATGGAATCACAATAATCCTGGTCAATGCAGTTGATTTCAACCGAGGGCATTTCACCGTAAATGGCACGCCAAATCATCATAGCGCCTACGTACCCTGCCAAGGGTGTGCTATGCAAATGTTCGTCGTCATAACAAAAATCCCATTTGTCGCGTCCCTGCGTTATCAATTCATCGATTTCGCGTTTCCAATCCAGGCAAAGCAAGTCGGGATATTCGCGTTTCGCGCTCTCAATCATCGCGCGATTCTCGTTGTGTGCGGGGAAAATGATCAGCTTTGTGCCGGATTTATTGCACGCACGCTTGATAATACCGAGATGATGGTTCATATCCCCGTAAAATCCGCACACAAACACGGCACTCCAATCTCCGTTCTCAATACAATTTATGACGTCTTCATTCTCGGCATACGTTTTGACGGTTGCATATCCCTCAGCGACAGCCATCATCAATTCTCCCTTGCCGCTTCCCCGGGCAATCTTATTGTAAATGATACCGATCTCCGAGGAAGCGATAAAGCTGTTGCCAATCACCAAAATGGGCTTATCACGCAATTCGGAAAGCTCGTTCAGCCTCGGATTGACGGTATGCTCTCCATACTCAACCTCTTTGCGCAGAGCATCTTGTGCGGCCTTATCCAATTCTCCATAGTTCACGGTCAACGTAATTTGATAGAAAACGCCGTCTTCTCTATAAGAATAGGTGTAGCGATGGCGGAAGCGCAAAGTCGCACCTGTTCCGCTTTTTTCAAGATATTCATTGATAACAAGACCTGCCGCGCGGCTGGACGTTTTTTGATCAAGCTCCTTCCACTCTGCCAAATCGTCGGCGGCACCCAAAATAAGGCGTCCAATCTCCTTGCCGTCACGCAAAAGGATGCGTCCGCCCTCTCCGTCCTCACGTTGTTCCCAGTTTTCGTAGAACTGCAAGCTAATCGTTTGGTAGGTATCCTTCACACAGTAATAGCTTTTTACAAATCCGGGGCATTCTTGCAAGGGAATCTTCAAATATTCCTTGTTTTCATCGTGCGTTGTTACCTGCTCGGATGTGACTTCGTCGTTTGTTCCCGATTCGGAATTTGCAGTACCGCATCCCCCAAGCAAAAAGCAAAGAACAAGGGTAAGAGCGACCATAATACGGCTTGTTTTTTTCAAGACAGTTTCCTCCAATGCGTAAAATTCGGTAAATGACTATTTTTATTTTACCATTTTATTCTCGTTCTGTCAACAAAAATCAACCGATTGTTGAAAATCCCCAACCGCAAATCAATACATTTGTCCGACCGTTCATCTACGACGATAACAACCGCTTTACAAGCAGTGCCGCAATGGGGCGAGAATCATTCCAAGCAATCCAAAAGCCATTCGCGTATGCGAATGGCTTTTGTGCGTTATTTATTTCGGTAATATAGAACGCTTGTGTTTACTCTACAAAATATATAGTCGAAGGATCCATCAAGCCAAATGTAGGGGTGGTCAAATACGAGCCGAGAATAGCATCCGCCCACTCTTGATCCACGGCACCGGATGTCAGCGTTACGTCGGGCATTTCACCCCAAATGGCACGCCAAATCATCATAGCGCCTACGTATCCCGCCAAGGGAGTGCTGTGTAAATGACCGTCATTGTAGCAAAAATCCCATTTCGAGCGTCCTTCGTTGATAAGTAGATCAATTTCTCTTTTCCAGTTGATTTTCAACAACTCGGGATGAGGAGATGTTGAGATGCCTATCATCGCGTCGCTTTCGTTATGTGCCGGGAAAATAATAAGCTGTGTATTGGATTTGTTGCACGCATTCTTAATAATGCCGAGCGAAGTGTCGTCGCGGCCATAAAATCCGCACAGAAATACCGCACTCCATTCACCCGCCGCAATACGTCTCAAAAGGGAAGTATCCTGCGCATAGGTTTGAATGCTCGCGTATCCGCGGGATTCGGCATACATGAAAGGTGCTTTGCCACTGTTGACGGCAATATCATTATAGATGATGTCGATTTGCGAGGTGCCGATAAAGCTGTTGCCCAAAACGATGATGGGCTTATCCTGTAGATGGGAAAGTGCACCGTACATCGGATCGCTGCAGTATTCTTGATAAAGAACATTCTCGCGCAGTTGCGTTTGAATGTGATTGTCAATTTCGCCGTATGCAATCGTTACTGTCAGCAAACGGTCTTGACCGCACTCCATATAATGATAGCAAAAACGGTGACGGAAACGCAAGGTCTCCCCTGTTCCAATTCTTTCAAGATATTCGGTAACCTGAACCCCTTTAGGCTCTCCATGCTTTTGATAGACTATTTTCCAATCTCCAATGTCATCTGCCTCACCGCACACAACACGGCCAATTTCGATACCGTCGCGCAAAATCAAGTAATCACCGCCATCGCTTGCGCAGTGCTCCCAACCAAAATAAAACTTCATTTTAAACGCAATCGAAGAGCCCTTAAGACCGTAGTTTTTGCTCATGTACCCTTTTGCTTTTTGAATCGGGATATCCAAATAAGCCTCATCCTCGTTTATCGAAGGAGTCGTTTCTTCGGGAACTTCGGGAGTCGTTTCGGGAGTGGTTTCGGGAGTCGTTTCGGGGTTCGTCTCGGGATTCGTCTCGGGGTTTATCTCCGGTGTCGTTTCTGGAAACGTTACAACGGGCGTTTCGATGGGCGCTTGTTCGGTGGTTGTTTCGCCATCTTTGGTGCTACCGTTCAGCTGTTTTTCAAAATTGCAGCTTCCTAACAAAATGCACACCACGAGCAAAAATGCAATACTGATTCTGTGTTTGTTTTTCAAAGCAGTTCCCTCCTGTTGACAAGTATAGAAGTTTCGTCTGCCTTTATTTTAGCATTTTCTTCCCTTGCTGTCAATAAAAATCAACCAATTTGCAAAAATACTTAACCACAGATAAATGCATTTATCCGACTTTCATCTGCGAAGATAACAAACGCCTTACAAGCAGTGCCACAACGGGGGCAAGAATCATTCCGAGCAACCCAAAAAGAGTAAACCCCACGTAGGTTGCAAACAGCGTTAGGAGTGGATGAAGCCCCAAGCTTTTGCCAAGTACCTTGGGTTCTGCCACTTGGCGAATGAGAGAGATGATAAGATAAAGAATGAGCAACCCAAATCCAATATAAAACCGTTTTTGTAACAGCATAACGATTCCCCACGGAATGAGAATCGTTCCCACGCCAATGACGGGTAAAAGGTCGGCAAGCGCGATGAGAAATGCAAGCAAGAAAGCATATTCCACTCCAAGAACCCAAAAGCCGACAAGCAAGAGTGCAAAGGTTAAAAGCAATAGAATCCCGTACGCTTTGACGTATTTTTTCAATACGTCACGCAAATTTTCCTTGATTTGTGGCATTTTTTGTTTCCATCGATGTGGCAAGAAAGAGCCCAAACCGCGCGTAATTGACACTCCGTCGGTGCAAAAATAAAAGCAGGCGACAACACTCACAATTAAAAAGAAAAGCACCGACGGCAGTGCCGAAAAGAGAGATGCGGCAAGGTCGGGCAAGCGAGATGCGAGAGAGGAAAGCAGATTCCCCACCATTTGCATAATGCTATCGTAAAACGCTTGTGTATTCCCTTCTCCCATTGACAAAAAACCTATCTGCGTACCAATTTTCTCTGCCCAAAGCATCAAGGAGTCCATTGCATCGAATATACCACCATCCGCCAAAAGACGCTCAACGAGATTACCAAGCTCCGCTATCAGTCGCACGCTACCGATCCAAAGCCCCCATCCGCCAAGACCGAATACAACAAGCAGCAAGACTGCCGAGCACAGTCCGCGCGGTAAATGGGTCTTTTTCGATATTTTATTCGCCAAGGGGCGAATCATCCACGCGATAACGTATGCCAACAAAAACGGCAACAGCAGCGGCAATGCATAGCGAAAAAGCAGATAAAGCAACAGCCCACCCGCCAAAACACATATCAAAATTGCCGCCACGCGCTCCCAACGAATCTCACGCAATGCGCTTCCCTCCTATCCTTTTTTACTATCATATCCCCCACGTTTGTAAATTATTTCGCAAATGTCGCAAAAGGCTTGACAAAGGTGCGCTTTTTTGATACAATTTTATAGAAAACAAAGAAAGAGGTATTCTACTATGGGTAAAGAAACCAAAACCAATCAACTGCGCGAATTGCGCGAGAAACAAAGACAAGAGGCATTGGCAAAAAAGAAAAAAGAACAACGCTTGATACTGATTATTAGTGTTTCATTACTGGCACTGATTTTGATTGCAGTTGGTATTTCTGTTTGGGTAACGAAATTGAATTCCAAAGAAGAAGAAACAACGCCCGAAGAGACCACAACAGATTTATCAAATGCCCCCATCCAATACGATCTTGCCGATACAAACATCTATACGGCATCCGAAACGGCCACCAATTACGTAAAGCTCAATGTTTCCTATACAGCTGACAATGGTCAACGCCATAACGGTGATATTATTGTAAAGCTTGATTCCGAAAATGCTCCCATTACCGTAGCCAACTTTCAAAAGCTGGTCGGCGAGGGATTTTATGACGGTTTGATCTTCCACCGAGTCATTGAAAACTTTATGATCCAAGGTGGTGACCCCAAAGGCAACGGCTCGGGTGGCTCGGACGAAGATATCAAGGGCGAATTTTCCGCTAACGGCGTTAACAATACCATTCTGCACGAGCGCGGTGTTATTTCGATGGCACGCTCGGGTGAGCAGTACGACGCTTACGGAAACGTAATCGATTACGGCTACAATTCTGCATCCTCGCAGTTCTTTATCGTCCACAAGACCAGCCCTCATCTTGACGGCCAATATGCTGCTTTCGGTCACGTTTTGTTCGGTATGACAAGTGTTGACGGCATTGCAACAGTTTCCGTCAACAGAAGCAACAACAAACCCCTGCGCGAAGCCAAGATCGAATCGGCAGTATTTGTCAATTACACCGAGCAGGGTCAATAATTCGCCACACGTATGCTTTTAATCATCACTGACCGCGAGGGGTGGGCTTCCCGCCTCTCGCCCATTCTTTTAGAGAACGGCATTTATCATTTGTGCGTTCCCACGGCGTTTGGAACGTTCGTGTGTGAACGCGAGGATACGGGTGCGGTCATTTTGGACTGTGTCCCCTCACTCTCTCGCGGCGAACACATTTGCCAAGACCTCAAAACGAGATATCCCGCCCTTCCCGTGGCGGTTGTTGTTGAACCCGAAGCACGTGTAAATGCACGCGCAGATGCGGTTTTGCGCGACGAAAACTTCGATACGCTATGCAAAAACATCCTCTCCCTATGCCAAGCAAACGGTTGGAACGCTGCCCCTTTGAGCACCTATTATTTGCGCTTGACACCGCCCGACCGTGCGGAATATATGGGGCTTTCTCTTTCCCTCTCCCCTGCGGAATTCCGCATTTTGCATTGCATCTTTTATCACTCGCCAAGACCGACAAGCACCGAACTGCTCGTCGCCCTCTCGGCACTTGACGGCGCAAAGAATGATGCCGCGTTAGCGGTTCTCATTCACCGCATCAATCAAAAGGCCGCCAAAATCGACCTGCGTCCGCTCATTGTAAATGAGTATGGAAAGGGATATCGTTTAAGGGATGGCATTATAGACTAAAAAAAGGACTGCGTTCAAACAGAACGCAGTCCTTTTTGTGTTACGGTTGTGCAATAAGATTGATAAGAACCTCTACCATCTTGTGCATCGACTTTACGGGAATGTACTCGTGCACGCCGTGGAAGTTTGCGCCACCCGTGGAAAGATTGGGGCACGGAATCCCCATATAGGAAAGTCGTGCACCGTCTGTTCCTCCACGAATGGGAACCGTAATAGGCTCTACCCCCGCCTGACGCATAGCGGCATCGGCGTTGATAATTAAACCCATATTTTCGTCAATGATTTCTTTCATATTGTAGTAGCTATCCCTGAGTTCGAGAACAAAGCTTCCCTCTCCCCATTCGCCGCACAAATAATCGCAAAGACGGCAGAGAAACGCCTTACGTGCTTCAAATTTGGCGCGGTCGTGGTCGCGGACAATCATCGAGACCGTAGCGGTGGTCTCGTCGCCTGCGAAGTCACAAACGTGATAGAAGCCCTCATAACCCTCGGTGTGCGCGGGAGTCTCCGCGGGCGGCAGCATCGAGAGGAATTGGTTTGCCATCAGGATGGCGTTCTTCATAATGCCCTTTGCCGAGCCCGGGTGAACGTTCAGTCCGTGCACCGTCAGCTTTGCGGATGCGGCATTGAAGTTTTCGTACTCAATTTCACCAAGCTCGCCACCGTCAACCGTGTAGGCTTCTTTTGCACCAAAGCCTTCCACGTCAAAGTGGTCGGCGCCGCATCCAATCTCCTCGTCGGGAGTGAATGCGATTTGCACCGTACGGTGGGAAACCTCGGGGTTTTCTGCAAAATACGCACACGCGCTAATAATTTCGGCAATACCCGCCTTATCGTCGGCGCCGAGGAGCGTTGTTCCGTCGGTAACGATGAGCTCCTCACCAACGTAGTGGTTGAGAGAGGGATAAGTTGCAGGGCTCATTACACTGCCGCTCTCGAGAACAAGGTCGCCGCCCTTGTAGGTGACGATGCGCGCCTTGATGTCGGCACCGCTAACGGCACACGAGGTATCCATATGCGCAATCAAGCCAAGTGGCTTGAGATATTTGCAGTCGCGCGTTGCGGGAAGCGTTGCATAAACGTAGCCGTACTCATC
>JAZOVV010000014.1:0-15773 GCA_045658925.1 Eubacteriales bacterium
AAAATAGCAAGAAAACACTTTTTGTAGGGGGCGGCGCGCTCATACGCCCCGAAAAAACAAACGATTATTTGCAAACAAAAAACGGTCGACCAATGGTCGCCCCTACTTGTCTTTTATAATTTGTTCGTTATTTTTTATAAAGCCCTTTACAAATGGTAAAAATTGTGTTATACTAAATGCGCCACACAACCGAATATTCACTTGTTGCGTAGGAAATACCTTTGAAAAAAGGTGTCTTCCTTCGCCCTTTTACGTTTCCTGCTTTCTTACGTTAGCAAGTGTTTAAGGTTGTGTGGCAACAAAGAAGGAGTACACTTTTTTAGTGCATTCCTTCGGGGATGCACTTTTTATTTTGCGAGGGCGTTTGCTATGATTGTGACTTTTTGTGGACATTCTCGATTTGTAGGGACGGAAAAACATGAAAAGTATTTTCTCACTCTTTTGGAAAATACAGTTGGAGATAACCCCGCAGAATTCTTTTTGGGCGGTTACGGTGCTTTTGATGATTTTGCGTATTCCTGTTGTAAAAAGTATCGTATGGCACATCCCAATACAAAATTGGTTTTTATAACTCCCTATCTTTCACACGAGAACAATTTGAAAGACAAAGAGGCACAGTATGATGCCATTATTTACCCCGAAATTGAAAACGCCCCACCCAGATATGCAATCTGCCATCGCAATCGCTGGATGGTTGAAAAAGCCGACCTTGTAATTGGCTTTATAACCCATCAATCGGGCGGCGCATATCAAACATATCGCCACGCAGTCAGCAAAAATAAAATAGTTTTGAATCTTGCCGATTGCACATAAATTCTTTTTGGTATTTGCATGGCCGACACACAAATCATCCATTGTGGCGGGCGTAGTGAGGAGATAAACATCGCGCAGGCGCGGTGACTGTTCGACAATAGTTATTCTACGTTGGGAGTCACTAACAACTTTTTACGGCCACTCGCAATACAAGGCATCGTTGAAATATACGATGCCTACCTTTTTTATACGTATCGAGTTTCTTCAGTTATCTTTTGTGAGTTTATGTATTGCGGATTTGTTTTCTCCAAAAGAAGTCCGGCAGATAAGAGTGCCTTATTCCAAAGGCGGTACGCCGTGCGGCGGGAGAGCCCCAACAGTCCCGCGGTGTGCTCGATGCTCTCACCTTTGACATAGCGGTAGTAAAGGAGCATCTTTTCTCTTCCATTTTTCATTTTCCCCAAAAAGGCGGCAATCTCATAAATGCGCGCCTTCCAATATGCCTCATCGCCCGAAAGAATATCCTCACAATCGCAAAGCTCGTCGAATTTTGCGGCTCTCTTCCGCTCGTATTTTCGCAACTTGAGCATATCCAAACAAAGCTGATATCCGCACAAATAATTGCGTGCCGTCTCTCTCACTCTCATCTCTTCCTCTATCGTCATCCAATCGCTTCCTTTCTGCTTCGTATTTCCGTACTATAATGTCGATTTTTTAAGAGTTTTCGAAAAATTTGTCGAATTTTTTCGATTTCTATTGACAAATCTTCGGAAATCCGTTATAATGTTGGTAGTACACACATTATATCGGAAAACCGAACTATTGTCAAGTGGTATTTCGTATTTTCTTGATATTCTATGCTTTACACAAAAGACGAAATCGTGAATTGTATAATTTTGCCAAAACAAGGAGAAAAAGGAATGGAATACTCGATTTTTGAACGTCTCCTGCACGAAAAGGGCGCAACGGTTTATCAGGTCTCAAAAGCCACAAAAATTGCAGCTTCGACCTTTACCGATTGGAAGAGAGGACGCTCCACCCCCAAGGTAGATAAGCTCGCCCGCATTGCCGAATATTTTTCGCTCACGCTCGACGAGCTGATGGGCACCTCCAGCGGTACGCGCGACACCGAGTCGGCTTACCGCCATTTGCGCGCGCGCAAGATGGTTCCCGTTATCGGTGTCATTCGCGCAGGCCGCCCTATCGTTACCGACGAAACGATGCTCGGTCACGAGTTTGCCGACGTTGACGACGTTGACGAATATTTCTATTTGGAAGTTTGCGGCGACAGCATGAAGAACTGCGGTATTGTCAACGGCACTTACGTTCTCTTCCACAAACAGCAGTATGCAGATAACGGCGACATTGTTGCCTGTCTTGTAGACGGTGAGAGCGCAACGGTCAAGCGTTTTTCCAAAGAGAGCCGCCGCATCGTCCTCTCCCCCGAAAATGAGGAATACTCCCCTATTCTCCTCTCCCCCGAGGATTTTGAAATCGGCAGAGCACGCATTCTTGGCGTTGCAGTAGAAGCCAAAACGAAATTCTAACCCCCAAAAGGAAGTATCATTTTATGATTGCAATCAGCACAAACGATCTCTCCTTTTCGGTGGGGACGACCGTTATATTAGATAAGGTAAGCTTTGCCCTCGAGGAAAACGACAAGCTCGGCATCATTGGTGTCAACGGCTGTGGCAAATCCACGCTCTTGCGCCTGTTAACAGGTGCCACCGAGCCAACCTCGGGCGAGGTCTATCTCTCGCGCGGCAAAACGATGGGCATTTTGACGCAGGATGGCGCATTTGACTGTGAGAACGAAGAACAAACGGTGCTTGAGCGAATGTACCGCTCCTTCCCCCGTCTGCTCCAAATGGAAGAGCGCCTTGCCATTCTTGAAAAATCCCTTTCGGGCGGCGACGAGCGAACCATTGCCGAATACAGCGATTTAAATGAAAAATTCGTAGAGGAAGGCGGGCTCGAGTTCCGCGCAAGATGTGCATCCATTCTCTTGCGCCTCGGCTTTGATAAGATCGCGGCACAGCAACCCGTCGCAACCCTTTCGGGCGGTCAGCGCACGCGCCTCGCTCTTGCGATAGAGCTTGCAAGAGAACCCGATATTCTCCTGCTCGACGAGCCAACGAACCACCTTGATATTGAAACGCTTGCGTGGCTTGAGAATTTTCTTTGTTCCTATCCCAAATGCGTGATGATTGTATCGCACGACCGTTACTTTTTGGATAAGGTGACAAACAAAACGCTCTCGATTGAGCACCACCGCGCAAAGCTTTATCGCGGTAACTACACCAAGAGTATGGAGCAACGCCGCATCGACCGCGAAATTGCCGAAAAACATTGGAAGAATCAGCAAAAGGAAATCGCCCGTCAAGAGGCATATATTGCACAACAGCGCGCGTGGAACCGCGAGCGCAACATCATTGCCGCCGAGAGCCGCCAAAAGCTACTTGACAAAATGGAGCGCGTCGAGCGTCCGCAAAACGATCCGCGCGCCATTCGTATGCGCTTTGACGAGGCAAGCACCTCGGGCAATGAAGTGCTTGAAGCAAGAGGACTCTCTATGGCTTTCGGTGAGAGACGGCTGTTTGAGGATATTTCATTCCTGATTAAGAGAAGTGAACGCGTCTTAATCATCGGCCCCAACGGCTGTGGCAAATCGACACTCATCAAAATCATTTTGCACAAGCTCGCGCCCGTTGCGGGAAGCCTGACCGAGGGCTACAACGTTCACGTTGGCTACTACGACCAGGAAAACCAAAACCTCTCCCCCGAGAACACCGTTCTTGACGAGCTTTGGAACGCCTACCCCACCAAGACTGAGACCGAAATTCGCAACACGTTGGGACTCTTCCGTTTTACAGGTGAGGACGTTTTCAAGACCGTTAGCGTTCTTTCGGGCGGTGAGAGAGCAAGACTGACACTTTCCAAGCTGATGCTCTCGCAAATGAACCTTTTGGTGCTTGACGAGCCCACAAACCACCTTGACATCGACTCGCGCGAAGCGCTCGAATCTGCACTTGAGCAGTTTGATGGCACGATTGTAACCGTTTCGCACGACCGTTATCTCATCGAAAAATTGGCAACACGTATTCTCCAGCTCAAGCCAGGTCGCGCATTTGCAGGTGACCTTTTGGACTACCGCGTAGATAACAAAGGACACGCCTTTAGCGAGTTTGAAACTTATAAAAACGCCCGTGTTGCGGAGTTTGAAGAAAAGGAGCTTTCCTCTCCCACCGTAAACACGCAAAGCTCTCAAAAAGAGCAATATCTCAAAAACAAGCAGGCGAATGCCGATGCACGCAAACGTAAGAACTACCTTGACAAGCTCCACCGCGAATGCGAGAGCATTGAAGGCGAGCTTGCCGCAATAGAGGAAGAGCTCTTTGGCTCTGCCGCTGCCGACTACGTGCGCGCCGCCGAGCTTGACGAAAAGAAAACCGCACTTGAGGAACGACTGATGGAAATTTATGAAGAATTGGAGACATCAGAATGAAACAAAAAAAGAACCGAAAAGTAGGGCTTATCGGTAAGTTCCTGCCCTACTACAAGCCATACCTCGGCATTATGTCGTTTGATATGTTTTGCGCCGCACTAACCACCGTCTGCGAGCTTGTTCTCCCTATGGTGGTGCGCACCATTACCAATGCGGCATCTGCCGAGAATATTGCAACGCTCACCCCAAAGCTCATTTTGGGCATTGGCGGAATGTATATCCTGCTCCGCATCATCGACACCGCCGCCAACTATTTTATGACCTCTGTCGGTCATATTATGGGTACGAAGATTGAGACCGATATGCGCCGCGACCTTTTCGCCCATTTGCAAAAGCTCTCCTTCTCTTACTACGACAACACCAAGGTGGGAACCTTGATGTCACGTATGACGACCGACCTGTTTGACGTGACCGAGTTCGCGCACCACTGCCCCGAGGAGTTCTTTATTGCAGGCGTAAAAATCATCGGTGCGTTCATACTGCTGTGCACCATCAATGTCCCTCTCACGCTTATCATCTTCTCGGTGATTCCGCTCATTCTTGCATTCTCAATCTTCTTCCGCCGCCGTATGCGCAATAACTTCCGCGAGTCGCGCAAGCAAATCGGCGAGCTCAACTCGCAAATTGAGGATAGCCTCTTGGGTGTTCGCGTAACACGCTCCTTTGCTCGAGAAGATGAAGAAAAAAGAAAATTCAGAAACGGCAACTGCGAGTATTTGCGCATCAAAAGTGAACGTTACCGCATTATGGGCGCGTTCCACTCATCAACCCGTCTGTTTGACGGCTTGATGTACATCCTTGTTGTGGTGATGGGTGCACTCTTTATGGTTGGCATTGGAAACCTGCCCACCATCACACCCCCCGACTACATTGCATACCTGATGTTTGTTTCTACCCTTTTGACCTCTATTCGCCGCATTGTCGAATTCTCCGAGCAATTCCAGCAGGGTATTTCGGGCATTGAGAGATTCCAAGAGATTCTTGAGACCGAGCCCGAAATTCAAGATGCTCCCGACGCTACCGACCTCACTGCCGTGAAAGGTCACGTAGAATTTTGTGACGTCTCCTTCCGCTATGAGACCGAAACCAAGAACGTACTGACCCACCTTGACCTTGACGTAGCCCCCGGTGAGAACATCGCCCTCGTTGGTCCTTCTGGCGGTGGAAAAACGACACTCTGCTCGCTCATTCCTCGCTTTTACGAGGTTTCGTCCGGCAAGATTTTGGTTGACGGAAAAGACATTCGCAAGGTCACTCTGCACTCCTTGCGCAGCTGCATCGGCGTTGTAGCGCAGGACGTTTACCTCTTTTCGGGTAGTGTGCGCGAAAACATTGCCTACGGCAAGGTGGATGCCACCGATGAGGAAATTGAAGCCGCCGCAAAAATGGCGGGGGCGCACGAGTTCATTTCTACACTCCCCGACGGATATAATACCTATGTTGGTGAACGTGGCGTAAAGCTCTCGGGTGGACAAAAGCAACGCATCTCCATTGCGCGACTCTTCCTCAAAAATCCCCCGATTCTCATTCTTGACGAAGCAACAAGCGCCCTTGACAACGAAAGCGAAAGACTCGTTCAGCAGTCTCTTGAAAAGCTTGCCGAGGGTCGCACCACCTTTACCATTGCGCACCGCTTGACCACCATTCGCAATGCCGACCGCATTTTGGTACTCACCGAAAACGGCATTGAAGAATCCGGCACACACCAAGAGCTGATGGCAAAGGGCGGTATTTACAGCGAACTGTATGCACTTTATTCGACACTTTGATATAAAAACGACCCAGATGAAAGGAAAAAAACACTATGTATGACGTTGCCATTATAGGCGGCGGTGTTGTAGGCGGTATGATTGCACGCACCCTCGCCTCTTATAAGTTGAATATTTGTATTTTGGAAAAAGCACACGACGTAGCCACCGGCTCCAGTGCTGCAAACTCTGCCATCGTTCACGCAGGCTATGACGCCAAGGAAGGCTCTCTCAAAGCCAAGCTCAACGTGCGCGGCTCACAGCTGATGCCCGCTGTTTGCAAGGAACTCGGTGTCAAATATCAAAATAACGGTTCTTTGGTTATCGGCTTTAACCAAGAGGACCGCCAAGCACTCGAGGCTCTCCTCGTTCGCGGAAACAAGAACGGCGTTCCCGGACTTCGCATTCTCGAAAAAGACGAGCTCCACGCCCTTGAACCCAATCTCTCCCCTGACGTTCTGTGCGCACTCTACGCACCTACGGGCGCTATCGTTTGCCCCTATGAGCTCACCATCGCATCTATTGGTAACGCAATGGACAACGGTGCCAACCTCAAGCTCGATTTTACCGTTGACAACATTCGCAACCTCGGCACACATTACGAGATTTCTTCTAAGGAAAATACCGTCTCTGCCCGTTACGTCATCAATGCGGCAGGTCTCTTCGCCGATGAAATCGCCAAAATGGCAGGGGACGATAGTTTTTCCATTCATCCGCGCCGCGGTGAATACGTGCTCCTCGATAAGGAGTGCGGCAAGCTTGTCAAGAACACTGTCTTCCGCACACCCGGTAAGATGGGCAAAGGCATTCTCGTTTCCCCCACCGTGGACGGAAACCTAATTACAGGTCCTACGGGCGTTGATATTGAAGATAAACTCGACAAATCCACCACCGCCGAAGGGCTCTCCTTCGTTATGCAACAAAGCAACGAGAACACCACGGGCATTCCCTTTGGCAAGAGCATTACCTCTTTTTGCGGTCTGCGCGCGGTCGGCTCTACGGGCGACTTTATCATAGGCAATCCCCTGCCCCGATTCGTCAACGTAGCAGGCATTGAGTCCCCCGGACTTTCCTCTGCCCCTGCCATTGCCGAAATGGTTGTAGAGCTGCTCGACAAAGCAGGTTTAACGCTTGAAAAGAAACCCGATTTCAATCCCATCCGTCCTGCGACTCACGCTTTCCGAGAGGGTACGATTGAAGAAAAGAATGCCATCATTGCAAAAGACCCTGCCTACGGTCACATCATTTGCCGCTGCGAGGGTGTCAGTGAAGGTGAAATTTTGGCGGCCATTCGTCAAAATCCGCGCCCTCGCGACCTCGACGGTGTTAAGCGTCGCACACGCGCACAAATGGGACGCTGCCAAGGCGGCTTCTGCTCCCCTTACATTGTCGAGCTCTTGGCACAGGAAATGAATATTCCCTATGAGGACGTTACCAAGTGCGGCGGCAAGTCGCGCATCAACGTAGAAAAAACAAAGGAGGTACGCTAATATGAGAGAAATTGATCTTGTGATTATTGGCGGCGGCCCTGCCGGCATGAGTGCGGCTTTGGCGGCATACGATGCAGGCATTCGCGACCTCTTAATTTTGGAACGTGACGAAAAGCTCGGTGGCATTTTGCAGCAATGTATTCACAACGGCTTTGGTCTTCATCGCTTTGGCGAGGAGCTGACAGGCCCCGAATACGCTTGGCGTTACGAAAAAGAAGTGCACGCTCGCAATATCCCCTGCCAACTTGGAACAATGGTGCTTGATATCACTCCCGACCGCGTAGTGACCGCTACCAATGCGGAAAACGGTGTATTCCAGCTCAAGGCAAAAGCGATTATTTTGGCAATGGGTTGCCGCGAACGCTCTCGCGGTGCACTCAACATTGCAGGCACACGTCCTGCAGGTATTTACAGCGCAGGCACGGCACAAAAGTACGTCAACCTCAAGGGCTATCTCCCCGGCAAAGAGGTCGTTATTCTCGGCTCGGGTGATATCGGTCTCATTATGGCGCGCCGTATGACACTTGAGGGAGCAAAGGTTCACGCCGTTTGCGAACTGATGCCCTACTCCGGCGGTCTTGCACGCAACATTGAACAATGTCTCAACGATTTCAACATTCCGCTCAAGCTCAGCCACACCGTAGTCGAAATTCACGGCCGTGAGAGACTTGAGGGTGTTACCATTGCAAAGGTAGACGAGCGCCGCCGTCCCATCCCCGAAACGCGCGAATATATCCCCTGCGATACACTTCTCCTCTCGGTTGGTCTCATTCCCGAAAACGAGCTTTCCAAAACCGCTGACGTCGCCCTTGACCGCGTGACGAACGGTGCTTTGGTCGACCAAGACAGACAAACCGCTACCGAGGGCATTTTCGCTTGCGGAAACGTGCTCCACGTGCATGACCTTGTCGACTTTGTTTCCGAAGAAGCTGAGGTTGCAGGCAAGAGTGCAGCGGCTTATATCCTCGGCAAGAGTGAAAAGAAGTTCCACATCCCCCTCTCGACCGACGGTCGCGTGCGCTATACTGTTCCGCAGGTCATCACTGCCGAAAAAGACGTTACCGTTTACTTCCGCGTAGCCGACGTTTACCGCAACGTCACCCTGCGCGTGCTTGACGGTGAGCGCGTTGTCGCGCAAAAGAAAAAGAGCCGTATGGCTCCGGGTGAGATGGAAAGCATCACGCTCAAGGCATCTGCTTTTGCCGATGCCAAGGATTTGAAATTTGTTTTGGAGGTGCGCTGATATGAAAAGAAATTTGACCTGCATCGTGTGCCCCATCGGTTGCCAACTTACGGCAACCATTGAAAACGGTACTGTAACCGAGGTTACGGGCAACACCTGCCCTCGCGGCAAGCAATATGCTATTGACGAGTGCACAAATCCCGTTCGCACCATCACCACAACAGCACGCACCTCAAACGGTGGCGTCATTCCCGTAAAGACCGACAAACCCATCCCAAAGAATTTGATGTTTGAATGTATGAAAGAAATCAACCGTTCGATTGTCAATCTTCCGGCAGGCATCGGTGACGTTGTCATCGAAAACATCTTGAATACGGATGCTAACGTGGTTGTTACCGCAAATATGGAATAAACAAAAAGGAAGCCGTTCCGTGGAACGGCTTCCTTTTTTTATTTATTAATTTTTTCTCCAACTGCCGGGGGCAAAGAACAACAAAATCGGGAAAATTTCAAGTCTGCCCGCAAGCATATCGAACGTGAGAACAAGCTTGGAAAGAACACTGTAATTTCCAAAGTTCTCCATAGGTCCTACGGCTTCAAACCCGGGACCGATATTGTTAAAGCAAGCCAAAACTGCCGAAATATTTGTACCGATGGAAAAATCGTCAAAGCAAACAACAACAAAGCTCAAAAACAATATCAAAACGTAAGCCGAAAGATAGCCGTTTACACCGGACATTGTCTTTTCGTCAACCGCGCGTCCGTTTACACGCACGACCTCTACTCGGTTGGGGTGAACCATTTGTCGAATATTACGGCGCAGTCCCTTGAACAAAAGCAAGACACGCGCACATTTCATACCGCCGCAAGTGCTTCCCGCACAGGCACCCGTAATCATCAAAATCGTCAAAATCCCTTTGGAAAACGTCGGCCACAGGTTAAAGTCCACAGTCGAATATCCCGTGGTGGATATAATACTTGCAACTTGGAATGCTGCATGGCGAAGTCCCTCACCAAGCGTATCGTACATATCGGCAATGTTCCAAGTGATCAGGGCAATACTAATAGCAACAATGCAAAAATAGAGGCGCAGTTCTTCATCCTTGATAACCGAGCGGAACTGTCTTAGGAGGATGAGGTAGTAACAGCTGAAGTTGACGCCAAAAAGCAACATAAACACCGTTGTAACGTTTTGAATGTATGGGCTAAAGCTGCCAAGACTATCCCCTTTGATACCAAAGCCACCTGTGCCGGCCGTACCGAACATCGTACACAACGCTTCAAACCAATTCATATCCCCCAACATCAAAAAAGCAAAGTTGAGAACGCTAAGCACCATATAAGTGCTATAAAGGTAGATCGCCGTTTGACGAAGCTTGGGAACAAGCTTACCCACCTCGGGGCCGGGGCTTTCCGCGCGGAAAAGATGCATTGTAAAGCCCTCGTTCTTTTTGCCTCCGGGAGTAAGTGCCAACAGAAAAACAAGCACACCCATTCCACCAACCCAGTGACTAAAGCTTCTCCAATAAAGGATTCCGCGGGAAAGCACTTCCACATTAGGAACAACTGAAGAACCCGTTGTGGTAAAGCCCGAAACAATTTCAAACAACGCATCGATAAAGTGCGGAATTTCCCCCGAAACAACAAAGGGAACGGCGCCGATAAGACTCATTAAAATCCAACTTGCCGCCGTACAAACAAAGCCCTCTCTTGCAGTCATTCGGTTGGCATTGTTGCGCGAGAACAATCTCAGAACAATATGCAAAGCAACCGCAATGCAAATGGCTACCGCAAAGCCGAGAACCGCCCTCATCTTGCCGTCATAAATACTGAGGGCAAGCGCGGGGAGCATAAACACCGCCTCTGCCGCGCAAATGTAGGAGAGGAAGCGGCACATCATTTTATAATTCATAAACCATTCCTCTTATGCAAAAATGTCGTTGAGTTCGAGTATTGTGGTGTTGCCGTTAACAATGACCACTACGTTATCTCCCTCTTGGAAGAAATCGTCACCGCCGGGAATAATGACCTCATTGCCGCGTGCAATACAACCCAAACGGACGTTCTCCTTGAATTTTATCTTTTTGAGGGGCTCCTCGCAATGGAAGGTATCGGGGTCAACCAAAAATTCGATTGCCTCGGCTTGTCCGTCTGCCACGTGGTGAATGGCAAGAGCGGCGCCGTCGCGGTTCTTCATCGCACGCACGTAACGAACGATGGTATTACAACACAACTTACCGGGAGAGACTACACTACCGATGGAAAGCTGGTCGATAAATGCAGAGTTATCGAGTCTGCCCAAGCGGGTAACGACCTGCGGAACACCCAAGCTCTCAGCATAGAGAGAAACGATTACGTTTTGTTCATCACTGTCGGTCAAAGAAAGAAGCGCATCGGCTTGTGCCAATCCCTCTTTTTCAAGGAAGGTTAGGTTACCGTCGTCGCCGTGTACCACAGCCGCACGCGGCAAAAGCTCGCTGAGTTCCAAGCAACGCCGTGCATCGCGTTCGAAAATCGTGATGTCGATAGAGCGGCTGTTTTTGAGCTTTTTGGCAAGGTAGTAAGACATTGCACCACCGCCAATAACCATTACGCGGCGCGCCTTATGCGTAACGATGCCAAGGCTTTTGAGCATAATGGCAAGGTCATCGGGAGCGGCAGTAACAAAGATGCGGTCACCCTCGCGCAAAACGAATTTGCCGTCGGGGATGATAGACTCACCGTCACGCAGAACAACGCAAACAAGCACTCTTGTACGCACGATGGTATCAAGATTGGCAAGCGCGATGTTGCAAAGACGGCTTCCCTCCTCCACACGCAATTCTGCCAGCTCGGCACGGCCTCCCATAAAGGATTCACGTGTCAAAAAACCGGGGTATTTGATAAGTCTCTCAATTTCGGAAGCGGCATCCTGCTCCGGGTTAAAGGTCAAGGAAATACCAAAGGCATCACGCATAGCGTACGCCTGCTCCAAATATTCGGGGTCGCGGATGCGTGCGATGGTATGGATGCGCGGATTGAGGCTTCGCGCGGTCATACAGCACAGCAAATTCAGCTCGTCGCTACCGGTGCAAGCAATGAGAAGCTTGCTCTTTTTCACGCCCGCGCGTTGAAGTGCCTCCATAGAAGCGCAGTTGCCCTGCACAGCCATAACGTCATAGCGGTTGATACCGCTCTCAAGCACCTGGGGGTTGGAATCCATAATGGTTAAATCGTACCCTGCTTCGCCAAGCTCGCGTGCCAAGGTCTCACCAATGTCACCGCAACCGCATATCAAAATTTTCATTGTCATAATTTCCTTTCAAAAGGGATTTGCATTATAAAAAGGATTTGTCTTATATTAGCGCAGATACTCCACCGCCGAAAGCGCGGCAACCGTACCGTCAGATACCGCTGTGGTCAACTGTCGCACGCTCTTACGGCAAGCATCCCCTGCGGCAAAAATACCGGGGCAAGAGGTTCTGCATTCGTTATCTGTAAGAAAATATCCGTCTCCGTCAAGGTCAACAAGGTCGGCAAATGCCGCGTTTTGCGGATGCTGCCCGATTGCCTCAAAGAGTGCCGCAACGGGCAAATACTCTACCGCACCCGTGCTAACGTTGCGGAGCGTGAGAGATTGCAAGCGCTCCTCTCCCTCAACCTCCTCAATGACGGTCTCTCCGATAAATTCAATGTTCTCACGCATCCGCATTTGCTTTGCAAGGCTTTCTTCGGCGCGCAACCGGTTGCGACGGTGAATGAGATAAACGCGGGAACAGTATTCCGCGAGCACCAAGGCATCCTGCACAGCAGTGTTACCGCCGCCCACAACCGCAACTTCCTTTTTGCGGAAGAACATTCCGTCGCAGGTCGCACAGAAGGAAATGCCGCGCCCGATGAGAGCATCCTCTCCATCGAGCCCCAATTTGCGATGCTTGAGTCCTGTGGCAAGAATGACGGCAGAGGAACTGTATACTTCCCCGCTTGTTTGAAGCGCAAAGCCACCCTCGGCTTTTTCAACCTTGGCAACCGCGGCATAAACGATTGCAACACCGAGTGCTGTAATTTGTTTGGTAAGGCCATCGGCAAAGGTGTAACCGTCCACCTCGGGAAGGGCGGGATAATTTTCGATTTTGGGTGTTGGCAGAATCTGTCCGCCGAGCATTTCCCCTTCAAAAAGGACAACGCTCTTGCCGGCGCGTGCCGCGTAAAGCGCGGCTGTCATACCGGCGGGGCCACCGCCAACAATGGCAATATCGTATTTCATATTTACCTCAAGAAATATTGCTTATTTGACGCGCATTGCTTTGATGCGCTCGGCATTGGGCGTGACCACGCAAGACCAATTTGTATGATAGATAACAAGTCCCGGTTTGCCGCCGGCCGGCTTTTTGACGTTGCGAACAAGGGTGTAATCGACCTCAATGTTTTCGCCGTCCGCCCCCTTGGAATAGAATGCGGCTATTTCTGCCGCCTCGGTAAAGTTTTCGGCGGGCGGGTCGTCACCACCGGTCAGCATAACCGTGTGTGAGCCCGGCATACCCTTGACGTGGAACCAATAGTCGTTTTTGCCCGCAACCTTGTGGGTGATATATTCGTTTTGCAAATTGTTCTTGCCGCAAAGCACGCGATAGCCGCCCGAGGTGCGGAATTCGGCAACCGTGGGCGTGGGCATCTTTTTGGCAAGGGCGTAATTCTTCATACGGGATGCATAACCCGAGCGGTAAAGCTCCTCGCGAATTTCGGCAAGGTCCGCCGCCGTTTCGGCGTGCGTGAGAGAATCAAAGACCGTGTCGATGTAGCGAAGTTCTGCCTCGCCAAGAGCTATCTGTTTGGTCAATTCCACGCGAGCGGTCTTGGATTTGTTGTATTTTTTGTAATAGACCTGTGCGTTTGCCGAGGGAGAAAGACGATGATTGAGCGGCACAGTGCAAGTGCCAAACGTGCCGTCCTCACGGTAGTCGCTGTAATCGGTAAGCGTCGCCTCGCTCATTCCGCGCGAGAGCATATAGAGATTCCCCGTTATCAGGTCGGCATATTTTTTGTATTCCTCGCCACGCTCACAGTCGGCAAGCTCGCCTCGTTGAATCTCTATTTTTTTGCGCAAACGGGCATCGGCATTGGTTAGGATGCGTAAAATATCTGCCGCGCGTTGGCGAATGTGATTTTCCCTGTCGCGCGTGTGGAAGAAATCATCGAGCATCTGCCCCGCGCTCGTATAGGCGCGCATTTCAAAATCGGCACCGTAGTGACGCAGCTCGCAGAAGGCATACTCGACGGGTTTGTTGCCCGAAAGAATGATTGTGGGCGTGTAACTCGAGGAGCGAACCGATTCGATGATGCTCGAAAAGTTCTCCCAAAGCTTATCTACGCGGCAAAAGGTGACGGGGGTATCGGTCTCACCCGTTGTTCGATAGACAATCTCACGCGCTACCGCCGCGGAAATGCCAAGGAATGTGGTGCTAATCCACTTATCGGCAGGACGCTCGGGAGCGGCTTGTTTCCATTGTCCCCAAAAGGCTTCCTGCGTTACACCAAGCGGATTTGTCTTATCTTGTGCGGGTGGGAGTTCGTATGTCATACCCGGCAGAACCTGACGGAGTGCCGAGGTGGAAAAATCAACAGGGTGCAAAACCGCCATAATGCGCCGCTCATCATTTAGGAGCATCAGGTTACTGTGCTTGCCCATAATCTCGCAAACAAGATAGCGGTGGCAATCAAAGCCCATTTCGTCGCGCGTTTCAAACGTGAGCGTTACAACACGCTCAAAGCCCTCTTGATGAATTTCCGAGAGCTTTGCGCCCTGTAAATGCTTGCGCAAAAGCATACAAAGCATAGGGGGCGTTTGGGGGTTCTCTTTTTGTTCGTTGGTAAAACCGAAACGGGGGTTGGACGAGCCCGCATTGATGAGAAGTCGCTTTCCACCCTCGAGGCTGCGCATCTGCAAAACAATTTCGTCGCGCTCAGGTTGGAACACGCGCTCAATACGTGCACCGAGTGCCACAGACTTAACTTCGGCAATCATACACGCAAGCATACCTGCATCAAATGCCATACTCTTTTCCCCCTTCCTAAAAATTCTTTACAAAATATTATAACATATTATTGCATTTTTTACAAGTAGGTGATATAATAAATTTAGAAAAGCTTGGAAAGGACTGTTTGAAAACTATGAACAGAACTGTAATTGGCATTGACGTTGGCGGTACCACGACAAAAATCGTAGGATTTCGCAAAAAAGAAAACGGTGAGCAGGAGCTCATCGCGCCGCAGTTTGTGCGCGCGACCGATCCCCTGACCTCGATTTATGGCGCGTTTGGTAAGTTCACCGCCGAAAACGACCTCACCCTTGCGGACATCGACCGTATTATGATGACGGGCGCAGGCTCGGTCTATGTAAAAGATTCGATTTATAATCTGCCCTGCTCTCCCGTTCCGGAATTCAACAGCAGCGGCGTTGGCGGTCTTTACCTTTCGGGGCTTGAAGAAGCCATCGTTGTCAGTATGGGAACCGGTACCGCCATCAACCACGCAAAGCGCGTGGAAAACGGTCACGAGATCAAATATCTCGGCGGCACGGGCGTTGGCGGTGGAACGCTCATTGGTCTTTCGCGTAAAATGATCGGGGTGGATACCATTGAACACATCGAAAAGCTTGCAGCTAACGGTGACCTTGGAAACATCGACTTGCGCATCAAGGATATCGCGCAAAAACGTTCCTACCACGGCATTAACGAAAACCTCACTGCCGCAAACTTTGGTAAGGTTTCGGATATGGCAACCAATGCCGACCTCGCCCTCGGTATTACCAATCTCGTTGCCGAAACCATCGCAATGCTTGCCATTTTTGCAGCACGTAGCTACAATCTCCGTGATATCGTCCTCATCGGTAACCTGACTACCATCGAGCCTATCCGTAACGTTTTCGAGTCTCTTGGCGATAGCTTCGGCGTCCGCTTCGTCATTCCCGAAAACGCACAGTTCGGCACTGTAATTGGAGCTGCATTGCATAAAGAGTAAAGGATTGTGGGGGAAACTTCTTGAGAGAAGTTTTCCCCCCCCCCCCCCCCCCCACTCCCTGTCACAAAAATATAAAAATAAACACAAACAAAGAA
>JAZOVV010000015.1:0-10088 GCA_045658925.1 Eubacteriales bacterium
CCTAAGACCGCTTGGCCTCCGACTTGGATCGGTTGCAGGATCGGTTGCAGGATCGGTTGCAGGATCGGTTGCAGGATCGGTTGCAGGATCCGTTGCGGGATCGGTTGCAGGATCGGTTGCAGGATCCGTTGCGGGATCGGTTGCAGGATCCGTTACGGGATCAGTTGCTTTAGGAGTTGTTGCTTCGGTTGCAGGAGGATTTGTGGTCTCGTCCTTCTTACCAAAGTTACAGGAAGCAACGGAGAACATCATAACCATGATAACAACCAGGGCCAGGATGCGCAAAACGTTTTGTTTTCTCATACTAGAAAACCTCCATTTAAAATTTGGAGCTCTGCTCCATGGCAACATTATATCATAATGAGGAAAATTTTGTGTGGTTTTTCATAAAAAATTCACAAATATTTTTTCCAAAAACGCCCGATTTTTTCCGTTTTGGACATTTTCGGCATTTTTGTGGCGACCCAGGAAATGTACTGTGTGGCTT
Organism: Eubacteriales bacterium; assembly: GCA_045658925.1. Lineage (GTDB taxonomy): Bacteria > Bacillota > Clostridia > Oscillospirales > CAG-272 > UMGS1865. The sequence continues at coordinate 488 of JAZOVV010000015.1, forward strand.
TTTACCATATTAATATATAACGGCGCTCCCCAAAATGGTGAATTTGAACACTTTAACCAATTAAAACACGGCAAAAAAGAGCCGATTTGACGCATTTTTTGCGCCGTCGGCTCCCCTTTTTGCGGTTATTTTTTCTCAAATCCGTGCACAAAGCCGGAAACGTCTGCCGAGCAGATATCTCCGCCAATTACCCTGCCCCGATAAACAAGCACATTTGCCCAAACCGTTCCCTCGTATTCCTCATAATTTTTGACGGCAAATGTATAGCGCGTCACATCCTTACCGCGATACTTGGTCAAGTTGAGCCCTTGCGATTTTTGCAGCTCGTTATAGGCGGCAAAAATCTTATCGAACTCCGCGGGAACAGTGACCGTCTTTTCCTCTACGGGTGTTCCCTCCACCTCCCAGCCGAACTGTGCCAAAAAATTGGCGGCATCGGAAGGTGTTTTAACCTTATCGTAGGAATATTTGACCGCGGCATCGGCATCTGTTGCAGATTGATTTGGAACGGCATAGGTGGGAACAAACGCAATGAGCGTAATCAAAACCGTCAATGCAACACAAATGACCCCCACCAGCTTAACGGTGCTTGCACGCATAGAATAAACAAACATATTCGTCCTCCCCTGTTTCTTTTGCATTTCTGTTGCAATATATGAAGCGAGGGGGCGGTTTATTCCTCTTTTTTGTGCGTCTTTTGTTCGCTTTTCCCCCGTGAAATTTTTTGCGATTTTTTTCGGGATGCTATTGACTTGCGGTCAAAGCTGTTGTATAATGAAATAAAATCAACAAGGAGGATTTTTCTATGGCTACCCCTGTAAGACCCAATTACGTAATGAGAAAAAGCGCTTGGAGCGTTATTCGCCCTTGGCACATTTTGCTTGGCTTCCTCATCATTCCACTCATTATCATGATCATAGAGATCATCAACATTAAGGACGAAACGATTTCCTTTTACAACAACAAGGTTGTGCTGAAAAGCGGTATTTTTAGAAGAGACGAAAAAGTCACCGTTTTGACGCGTGTGCTTTCTGTAACCGTTAAGCAATCCTTTTTGGGCAGAATTTTCAATTACGGCAACATTTACATTGACGTAGTTGGCCAGTGGGATATCAATATGCGCGGCATTAAAAACCCCTTGGAAGCAAAAGCTTTCCTCGAAGGATTTGTAGTAGACGGAATGGGTGTAAGACCGCTGATTGTGGAATAACGCATAGAAACACCATATCAAAAAAGGACAGAGAAACAAAAAATCTCTGTCCTTTTTTTGTTGGAATCGCTCGGGGCGCACACTGAAATCGACCTCCCGTCCGCGCGATTGACGGCATTTGCCGCAAAAGGACGGGTTCAACAAAAAACCGCACCCTCACAAGGAAGGTGCGGAAAGGTTATTTTATGAATTTGCGATAGCATCAGCCGGTAAAGCCGAAGTTGATGATGGTGGAAATGATTTGATCGCGCGTGTATTCGAGATACCCTTCTTCCGTTGCTTCGTAATAGGGGTTATACTCCATTGTATCAACGCTTTCCAGTCGGCCTGCCCATCCGCCCCAATTATAAAGAATGGCGATGTCATAAATCATCGAATTTTTGATGATGTCCATCGTTTCGCGAGAACCGTCGTTGGCAGCAGCGGCAAACCGAAGAGTTCTTGTGTAATAAGCGTCCATTGTGGAGTCTTTGATGTTTACATCGGAATATGCCGCCATTGCTTGCATCATAATTTGAGCATTTTCGGCATCTTCGAGCGTTTTGGGAATTGCCCACAGATGCGCACAGTTGGAGAATGCAACCATGCTGTGGTAATCGTCGCCCGCGTTATAGGTAGCAATCGGCAAAATGCCGTATTCAAAAGGAGCAAGCGGATAAATGCTTCTGCGAATATCCCACAGCGTCATATCGGTAAAGAGCGTGATGCCGTCAATAAAGTTGCTCAGTCTGACACCGGAGTAGCCGTTGGGAATGTAAAAGCTGGAGTTAATTATGTTGAAATTCTCGTAGATGTAGTTGAAAATCATCTCGTTTTTCTCTTGGTCAACAACCAACTCGGGGAATCCGTTCTGCGACATTTTTGTAATGCGTCCACCCGCGCCATAGTAGTAATACATTGTGGAATTTGCATATTGGAAATAGCCAAATGCATCGCCTGACAAGTCGTCCGTTACTGTTTCTGCCATCAGCAAAAGAGTATCCATCGTCCAAGAATTTGTTGTAACAAGATTGTAGAGGTTTTGATATTTGGTGTCGCCGAAAAGCGAAACAAAATCATCTGCGTATTGCTTGTAGAGCTCGAGATTTGCAATGGTTGCCGTAACGTTATCGAGCGTGGAAATGTTCATGTCTCCGCTCAAATAGTACAGCTTGTTGCCCATAGAAAGCTCTTTGATAGAGTTTTGGTCGTAAGCACTGTAACGCAAATCGAGCTTATCCATGGCGTTCAGGTTGCTCAAAAGCCCAAACATTGCGGCTTCTGCCGCAGATTTTGCCAAAATGACGGTCAAATCAAAGGTTTTTCCGCCCATCTGGAACTGTAACAGCTCCTCTGCCATATTCCCGTTTTGAGAAACCTGCTGAATTTTGACGTTGTAGTCGTTTTCGATTTTTTGATTTCTTTGATACACAGCAAACGAAAGCGCATCCTCGGGTTCGCCATAAGAGGGGTCCACCCAAAAATCTTCACAGTAGAAATCGGGGTTGCCGTCAAGAGTCGGATTTTGTGTGGAGTAATTGGAACGCACGTATGCCTTGTATTTGTAGCCGCCCAAATCAACCGCTTCGGGGAAGGTAGGTTCCTCTTCTTCTTCTTCGGGTACGGTGGTTTCTTCGGATGTAACACGACCAACGTTTACGGGATTTTCGGGGTCATCGGTAAAGGTAATCCACAGGCATCCGTCGATGATTTCGGTTTTGAGAATGCCGCGACCGGTGTCACCCTTGTCGCCTTTTTCTCCATCATCGCCCTTTTCACCCTGAACACCTTGCTCGCCCTTTTCGCCCTGAATACCTTGTTCGCCTTTTTCGCCGTTGGGAACGATAAACTCAACGTCGGCAACAGACGGGTCGGTGTATTTGATAATTACCTTGGTTCCGCCGTCGACTTTTTCGGTGGTGATGCTTGCAATCCCGTTGCCGGTGGCACCTGTGTCGCCTTTTTCGCCTTGGAGTCCCTGCTCACCGCGGAGCTGCTCGACGTTGCAAGACGAAAGCACGCACATGGTAGCAACCAAAACCAGCAGCACAAGCTGTGTCAAAATCCGATTTTTCATGTTTGCCTCCTGCTTTTTTGTTTTTTGGCTATATTTTTATCATAGCGCATAAAAGGAAAAATGTCAATACCTTTTTGGTTGTTTTTTATCTGTGGATAAAAACAGTATAATTTCAGACAAAAAAAGAACACGTCCTCTACCCCAATAAACGGAAAACAGACCGTGTATATCACTCTTGTTTGAAGGTTTTTTGGGAAGGAGTGTGGGGAAAACCTCTTGCAAGAAGTTTTCCCCACAAATTCCACCTCCCTCTCACCCAAACGTTTTTGCCGCGGCGGTGAGGGAATAATTTTTGGCACCGATGCTGATGCGCTCCCACATTTCGGGCGTGCCCGTATAATAGACGTGCGCAAGATAGGCGCAATTATAAAAGGCCATTTCGGCAATTTCGGTGGTCACAAGACTGATGGTAACGCTCGCGCCTGCGCGCATTGGCGGATAGAGCAAAAGCTCGCGACCGTCGGATGTGTAAAGGATACCATCGATGTCACAATACTCCTCGCTTTCGTCACTGACCGAGATATAAACGAGGTTCGGGCAGGCGGCAAACGCAAGCGCGCCAATATGCTCGACAGATGCGGGAATTTGAATAGCGTTGATTTGTTTTTGCCCGTAAAACGCCCGCGCCGACACCGCCGTAACGCGGTCCCCCGCAGGGGAATAGGTCGGAATGACCACACAAGAATCGCGGCAGCTCCCAATGCCGATGACCGTGCAGGTTCCATCCCCCGCAGGGGCAAACGAAAGACTGTTGCTCTCGGTGGTTACCTCTTCGGGAGTTGTGACTTCTTCGGGCGTTGTTGTTTCGGGCAAAATCGGTGTGGTGATTTGCGGCGTGGGTGTGGTATACGTTTCTTGCGGTCGCGTCTCCTCACTCTCCACCCTCGTGTACGCAAGACTTATCATCGCTATCGTCAACGCCAACGCCACCGCAAAAACAATGGCAAGAATGATTAAAAACGTTTGTGTCATTTTCATTTTTTGTCCTTCCTTTGAAGAGAATGCGGGGGAACCTTCTTGCCAAGAAGGGTTCCCCCGCACCCCTTCAAAAACTTTCTCACAACAAACAAAGTAGGGCGGGGGCTTGCTCCCGCCGTTTTATAGGCGATATTTTTGCGGCGGGAGCAAGCCCCCGCCCTACAAATGTTTTTAATTTCCCCTTCAATTATCCCACTCCCCTATCAAAAAGTCAAGAAAAACCGCTTGACACAAAGTGACGCGAAAAGACCGAAAAATGCCCAAAACGAGCACACGTGTGTGCGTTTTTGTCGCGCAGTGGCATCTTTTTGCGCCATCTGTCGAACAAATTTTCTCCCCTTTCTTGTCAAACGCGCCTTTTCTTTGTATAATGTGATAAGAAATGGAAAGAGAAAGGAGAACAACCGATGTACGAAGAAATCATTCGCCATTTGATGAAGTGGGAAATATTCACAATGATTTTTTGGACGTTGCTTTTTCTTGTTCTCCCGAGTGTTGGTTACGCCTGTATCTTGCACAAAGAAAAGAAAAAGAAACACAACAAGAGCAAGAAAAAGAAAACTTGGAGACAGTTTTTTAACGAAACCGCGGAAGGAAAAGCCTTGTCTTTGGTAATTGTCGGCGTTGTTTTCTTTTGCGTTTGCTTTGGTACAGACCTCTACCAATATCTTTCGCTCCGCGAGGATATGGTAAACGAAAACTATGTCACCTACACGGGCGAATTTGAACACGAAACCCATCACAGTAGCAAAGGTTCTTCCACGAGCTATGTGGAATTTACGGACGAAAACGGAGAGAAAAAAAGCATACGCCATAACTTCCACATTGACGATTTTCAAACCTGTGAACACGATTTGCACGACGGCAAATACTATGGCACCGTTGTTTATTCCCCATCGAGCAACCTTTTGCTCTGGTGGGATGCCGAGCCGATAGAATAAAACAACGAAAGGAGAGAGCGAATGTACGAGTCAATTATAAGAGACTTGATGAAAAGCGATCTTTTTTTGATGCTGTTTTGGGCACTGCTTTTTCTCGTTATCCCCGTCTCGATTTACGTACACGTTCTGATCAAAGACAAGAAAAAGAAGAAAAAGAAAAGCGCCAAAAAGAAGAATTGGAACAGCTTTATTGAAACTGCCGAGGACAAAGCACTTATGGTTGTGATTCTTGGGGTTCTCGTTTTTTGTGTTACCTTTGGTATGGCTTTGTATGATTATCTCTCCCTGCGCGAGGATATGATAGCCGAAAATTACGTTACCTACACAGGCGAGTTTGAGTGCTATTCCGTTAAATCAGTAAAAACACATTCAAAAGGCTTTTCTACTACAAAAAATCATTATATTAAATGGACAAACGAGAACGGCGAGGTTGAGCGCATACGGTATTACCATCGCATCGACGACTTCAAAGAAAACGGGCAAGAATTGAAAGCGGGCACCTACGTGGGCACGATCGTTTATTCGCCACGTGGCGACGTTCTGCTCTGGTGGGATGCCGTGCCGATAGAATAAAACAACGAAAGGAGCGACCAAGATGTACGAAGAGATTTTTAAGGCGTTGATGCGATACGAGCTCATCACCGTGTTGCTTCTTGTTGGCATTGTTGTTGGTCTTTTTGTAATGCTCTACGTAGCCGTTTTGCTCCCTGCCAAAAAGAAAAAGCAGAACCCCAAAAAGAAACAGAAAAAAGAAGAAAAAGACGACACGCTCCCTGCAATCATTGTGATGCTAGTAGCCATTTTTATCCTTGTCGGTGTGGAGGCGCACCGTTTATTTTCCTTGCGTAAGGATATGATAAACGAGAATTATGTCACCTACACAGGTGAATTTTATTGTTACGAAACCACCGGAAAATCTTCTACCGAATACGTGCGTTTTCAAAACGCAGATGGTGAACAGATAGAGGTAGAATACAGCCACCATATAGACGAATATCAAGAACACGGCAAAAAATTAGAAGAAGACACCTACTACACAGGCACCATTGTCTACTCCCCCTCAAGCGATTATCTGCTCTGGTGGGATGCCGAGCCGATTGGCGAATAACGTACTACATATACAGAAAAAACGGAGAACGTAATGAAAATTGCTGACATCGAAATCAAAAACGGAATATGTCTTGCTCCCTTGGCGGGGGTGAGTGACCGCACCTTTCGCGCAATGGCGCGTCGGTTCGGCGCGGAGTACACCGTGAGCGAAATGGTGTCGGCAAAGGCTCTTTGTTATGAGCAACTCTGTAAGCGTCCCGTCACCGAGGAGCGTACCAAAACCGCTCCCCTTGCATCGGTTCTGCGCGAGGAACTCCCTATGGCAGTTCAATTATTTGGTGCCGAGCCCGAATTCGTCGCTCGCGCGGCAGCGCTTCTTGAAAGTAACGAATATCGCGGATGCATCAGCGAAGTTCCACCCTCTATCATTGACATCAATATGGGTTGCCCGATGGCAAAAATCGTTGGCAACGGCGAGGGTTCTGCGCTGATGAAAAACCCCGTTTTAGCCGCAGACGTAGTGCGAAAAACGGTAGATGCTGTCAAAATTCCCGTCACTGTCAAAATTCGCGCAGGATGGGACAAAGATAGCATCAATGCAGTCGAGCTTGCCAAGCGTTTGGCAGATGCGGGTGCTTCGATGATTTGCGTTCACGGTCGCACAAAAGAGCAGATGTATTCCGGCAAAGCCGATTGGAGCATCATTCGTGCCGTCAAAGAGGCGGTGGACATTCCCGTTGTGGGCAACGGTGATATTTTCTCGGCAGCGGATGCTCTCCGTATGTTCGAAGAAACAGGCTGCGATGGCATTATGGTGGCGCGCGGCGCGCAAGGAAACCCTTGGATTTTTGCCGAAATCTTGGCGGCGGTTGAGGGAAAAGAATACACGCCCCCCACATTTGAGGAACGTTTTGCAGTTGCTCTTGAACACGCACGCGGTCTTGTTCGAGAAAAGGGAGAGCGCGTCGGCATTGCCGAAAGTCGCAAGCACCTCGCTTGGTATCTGCACGGTATGCGCGGTGCCGCCGTTGCACGAAACGCGGTGATGCAAGCCACAACCCTTGCCGAGATTGAACAAATTTTAGCTTCGCTTTTGTAAAAAAGTGAAATAAGCATTGACTTTTTCGGCAATTCGTGGTATCATAATAAAAGAAACACGACAACAACCCCAAGGAGGCTGAGATAAATGGCAGATACAAGACAAAAAGTTGAGGGCAAGTACCTCGAATATTTGGAAAAGCCGCTCGTTCGCGAAGGCAACACCATTTGCTATGGCGATATGAACGAAAAGTGCATTTTGGTGCTTGAAATTATGTCCTACAAAGAAGTAGAAGGCAAAAAATTGCCCAAGGACGTTTTTATTCAGGTCATCGACTCCAAAGACCCTAACAAGATTATCAAGCAAGGCAAAAAAGAAGGTCTTTACGATGCTTTCAGCGTAGGTCTTGTTTGGCTCGACCTCGCACTCAAGGCAAAATAATCTAACACAAAAAACAAGAGACGGTATCGCGTTTTGCAATACCGTCTCTTTGGTTTTTATTGTTCTAATTCATTTTCTCTTAACTGTCTAATAGTTTCATCTATTAGATCGCCAACAGTTGTCTCAACACCAACAACGGCAGGGCCGTAGGGGTTGGAGGTTTCAAAGGAAATTTTCTCAAGCATTTTCTCGAGTTCGCCCCAGTCGTACATCAGGGCAATATCATAAACCAACGATTGTCTGATAACGTCCATTACTTGACGCGAGCCGTTATCGGGAGCCGCGTTGAGGTAGATGGTTCTCTCGTAATACGCGTTCATGGTAGAGTCGCTCAAGCTGGAATATGCAGCCATAATTTCCAACATACGCTCTGCCATTTCGAGATCCTCTACCATATTGGGAATTGACCACAGGTGCGCCCAGTTGTTAAAATAAATAACACTGTGGTAGTCCTGTCCTTCCTCGTAAATCGGGCAAGGCAAAATGCCGTACTCGATCTCGGCAAAGGGATAAATTTCGGTTCTGATTTCAAACAGCGAGCAATCCATAAACAACAGCTGCCCCGTAAGGAAGTTTTGGTCAAGTGTTTTAGACATTGCACGCGGAATCCACGGTTTGGAAACAACGTGGTTAAAATGGTCGTAGAGGTAGTTGGCTACGGTTTGGTTTTGGTCCTGATGAATGGTCACCACGGGAATATCCTGCTCATCTTTGGCGGTGATGCGTCCGCCCGAGGAATAAAAATACCATATTGTGGAGTAGAAATACTGATGGTAACCCATTGTGTCGCCCTTATCAATAACGCTCAGGTCGTCACCGTCCTCTTTGTTGACGTCAATGTTCGCTTTTTCGGCAATTTTCAACAACGTGTCCATTGTCCACTTTTTGGCGGTAACGAGGTTGTAGATATTGGAGTACATCTGGTCTCCGCCAAACAGGTCGTTTACAATGCTATCCTTCATATCCTCGTAAAAGTCCATATTGACGAGCGAAAGGCCCGCAACCTCGAGGGTGGAGATGTTCATATCTCCGCTGATGAAGTAAAGCTTTTTGTCGATGGAGAGCTCTTTGATGGAGTTTTGGTCAAAGGATGCGTGCGTCAGGTCGGCATAGGTCACTTGGTTGAGGTCTCTCAACAAATGTTGTGTGGCTGCCTGTGCCGCGGGCTTTGCAGAAAGGATTGTTAAATCAAACGTGTCCCCGTTGGTATAATACATTTTTAACTGTTCAAGCTGTTTGCCGTTGGAAGCAACTTGACGAATTTTGCAATTATAGTCGTCTTCGATGCGGCCGTTTCTGGTGTAAACCGCAAAAGAGATAACGTCTTGCTCGCAGTTTGCCTCATCGATCCAAAAGTCGATGCATTTGTAAAGGTTGTTTCCGCTTTCCAGCTGATCGGCCAATTCATCGCCTGCAAAATCGCGGACGTATGCCCTGTATGTGTAACCGTCCATATCAATAATTTCGGGCATAACAACGCCATTGTTTGAACCTGACACGCTGCTCGAAGGCTTTTTGTTACCGGTCGGCTTTTTGTTCTTTTTGCTACAGGACGCCATAGCGGGCAAAAACATACACAAAGCCAACAAACAAATTAAAATTTTGGTGAACGTTTTCATCGTTTTCTCTCCTAAAAACAGATAAAGTCAACTATTGATATTATAACAAATCAACCGCCGGTTGTCAAGTCTTTTTTTCCTGATTTCGCCAATCTCTCTATTCTTCTCTCTTCAAAAATGGCTTTCAAATCATAACCACCCGTCAAACGGGTGGTATGCACAAGGGCTAAAAGCCCAATACTACCGGCCAGCGGCTCAAGCCGCTGGCTTTCGTATACTCAAGCCTATTGCCTTTGCCACTTTTGCCGCCCTTGAAAGGGCGTTTGT
>JAZOVV010000016.1:0-6848 GCA_045658925.1 Eubacteriales bacterium
AGCCAAAATATCCCATTGAAAAAGAAAAATAAAACGAACAAAGCCGGCGGCAACGAAAATTGGTTGCCAACGTTTTGCGTGCCGAAGCAAATTTGTTATTGTGGCTTTTTGCGGCGCACCGCACAGGTGCAAACTCCGATAAAGTCGATTACACGACGGTAGTGCTCACATCCATAGCATCCGTCATCTCTCATATTTCCTACGTAGTAGAGGCAAACGTCCTGCATTTCGGTTGCAAAGGGATGCCCTTCGTTATCGTATTGCGGATTTACCGTAAAATCGGGGTAAAGCGGAACCGGTCGCACCAACGGGTTTTGGCGGTCACACTCTTCATAGTATCCATAGTATAGGTCAAACGTGCGTCCTGCGTGCTCAATGCGCGCATAGAGGTCTCCCTCTTTTGGGATGTTTTCTTCTTGTCGGTTGCGTTTCAGTCGCTTTAACATCTACGGTCTCCTTTCCTTAATTTTAGGTAAAAAATAAACCCCGGGATTGTGTGAAAGGGTGAAAAAAACAATCCGGGGTTTTTATGACGGGGCTGTTGGGTGAAAACAGTCCCTCTATATAACGCCGATTTTTCGTGAAAGGGTAAAACGCTTTCTCGGCGGCGCGTCGTGCAAAGAAAACACCAAAAACTCTTTACACGACTGCGCCTTGGGGGCTCGAACGTCCACTTTCTCGCCCGCACCAATAGTATAGCAAACATTTCCCTTTTGCGGTATTACCTAAAATCACTTTTTTAGTTCTTATTTTTTCACGGTTTTATGTCTTTTTTTCAAGGATTTGGATATATAACAGATTTCTTTTTTATCTAAAACTCAAAGCAAGCTATTAAAGAATCTTTGCAAATTCGCGGCGCGACATACCGGTTTTTTCGCTGGTTACACGAATGGCCTGCTTGACGACCGACACCGACATATGCAATTTTTCGGCAATTTGTGCATTGCTCATTCCAAATGCCGCAAGCTTTGCAACCTCTCTCTCCTTGGCGGAGAGCGTGGTTGCGATTGTCTTGCCGCGCGCGCTTCCGCTCAAATACGACCATCCCTCGTTGTAGGTGTGATAGAGCGATTTAACCTCTTTCCATACGTCGGGGGCGATAACCGATAGGCGTTGCTCCATTAAGGAATCCATTACGCGACAGTGTTCCGAAAGGATGCCGTAAAGCTTATCGGGTAAAGCCAGAGCAATGGCGCGGTCGATGTGACGAATGGCTTGCTCATTGTCGCCACTGTTGTGGTATAACGCCGCACAGCTCAGGCGCAGATAAATTTCGGAAGCCAAGGAACGGTCGACCGTTGCCTGCGACACCATAGGCTCAATGGTGTTGGAAAGAACACGCATCAGAGAAAGCCCTTCCATTCCTTCAAGCAAAAACTCACCCGTTGCAACACCGTATGCAATGGCATACAGATATTTCGCGTAATAAACGCGCGCTGCGGGGAAAGCATCCTTGTGTAAGGGCTCAAAACACCCCATACGGAACCAATCGGGGAAGTCTGTAACGTCATAGAGCATAATATCGACCGCACAAATGGCGAACAGCATAATGTCGCGGTCGAGGTCGGTTTGCGCGGGGGCTTCGGAAATATGCATTTTTGCCGCGCGCCACATTTCAATATCGCCTCGCCAAATAGCACACTGTGCCAAAAGAATACCCGCGGAAATAACCGCATAAAAGCTTGAGTGCTTGCCAAGCAGATAGTTGGCACTGGCATAAACCTTGTCAATCTCTCCGCGCGCATAGGCAACCTCTGCCTCAAAAAGCACCTGCGCCTCGCGGTGGTTGGCAAGCTGCTGCGACGCCTCGTCTGCTGTACCCGGAGTGCTGTATAGGTCTGTCATATACAATACCGGCGTGTTGCGCGGCAGAGGTTGATTCTCCTCGTCGAGAACCCTGCCCTCTTTGGTGCGACGGTCGATGGGACGAACCGCATCCGCGGGAATCATCCACGCACGCCCAAAGCGCTCGGCACCGGCAATTTTGCCTTCCTTGCACAAAAGCTGAACCGCACGAGGGGAAATGCCCCATTTGGCGGCAATTTCTTCAATTTTCAAAAACTTCATTCTCCCTCTCCTTTCAGCTTTTGGAAAAGCAGGTTTTATTCTTCGCTATTGCGAAAACAATTTCTTCGCTATTGCGAAGATTATTATAACACAAAAAAGAAAAAATGTCAAGCGGAAAATGATTTTTTGCAAATCTCTTTCATTTTTGACAAAAGAGTTGCTTTTTGACAAAGAATGTGTTATAATAAAATACGCACAAAAACCTTGCAAAGGAGGGATTCCGTGAAGCTGATTGTTTGCTTGAGCGATGATGGCGGTATGATGTTCAATCACCGTCGGCAAAGCCGAGACCGCGTTCTCATCGCCGATATGATAAACCACGTTGGGAACACACCCCTGTGGGTCAGCCCCTATTCCGCGCCTCTGTTTGGCGAGGATTGCCCCTCTTTGCGCGTCGCACAAGACCCTGTCACCGCCGCAGGCGACGACGACTTTTGCTTTGTGGAGGATACCCCCCTGCCCCAAAGCCTTGACGGCACAAATGAGCTTCTCATCTACCGTTGGAACCGTCTTTACCCCTCGGATGTGCACTTTACTTGCGACACGTCGGCATTTTCTCTAATTGAGACCGACGAATTCGTCGGCTCTTCGCACGATAACATTACAAAGGAGGTTTGGAAAAAATGAAACTCTCTTATCGCGCTCGCATAGCGCTCTTGGCACTCTTATTGGCTCTTTCCACGCTCTTCGCCTCGTGCGATTTGTTGAACAGCCTCGACGCTCTTACAAGTACACAAGAAACAACCGCCACCCAAACAACGCCCGCCAATGTCACCACAGAGGAGCCCTCAGCAGAGGCAACAACACCGAAAGGCTCAACGCCCGAGGAAAATACTCCCGCAGAGACCACTCCCGAAACAACTGCTCCCGAAGTAACCACTCCGGAAGAGACCACCCCCGAAGAAACCACTCCCAAGGTAACCAACCCGGAGCCCGACCTTACCATTCCCGAGCCCGAGGGAACCACCGCCACACCGCCGGAAGAGGACATTCCCGAGGAATTCAAAGACTACAATATTCCTGCCTACTCCGGAAACAAATATGCCGAAATCAACGGTAACGTTCCTTATTTCAAAAACGAAGATTATACTACAATCTCTTACGAACATTACTCCGTTTTGGATAGCCTCGGTCGCTGCGGCATTGCAACGGCTTGCATTGGAAAGGATTTGATGCCCACCGGCACACGCGGTGATCTCCATACAAATCCCACCGGTTGGGTGCAAGCAACCTATGATAGTCTTAACTTACAGTATCTTTACAATCGCTCTCACCTCATTGGCTGGCAGCTGACGGGCGAGGACGACAACAAGCAAAACCTCATTACAGGTACACGTTTCTTCAACCAACTTGGCATGCTCCCCTTTGAAAACATGATTGCCGACTACATCAAGGAAACAAACAACCACGTGCTCTATCGCGTCACCCCCGTATTTGTTGGCAACGAGCTCGTAGCTCGCGGTGTTTTGATGGAGGCTTGGTCGGTAGAGGATAACGGCGACGGCATTTGCTTTAACGTTTTTGTTTACAACGTGCAGCCCGGCGTAAAAATCGACTATGCAACCGGCAATAGCCGCCTCGAAAACGAAGAGACCACAGCGCCGCCCGCACCTGAAGTAACACCCGAATGCGACTATATTGCAAACAAAAGCAGCAAAACATTCCACGAACCCGATTGCCGCCATGTTTCCAACATGAAAGAAGAAAACAAAATATATTACACCGCTACGCGTGAGGAAATGATTCAAAAAGGATACATTCCTTGTGGCACGTGTAAGCCTTAAAAACGAACACCATGTAGTAAAAAAGCAGGACGATTCTCTTGAATCGGTCGGCTTTTTTACTATTATTTTCTTGTTAAATCGGGCGAGGTGTGCAGCGTGCTCTTGTTGCGCAAATAAAAGAGAAGGCCTATGAAATCCTTGTAATACGGAATGAATTCTTCCCTGTCAATCATCGCCATAATTTCTGCTTCGTCCGCCCATTTGACGGCTATGACTTCCTCGGTTTGCAGAGTGACCGCGTTGATATCAACGTCACGCTCTATCAGATAGATGTCGCCAAAGCCCTCAGGCCAATGAACGGTCAGAGCAGGACGCAAATTGGCAAACGGTATGGATAAACCCAATTCCTCGCGCATCTCACGCTCGGCGGCATCGCCGCTGCTTTCCCCGGCTATGGCACTTCCGCTTGCGGTCATATCCCACAGTCCGGGCCAGCCGAATTTGGTGAGCTGTCGCCGTTGAATGAGCATTTGCCCGCAACTGTTAAAAATGCACACGTGTACCGCCAAACGGTAAAATCCCTCGGGATGTTTTGCCCCGCGCACCATCGTTTTGCCGGTTCTTTCGCGGTCCTTGGTATAAAGATCCCAAAGCTCCATTGCTTTCTCCTCTGCTCTTACGTGGGGAAATTTTGCTTTTTCGACTCGCGGCGGCGTTGCTCTCTTTGCTTGAGTTGGAGCTTGTGCGCGAGTGCTTTTTCTTGAATGATGCACTTGACTAAGGAATCCAAATCTCCGCCCTCTTGGTAATCGGCAGAGCAAATATAGTTTACACGGTCGTCGAGAAGCAGGTCGGTAACCTTGTTCTTTTCACCCTTTTGATAAACGGCAATCGAAACACCGCCCTGCTTTTTGATGAGCGTCATGCAAGGAATGTCGGTAATACCGTCGCCAAAATAAATCATATTGTGATAGGGAATTTCGCGTTCGCGAACCTTATCGTTTACCTTTTTGTTTTCGGTTTCGTCGTATACGCCCTTGGAAATACGGAACACGTATTGCGTTTTTTGCGTATAGTTAATGGCAATTTTGGGCCAAATTGCCTTGCCATCTTCATCAAAATGATATTGGCAGGCAAAGATTTTTTTAAAGCGGTTGCTAATCTCACTACCCTCGATAATTTCCTTAATGCCGCTGGAAATAACGTAGTGCTCGATGTTAACACCGATAGATTCGCCAAAGAGATTGATGCGCTCGAACCAGTTGAGAACGCCCTTGTAGAAGCGAATATCCTTACCCGTGGAGCGCAAATATTCCTTTGTGACGTCAATTCCCTTTTCTTCGCACATTTTCACGGAGCAATAAAGGTAGCCAAGAATACCTTCCATGTAGTTCTTGGTTCGATAACTTTCTACCCTACCCCAAAACTCGGAGGGGGTCATTCCCAGGTTGGGAATGAAGGTGTAGTTTTGCATATCCTGATCGCACAGGGTTTTGTCAAAATCGTACATCAGGGCGATAGTCGGCTTTTTACGCATAAAATACCTCACGTTTTTTCTTTTAATTTATTGGTATAGTTTCCCATTATCTTTATTATACCACACTTTTTGCATATTTTCAATAGCGAATTTGCAATACGTATATCAAAAAACGCTGATTTTTAAACAAAAAGGGCAAGGCAACGGCAGAGCCGTTGCCTTGCTTTTTGCAAGTTTATTAACTTTTAAGAGTTAAATCAAGCTGCGGGAGTCTCCTCTACGGGAGCTTTTACGATCTCGATAACTTCAACGTTAAAGAGACGAGCTTCCTTGCCGGAAGAGGTGGTAGCGGAGTTTACGCAACCAACTTGTGCCTTGTAGGTAACAGTGTCGCCTACTGCGATAGTGCCTTCAGCATCACCGGTGAGGTAGCCACCTGCAACACTCAGAATGAGGTCGCCGCCGAGGTTGCCTCTTGCAAAGCCGTTGGGGTTAACTTGTTGGTTGAGAGTAACGGTTACATAGTAGAACTCTTCGCTGTAAGCATTCTTCTCATAGGTGATACCAAGAGCGATTGCTTCTTCAACGGTCAGGTGAGGGCAGTTAACTTCAACAACTTCAACGTTGAAGAGACGAGCTTCCTTGCCGGAAGAGGTGGTAGCGGAGTTTACGCAACCAACTTGTGCCTTGAAGGTAACAGTGTCGTTCAAGTGAATGGAGCCTTCAGCATCACCGGTGAGGTAGCCACCTGCAACACTCAGAATGAGGTCGCCGCCAAGGTTGCCTCTTGCAAAGCCGTTGGGGTTAACTTGTTGATTGAGGTTAACAGTTACATAGTAGAACTCTTCGCTGTAAGCATTCTTCTCATAGGTGATACCAAGAGCGATAGCATCTTCAACAGTGAGAGTTGCGGGACCTTCAGGCTCTACAGGAGTTCCGGGCTCTTCAACTTCGGGAAGGTCTGCTGCCCAAACGATGTACAGATCTCTGAAGTGTTGGCTCTTTGCAATGCCATCAGCTACGCGGATGGTGATAGTGTTTTCGCCTGCTTGGAGAGGAAGTACGATACCGGTCATGTAAGCGCCGATAAGGAAGTCGTTGTTACGAACTTCGTATGCTTCGTCAGCGGTTGCCCAACCGTAGGTGTGGTTGATTGCATATTCGAACTCGGTGCCTTCGTTAGCAATGAACTTAGCGCCGCGAACCTTTTGGTCCTTAATTCTGTAGTGAGCTGCTACGTTGTACAGACCAGCTTTCTCTACGGTGATAGTGAAAGCGATAGAGTCGGTAGCGGTAGCGTCATAGCAGTATACGTGAGGATAAGGAAGAGAACCGGAACCTGCGCCGATTTCGTCGTATGTCATGTGGTTACCGGTGGAGCCATTGAATGCATCCAGCCAGATTACGCCTTCGCCGGTGAACTCTTCGGGAAGAGCGGGGGAGAAGTAGAATACGTCTACGTTGCCATCATTGTCGTTATCAAAGGTGGAAGGAACTGCGATTGCTTCGAATTCGTAGTCACAGTATTCGCATACGCCTTCTACGATGGAGTGCTCGTGGTTGTCATCTACATAACCACA
>JAZOVV010000017.1:0-27021 GCA_045658925.1 Eubacteriales bacterium
CTTCAAAACGAAAACATGACAGAACTAAATAATTTTGAAAACAAGAAAAAGGTCTATCTACAAGAGATAGTCCCAAAATATTTTGATACAACTTATTCTTTGTTTTCAGCCTGGATTTGTTCAACAAGCTGTTTATACATTTCTCGTTCAGAGGGATCGATCTTTAACATCTTCATAGCCTCTTCCAAAGCAGCAACAAACTGTTCTGCTTTTTCCTGATCGGTTATTTCAACGTGGGCAAAAATACTTGAAGTAGCCATAAGCACATCTCATAATCGTTTATTTGTTATTTCTCGTTTGTTGGAATGATGCCAATATACCCTCCGCTAAAAACAGTTAATAGGCTCGATTTTCCTTAACTTAATGACATTGAATCGTGAGTCCGTCCTTTTTCTTTATTTTGCTTTATTGTGCATCTTCGGGATTATCCTCACCAACGTATTCCTCTGTGCTTTCTGCATTTTCAAAAGGAACTTCCATTACAGGCTTGAGGCTTTCATAAGCGTTTGCTCTTGTTGCGCTCATATAAGGAACTACCCAAATGTAAGCAATGCCGCAGGTCAGTGCGCCAAGGAACATCCAGCCGATGAAGGAAAGATCGAGAACGAAGAGATCCATCTTGTGTCCGTCGGTCATCGCCATAGATTCTTTGATACATTCTCTTGCGCTCTTGCCCTTGTTGTCGGCAAGAACGAACAGGGACATCGAGTAAGCATAGCTCTTAATGATGCCGGGAATGATGAAGAGCAAAGACCAAAGGAATGTGTAGAGACCGACCAAAAGAGTTACTTTAAAGGCGCTGAAGAAATCATCAAAGCCGGAAAAGGAATCCTTTGCAGTGGGCATACCACCGCGAACAACCATTAGGTAAACGCGAACAAGGCTAAGGGAAAGTGCCGGGGTAACGACGATTGTAACGACAAGACCTACGCCGGGAATACATCCTGCCAAAATGCCTGCCGCAAAAGAAATAGCGCCAAAAATCAAAGTAATTAAAAACAAAATACCGATCTTGTTTTTGATTTGGGCTTTTGCCTGTGCTTTCAATTCTGCTCTGTTCATAATATGTACTCCTTAGAATAAATTCGGGATTTTCTCCCTTGCTTTTATTATACCGCCATTTGCAAAAAATGTCAATAGCGTATTTTAGCGGACTGAATTTTTCTTGATTTTAGATAACTTTTTTCCAACAAAGTTATCTGCGGTGCAAGCATCACACCAACAAACTCTTTCCTTCCCAATCGGAGTTGGGTGCAATGCCTGCAAGAGCGACGACGGTGGGGGCAATATCCATAATGCTGACGTCATCGAGATTTCCAATCAGTTCGCGCTCCGCGCCCGCGAAGATGAGCGGAATGGTCATATCCTCGGGGAGCTCCGTGCCGTGCGTGTAGTCGTGTCCGCCGTGGTCGGCGGTAATAATAACCGCATAATCCTTGGGAAGTGCACCGATGATGCGCGCAATGTTCTCCCAACTGTTCTCAAGGGATTGCATATATTCCTCGCTCATCCAACCGTTCAGGTGCCCCGCCTCATCGGGATAGCCAAGGTAGAGGAAGGTCAAATCGGTGTTATTTTCGGTAATGTAGCCAATGGCGGCATCGGTCAGGCGGTCGTTTGCCTTGTCGTATCCGAATTTTCCACCCTTAATCAGCAAGGAATAATTGAGCGATGCAGGGTGACAAATATCACGTAGCTGTCCCCAACTGTAAAAGGTTGCAACGTCCTTTTTTTCAATAGCAAAAACATCCAAAAGGCTCAAAACAAGACGGTTTGGCGGTGTGTAGGTGTTGCTTTTTGTTCCGTGTCGCTCGGGTAACATACTAAAAAAGAGCGACATATGGCAAGGAAGCGTAACCGACGGCATAACCGTTTGTGCGTTCAAGGTGTAAACCGACCTCTCCATCACCTTTTGTGCGGCTTTGCAATTTGCCAAAGCGTCGGGGCGCATACCGTCAACCAATATCAGCAAGGTCTTCATTTTTTGTTCCTCCGTCTGTTTTGTGTATCATTTTTGCGCGAGTTGCCAAACCAAAATGATTTTTCAACCCTATTTTATCACATCCCCAACAAAACTGTCAAGGCATAAGGTGTTTTTTTCAGCAAAAAGCCCGTTTGCTATGTGTTTTTCTTATAATATATTTATTGGATATATTCTATTAAACAGAAAAATCTAAAATGCCCTTTACAAAGTAAAAAATTGGTGTTATACTATAAGATGTCGAATAGAGTCCAAAGAGACAATATTTGGAAAAAATCATTCATTTTCTGGAGGGTGAAAAATGAAAAGACTGTTCAAAGTTCTTGTTGTGCTTTCCCTGACGGTTATGATCCTGATGAACATGGCATCTTGCAAGAGTGTTCTGGACAAAACGCCGTACTTGGATGGCCCAACCACCAGCAACGAAGTTACAAGTGATCTTGGGGATCAAACAACCCCCGAAGAAACACCTGTTGTAACGGACGAGCCCACAACGGAGCCCGCGACCGAGCCTGTAACCGTTCCCGGTACAGACCCCGAGGTTACCGAGCCTGAAGTTACCGAACCCGAGGTTACCGATCCCGAGGTTACCGAGCCCGAAGTTACCGAGCCCACTACCGAGCCCGAGGTTACCGACCCCGAGGTTACCGACCCCGAGGTTACCGAGCCCGAAGTTACCGAGCCCGAAGTTACCGAGCCCACAACCGAACCCGAGGTTACCGAGCCCACAACCGAACCCGAGGTTACCGAGCCCACTACCGAGCCCGAAGTAGACCCCGATCTTCCGGAGCCCGTGGAAAACAAAGTTACTGTTTCCATCGCTGACTATGCAACGGAAAATGGTTGGCAAAACGAAACAAAGTATCTGTCCATCATTGCGGACAAAAACATTACCATTACCGCAGCTACGTCCAAGAACAACACCTATACCGGTAAATATTACACAAACGGCAACGATTGGAGAATCTATCAAACCGACGGTGGCTCCATTACTATTGCCGCCGCTGACGGAAAGACAATCGTTTCTGTAAAAATCATTTATAAATCTCAAAATACCGGCACCCTTTTGCAAGGCGAAACCCCCATTAAATCCGGTGATATTGTTTCTGTAAACGGCAATTCCGTAACTCTTAGTGTTGGAAACACAGGCACCGCAACCAATGGTCAAGCCAGAATCTCTTCCATCGAGATTATCTACTTAGGCGAAGCAGAAACCCCCTCCTGCCAGCACACCGGTGCTGAGGCGGTAAGAGAAAACGAAGTTGGTGCTACCTGCTCTACCGAGGGCAGCTACGAAAGCGTTGTTTACTGCTCTAAGTGCGGCGACGAACTTTCGAGAGAAACCAAAACAATCGGCAGACTTGATCACACCCCCGCAGAGGCAGTAAAAGAAAACGAAGTTGGTGCTACCTGCTCCACCGAGGGCAACTACGACCTCGTCATTAAATGCTCCGAGTGCGGTTATGAAATTTCGAGAGAAACCAAAACAACCGAAAAACTCAATCACACCCCTGCAACTGCAGTAAAAGAAAACGAAGTTGAAGCTACTTGTATCGCAGCCGGTAGCTACGACCTCGTTGTTAAATGCTCTGTGTGCGGTTATGAAATTTCGAGAGAATCGAAAACGACCGAAAAAGCCGAGCACGTTATGAGCGGATGGGACATCGTAAAAGATTCCACTTGCAAAGAAAAAGGCACAAAGACCCGTGAGTGCACAGTTTGCGATTACGAGGAGACTGTTGACATTCCCACAGCGGACCACAACTATAACGACGATGATATCTGCGTTGATTGCGGTTCCGTAAACGACGGTCACCAACACACATACGAATCCGTTGTAACGCCCCCCACCTGCACCGCAGAAGGCTATACCACCCACACCTGTGCATGTGGCGACTCTTACGTAGATAGTAAAGTCCCCAACACCCATACCCCCGCCGAGGCAGTAAAAGAAAATGAAGTAGGTGCTACTTGCTCCAAAGAAGGTAGCTACGAAAGCGTTGTTTACTGCTCTGTTTGTACAGAACAAATTTCGAGAGAAACCAAAACAATCGACAAACTTGCTCACACTATGGGTGCATGGGCAGTGACCACCGATCCCACTTGCACAACAAAGGGTGTAGAAACCAGCAAGTGCGAAAATTGCAATCATTTCGAAACAAGAGACGTTGACACTATCGCTCACACCCCCGCTGAAGCAGTAAGAGAAAACGAAGTTCCCGCCACCTGCTCCAAAGAAGGCAGCTACGACCTCGTTGTTTACTGTTCTGTATGTAAAACCAAGGAAATTTCGAGAGAGACCAAAGCAATCGACAAACTCGAGCACACCGGTTATGAAGCCGATTACAAGTGCGACGTTTGTTCGACCATCGTTCCCCCTCAAGCTGACTCTGCCCTCACCATTGCGCAAGCAATCACTTTGAGCAAATTGTACAGTTCTGAAACTCCCACAACAGGAAAATACTATCTGACCGGTATCATTACTGAAATTTACAACACCACTTTCGGTAACATGTACATTACGGACGGAACCAACACCATCATTGTTTACGGCGTTTACAGCGAAACCGGCGATACCCGTTATGATGCTATGACAGTAAAACCCGCCGTTGGTGATAAGATCACCGTTTACGGCGTTCTTGGACAGCATAGTGGAAAAGCACAAATGATAGATGGTTGGATGACCGAACTCTGCAAACACACCTACACCGAGACAGAAAGAGTAAATGCAACTTGCACAACTCCCGGTTCTGTTACCGAATTGTGCTCCGAATGCGGTCACAGCAAAACAACCTCGCTCCCCGTAATTGCTCACAATTATGAGAACGGCCAATGCACCGCGTGCGAAAAGGTCGAAACTATCGTTACAGATGCAACCATCAGCTTTGCTGATAAGACCAACCGCCTCGACTACTCCACCAGCCAACAGATTTGGGCTCAAAACGGCATTACCGTAACCAACGTTAAAGGCAACGCCCAAAGTAACATTGGTGATTACAGTAACCCCGCTCGTTTCTATAAGGGCACCTCGGTAACCATTGCTTTCCCCGGCATGACAAAGATCGTAATCAAAGCCACATCGAGCTATGTCGACGGTTGGAAGGACACCGTTGATGGCGCAACCATAACCGTAGACGGCACTACCGTTACCATCGTTTTCGCCAAGCCTACAGATAGCATTACTCTCACCATGGGCGCACAAGCTCGTGCTAGCAGCATCACAGTTTACTCCGAAGTTGAAAAATGCCTCCACAAAGAAACGGTTGTTGAAAATGCCGCTGACGCTACCTGCACCACCGATGGATACACCGGCGATACAGTTTGCTCGAAATGTGGCGAAACCGTCAACGAGGGCACTACAATTCCTGCAACCAACCACACCCCTGCCGAAGCAGTAAGAGAAAACGAAGTTCCCGCCACCTGCGCCAAGGAAGGCAGCTACGATAGCGTAGTTTACTGCTCTGTTTGCACAGAACAAATTTCGAGAGAAACCATAACAACCGAAAAACTCGATCACACCCCTGCCCAAGCAGTAAAAGAGAACGAAGTTCCCGCCACCTGCGCCAAGGAAGGCAGCTACGATAGCGTAGTTTACTGCTCTGTTTGTACAGAACAACTTTCGAGAGAAACCATAACAGTCGACAAACCCGATCACACTCCTGCCCAAGCAGTAAAAGAGAACGAAGTTCCCGCTTCCTGCACCAAGGAAGGCAGCTACGACAGCGTAGTTTACTGCTCTGTTTGTACAGAACAAATTTCGAGAAAAACCGAAACAGTCGGCAAACTCAACCACACCCCCGCTGAGGCAGTAAAAGAAAACGAAGTTCCCGCTTCCTGCACCAAGGAAGGCAGCTACGATAGCGTAGTTTACTGCTCTGTTTGTACAGAACAAATTTCGAGAAAAACCGAAACAGTCGGCAAACTCAACCACACCCCTGCCCAAGCTGTTGTAGAAAATGAAGTTGACGCTACCTGCACCAAGGAAGGTAGCTACGATAGCGTAATTTACTGCTCTGTTTGTACAGAACAACTTTCGAGAGAAACCATAACAACCGACAAGGCCGAACACGTTTACAAGGAAACCGTAATCACACCTTCTACCTGCGTTGTAAATGGCGAAAAGCTTATTGAATGTGAAAACTGCGATTACAGCCAAACAGCAACTATGTCTCTGGTTGATCACCAGTTTAACGAAAACAAAGTTTGTGTCGTTTGTAACGCAACAGATACCGGTCACGTACACGCCTTTACAATTAACGTAACCGTAGTAGAAGCCCCCACTTGTACCGAAACCGGTACAAACTCCGGTACCTGCTTGTGTGGTGTTTCTGGCACCGTAGAGGTTTCCAAGCTTGGACACGCCTATGTTGACCACGAAGCACAAGCTCCCACTTGCACCAATAAGGGTTGGGAAGCTTACCAAACCTGCTCTCGTTGCGATTATTCCACCAAGCAAGATATCCCCGCAACCGATCACGCATACATCGACCACGAAGCACAAGCTCCTACCTGCACCGATAAGGGTTGGGAAGCTTACCAAACCTGCGAAAACTGCGATTATACTTCTTACGTAGAAATTCCCGCAACCGGCCATACCGAAGTCAAGGAATACAAATTCATCGACGGTGTGCTCTACCACGTTGACACCTGCGGATGCGTAGAAACGAGAGAGACTGTTGAAGCAGACGAAAACGGTATCGAAGTTGCAACCGAGAACGACATCAATGAAGTTCTCAAGGCAGGCTACAACGTAGTCCTTACCGCTAACATTAAACTCACAAGCGCAATTGAAATTGAAGGCAAAGAAGTTGTCATTAACCTTGGCGGCTACACCATTACCGCTGATTGGGTTGACGAAAACGGCGTTGTTGAAGTTCTTTGGGCAAAGGGTACCGGAACCGTAGTTACCATTAACGGTGAGGGCTCTATGAAGAGCGGCACAGGTAGCGGAACCAACTCTGTTGTGTCCTCTACCGATGGCGCAATTGTAAACATCAATGGCGGTTATTATTACTCTGCTTCCTACGGTGCAGTTATTGCCACTACAAGAAACGGCGTCGTTAACATTTACGGCGGCAAGTTCGAAGCTGCAGAAACCTGGAAAGGAACTTGGTACGTTCTCGACATCGACGAAACCATTGATGCTAAATACTTTGGCGAAATCAACGTTTTCGGAGGCGAGTTCGTAAACTACGACCCCGTTAACAATACAAACGATGGCAAGGCCCTCGCTAACAAAGTAGCAGACGGTTACCACTCCATTTATGATGAAGAAACCAACTCCTACACGGTAAGCCAACACAATTACAATAAAGTTGTAACAGCTCCCAACTGCGAAGATGGCGGCTACACCACCAACACTTGCGTATGCGGTGACACCTACGTTGATAGTTACACCGATGCGCTTGATCACTCCTTCACAAACTACGTTTCTAACAAAGACGCTACCTGCACCGAAGACGGCACCCAGACCGCTAAGTGCGATAGATGTGAAGAAACAAAGACAATAGCCGATGAAGGTTCTGCACTCGATCACTCCTTCACAAACTACGTTTCTAACAAAGACGCTACCTGCACCGAGGACGGCACCAAGACCGCTAAGTGCGATAGATGTGAAGAAACAAAGACAGTAACCGATGAAGGCTCTAAACTTGGTCACAACTTTGTAGACGATGAGTGCGACAGAGACGGTTGTCATGCTAACCAAGTCATCAAAGAAGAAAAATTTGAATTTGGTGCAAATGGTTCGACAAGCCATTATGATGGCACCGAACTCAAAGAAGATACGTCCTACACAGTCGGCGACTACACACTCACACTTTCGGGCATGAGCAAAGTTTACGGAAGTGCTCGCGATGAAAAAGGCAACTCTTGTTTGAAACTTGGTACAGGTTCGGCTGCCGGTAAATTCTCCTTTACTGTTCCGAACAATGTAACCAAAGTTATCATCTACATTGCAGGATACAAAGCAGAAACTGCAAAGATAAGCGTAAACAACAAAAACCACACAATCAGTTCTCAATCCAACGCCGGTAACTACACCGCGATTGAAGTTGATACAACTTCCACAAAGACAGTTACTCTTACAACCCTTTCCGGTGGTTACAGAGCAATGGTTAATGCTATTGTGTTCAGTTCTGT
Source organism: Eubacteriales bacterium (assembly GCA_045658925.1). Classification (GTDB taxonomy): domain Bacteria; phylum Bacillota; class Clostridia; order Oscillospirales; family CAG-272; genus UMGS1865. The sequence continues at coordinate 8,123 of JAZOVV010000017.1, forward strand.
TAGTGAATACGATTGCGATCACCAATACAATGAAGTTACCAAAGACGCAACCTGCACCGTAGATGGTTCTATCACTAGAACTTGCACGGAGTGCGAAAAAGTAAAGGGTGAAGTTATCCCCGCAACCGGACACACCTACGGTGAAGGCGCTGTAACCAATCCTACTTGTACCGAAGACGGTTACACCACCTACACCTGCACTAATAACTGTGACCACTCGTACACCGATAACACAGTCGGAGCAACCGGTCATACGTATGGAGAAGGCGTTGTAACCCCTCCCACTTGCATTGATGAAGGCTACACCACCTACACTTGCGCCAATAACTGCGGCTATTCTTACACCGCTGATACAACAGAAGCAACCGGCGAACACACCTTTGCTGATGGCAAATGTACAGTTTGTGATGCTCTCGACCACGTACACACTTATGAAAAAGTTGTAACTGCTCCTACCTGCACCGAAAAAGGTTACACCACCTACACCTGCGATTGCGGCGACTCTCGCGTAGCTGACGAAGTTCCTGAAACCGGTCACACCGATGGTGAGGCGGTTGTGGAAAACGAAGTAGCAGCCGGTTGTGCAAATAACGGCAGCTATGACCTTGTTGTTAAGTGTTCCGAATGCGGTTATGAAATTTCGAGAGAGACCGTTACTGTTGATGCAACCGGTCACACCTTTGTTTGCGGTGCTTGTGATTGCGGTCAAAAGCTCTCTGTAGAAACGACAACAAGCATGAACATTTATGCTAACAAGGGTACTACGGGAACCAACACTATTTCTTGGACAAGTAATGGTATTACATTCACAAATACAAAAGGCTCAACTGCTATTAGAACTAGTGACAGCGATCATTACAGAGTATACGCAAATAGCAGCGTAACCATTACCGGACAAAATATAACCAAAGTGGTTATTACATGTCAATCTAGCTATGTACTTGACCTCTCGAGTCTCGAAAATGCTACTATCACAACCAATGGCACTGCTGTAACCATTACCCTTAAAGAAGCGGCTGATTCTATCACCTTCAAAGGATCTGCCCAATGGAGATTGAGCAAGATTGAAGTTACATGTGTTGCTAACTACTCCATGTCCGACAAGGATACAGAAACACACGAATACACTTCCATTGTTGTAACCGCTCCCACTTGTGGAAAAGTTGGCTACACCACCTACACGTGTAAGTGCGGCAGTCACACCGACGACGAGGTTGCAGCTCTTGAGCACAATTATGAGGCTGTTGTAACTGCTCCCACTTGTGCTGAGCAAGGTTATACAACTCACACTTGCACGAACTGCGAAGATTCGTACAAGAATTCCTATACAGATGCAACTGGTGAACACAACTTTGTTGATGGAAAGTGCACTGTTTGCGAGCAAGAGGAAGGTCACACACATAGCTACACTAGCAAAGTAACCGCTCCCACTTGTGTTGCACAGGGTTATACAACTCACACTTGTTCCTGCGGTGAAGAGTATGTCGATTCGTATGTAGATGCAACCGGTGAACACAACTATGTAGATGGCGAGTGCTCGGTATGTCATGCAGAAGATCCTAATGTTCCCAAAGTATTGGCAACCTTCACATTGGGCGCAAACGGCTCTGCGAGCCATTCCGATGGTTCTGGCACATCTTCGTATAGTGAAACCAACAATGGCTACACACTCTCTCTTTCGAATCTAGCCAATATCTACAAGAATGCGCGTGATGCCAAAGGTAATTCTTGTCTCAAATTGGGCACCGGTAGCAAAGCCGGATCATTCAAGTTTACTGTTGGTTCTGATGTTACCAAGGTTATCATTTATGTAGCACAATACAAAGCGAATTCCGCAACAGTTACTGTAAATGGCACAAAAACAACAATTAACACCGCTTCTAACAATGGAGCATACACGGCAATCGAAATCGACACTTCCACCACCAAAACGGTTGACTTCTCCGTATCTTCCGGCTACAGAGTAATGATTAACACCATCGAATTTTGGGGCTGATCCCCCCTCAAATCTCTCGGAACCACACCCTCGGGTGTGGTTCCTTTTTCTTTGCACAAACAGTCAAAAAAACAGCCGACGAGGTTCTTTTCCTCATCGGCTGTTTTTATTCGGGTTTGCAAGGGGATTATTCTTCCCCGTTGGCATCGTTTTGTTTGGAGACGTCCTCTTTGGGGGTCTCTGCCGCGTTGGATATCTGTTCCTTTTGTTCTACCATCTTCCAAAGAAAAATTCCTGCAATCAGTATGACTGCAAAGGTAATGAGGAACACGTATCCCTCGCCCTCTGTAAGAAAACTGCGGAAGAGACCAACACCGCCAAAGATGAACACAACCTCGCCAAAAATCATATCCTCGGTTACGTTGGCATCCTGCGAAAGTCCGTTTGCATCCCCTCGTGTAATATACTCGCGCTCGCCGTTTGTATCGTCAAAGCCGATGATGCGGTGTGTTGTTGGAACCTTATCGCCCGATCTCAAATAGGTAATGGTATCTCCAATTTGATAATCCTTCGATTTGTGAATGAGAATCAAATCCTTTTTGGCAATGCTGTCCTCTGCATCCCCTTCCATACTCCCACTCTCAACCGAGAGGAGCGAGTATCCCGCAAACGACGGGATGGGAGATTTGACAATGAACTTATCCACTGCCAGCCAAACAACAACCACAAGCAAAAAGGCACAAAGCAAAAGCAACAGAACGTAGAGCACTTTTTGAAGTATGGAGAGCACCTTTTTCCATTCAAAGCGCATCTGCTTTGGGGCTTCCTTTTTCATTTGCGTTCCCTCCGTTCTTTTTGCGGTTTGTTTACTTTTGAATCTGCTCAATAACAATAGACATAGAAAGCGAAAGCGTTGTTCCCGCGGTGTATTCGGCAAGCGCCGCGGTTTGCTCAGCGGTACGCATTCCCTCGGGAATAGCTGCAAAGCCGAGCAACGTATCCGCATCATTGACGCTCAAGTCGGTGATGCCACTACCTGCATTGGTAAATTCCCAAGCCCAAGAAAGAACGTAATCTCCCTCAAAAGTGGAATGGGTATTGGGTTCAACCTCAAGCTCGTTTGCATCGGTTGCGGGGTCGTCGGCAAAGTATGCGTTCACGTCGGTAAGACGACCGCTCACAAGAACTTCCCCGCCTTTTTTCAGCGTCCATACAATGGGATAATAGAACTCTTCGCCCTTCTGCAAGAAAATCTCGGAGCCGCCAATTTGAACGGTCAGCCTTGCCAAAACCTCGGACGTACCGCTGATAGAAAAACTCATTGAGCCGGAAGCATCGGGAGCAAGGACGTTAAGACCTTCCTCGGCGTTGACGTCAAGAGAACCCGCACCGACGTCGACGTCAAGACTGTCGCCATCGTATGCACTTCCCAAAAGGTCATCGGCATTGGCAGAGATAACAAAGCCCCACCTTGCCACTCTTGCGGTATTCGGTTGGGCATTTGAAGTGGAGACGTACTTAGCAAAGACTCCGCCACTAAATACAAAACTAACAACAAGAAGCACAAGCATAACCGCTATCGCAACCTTCCGTTTCGCCATTGCGTTCATAGTCTCCCTCCTTTTCTTACAGATTGTTTTTTCTTGTTAGATAGATTTTGAAAGGTGCCGGGCGACCGTTCTTTTCGTCGAGCCGCCCTCGCGGCACCTTTTATTTGATTTGTTTATTGCTTGGTGACAACCACCGTGCAGATAGAATATCTGTTGTGATAATAAACCACAACAAAGTAAACGCCCTCTTTTGCCGTTTCGGAGACGTGGAATGTGCCCTCGCCCGTTGTGAGCGTGCCGGGAACCTTTCCGTTTTCGTCAAGCGGAATCGGGACAAGCATTCCCTCGGGGGAAAGCTGCTGCAACAAATCTGCACAGTATTCGGTATAAATCATATCGTCTCTTGCACGTTGGAGAACATAGAGCTCGATTTCGCGGCTCTCATCGATGTCATCAAGCCACGCCGAAACAGTGATGCTGTCACCGGGTGCTACGGTAAAGTAGTTTTCGCTAAACAGGACGTCGGGTGTTTCCTCAACGGTGATGTTACAGGAAATACGGGTATCTACCGTTGCTTCTACACCGCCAAAGTTAGCGCCCTTGACGTCGGTGCCCTCGGGCACAACGATAACCTCATAAACCGCTCTTCCCTCAAAGCCGAGATAGCGCAGCGTGTCGAGGTGCATCTTGCCCGAAAGAACAAAATCTTGACTGAGATACTTGACCTTGCCCAACGAAGCGTAAGCAAAATCGGAGTAGGTATTCAGCGTTCCGCTGGTGGGCTCTACCAAGAAGCCTGCGGGCAGAGGAACAACGCTTCCTGCCTCGTCGTACAGGCGAAGAACAAGGACTGCCTCATCGTTATCTCTGTATCCGCGACCCCTCAGGGCGGGAATGGTGAGCGTTTCGGTAATTGAGTCGTGAGCCTCGGCTGTTTTGTCGTCCAGCTTTATTTCGTTGGTTTCGGTGCTCGTGAAGGAGAGCTCAATATCGGCGGGGGTTTCGGTGATGCCAATGCTGATGCTCTCAGCCGCAGGCGCCTGACCGTTGGGATAGCAGATATTGAACATCATCTTTTTAGAGCAGCCCTCAAAAGTAGCACCTCCACCCGAAAGGGTGAATGCCGAAAGCGCAAGCGTGGTAAGCGTTCCGCCGTCCGCCGTAACAACGTAGTTATAATACGTGGGGTACTCTGTGGAAAGATCGATCAATGTCAAGGTCGTTCCAACAGGCAAACCGCTTGTAAAGAACAGGGTTGCTTGCTCGCCTACCGTAGGCATTTTTGCATCGAAGCGGAAGGTGACTGCCGCCGCGCCGCGCACGGTAACGGGCAACGGGCTTGCCAACAGACTCGGCAGAACCGAGGGGTCAAAGTGGCGGTCTGCCACAATGGCACCAATCCAAGATTCTCCCACATCCTCGCTAATTTCGGGCAGCAGGAACAAGAGCGCCATACCTTCCATACTGAGCCAAATTGATGGGTCTAGCAAAAGGTCGGGGCTCACCTCTGTGATGACTTGGCCTGTGGGCGTCATCGTTTCATCAGAAATCGCCCAGCCTCTAACGTTATCAAAAGCAGGATTGCTCGACGTGCTATCAAGAGGTAGCGCAACTTCGCCCATACTGCCACCGTAGAAGAAGAAATCGGTAGCACAGTGTGTAACGAGATGGAATTGAAGAGGTGCAAAGGGATTATTTCCGTCGGGATCCATCATTTCGTACAGACTGTCGTGAATACCCGGCCAAGAAATCAGCATAATTGCACCGCCATCCTCGCACACGCCTTGTGCGTTTGGCAACTGATGGGAACGCATCAGCAAGGTATCGCCCGCCTCCATATCAACCACTAACTGCAGGAATTTACTTTCGTCCTCAAAGTTAAGGTCGATTGGATTGTGCGAGAGCTTTCCTTCTTCTCCGCTCACAATTGCGATTTTGGAACCGTCTTGCTTGCACAAAACAACTTCATACTGCGTATAGAAGCCTTCATTTCCCACTTCGCTGAGATAGATGACGTGCTCGCCGGTGGTAAGTGCCTTGTAGGAGTTGTAGGTATATCCGCCAAGATCACTTCCATCCTGCAGTGCAGAGCTTTGCGCCAAATACAGCAGGTTAAACTGACGGTTGAAGAGAAGCGAACCACGCGAAATCGGGAGCACGGGGGGGTTATTGCTTCCCAACATCGTCATCCACATATCGTCAAGCTTGCCCATTTTTTCGGGAGCTACCTCAAGGCGTGCGTAGATTTGCGTGAGTCCTTCTCCATCGGGTTCAATTCCCCAAGAGCCGACACCGCTTGCGAGCTTAATGGGACGTCCGTCTGCAGCACACCAACCAACAATGCGGTAGCGTGCGCCAAGCTGAGACGCAATATCATCGGGCAAGAAGGTCATCGCCCAAATAGGTGAAACGTCGGTCATACCAAAGAGGCTGTTCCCGTTAAAGGGGTCAAGCAGCGTCTCTCCCTCATCGGCACCAAAGAGATCCTCCAAGGTGCCAAACGGCATCGATTCGCCCACGTCCATTTTGCCGTCACCGTTTTGGTCTATCCAAGCGTTGACCATGACGGTATAGGTCTTGAGAGGACCCATAATAACAACCGAAAGGCTTTCGGTCCATTTGACGTAAACGATAAACTCTTCGCCTTCCTCAACGGCAGGAATATAGTAATTGCTCCATTTCTGCTTGAAGGTGGGATCGGTATAGAAGCCCTCAAGCGTGTAGCCGGGAGCAACGTAGGTATAATCGAGATAGGTTTGATATGCACCGCGAATAACGACCTTATCCTTGCTTTGCTCAAGCGTTTCGACGTTCGCAAAGGACATTTCGATGCCACCCGTCATAATCGTCATCTCAAAGATGTCCGGTTGCCATTGAGCATAGATGTAGACGTAGTTTGCAGGCATTGTCCAATCTTCGGTAATCACTTCACCGTTACAGGTCCAAACGCCGTTAAAGACGTAACCGGTCTTCTCTCGCGTGCCCATTTGCAGCATGTGGAGAACGGGATCAAGGTAGGTTACCTCAAAGGATTCATAGCTGTTGCTATTATCCTCATAATAAACGTATACCCAGAACTTATTGCGCTCGTAAGTGGAATAAACGTATTTGGTATAAACCGTGTTGATATCGGGGGTTTCGGGCATATCTGCGGGAGCAGAGAAATCGTAATCCTCCCAAACACCGGTGTAACCCGCATCGGAGCTATAAGGAGCACTCGGCTCATAGCCTGATACAAATCCATAGCCGGGGGTATAGTCGAGCGTAGCGTAAACACCAAGCTCATTGCCTTGCAGGTCACGACCGATAAATACCATTTGGTACTTACCCTGTACTTTTAAGTAGTAATAACCGTTGTAATAGCTGTTAACATCCTCTACAAGAATTTCAACAAATCCTGCAGAAATGATAACACCACTACCGTTTCGGCGTGTTTCGTTGCTCGTGCCCTTGTAATAGAACGGATTTCCGTTGGAATTACCGGTAATATAGATATTACCCGTTTCTGCCCAAAGCGCATATCCTATGCCACCGCCTGTGGCAGTTGCAAGAACTTCGCCCGTGCCAAAAGACTCCGCAACGGGTGCGTCACCGATGTGTCCGCCGTTTTCGGCATACATACCGTAGGATACACCGCCTTCTGCCGTAGCATCAACGGTAACCGTCAAGCCACCTTGCGGGCCAAGCACACAGCCACCGTTGATAGATGCGATACCGTAAGCTCTATCTTCGCCCGTAACAGTGATGTAGTTGCCAATCGCAGTAACACTACCGTCAACAGCCACGCCGTAAGCGGTTTTACCCGTTGAGGTGATGCTGCCCAAGAGGGTTGCTTCACCTGCCACAAAAGCACCGTACGCCTTGCCGAGAGGTGCGGTTGCAACAATCGTGCTTGATTGATGCAGATTGCAAGCAACACCTTCTGCAACGTAGAAGCCGTAAGCGTTTCCGCTATCGGTTGCTTCACCGCTTATTACGATATTTTCGGTGGTACCTACAACCGAGCAGTTATAAAGCGCGTAAGCATTGCCCGTATCGGTGCGTGCAACAACGTTTGCGCTTATGCCCGAAGAATAGGCAACAAACGATCCCCCATAAACGGCATAAGCATTGCCTGCAGAGGAATATGCCAAGAGGCTTGCGCCTGATGCAATCGAATTTTTGGCAGCGGGATTGTAGAGCGCAATCGCACTCTCGGTTCCGTTTGCCTCTAAGGTTGCGTAAATACGCGTTTCGTAATTGCAGGAGAACGCAATCGCTTCACGGCCATCTGCCTGTAATTGAATACTGCTTTGCAGATTTACGATAGCATTAGCGCTATTGAAGTGCATAGCGATGGCCTTACCGTTTGGAGCGGTTGCCCTTGCGGTGATATTATAAATGGAAGTATTATAGGGCTGATTTGCAAAAATTGCGGTAGCATTGGCATTATCCGATATTGCTTCAACGGTCAGTTGGCTTGCATCAAGGTGAATTTGATATGTTGCATAAACACCGTATGCATTGCCACTGTTGGAACGTGCTCTGATGACTGTGCCGGATGCGGAGCCGCAATCCAACCAGTTACTGCATTCAACACCAATCGCGGTGCCCTGTACAGATTCAGCTGCCAAATTTGTTCCGGATGCAAGGGACATCGATGCATTGGTTTTGATCGCATAGGCGGTTCCCTTTGCACTGACAGTGATCGCACCATAAGAATACAAATAGTAAATACTTTGCACCGGATTATCCGCCAAAGCTTGCCAGAAGCCGTAAGCATCTCCGTTTTGCGCTTCCACAACAAGCTCGCCGTTATAATGATTCAAGCGTGCGCTGCTTGCGGTGGAGTAAACACCTATGGCATTGCCGTTTGCAGAGCGTACTTCTACCAAAAGAGGTACGTCAAATGCGCTCTGGGTACTGCCGATCGACAAATCTCCTCTGCCATCTTGGCGGAAGGCAACAATGTCACCGTCACTCTCAACGATGATCGACGAAAGATTTTCGACAGTGGTTCCCGTTTCGACGTCTTGAGTCGTAGACGAATTGACAATATACAGATCCGCATTGCGAACCGTAAAGACCGTATCGGTTGCACGTATCGTAAGACCGTTCATATCAAGGCGGAGACCGGGGGTGTTGTTTTGCTCTTGCGCGCCAACAATGACCGTTTGAGCAAGTTGAATATCACGTGCATCCCCTATCACATCCTCAAAACGGTGCAAACGAACAATGGGAGCATCGGTCTCGTTTCCGCCGGTGTATCCGATGGCAAGAGCCGCATCGATTGCATCTTGGATGAGATAGTGGTGAGAAACCACTTCTGCGCTCTCAAGATTATTCGGATAATTTGTGCCGTTTCGATAAACGGTAGCAATATTCTCGTATGCAACATAGTGCGCATAAAGAACATCGTTCTTTGTTGCAACGAGATCAGCAGGATAAATTTCGCCCGTGGCATTCTCCCACCAATCGGGAACAAAGGTATAAAATTCGCGCGCTTGGTTGGGAGTCAGCTCGGGATAAACCACCGGCTCTGCGTGCTCATACATCGCCTCGGTCAGATAGGTGTCAACCTCGAAAGGCCCAACGTCCTGCGCGAAAGTCGTGTACGAGGGGAAAGTAACGTGCGACAATCCACCGTACGCATAAAATTGAATAAGGTAGGAATTAATCTCGTAGGTGATTTCGCAAACGCGGTTCAATGCGGGCATTTGTCCCGCAAGCTCATCAACGGCCGTCTCGGCACCCGGAATTCCATACTCTACGTAAGGGGTATAGCCCACCATTTCGGGCAGCGTGATTTGATAGCTCTCATCAAGATACATATCCAACGTGAGATAGTAGTAATCAACAACACCGTCCTCATCGGAATCCTTGGATTCGAGGACAACGCCCAAGCCTTGGGCAAGTGTGCTCAATACATCAACATTGGATGCAATATACTGTCCTTCCACGATTGCGAAGCGAAGAATCAGCTTATATTGCTCGGGCTCCCACTTTGCATAAAGCTTTGTGGGGTGATCGAGACCGACAACCAAATCCTCTTTTACAAGTTGTGTAAAGCTCGTATCGGTATACCAACCGGCAAAGGTGTAGCCGGCGGCAATGGGAGTAGGCAGACCGTAGGTTCCCTCTTCGGGGTTATAACCAAAGATGTTGCCATACTCAACGTAAATCGTATCGAAACCGTTATCCAATACCGCCTCTGTAAAGTTATACTGCAAATATGCAGGAACACCCAAAGGCTTGGGATACGTGCCGCCCTCATAGCGGTATTCCAAATCTACGGCATAGCTTTCGGCCTTGTAGTAGACTTGTACGAGAATATTGCCGCCCACAGGCATAGTGCCCGTTATACAAGCAGGATCGCCGTCCCACTCCTCACCGCCCCAAACAACGGAATTCGGTATATAACCGGCAACCTCGGGAGCAAATTCTTCAAAGCTTTCTCCGTCGGGAATTTCCCTTTCAATACGGCTGATTTCCTGACCGTCGGGATACAGATACAGAATAACAAGTTGATTCTTTGCGTAAGCGTAGGTAACGGTAACGTTGATATCCTCGGTCTTCATTTGACCGCTAATAACGTACGGGTTAGAGTTATCTGCATTTCCGGTTACGCTGCTCGGCATATAGCCGTCAACGCCTGGCGTGGGAATGGCATAGGTCTGGTCGTATTCCAAAACCGCCGTATAGTCATCAACGCCAACGGATGCGCCGTTTCCATCCACATAGTGGATGGTCAAGGTGTGTCTGTCTTTCTTATAACCGCCAATAACCCAAAGGTCGTTACCGGGCATTGTGGTGGGACGCAGACCGTCCTCGGTCTCCCAATCCCAAGAGAAGGTGTGGCCTTCCCTTTCTTCAACGTTGTAGACCTCAAGGAAGGTGTCAATAAAGGTAGTATCAATCGTTTGACCGGATTGATATTCCTCTACCACCTCCTCGGTGTTTACACCGTCAAAAGTGAATACGTAGTGAAGCTTGAAGGGCTGCGGAAGCGCCGTTGCGCGAACCGTGACGGGAGAATAGGGCTCGGATGCCGCAATCTCAATAACACCTGTTGCTTCATCGTAGGTAAAGTTGATGGTATAGCCGTTCTTGTTTAAAACCTTAACTTCACCCAATTTGGGAAGCAGGAAGCCCTGCTCCGGATTCAGACGAATGGTAGTAGGTTTACTGTAAGTAACATACTGCGGGCCGTCTGCTTCAAGGTGAGAGATGTCGTAGTAAATGGGATATTGCGCATAAACGGTAGTAATTAGCGTAACTCGTGCACCGTCGGTATTGCCGATGATAATCGCCTTTTGCGGCTCTGCCTTGGGAACAAGTCCTGCCGTAATTGAAGCGGTCGTGCTCGTGTATCTCGTGAGCGTATACGCGGTCTCTTCGGGATACATAGCCTCTACAAATTCCTTTTGCCAATCGGCATAGCCCGAAAGGTCAATATTGAGTGTGTAAAGGTCGCTTGCGTAAACGGTATCGTTATCGGTATTACCGTCGTCAAGCACAACGTAGCCTTCTTTTACCGCAAAATGCGCAGAAACGTCGTAATCGACTGCAACGTTTGCGTAGTCTGCCTTGTTGTCAGCGCGCAAATAACCAATCGTTTCATCTTTTTTAACGTAAACGTTAGTGTATTCATCCCCGTCGCTCAAGGCATCCAAAACAGGCACGTCATTGCCGCCGAGGAAGCCCTCGCGCGGAGCAAGCGCTACCGAAATGGTAAAGCCACAGTCGGCAATATACGTGTTCGCATCCACCTTGCTGTTACGGAAAGTAGGATGATATACCGTGCCGAAAACATCGTAGCTTGTGATACTGTTCTCCTCAGTCAACACAAAGGAGAATTGCGCCATCAGTTTTTCATCATAATAATAAGAAACAGTAATGGAACCGTCATCATTAACAACAGTTTCCTTGGTATCGTGAGCAACGCCGGTGATGCTCATATCAAGCATCGGCACACCGTTCTCATCGGTGGGAACCTCAAAATAACGGGAGAAGGTGCCGCCTGCCTCAACACCCGGGAATTGTGCAATCTCTTCGGTGGTTTGGTCGTCGCAGATGAAGCTGACGCGAGCCGCACCCGAGGTCGCACTGGTGGGCTTTGCAAAATCCGCAGATGCGGCAAGAGTTTCTGCCAAACGACCGATATAAAGGGTTTCGGCATCGTCTGCACCAACGTTTGCAAAGGTTGTATCGCAATAGCTATCACCGCCGGTGCCGCGTGTACCGGCAGAAGCCGATACCAGACCTTGGTTGAAAAGGATACCCGTACTTGCAGTGCCTGACGTACCCGCCGTACCAACGAAAGAATCTAAATTACCCAAAGCGGGAGTTTCACCCTCGTAATCGAACGTAGAGGAACCGGCATAACCGGAGCCGCCGCTTGCGGCTGCACTGTTACCGTAAAGACTACCGCCCTGTGCGGCTGCAGAACCTGCACCGCCACCACCGCCGCCACCAATGAGGATGTAGACGGATTCCGCCTCGGTAGTGCCGTTTTTCTGCAGGGCTATCGCAGAGGCGCGACCGCCTCCACCGCCACCGCCTCTGGCAGTTGCGTTAACGTCACCGGTTTGCGTATCGCTGGAATAGGCTCCTGCTCCGCCCGAATTACCGAGCGTAAAGTGGAGAATGTCCCCTTCTTCGAGGTAAGCAAAAACGAAAACAGCTGCACCGGCACCGCCGGAACCACCGCTTGCACTTCGGCTTCTCGCAGGCGTTCTAACGTATGTGTTACCGCCCGCACCGCCATTACCGCCCCATACCTGAAGCAGATAATAGCCGCGCTTTTGCACTTGGAAGGAAGATGCACTGTATCCGTTTTGTGCGGTTGTGCTATTATAAACAGCCGACGATGTAAGCTCGTATTGGCGAGTCAAGCTTTGGGTGACCGACTGCTCAAAGATAAAGTGGGTTCCGTTGTAGGACAAGGTCTTGTTTGCCGTCAGGTCATAGGACCAACCGTCCTCACCGCCAAAAACGGTAGCATCGAGCACCGTCAAGGTGATAACACCCACAAAGGTTTCTGTTTTCTCACTCTTCGGACCGCAAGCAGCGTAGCCGTCGGCGGTTTTGGGTGAAACGTTCATCGTAACCGAATAATAGGTGGTTTCGGTAACGGGAGGGGTTTCTGCCGCTGTATAGCGGCTACCCAATGAGCCTTGGTTGCCCGTATAGATGAGGGGGGATGAGATACTGTTGATGAAATCATACGCCCAGCCTGTTGTATCGGTATGCTCGTTGACGTAAAGATCCGCCAGCTTAAAGGTAGGAGCATCGTCCCCTTCCTTGCGCGAGATCATTTTAGAATGCGTGGGGATAGAAAGCGAAAGAGGAACGTTTACGTTGTCGGTACGCGCCTCCCCTTCCGACTCGATAACCGTAGGCTCGCTCGAACCGCGGTCCATCGTAATTGAGAGCGACTTGAGCAATGGCACGTTGTTGCCACCTACAAAAGCACTCTTTGCCTTTAGCAAAAAGGTCATCGACAAGAGCGTTCCGTCACGTTCAACAGAGGATGCATCAATGCTTGCATCGGTAACGGTGAACGCACCGCTCTCAGAGTCATATATCAGTTCGCCGTTCGGGTTCGATACACCCTGTTCATTGGTCGTACCGTCGGTCGAAGGGCTTGCAAAAATATCAAAGTATTGCGAAAAGCTGCCTTGTACAAGTACCTTTTGGAGATAGGTGGTGTCAATTTCAACGCCGTCCTCGTTTCCAAGGAAGGTATAGCTGAACGCACCGCCCTTGTCGGAAGGACAACCGTATGCGCCAAGGAGCTTATCCTGTTCAACGTCCTCACCAAAAAGGGTATCGTTGCCACCCATTTGGCTTGCGAGGAAGGAAGAACCGCCACCGCCGCCGCCAACGTTGCTGGCGACCGCTTGCCCTGTCATAATACCGCCGGAGCCGCCGCAGAAGCCTGCGCCGCCACCGCCGCCGCGGAACATACCGGAACCGCCCGCACCGGGTGTACTGTCAAGGTTGTAAGCACCGCTCCAATCATTGGGGCCGGGCTCGGCGGTAAATTGACCGCCCGAGGTGCTGGGGCTCTTGCCGGGGGTGTTTGTACCGCCCCTGCCTATGTAAGCCGTAGATACACCGCTTGACTCTCCGTTCTTGCCGAAGAAAAGGTATCCAGGCACGGAACCGCCCGCGCCGTTGAGCGTCATAGAGACACCGTTATTGATGTTGCCACCGGCACCGCCGTTTGCATATCCTGCGTTGACCCACATCGTACCGTTACCGGCACCGCCACCGCCACCGCCCGCCGCAATCATAACGTAGCGGGAAAGACGTACGCTTGAGGGGAGCTGCCAAGAACCGCTCGAGGTCAGCCAAGAGGGATCGAACTCACCGGCATCAAAGAAGTAGAGCGCGGAATAACCGCCACCGCCACCGACCCATTGAGAGCCTTTATCACCGTGGTCACCGCCGGAGCCGTTGACACCGCCGCCCATACCGCTGGTTTCGGCTTTTGCACCGTCGGTACCAATGCTGTAAGCAAGGGTTTGACCTTTTTCGAGGTAAACCTTAGCGTAAACGTAACCGCGAGCACCGCCGTTACCGCCGGGACGTCCAACCAAGAAGTCGGTCGAGCCACCGCCCTTTGCACCGATGCCACCCCACAGCTCAAGCAAATACCAGCCTGATACTTCAACGGTGAAATATCCGTTGCGGGCGTAGTTACGGTTCAAAACGATATCGGTATCGGTCAGCGACGTATGCAGCTTGACGTTCAACTGATAAGAGCGATTTCCAATGTAGGAAATGCTCTTTTCGATGTAATAATGAACACCGTCAAGATACGTGCTCTCAGTGTGCGTTTGGGTCGTGCTCTGATCCTCCCCTGCCGCCGCGGCAGAAAAAGAGAGCACCGGCACCATAGGCAACAGCATTGCCAAGCAAAGCACCGCTGAAATTATTCTGTTGAAGATTGGCTTTTTCACGGCAAATCCTCCTTGTTTGTTTGTTGAAATGTTCTTCGAAAAAAAATTACTCGTAGGAAACGGTCAAATACTGTTTTATCAGGGCTTCGATTTCTGCACTCGACACACCGTCGATCGTCTCATCGACCAATTCGCGCATAGCGGGATCGATGGAGAAATGGAAACGGTAGGTGGCGTGATCTTCGAAAACAGCATCCACCGACTCGCCGTCTGTGTCACTCACGGCAGGAGCCTTGGCTTCGGTCAGGATGCCGTTTGGATCCGCATTATCGGGACGTAGCGGATACATCCAAGACAACCGGTACTCGCCTGCATCGTCATTCGTTGTCACCGTTGCGATGATAACACCCATCGATTGCAAATAAGAGTATGTCACCGTATGTTTGGTGTAGTTAAACTGCAAACGAATACGCATAACCTTTTGGTAAGGAGCGGTTGCTCTTGCTTCGACGATAACATCGGTGTATTCATTCCCCTCGTAAACGACGGGAGAGAGTGTCAAGGTTTCAGTTGTCATTTGCAATTCGTTGCGAGCAAGCGTATGCACCTCGGGAGTTTGCAGTACGGGAACAAATCCCTCGCCCGCATCTACGTAATATTGCAGCTCCCAAACAACGTCGTTATCCGAGAAAGCCAACATTCCTGCGCCGTTGGAAAGCGTAGCCGTAGTGGTTTTGCCGTTCACGGTTATGGGAGTCAGTTCCGTCATATCGGAATTCTCAACCAAAACATTGCTACGGAAATAGAAATGCTCTGCCGTGATGGAATCATCGATGCTAAGCTCTACTACGTATTTGGCAAGCGTTGCCGATGCAAACAAGAGAGCCACGCAAAGAAGGATGAGAACGCTCATTTTCGGTCGTTTGATTTTCATATGATCATTCTCCCTTCACCTGTTCGCAAAGCACGCGAATTTTGATATCCTCAACCAGACCGCCGAAATACTCCTCGTATCCGGCACTCCAATCGGATTGCAATTTGAAGTCCAGTCTTTCGGTTCCCACAGGCATAGGAATTCCGGTGGCAACGTAAGTGTTATCCTCTGCATTCCATACTAGTGTCAGCTCCTCTTCCCCCATAAACAGGCGGTAAGAAAGAGGCAAGACACCTCTCGTTTCAACAGTAACGGTCAGCTCCAAGCCGATATCACTGTTGTTGTTGGTAACCGCAAAGGATTTCGTTCCCGGAACTTTAAAATCGCCCTCAAAGGTGTTATCCTCCAAAGCGGGAGAAAACCCGATAACCCCAATTTGATTTTGACTTTCATAAGACGTGCGGTAACGGGCAAAAGAGATGCCCATCATTGTAAGGTTGGCAACGAGAAGCAGTGCCACAAGAGCAACAACACTCCACTTATTCAGCTTTGGCAAAGCGAAAAAAGGTTTTCCAAAACGCATATCGACATCTCCTTTCTTTTGGTAAAAGCATTGAAAATCCCCTCTGGGTGAACACACTTTTCCATCTTATTATAAATATAATATAATATATTACTGTTTTTTTTCGTTTTTGTCAATTCGCAAATTTGCCAAAAAATGAGGCACTGATGCAAGGAAGACGGCAAAAAACGATACGCCGAACCTGTTTTTTTGATTGATGCGACTAAATGTTGTGATGCGACAACCAAGAAAATTCCATATCTTGCATTCACAAACTTTTTGTGTATTTTGACCAATCGACCCCTGCTTTTTTATGATTTTTGCCCATATTTCGGCGTTTTTTTTAAAAAAACGAGCGCAAAAAAGCCGTTTGGATGAGCAAAAAACGTTCAAAAGCGTACCTGCCCTAAAGCAGTTTTCACCACTTTTTTGAAAAGAAATCGGGCGGCAACGAGGCTCGTTGCCGCCCTGTGGTGTTCCGTTCATAGCGGAACGTCTATATTGGTGTTTTGGAATGATTCCTCGCTTGTGCTGTCGTCACTCTTGGGAGCTTCTTTTCTTGCCGATTTCGGGCTTGAGAGCATTGATAGCCTCATCGGCTGTTGCATAGTCGTCCTCATCCTTGCCACAGTTGTGATAAATTGCAGCACAGGTAAGTCTTAAACATATTTCGGACATGATCGTATTGTTGGCATTTACCCACGAAATCAAGAGCTCGATGGTAAAGGATAGGAGAGACAGAATGTAAAGCCCTTGTGTGCCTTGGCAGATGCTTCGGAAATATGGATTTTTGCGCGGCGCTTTTGTGATATAAAAACCTGTCTTAACATCCATTTTTGAACTTTTTTCTTTCAAATATAGGGCAATCTTTGAGATTTTTTTATATATATAATACACAAATCTTATTTGTTGGATATATTCTATTAATAAATATTACTAAATACCCCTTTACAAAATAGAAAAATGATGTTATACTGTTAAAAACGAGTAAACCCTTTAGCGGTAATATTCGACAATAAAATATTGATTTTGGGAGGATAAAATGAGAAGATTTCTCAAAACGCTCGCTTGGGTATCTCCGGCAGTTGTTCCCCTGGTGTCGATTGCGTATTGCAAAAACATCAGGAACGGCAGCAATGATCAAGATGAGCAAACCGCAACCGTGAACACGGAATAAACAGATCCCGTTGTCTTCCCCAAGGAAGGCGCCTCTCTTGAAGAAAAAGTGAGGTAACTAAAAAATGAATGCTAGCACCTAACGAGATGGGTGTTGCCATTTAAAAAACGCGAAGCCCGCAGCACGAAATAACACAAGTGCTGTAAAACCAAAACAAGAAAGTGAGAAATTATGAAAAGCACAAACTTACTGGCAATTATTTTCTGTTTAGTCTTGCTTATTAACGCATTTATCGTATGCGTCTGGTTCACTTCTGTTGCTAACGAAAACGAACCGACTACATCGGTGACAACTCTCGATGCGACTTCTTTGGAGCCCGAGGGGACTTCCTCTTCCAACCCCGAAGAAACCACTTCCGAGCCCACAACAGAACCTGTGACAGATCCGACAGGCTCCAATCCTGTTGATCCCGATCAACCCGAGCCCCATGAGCATAGCTATAAAGCAGCTGTAACAGCTCCTACCTGTGAAGCGGCGGGTTACACAACTTACACCTGCTCTTGCGGTCACAGCTACACCGAGGACGGTGAAGCAGCTCTCGGTCACATTGATGCAAACACCGACCACAACTGTGACAGAAACTGCGGCAAGAACGATATGGGAACCCACGCAGACAGCTCGACCGACACCGACCACATTTGTGATTACGGTTGTGGCGCAACTCTTGAAGAATGCGCAGATGCTGATAAGGATCACGACTGCGACTACGGTTGCGATAAGACCTTTGGTACTTGCGCAGATGCTGATAAGGATCACGACTGCGACTACGGTTGCGATAAGACATTCGGCACTTGCGCAGATACCGATAAGGATCACGATTGTGACTACGGTTGCGATAAGACCTTCGGTGATTGCGTAGATGCCGACAAGGATCACGATTGTGACTACGGATGTGATAAGTCCTTCGGTGATTGCGTAGATGCCGACAAGGATCACGCATGCGACTACGGTTGCGATAAGTCCTTCGGTGATTGCGTAGATGCCGACAAGGATCACGATTGCGACTACGGTTGCGATAAGACCTACGGTGTTCACGAAGATACCAACAAAGATCACGCTTGTGACTATGGCTGTCAAGAAACCATCGGTACTTGCGTAGACGCTAACAAGGATCACGATTGTGACTACGGTTGCGATAAGACCTACGGTGTTCACGAAGATACCAACAAAGACCATGCCTGTGATTATGGATGTCAAGAAACCATCGGTACTTGCGCAGATGCTGATAAGGATCACGACTGCGACTACGGTTGCGACGAGACCTTCGGCGAGCACGAAGATACCAACAAAGACCATGCCTGCGATTATGGCTGTCAAGAAGCTATCGGTACTTGCGTAGACGCTAACAAGGATCACGATTGCGACTACGGTTGCGATAAGACCTATGGTGCTCACGAAGATACCAACAAAGACCATGCCTGCGATTATGGCTGTCAAGAAGCTATCGGTACTTGCGTAGACGCTAACAAGGATCACGATTGTGACTACGGTTGCGATAAGACCTACGGTGTTCACGAAGATACCAACAAAGATCACGCTTGTGACTATGGATGTCAAGAAACCATCGGTACTTGCGTAGACGCTAACAAGGATCACGATTGTGACTACGGTTGCGATAAGGTCTTCGGTACTCACGCAGACAGCGCAGAAGACACCGATCACGTATGTGACTACGGTTGTGGCGCAAACCTCGAATCTTGCGTAGACACCGACAAGGATCACGCTTGTGACTACGGTTGCGATAAGACATTCGGTGATTGCGAAGATACCGATAAGGATCACGATTGCGACTACGGTTGCAGCAAGTACTTCGGTACTTGTGAAGATACCAATAAAGACCACGATTGCGACTACGGATGTGACCAAACCTTCGGCACCCACGCAGACAGCTCGACCGACACCGACCACGTTTGT
>JAZOVV010000018.1:0-1975 GCA_045658925.1 Eubacteriales bacterium
AATAGACAAATTGAAAACAAACGCCAATCGGGCAAAACTCGGCCTCCCGCTTTTTGAAAAAAGCTTGGCAAAAACTTTTGGACGAATTCTGCCTGTTTGTTTGCGAGAGTGTTTCAAATTTTGGTTTATGGGGGAGATTGATTGCGCCATCCTCGTAGGGGAGGATATTATCTGTCAAGAGTAAGATTGTAAACAATTGTGCAAGAGGATTGTATACACATTTTATGTTCAATCTTTGCGCATTTGGAAGCCGAACGGAGCGTAGTGGAGAGAGGCTTCCAAATGCGGCGCGCGGCTCAATCGAGGCGCGAAATACGACGGTTGAGCAGTTGCTCGGTTCGCAGATCCAGTTCCGCGATTTTGTAGTTACGGTAGCAGAGCGAAGCAAACTCCGCGCCCTCTATGCGTAACTCCAACTCTGCTCCTACCATAGATTCACTCAAGTAAAATACCTTGCTGTCAAATCTCAGATAACCCTTAAAGTTGACCTTTAATATGCGATGCAACCCGCTGTATTCATAGCTTTTTATCCTGTCCGGATATTTTCTTTCGCTTGGTATGTAAACATCCGCAGGACACCGCATATCAATCGCCTCATGCGGTCTGATCTCGTTATACTTAATACGCCATTCCTTAAGGTGTTTGTCTGCATCGGCAAGGTCAAGAAAAGTATTTCTTTTAAGAAGCTCATTCTTCATCGTACGGTGAAACCGTTCTATCTTTCCTTGCGTTTGTGGGTGCAGAGGGCGACCGTGTATCGGAAGTATGTCCAAATCCATAAGCCATCGCTCAAAGAGTGTATAACCACCCTTAAAACCCGCAAACGCACCACCATTATCAGATAATATAGCCTTTGGAAGCCCATATTTCTTAAAAACAGCTTCGAACGAGGGGATTATCCCACCCGCTTTTTCCTTTGCATCTATGCAAAGACAAAAGCGCGAGCAGTCGTCTATGATGTCAAGAGGGAAGCAACGTGTGCCATCAAGCAAGAGAAAATCTCCTTTGAAATCGGTCTGCCAAAGTTCGTTGCAATGCTCTCGTTGGAAGCGAAGGAACTCCTTGCGCTTTTGTGATTCTGTTTCACTGATACAACCGTTTCTTTGCAGAATGTTGTTTGCCGTTCGGATACACGGAAGTTCGGTATAACCGTTGTTTTCAAGCACCTTTAAGATCGTTTTTGCGCCCCATTCGGGATTATCAGCGCGAACTCGCAAAATCGCTTCTTCGATTTCGGCTGAAGTTCTGCCGGGAACGTGACGCGGTGCGTGGCTTCTGTCTGACATGGAGCGCAATTGATTGTTACGCTCTACCCACTTGTAACCCGTTTTTCGGCTTATGCCGAACTCACGGCAGAGCGAGCTGAAGTTTCGGGAGACCTTTGCAGCCTCTACAAATTCTTTTCTTAATTCTTCCACAGTTTTGTCCTTCCAAGGCATTTAAATAACCTCCTTATGGTCATTTTCTTGTCTTTTATTATATCACAAAACTGTATACAATCATCTTGCACTACCTGTATATAATCATACTACACTGTCCAATTTTCTCGCTGCGGCTCGGTCACGCTCGGGGTCTGACAGCCCACTGGGCTGTCATTCAAGACCCTCGCGCCGCTTCGCTACCTCCCGCCTAAAAAAGCAATAATCGCTCGTAAAGCTGGCGGATGATATCCGCCCCTACGTGATTGAGTGGGGTTTTGTTCGAATTTTGATTTGACGGGGAGATTGATCGTACCATCCCTGCGTCATCCTGAGCGGAGTGAAACGGAGTCGAACTTTTGCGGCGCGCCGCAAAAGCGCGAGGCGTTAGCCGAAGCGGGATCTCGCAGGGCATCCGTACTTTCGCCGCGAGATCCTCAAATCGCGGAACCCGCGTTTTGACTTTCAAAAACAACCAATTCGTTGGCTGTTTTTGAAAGTTCGACTCCGTAAAAGCGCCACCGGCGCTTTTACTTCGCTCAGGATGACGCGGAATA
>JAZOVV010000019.1:0-20264 GCA_045658925.1 Eubacteriales bacterium
CTGACCAACGAACTTGGGGTGGGGGTTGATAGAACCGGGAGCGCAGAGAACCTGTCCTCTTTCGATTTCGTTCTTAGCTACGCCACGGAGAAGAAGACCAACGTTGTCGCCTGCTTCAGCCTGGTCGAGGAGCTTGTGGAACATTTCAACACCGGTGATGGTGGTTTTCTTTCTTTCGTCGGTAAGACCGATGATTTCAACAACATCGGATACCTTAACAGTACCTCTTTCAACACGACCGGAAGCAACAGTACCACGACCGGAGATGGAGAATACGTCCTCAACGGGCATTAAGAAAGCGAGGTCTGCTTGACGCTCAGGGGTGGGGATATAGTTGTCAACTTCGTTCATCAGCTCGAGGATGCAAGCGTACTCAGGAGAGCTGAGGTCGGTGCTTGCGGACTCAAGAGCGTCACGAGCGGAACCACGAACGATCGGGAGATCGTCGCCGGGGAACTCGTAGGTGGAGAGGAGATCACGGATTTCCATCTCAACGAGATCGAGAAGTTCGTCGTCGTCAACGAGGTCGGTCTTGTTCATGAATACAACGATTGCAGGAACGCCTACCTGACGAGCGAGCAGAACGTGCTCACGGGTTTGTTGCAGAGGGCCGTCGGTACCTGCAACTACGAGGATTGCGCCGTCCATCTGAGCGGCACCGGTGATCATGTTCTTAACGTAGTCGGCGTGGCCGGGGCAGTCAACGTGTGCGTAGTGACGGTTTTCGGTCTCGTACTCAACGTGACGGGTGTTAATTGTAATACCTCTTGCCTTTTCTTCGGGAGCGTTGTCGATCTGGTCATATCTCAAGAACTCAACGTTACCGCTTCTGAGAGAGAGGGTCTTAGTGATAGCTGCAGTCAGAGTGGTCTTACCGTGGTCAACGTGACCGATAGTACCAATGTTAACGTGGGGCTTGCTACGTTCAAATGTTGCTTTTCCCATTTTTAAATTCCTCCGTAGAATAAAAATAATGAATTGTTTTTTATTTTAATTTTTAATTGGTTTTTATGCTGCGACATCAATTTGCGCTCTTGCCGCGCTCTTTGATGATCGTTTCCTGAATGGACTTGGGAACTTCAGCAAAGTGGCTGGGTTCCATAGAATACTGTCCGCGACCCTGCGTCTTGGTCCGCAGATCGGGGGCATAACCGAACATATTGGAAAGCGGAACGTGCGCATGGATTTCTTGTACACCGGGGATGGTGGATTCCATAGAGAGAATCTGTCCGCGACGGCTGTTGAAGTCGCCGATAACGTCTCCCATATAATCCTCGGGAACGATGGTAACAACCTTGGTGATAGGCTCGGTGAGAACGGGGTCTGCCTTTCTCATAGCTTCCTTAAACGCCATAGAACCGGCGATCTTGAATGCCATTTCAGAGGAGTCAACCTCGTGGTAGGAACCATCGTAAACAGTTACCTTAACGTCTACTACGTTGTAGCCTGCCAATACACCGCACTTCATAGCACCCTGAATACCGTGATCGATCGCAGGAATATATTCCTTCGGAATCGCGCCGCCCGTAACGGAGTTGATAAACTCATAACCCTTGCCGGGTTCGTTGGGCTCGAGGATCATCTTGACGTGTGCATACTGACCGGAACCACCGGATTGCTTCTTATACTTGCATTCGTGTTGAATCTGCTTGCGAACAGTCTCTTTGTATGCAACCTGAGGCTTACCGATGTTAGCTTCTACCTTAAACTCACGCAGGAGTCTGTCAACAATAATATCCAGGTGCAACTCACCCATGCCGGCAATGATAGTTTGTCCGGTTTCTTCATCCGTGTAGGTGCGGAAGGTCGGGTCTTCTTCTGCAAGCTTTGCAAGAGCAATACCCATCTTTTCCTGACCTGCGCGGGTCTTGGGCTCGATTGCTACGCTGATAACGGGTTCCGGGAACTCCATGGATTCCAAGATGATAGGATGCTTGTCATCACAGAAGGTGTCACCCGTTGTCGTGTTTTTAATACCGATCGCAGCAGCGATATCACCTGCGTAGCAGCAGTCGATATCTTTTCTTTCGTTTGCGTGCATCTGCAAAATTCTGCCAAGACGTTCGGTCTTACCCTTGGTGGAGTTGTAAACGGTATCACCCGAGTTAACAACACCGGAGTAAACGCGGAAGTAGCAAAGCTTTCCAACGAACGGGTCGGTCATAATCTTGAATGCGAGAGCCGCGAAAGGCTCGTTATCGGAAGATACTCTCTCCTCCTCAGCCTCTGTCTTCGGGTTGATACCACGAATAGCGGCAATGTCGGTAGGAGCGGGCATATAATCGATTACTGCGTCCAAAAGCTTTTGAACGCCCTTGTTGCGGTAAGAAGTGCCGCAAACAACAGGAACGATTGCGTTGTCGATGGTAGCCTTACGAAGCGCAATCTTGAGCTCCTCAACGGAGATCTCCTCGCCTTCGAGGTACTTCATCATCAACTCGTCATCGGTAGACGCGATGGCTTCCACCATCTTTTCGCGCCACTCTTGAGCAAGCTCAACCATATCCTCGGGGATAGGCTCAACGCGAACGTCCTTACCCAGATCATCATAGTAGATGTCTGCTTCCATGGCCATCAAATCCACAATTCCGCGGAAGGTCATATCCTTACCAACGGGAAGCTGGATCGGAACTGCGTTTGCACGCAGTCTTTGATGAATCATGTCAATTACATGATAGAAATCAGCACCGGTAATATCCATTTTGTTAACGTAGATCATACGCGGTACTCTGTATTTGTCAGCCTGACGCCAAACGGTTTCAGACTGGGGCTCAACGCCACCCTTTGCGCACATAACGGTTACGGAACCGTCAAGAACACGCAGGGAACGCTCTACCTCAACGGTAAAGTCAACGTGGCCGGGGGTATCAATGATATTGATTCGGTTACCCTTCCAAAAGCAGGTGGTAGCAGCAGAGGTAATGGTAATACCTCTTTCTTGCTCCTGTGCCATCCAGTCCATGGTAGCCGCGCCTTCGTGAGTTTCACCAAGCTTGTGCGTTTTGCCTGTATAGAACAGGATACGCTCGGTTGTGGTGGTCTTTCCGGCGTCAATATGAGCCATGATACCAATGTTTCTGGTATTTTCAAGCGAATATTCTCTTGCCATCAATTTGTCTCCTTAAGAAAACAACAGTTAACAAATTAATAACGGTAGTGTGCAAACGCCTTGTTCGCTTCTGCCATACGGTGAGTTTCTTCCTTCTTTTTGAAGGCGCCGCCGGCACTGTTCTTTGCATCGAGGATCTCGCCTGCGAGTCTCTCTGCCATTGTTCTTTCTCCGCGCTTTCTTGCGAAGAGAATGAGCCAACGCAAACCAAGGGTTTGACGACGGTCTGCTCTGACCTCCATAGGTACCTGATAGGTGGAACCACCTACACGGCGAGCCTTAACTTCCAGAACAGGCATAATGTTTTCAAGTGCTTCTTGGAACACTTCGAGAGCGTTTTGGCCAACCTTTTCTTCGATGAGCTTAAATGCATCGTAAACGATGGTTTGAGCAACGCCCTTCTTGCCGTCATACATAACGTTGTTGATGAGCTTGGTTACAAGCTTAGAGCCATACAACGGATCCGGCAATACATCTCTTTTGGTAATACGAACTCTTCTCGGCACTGTACTTCCCTCCTTCATTAAAATTATGAGACCATTGGTACTCAAAAGCAGCTTCTGTTAGCGCCGTCGGGTTTGACATAAACATTAAATTTACGAAAAAACACGTCGGACGGACAAGTGGTGCTTTTTAGTTATTGTGGGGAGCTTTACCCCTGAGCTAAATTATTTCTTCTTAGCTCTCTTTGCGCCGTACTTAGAACGGCTCTGGTTGCGGTTTGCAACGCCCTGTGCATCAAGGGTTCCGCGAATGATGTGATAACGCACACCGGGAAGGTCTCTTACACGACCTCCTCTGATCAGAACTACCGAGTGCTCTTGCAGGTTGTGTCCGATACCGGGAATGTAAACGGTTGCTTCCATACCGTTGGTAAGACGAACTCTTGCGATCTTTCTCATAGCAGAGTTAGGCTTCTTAGGGCTGGTGGTAGATACCTTTGTGCAAACGCCTCTTTTTTGCGGTGCAGATTGATCTACTGCTGCGTTCTTCAAAGAGTTGAAACCCTTTTGGAGAACAGGAGACTTAGATTTGTAAATCTTTTCGCCGCGTCCCTGTCTGACAAGCTGGTTAAAGGTTGGCATTCTTCAAGTTTCCTCCTTCTTCCGAAATTTAATGTTTATATACAGACACCCGACCGCAGTCGTGTGATTCTGCCGTATTCAAATTGTGGGTATTGATTACTAGGCATAGTTATGGCATAGTTATGGCATACTCTCACAATTACAATCTATTATACCACTTACAAGCGATTTTGTCAAGAAGTATGTGTTTTGTGTGAATTTTTCTACTTTTTGCACAATTTTAGAGCAAATAAGAAGATGTATTTTGTTGATGATTTTGCGAATTTTTAAGGTTTGTACGACATTTTGTCGTGGGTTTTGCCGTAAAAAGTCACTATTTGGAAGTGTTCTTCCCTTTTATACTACGGGAGCAACCTCTTCCCACTCGCCGTTGTTAACGAGCATACGCTCGCGCAGCTTCATACCCGTCAGAGTCTCTGCACGGTCGAAATCAACCTCACCGGTTTCAAAGAAGACAACGATCTTGTCAAGCAAAATCTTAAAGAAAGGAGAATTGATGGCCTTTTTGTCCTCTTCGCCCTTCTCGTTGATAGCGGTTGCGGTAAAGCCAAGGCTGGTATCCCAAATTGCGGTTGCGCTCTTGTTATCTGCAAAAGCGATGTCGTAAACGATTCTGGTGTCGGTCTCTTTTTGCGCCTTAACCGCCTTGATGTTGCAGCCAAGGAGCTTTACGATCATTTCAACTTGGTGAACGATGTACTCGTCGGGAGTACGGCCTGCACCGGTGGTAACAACCTTTACGGGGTTCTCAAAGGTATCAAGCTCGGTGCCATAGCGGAGAGCCGAGGTGCTGAAGCACTCGGTGCCATACTCATCGGCGATTGCGAAGATTGCAGCAGCCTCTTCGTAGTTGGGAGCAAAGGTCTTATCGATATAGGTACGCTTGCCGTACTTGAGGGCAGTTTTTGCATACTCAAGGTGCTTTTCGGGGTTGGTGGGAGCGAGGATAAAGAGAACGTCACTCTTTTCGCAGATTTCTTCGATGCTGTTGCAACGGGTTACGTTGTTCTCTGCACACCACTGATCGGTGGTCTTGTTGTCGCGGGGAGAAACCTCAACCTCTGCCCAAGCGTATGCTACTTCATATTCAAGGCCGCGTTCCTGGCAGGATTCACGAATCCACGCGGGGTAATTATTTGCGTGCCAGTTGCTCAAATAGCAATCAATAAAGCCGATTTTTTTCATAATCAATCTCCTTTTTTATGATGATCCCCACAAGAAATGCAGGGGGTGATAGCCCTACGGAGGAAGCCCTTTTGAGCTTCCTCCGTAATTATGGTGTTCAGAAATTATTATTGAACCTTGCGAACGCCAACGCCCTTGTAGCAATCCATACCGGTTCCGGCAGGAATGAGCTTACCAATAATGACGTTCTCCTTCAGGCCGCGCAGGTAGTCAACCTTACCGTGGATAGCCGCCTCAGTAAGAACCTTGGTGGTCTCCTGGAAGGATGCTGCGGACATAAAGGATTCGGTTTGCAGAGATGCCTTGGTGATACCCAACAGAATGGTGCTTCCCTTTGCGTGGGTCAAGCCCTCTTCGCCTGCGGCGATGCGAGCATCAACCTCTTCGTTTGCTCTTTCGAGGTCCATAACGTCGATGTTGGAGCCAACAAGCAGCTCGGTGCTACCGCTTTCCTCAACGCGCATCTTTCTGGTCATCTGACGTGCGATGATTTCAACGTGCTTATCGTTTACGTTACAAGCCTGCGAACGGTAAACCTTTTGAATTTCCTTGATCAGATACTCGTAAACGGCATCCAAACCAAGGACTCTCATGATATCGGCGGGAGCCTTGTTACCTTCGGTCATAGCCTCACCGACCTCGAGATGCTGACCTTCGATGATGGACAGCTTGGTGCCGTAAGGAATTTGATATTCCTTAACCTCGGCAACAACGCCCTCGGGTTGCTCTGCATCGGGACGAACGGTAACGGTATGAATGTTGGAGTTCTCTGCCATACCGATGTGTGCCGTACCGCGAATTTCGCTGATAACGGCAGGCTTTTTGGGCTGACGTGCTTCGAAGAGTTCTTCAACACGAGGCAGACCCTGGGTAATATCGGAACCTGCAACACCACCGGAGTGGAAGGTTCTCATGGTCAACTGCGTACCGGGTTCACCGATGGACTGTGCGGCAATGATACCAACAGCCTCACCGACGTTAACAAGCTTGCCGTTTGCAAGGTCGGCACCGTAGCAGTGTGCGCAAATGCCCTGCTTTGCATGGCATTGGATAACTGTGCGGATGTTGACGCCCTTGATGCCTGCGGCAACAATGCGGTCTGCAGCTTCTTCTGTAATCATCTCATCGTCGCCAACGATGATCTCACCGGTTTCGGGATGAACAACCTCGCCCATGGTGAAACGGCCAACGATACGGTCGGTAAGGGGCTCGAGAACGTTCTTCTTATCATCCATAATATCGGTGATATAGGTGGGTGTCTTGGAGTCGCACTTGATCTCGCGAACGATAACCTCTTGCGATACGTCAACAAGACGGCGGGTCAGGTAACCGGAGTCTGCGGTACGGAGAGCCGTATCGGACAGGGACTTACGGGAACCCTTAGCACCCATGAAGTACTCGAGGATGTTCAAGCCTTCACGGAAGTTGGATTTGATCGGTACCTCGATGGTACGGCCGTTGGTTGCAAACATCAAACCACGCATACCTGCGAGCTGACGCATCTGTGCGATAGAACCACGGGCTCCGGAATCGGACATGATCTTAATCGGGTTGAATTGGCTAAAGCTGTTTTGCAGTGCAGCGGTAACGTCATCGGTGGTCTTATCCCACAGCTTGATAACTGCGCTGTAACGCTCCTCATCGGAGTACAGACCCATACGGTAGTAATCGTTGAGGACGTCAACCTGCTTTTGTGCAGCGTCGATATATTCTGCCTTTTCCTTCGGGATGGTCATGTCGTAAACCGAGATCGAGAAGGAAGCTCTGGTGGAATACTGATAACCGAGTGCCTTGATGTCGTCAAGCATTCTTGCGCAAACGTCGGGGCCGTTGTTGCGGATGCAACGGTCAAGAATTTGACCGAGTTGCTTCTTTTTGATAACGAACTCGACCTCAAGCTTGAGTGCGTTCTCGGGCTTGGAACGGTCAACAAAGCCAAGGTTTTGAGGAATAACCTTATTGTAAATGAGGCGACCGAGGGTGGTAACGATAACGTCGGACTTCACTTCACCGTTGATCTCGCGCTCAAGGCGGATCTTGATCTTGGAGTGCAGACCGAGTGTGCCGTTGGCGTAAGCCATCATAGCCTCGTCCTCGTTGCGGTACATGTGGTACTTGTAAACAACCTCTCCCTTGTCGTCAACAACAACGTTGCCGTTCTCGTCGGTCATGGGAACGCGGTCACCGGGCTCGCCTTCTTTTTCCATAGTCAGGTAGTAAGCACCCAGGATCATATCCTGAGAAGGTACGGTTACTGCCTTACCGTCCATAGGCTTGAGCAGGTTGTTTGCGGAGAGCATCAGGAAGCGAGCTTCTGCTTGTGCCTCTGCGGAGAGCGGTACGTGAACAGGCATTTGGTCACCGTCAAAGTCGGGGTTAAATGCGGTACAGACCAGCGGGTGCAGCTTGATTGCACGGCCTTCAACCAATACGGGCTCGAACGCCTGAATGGAAAGACGGTGCAAGGTAGGTGCACGGTTGAGGAGCACGGGGTGCTCTTTGATTACGTTTTCGAGTGCATCCCAAACGCAAGCGTTTGCGGGATCGTATGCACGGTCAATCTTCTTTTGAGCGTCCTTAACGTTGGTCGCCTTGCCCATCTCAACAAGTCTCTTAATAACAAAAGGCTTGAAGAGCTCGATTGCCATTTCCTTAGGCAGACCGCATTGGTAGATCTTAAGGTTAGGACCTACAACGATAACGGAACGGCCGGAGTAGTCAACACGCTTACCAAGGAGGTTTTGACGGAAACGACCTTGCTTACCGCGCAGCATTTCGGAAAGCGACTTGAGGGGACGGTTGGAGGGGCCTGTTACGGGCTTGCCGCGCTTGCCGTTATCGATGAGCGCGTCTACTGCCTCCTGCAGCATTCTCTTTTCGTTTCTGATGACGATCTCGGGGGTACGGATTTCCATCAGCTTCTTGAGACGGTTGTTACGGCTGATAACGCGACGGTAAAGCTCGTTGAGGTCGGAGGATGCAAAGCGTCCGCCATCCAGCTGTACCATAGGACGGATTTCGGGAGGAAGTACGGGGATAGCATCCAGGATCATCCAATCCAGGTGATTGCCCGACTTACGGAAGGCCTCAACAACCTCCAATCTCTTAATCACGCGCGTTTTCTTTTGACCGGTTGCAATGTTGAGCTCTTCCTTAAGGGATTCTGCCAACGCCTCAACATCGATGCCCTGAAGCAACTCTTTGATTGCCTCGGCACCCATACCGGTGCGGAACTCGTTGCCGTACAACTCGCGGTATTCTACATATTGCTTTTCGGAAAGCACCAAGCCCTTCTCCAGGGGGGTGTTACCGGGATCGAGAACGACGTTCTCCGCAAAATAGAGCACCTGCTCCAAGGCCTTGGGAGACATATCCAGAACCAACGCCATACGCGAAGGAACTGCCTTGAAATACCAGATGTGAGAAACGGGAGACGCCAGCTCGATGTGTCCCATACGCTCGCGACGAACCTTTTTGGTGGTTACGTCAACGCCGCACTTTTCGCACGTGATAACTTCCTTGCTGTGCGAGTTCTTATACTTGCCGCACATACAAGCGCCATCTTTGCTGGGACCGAAAATACGCTCGCAGAACAATCCACCGACCTCTGCCTTGAGCGTTCTATAATTGATGGTCTCGGGCTTGTTAACCTCGCCGTAGGACCACTCACGGATCATATCCGAAGACGCCAATCCAATTTTAATAGAATTAAATTCGTTATGCTCCACAGTTATAACCATGAACCTTTCTATCTATATTCACACGGAGTGCGGGAGGAACTTCCCCTCCCACTCTCCGGTATCCGCCATGGGCGGATGGACTTTGCTTGTGGTTGTGTTTTTATCAATCCTCGTCGTAGTCGGAGTCAATCAGTTCCTCTGCAGATGCAAAGAAGGAATCGTCATCCTCGCTTGCATCGAAGAAGGAATCATCCTCTTCCTCATCCTCAATGAGGTCACCGTTTTCGTCTTCCATCAGGAAGGAACGGCGAAGCTCCTCATCGGTTGCACGCTGACCGAGAACAGCGTCAATCGCTTCTCTGTCAACACGGCTTGTGCGGGAATCTTCTTCCTGGCACAGGTTGGAGAGCTCGATTTCATTGCCGTCCTTGTCAAGCACGCGAATATCGAGTGCCAAGGATTGCAGCTCCTTAACCATAA
This sequence comes from Eubacteriales bacterium, assembly GCA_045658925.1. Taxonomy (GTDB): domain Bacteria; phylum Bacillota; class Clostridia; order Oscillospirales; family CAG-272; genus UMGS1865. The sequence continues at coordinate 9,540 of JAZOVV010000019.1, forward strand.
CCTTGAAGGACTCGGGAACGCCGGGTGTAGGAATGTTCTGACCCTTGATGATCGCCTCATAAGCGCGGCGACGTCCGTTGATATCGTCGGACTTAACGGTCAGGATTTCCTGCAGGGTGTAAGCAGCGCCGTAAGCCTCGAGCGCCCAAACTTCCATCTCACCGAAACGCTGACCGCCGAATTGAGCTTTGCCGCCCAAGGGCTGTTGTGTAACGAGAGAGTAAGGACCGTTGGAACGTGCGTGGATCTTATCGTCTACCAAGTGGTGGAGCTTGAGGTAATACATAATACCAACTGTTACGGGGTTATCGAAGGGCTCACCGGTACGTCCGTCGTAAAGAACGGTCTTACCGTCAAGAATCTTCAAACGCTTTTCTGCGCGCAGGGTATTCATGAATTCCTCATCAGCGCGCTCCTCGTCGGAGAGGACTCTGAGCGACTTGTGACCGGTCTCTTCGTCGGTGGTCTCTTCGTAGAGCGCCTTGCCCTCGGGATTTTCCAAGGGGAACATATCTCTTTGCATGCCGGCAGCCTCAAGGCAAGCAAGAATGTCTTGCTCGTTTGCACCGCCGAATACAGGGGTCATAATCTTCCAGCCAAGCTTCTTGGATGCGATACCCAAGTGAACCTCAAGCACCTGACCGATATTCATACGGGAAGGTACGCCCAGAGGATTGAGCACGATATCCAAAGGAGTGCCATCGGGCAAGAAAGGCATATCTTCGGGGGGAAGGATGCGAGAAACGACACCCTTGTTACCGTGACGGCCTGCCATCTTGTCACCTACGGAAATCTTACGTTTTTGTGCAACGTAAACCTTAACAACCTTGTTGACACCTGCGGGGAGCTCATCGCCCTGCTCGTGGGAGAATACGCGTACGTCAACGACGATACCCGATTCACCGTGTGCCAAACGCAAGGAGGTATCACGCACCTCGCGGGATTTTTCACCGAAGATGGCGCGCAAAAGTCTTTCTTCAGCGGTCAGCTCGGTCTCGCCCTTGGGCGTGATCTTACCAACCAGAATATCACCGGAGCGTACCTCGGTACCCTTCTTAACGATACCTTCTGCGTTCAAGTCGCGCAGAGCGTCATCGCCGATGTTGGGAATTTCGCGGGTAATCTCTTCGGGGCCGAGCTTGGTGTCTCTTGCCTCGTGGGTGTATTCCTCAATGTGAACGGACGTGTAAACGTCGTCACGAACGAGTCTTTCGTTCAAAAGAACTGCGTCCTCGTAGTTATAACCTTCCCAGGTCATAAAGCCGATGAGCGCGTTCTTACCCAAGGAGATCTCTCCCTGATGGGTAGCGGGACCGTCGGCAATTACCTGACCTTGCTCAACGTAGTCGCCCTTGGAGACGATGGGACGTTGATTGAAGCAGGTACCCTGGTTGGTTCTCTTGAATTTAAGCAACTGGTAAACATCCTTGATGCCGTTCTCGCAAGCAATAACAATGCGGTCAGCCTGTACGCTTTCCACGTAGCCGGCTCTCTCGGCAATAACGGTAACGCCGGAGTCAAGGGCAGCCTTGTGCTCCATACCCGTACCAACGATAGGAGAATCGTTTACGAGCAACGGAACCGCCTGCTTTTGCATGTTGGAACCCATAAGTGCACGGGTGTTATCGTCGTTTTCAAGGAAAGGAATCATAGCCGATGCAACGGATACGAGCATCTTAGGTGCTACGTCCATATAATCGACCTTCATTGCGTCAACCTCAACGATCTCGGTGCGCTCACGGCCGATAACCTTGGAGTTGATGAAGCAATCGTTTTCATCCAAGGGTTCGTTTGCCTGCGCAACGATATAGCGGTCTTCGGTATCAGCGGTCATATATTCTACCTCGTCGGTAACCTTGTGGCTAAAGGTGCCGTCGCCGTTATCGATGTGCAATACCTTGCGGTAGGGCGCCTCGATAAAGCCGTAGTCGGAAATACGAGCGTAGGTAGAGAGATAAGAAATCAAACCGATGTTCGGGCCTTCGGGAGACTCGATGGGGCAGATACGGCCGTACTGGGTGTAGTGAACGTCACGCACGTCAAAGGATGCGCGGTCACGGGAAAGACCGCCGGGACCGAGTGCCGACAGACGGCGCTTGTGGCTCAGCTCTGCCAGAGGGTTGTTTTGGTCCATGAACTGAGACAGCTGGCTGGAGCCAAAGAACTCGCGGATGGCGGTGGTAACGGGACGGATGTTGATGAGAGCTTGTACGGTCAGCTTCTCGTTGTCCTGCGTTGCCATTCTTTCCTTTATAATTTTATCCATACGCGCAAAGCCGATGCGGAGCTGATTTTGCAGCTGCTCACCGACAGAGCGGATGCGGCGGTTGCCAAGGTGGTCGATGTCGTCAATGTTGCCAATGTCGTGGGTCAGGTTCAACAGATAGCTGATGGATGCCAAAACATCGTCAACAGTGAGGCACTTGGGACAAAGGTCTGCCAAGCTGTTCTTGACCTCGGCCTTGATGGCGTCGATATCACCCTCGCAGGCTTCCATAATGCTTTGGAGTGCGGGAATGTAAACCTTTTCGCGTACGCCGCAATCCTTGAGGTCCTCACCCAATACGTACAGGGGGTCAACGGTGTTGTTACCGATAACCTTAACAACGTCACCGTTGTCAAGCGTCAAAACGACAACGTTAACGCCTGCGCGCTCAATGGTGAGAGCGAGCTCGGGGGTGATGACAGCGCCTGCCTCGAGAACGACCTCACCCGTGAAGGGGCTGACAACGTCCTCTGCCAAGCGATGGTTTGCGATGCGGTGGCGAATTGCCATCTTTTCATCAAATTTATAACGACCTACATACGCGATGTCATAGCGTCTGGGGTCAAAGAAGTAGTTGTTGAGCAGGGTGCGGGCAGCCTCCTCTGTGGGGGGCTCGCCAGGACGGAGCTTTTTGTAGATCTCCTTGAGTGCCTCGACCTCGGCAGTAGAACGGCTTTGCAGAGCCAGCTCCTCGCTTTCATCCTTTTCAAAGGTGGACATGAGGTGCTTTTCATCGCCAAAGAGGGCGTAGATGTCCTCGCGGTTGGCAAAGCCAAGAGCGCGGATGAACATCGTCAAGGGAAGCTTGCGGTTTTTATCGATACGGACGTATGCTACGCCGGCTGCATCGATTTCATATTCGAGCCATGCGCCACGGTAAGGAATAACGGTGGAAGCATAGGTCTTTTTACCTGCTTTATCAATTTCGGAAGCGTAGTACATACCGGGGGAACGGATAATCTGCGAAACGATTACACGCTCTGCACCGTTAATGACGAAGGTACCGGTTTCGGTCATCAGGGGGAAGTCACCCATAAAGATGTCTGCCTGCTTAACCTCGCCTGTTTGCTTGTTGGTCAGGCGAACGTTTACCTTAAGGGGAGCCGCATAGTTGACGTCTCTCTCTTTGCACTCCTCAACAGGGTACTTAGGATGCTCCTCGTCCAAGGTGTAGGAAATGAACTCGATAACGAGATTGCCATAGGTGTCGGTAATGGGAGACGCGTCTCTGAGTACCTCCATCAGGCCTTCCTTTTTGAACCATTCGTAGGACTTGGTTTGAATTTCTACCAAATTCGGCAGAGGATAATCAAACCGGGATGTGGAGAAGCTTTTTCTTGTGTTCTGACCAAGTTTTTGATCTTTTACTTTGATCATTAATTCAATCACTCCATTCAATCATTGATAACGCTTGGGAAAAATCACAATCGGTTGCGGAGCCTTTTTGACATCCGGTGTTTGTGCAATTTGACGATAACGCATTTTGCCTCATTCACCAAAGAGTCCGCAATACGAGCGATTATAATGCAGTTTACTATTTTATCACCTTTTTTGTCATTTGTCAAGGGTTTTTTGTAAAAAATTTCATTTTTTTATTATTTTATTTTTTTCGGCAAAGGTCAAAATTCGTCAAAACGACAAAAAACGCCCGTTTTGCTTCCCTGCCCCTCCTTGGGGCAAGCAAAAAAAGCCCACCGCGCGGCAAAAGCCGTGCGGTGGGTGAAAAAAGCATATTATAAATAAGTAGAAATCAGGGACAATTTCAACAAATCCATTAACCTCTGATTTTGCGGATAATCGCGATGATAACGATTAACAAAACACCACCGCCGCCACCACCCAGGATGAGGGGGTTAGCAAGAAGGAAATCGATAATCGCATTCAGGTCAAACGCGGGAGCTTCGGGCTCGGGACCAAAGAAAAGCGTATCGCTGACGGTGTTACAGGTGGAGCAAGTGTACCAATAGGTCTCGCTCTCGGCATCCTTGACAACGGACGCATCCTCTTTTCTTACCCAATTATGTCCCGAAGGAAGAACCTTAACAAGGTCTTTGTTGGAAATTTCGAGTGTTGCCTCAGCATCGCTGAACCATTTGCCGCAAGCCTCGTTCTTGCAAATGTAGTATGCGGTGTTACCGTCCTCGGTGCAGGTAGCAGCCTTGGCTTCTACCGCTTCCAGTTGCGTGTGGCCGCAGGTCTCAATGATGATGCGAATCTCGTTTCTGTTTTTGGCGTGACCGTAGCTGAAGCTGCTCTTAACGCCCGCTGCTTTTGCAATTTCTTGAATGTTGGAATTATACCACAATACGAAGGCATCTATATCGCCCTCTACAAACAAAGTGACGGAAAGCTTGTTGTTTTTGAGCAGGTCTGCAATCATATTGACGTTATAGCTGTCAAAACGCAAATTGTTTGTTTGATAATAGTTTGCATCAAGACTGTTGCATTCGGGGAAATCGAAGCCGCCGTCCCAATCCTCGCCGTTTTCATAACCGATAACCCACGCTTCGTGGTCAACGTTAAAGGTGGCGCCGTTTTGGTTGAAGTATGCGTAAGAGAGGAAATTCTCTTCGCCGTGGTCATCCCACGTCAGGTCTACGTAATAGTATTTGCCGTCAATGCGAACAATGTTCCACGCGTGGTCCTCCCCTGTCCCGGTTTCAAGGTTGGTCGTGCCGTAACCGAGTATCTCAACAGACTGAATACCCACACGTTGCAACAGATATTGCAGAGATTCGGCATAGCCCTCGCAAACGGCAATGCCTTCAACAAGTGCACCGTAAGCGTTGTGCGAATTGGTTGCGCCGGAGGTGTAAACCACGTGGGTGGCAAGCATATCGTGCAAAGCCTTTTCCATCTCATATTCGCTCATATCGGGCGTGAGACGACTCAAGAACTTTTTAACGCTTTCTTCAAAGATAACCTTTGCATCGGTCAAATCCTTGCCGGACATTGTGTACTCGGGGTGGAAGGTTGCCACAACGTTTTTGTCAAATTGGTCGGGCGTTGTGCCATAGGAGCTCGCTACCCAAAACTGTTCTGTGTGGTCGCGGCGCGTAGCATCAAATACCAAATTGAACTCTTCTTCGGTCAGTTGAATTTTGATATCGGTCTTGCTTTGGTTGATGCCGTCTACAATTCTGTCGTATGCGGCAACGAGTGCCTCACCGTTGGGCAGCTTGCCAAGCTCGGTGCGGCAGTAGTAAAGGTCTTGAGAGACCGTTCCCTTGTCTGCGGTCTGTGCAACCGTTGTTTCTGCCATAGGAACAATGGGGAGCAGTTGCATCAAAAGAACCAAGCAGCAAAGAGCTATCATAAGACGTTTTTTCATCATTTTTTCTCCTTTCGGATATTATTTGGATAAATCCTAATGATATTATAACATACTCTTGGAAAAATTGCAAGATTTTTCTTTACAGATATAATAAGGAGCACCTCGCAAGGTGGCGTTGAACTTTGCGAGGCGCCTCGGTTTCTTTCTTACTTGAATTTGGCAAGCTTGGTTGTGTTGGCAAGCACAATGAGCGTGATATGCTCTGTCAAGGGCTCCTCGGGGTCGATATCCACCGTCACCTTTTTGCCCTCGCGCAAGGCAATAATGTTAAAGCCGTGCTTTTTGCGCAAATTCAACTCAATCAAATTCTTACCTATCCACTCGGGCTTGACTTCGATTTCAACAATAGAGGTATCCTTAGAGAGTGAAATCATATCGATAAAGCCCGACGAAAGCAGATTTTTGGCAAGACGAACACCCGACTCGTTCTCGGGGAACACGACCTCGTCCGCACCTACGCGCAAAAGAATTTTTTGATGCATTGCGGTGGCGCACTTGGCAATCACGGTCCTAACGCCTGCTTCCTTGCAAAGTGTAACCGCCATAACGCTTGCCTCAAGATTACCTGCCATACAAATGATGACGGTATCGATGTCGGCAACGCCGAGACGTGCGATTACCTCGGGGTCGGTAACGTCGGCACATTTGCAAATGGGAAGAAAAGCTGCCATATCGTTTACAATTCTTTGGTCAATATCAACCGAGAGAACCTCCATTCCGCCCTGGGCGAGCTCGGTGGCAACCGCCTGACCGTAACGGCCAAGACCAAATACTGCGTATGTTTTCTTTTTTCTCATAATAATCTCCATTCCGCCGCTATGCGGCAGTACAAAATAATGATGAAATTCCCGTGTCGCTTGCGACAAAAATGGGTTGGCTCCCATTTTAGGGAATTTTGCGCGTGAAAGAGGTGCATCTTGGCTTTTTCATTACGAAACCTTCACGCAGCTTTCCTTTCTGTTATCCAATGCTGATGTCCTCTTCGGGCTCGGAAATGACGTTTTGGCTCTCGTTTTGGCTGCCGAGAGCAACCGCTAATGAGATGGGCCCGACGCGGCCAAGATACATCGTAACAATGACAATCAGCTTGCCCCACGCATTGAGACTGCCTGTAAAACCACGGGAAAGTCCAACCGTTGCTATGGCACTGACCGATTCGTAAACAACGTCCAATAGACTTGCTCCCGTTGCCGCCGCCAATAGCGTTGTGCTGACAAGCGCAATGCAACCGAAGGTTACCACAACCGCGACCGCGCGGCGAATGGAATCGGAAGAGACACGTCTGCCAAAAAGAGTCGCCTCGCTCTTGTTTCGAATGGTGGCAAATGCCGAACAGATGAGAACAGCAATGGTAACCGTTTTCAGTCCGCCCGCAGTTCCTACAGGAGAACCGCCCACAAGCATCATTGCCATCGAAATGATGGAGGTTGTGTCGCGCAGATTTTCTTGTGGAACGCTTGCAAAGCCTGCGGTTCTTGTGGTGACCGATTGGAAAAGAGAGACTTGTATCTTATCAAAGAACGACAAATCTCCAATGGTTTCGGGATTGTTAAACTCACAAATGAGGATGAGAAGTCCGCCGCCGAAAATCAAAATAGCAGAGGTAGTAATGGCAATTTTGCTATGCAACGTCAAGTGACACCAAAAATGTCCTTTTTTGATGGCGCCGCTCCGCGCCACGCGCAAAACGTCCCACCAAACAATGTAGCCAAGACCGCCCAAAATGATGAGAGCGGATGTCACTGTGTTAATAATCGGATTGGTGGCATAATCGCAAAGACTATTCTCTGAGAGAATATCAATACCCGCGTTGCAGAATGCGGACACAGAATGGAATACCGAAATCCAAATGCCGCGCTCACCAAATTGCGGAACAAAAACAAGCATACAGAGCACCGCTCCCAGAGCTTCGATGAAGAGCGTTCCCAAAAGAACGTTGCGAATGAACTTTTTAAGCCCTTCCATCGTGTTGAGGTTAAACGCATCTTGAATGAGCAGCTTGTGACCGATGCCCATACGGCGTGTGAGAAGGATCATCAACCCCGAAACAATGGCAATAAAGCCAAGACCGCCAATTTGAATAAGAATCAAAATAACGATTTGCCCGAACAAGCTCCATGTAGAAACCGTGGGGAGCGTAACAAGTCCCGTAACGCAGGTTGACGTGGTGGCGGTAAAGAGCGCATCGAGAAAAGGAACACTCTTCCCTGTTGCCGAGCTGATAGGCAACGAAAGCAAAATGCTACCAATCAAAACAACACCCAAAAAGCTGAGCAAAATGGTTTGTGTTGTGGAAAACTTTAACTTTTTCTCTTTTTGCAAGGTATGACCTCCTTTCATAAAAATGAATGATAAAAAGCAAATTGTTTTATGCGGAAAAATATCCAAGATTTTTTATAACTAAGGTCAAAAGCACAAAATATACAACTCCCAAAACGATAATAAAGATCCAAGAATACAAACCGCGTTCAAAAACATTCCCTTTTTGGCTTAGGATTGCACGAACCAATCTCGTAATCAACACAAAAATTGCAGAAGCAATGAGATAAACGCCAACAACAAAACCGATTCGGGCTTCGGGATACAAGCTGACAATTCCAAACAAATAATATATCGGTATCAAAACCAATGTATTGGAGTATTCCGAAAGAGTAAATATGTTTTTCCAACCATCATTCGGTTCACATAAATTTATATCGTTTTTACCGAAAATTTGCTTTATGCACTGCTTAAATGATGGACATATAGAATCGCACTTTTCATTTGCGATTAAAAAAGCAATATGGTTGGCAGTTTTGCGCAACAAACAATATTTCAAAACGAAAAACAAAACAAGCCAAACAAATACGGCAAGCCAAATTGGAAAAGTGCCAAATATCCAAATTGACACAATCCAAATTATAAATTGCCATCGTATGTAAAGCATATTGCTGATATACGATGTTTTTCTGAACAAAGAAATCAAAATGTCAGCAAAAAACCATACAATAGCAGCAATGGAAAACAAAGCTAATATTCCTACCAGCTTCGCATCGATAAAAAATCTCATAAAACTCCTCTTGTTCTGTAGGGGATGATGTACTCGACGTCCCACACCAACGCAAACAACACTCTTAGCGGATGGGGTCTTGGTGGCGCCCAGCCGCTCGCGACAGCCCAAGCGAGGTTTTGTACCTCGCGCCGACTGTCTGTCGGTATACTACCGACTTGTTTGGATAGCCCCCTTGTTAGAGAGTTCTTGAGGGGGCTTGGGGGAACTTCTTGCAAGAAGTTCCCCCAAAAAACGTTCCCCCGCAATCTCTCATAAAGTCTCTTACAAATTGTAATATTGCTCAAACTCAGCGGGGTGAGGGATAGCAGCCATACGGCGGCATTCTTCGCGCTTGGTTTTGATGAAGTTCTTGATAAGCTCCTCGGGGAATACACCGCCCGCGGTCAGGTATTCGTGGTCTGCTTCGAGCGCGGTGAGGGCTTCATCGAGCGTGGTGGGGAGTCCTTGCAGCTTTGCTTTTTCTTCCTCGGGAAGATGGAAGAGGTTGCAATCGTAGGGGCCCCAGCCGTTTTCGTGAGGATCGATCTTGTTCTTGATGCCGTCAAGACCTGCCATCAAAATTGCTGCATAGCAGAAATAAGGATTGCAGGTGGCATCAGGGTTGCGAAGCTCAAAACGACGCTTGTTGGGCGTCTTTGCGTATGCGGGAATACGAATAACCGCAGAACGGTTCGAGGTTGCATATCCAACCGTTACAGGTGCTTCAAAGCCGGGCACCAAGCGTTTGAAAGAGTTGGTGCTTGGGTTCGTCAGCGCACACAGAGAATGAATGTGCTTAAGAAGTCCACCCATAAAATAGTGCGCCTCGCGGCTCAGGTGTGCGTAGCCGTTGTCGTCCGAGAAAACGGGCTCGCCATCCTTGAGGAGAAGCATATGCACGTGCATACCGCTGCCTGCCTCACCGTAGATGGGCTTGGGCATAAAGGTTGCGGACTTGCCATACTTGAGCGCGGTGTTGTGGATGATATATTTAATCATCATTGTCGCATCCGCCATCTTGACCATCTCGCCAAGCTGAGGCTCGATCTCAAACTGACCGGATGCCGCTACCTCGGGATGGTGATAGTTGATTTCGATGCCTGCATCGGTCATGTGCATGCACATTTCACTGCGGCACTCGTAGGCAACGTCAAAGGGCTTGGCGATGTGATAGTTCTTTTGCTTGGGAACGATAACACCGTCGCCTGCAACCGCGCTGTTCCAATAGGATTGACGGGCGTCAACCTGCGCGCTGATGCTGTTGGGCTGTACTTCCCAACCAACGTTGTCGAAGAGATAGAATTCAAACTCGGGGAGAATGAGCATCGTGTCGGCAACGCCGCTTTCCTTCATATGGTTCACGGCAGCCTTAACGATGTTGCGAGGATATTGCGGCAGAGGTCTGTTTTCGGGGTTGTCGATAATCATTGCGTCCCCTGTCATTGTCAGGGTAGGAATGGAGCAGAAGGGATCGATGAGTGCGGTATCGGGATCGGGAATGAAAACCATATCGCTCTTCTCTACTACCGCGTAGCCGTAGTTGGAAGCATCAAAGCCGATGCCGTTTTTCATCGTCTCTTCGGAGAAGTTCTCTGCGGGAATGGTAACGTGACGGTACTGACCGTTGATGTCAACCATTTTGAAGTCGACCATCTTGATACCGTTCTCGCGGATCATTGTCATAATATCTTTCACCGTTTTTTTCATAAATGACACCTCGCATAAATAAAATATCACTTATTATGATACACTATTTAAAGGAAAATAGCAAGAGAAACAGCAAAAAAAGTTGGTATTTCTTCATAAATCGCCCAAAACAAGAGGCAAACCGAGCGCTTTGAGAGGTGGATTTTGACAAAGAAAGAAAAAGATTTCAAAAATGCAAAAAAAGTTCTTGACATCAGCGATAAATTGTGATATAATACCAAAAGGTTAAACAAATACATTGGGGTATAGCCAAGCGGTAAGGCACCAGACTTTGACTCTGGCATTTTCGCTGGTTCGAATCCAGCTACCCCAGCCAACACAAAGGGCTCACCAATCGGTGAGCCCTTTGTGTTGGCTGGGGTAGCTCTTCTAATCTGCCCCGCGCCG
>JAZOVV010000020.1:0-18347 GCA_045658925.1 Eubacteriales bacterium
TTTTTTTGAACTTTTTTCAAAAAAACCGAATCAGTCGTCGCAGTTTTCCCAGTTGTGGTAAACGTCCATAACGTCGTCGTCCTCTTCGAGCTTTTCGATGAGAAGATTCATAAACTTGATATCATCCTCGTTATCGAGAGTAACAGACGTGGAAGCTTGCTTGGTTTTATCTGCAGAGAGAATCTCATAACCTGCTGCTCTGAGGTCATCCTGAATATTGAAAACATCGTCGGGCTCTGTGGTGATGATGAAAACGTCACCCTCTGCTTTAAAATCAGCTGCACCTGCCTCAAGTGCTTGCTCCATCAGCTTATCCTCGTCAACGTCGCCGTCTTCATTATTGATAACGATTTCGCCAATATCGGTAAAGAGGTAGCCAACGCAACCGGTCTGACCCATATTGCCGTGGTATTTGGAGAAATAGGAGCGCACGTTACCTGCGGTACGGTTACGGTTATCGGTAGTAGCGGTTACAATAACAGCAACACCTGCGGGACCGTAGCCCTCGTAGGAAACCTCTTCGTAGTTTTCACCGCCGCCGCCGAGTGCTTTTTTGATGCAGCGCTCGATATTATCATTGGGAACGTTGTTTGCCTTGGCCTTTTGAATGAGGTCACGCAGCTTGGAGTTATTTGTGGGGTCTCCACCGCCCTCTTTAACAGCAATCGTGATTTCTTTACCGATTTTGGTAAAGATTTTACCCTTTGCGGCATCGGTCTTTTCTTTCTTGTGCTTGATATTCGCCCATTTGCTATGTCCGGACATAATGTTTCATCCTTTCGATATATAGAAATAATTATTGAAAACAAAATTGATTAAACCTTTTCTGTCTTTGCAAGACAAATGAGGTCGAATGCGTTTCCGAGAACAATTTTGGTAGCCTCGGTCAGTTTTACGCGCGAAGCGCGTACCGCGGGGTCGTCGGCACCGAGAATGGTGCAGTTGTGATAAAAGCGGTTGAATGCTGCGGCAACGTCGAGAATGAAACGTGTAATCGTACTGGGTTCATAATCGGCGATGGCAGAGCAAACTCTCTCACCAAAGCGGCAAAGCGTTTTGACGAGTGCTGCTTCTTCTTCGGTTGTGATTTGAACGGGAGCATCTGCAACCTCGCCTGCGCGGCTAAGTACCGAGCAAGCACGTGCATAAGTGTACTGAACGTAAGGACCGGTATTGCCCTCAAAGCTGAGTGCTTCTTCAAGGCTGAAGTTGATATCCTTAATACGATTGTTGGTAAGATAATAGAAGACAATCGCGCCAACACCGATGGCTTCGGCAACTGCTTCCTTGTTTTCAAGGTTGGGGTTCTTTTCATTTACAATTCCCGAAACCTTATCGATTGCAAGAGCAAACAAATCCTTGAGAAGAACAACGTTACCTGTTCTGGTCGCGAGCTTTGCTCCATTGAGAGAAACTGTACCGTAAGGAATGTGTACAAGCTCGTTGTACCAAGGATAACCCATCATTTCAACGACCTTGAACCACTGTGCAAAGTGCAAACACTGTTGCGCGCTGGTTACGTAGATAGCTTTATCGAAATGATAGTTCTCTTTGCGGTAAACGGCAGCCGCAATATCACGGGTAGGATACAGCGTAGAACCGTCGCGCTTTAAAATAAGGCAAGGCGGCATATTGTAATCAGAGAGGTCAACTATGGAAGCTCCGTCGTCAATCTTGAGGAGTCCCATATCGCGCAATTTTTGAACCTGCGCGGGCATTTTGTCGGTATAGAAGCTTTCACCAAGATAGGAATCAAAGCTGATGCCGAGTTGACGGTAGGTACGCTCGTATTCTGCAAGGCTAATCTCTACAAACCATTTCCAAAGTGCCAAATTTTCCTCGTCGCCCATTTCAAGCTTGTGAAATTCCGCACGTGCCTCGTCTGCCAAGGATTCATCTGCGGGAATGCCCTTCTCTGCGTCTCCCTTGATAGCATTATTAACACGAACGTAAAGCTCTACAAGCTTATCAATGCCCTCTTGTTCAACAGCTTCGCGGCTTCCCCATTTTCGATAAGCAACAATCAGCTTGCCAAACTGTGTGCCCCAGTCACCGAGATAGTTGATACCAAAGCACTCATAGCCTGCAAACTCATGGAGCTTGCGCAAAGAGTGACCGATGACTGTGGTGCCAAGGTGACCGATATGGAACGGCTTGGCAACGTTGGGAGAGGAATAATCCAACACAACTTTTTTGCCTTTACCAAAGGTTTGCGCACCGTAGCGAGCTCCCTTTTGCAAAATTTCGGGAACGACAACAGAACCAAGATAACTGTCGGCAATTTTAATATTGAGATATCCGTTTACGGCTTCCACTTTGCCAATGACTTCATCAGCGGCAAGAGCCTCGCAAAGGGTTGCGGCAATCTGTACGGGAGAACGGCGCAAAGCCTTGCTAAGTTTGAAGCAAGGAAAAGCCAAGTCGCCCATATTGCTATCGGGCGGATACTCAAGCATAGCGGCAACGTCCTGTGCGTTGAGCTCTGCCTCGGCATTGATTGCGAGAACGGCAGATGCAATTTTTTCGGCAATGCGTAATTTAATGGTTTGCATAGAAAATCCTTTCGATTTTAATCAACTGTAATATTATACAACAATTTGCTTTATGTTTCAAGTGCGTTTTTTCACAATTTTGCGGTTAAATCGGCTGTTTTGGCACCCAAAAACCGTAAAAGCTCAGCTCTTGGGAGCAACAACTGTGCACCGCGCGTGCCCGAGCTGACCGTGATGCGTTCAAACTGCAAGGCACTCTCGTGAATATACGTGGGAAAAGCCTTTTTCATTCCTATGGGAGAAACCCCGCCTCGAATGTACCCCGTCAGTGCCAAGAGGTCCTTGACGTGTATCATTTCAATCTTCTTGTTCCCTGTAATGCTTGCGGCTCGTCGCAAATCAATCTCCTCGCACACGGGAATACAAAAGACCAACGGTCCTGTTTTGTCTCCTTTTGCAACGAGTGTTTTGAACATCTGTTCGGGTGGGAATCCGAGTTGCTCGGCAATGTGCATACCCGAGAGATCGTTTTCATCCACCTCGTATTCAAGCACCTCATAAGGAATTTTTGCGGCATCCAAGCGCCGCATAGCGTTTGTTTTTTGCATATTATCTGTATTCCTCTATCATTTCACGAGCGGCGTTGCGTTGTGCGGCGGTAGGTTCAATGCTACCGAGAATACGCGCGATTTCGTTTACGCGCTCATCAAAATTCAAAAGCTGAACTTCGGTCTCGGCTCTGCCGTCACGCTCGTGCTTTGTAATACGATAGTGATTATCGGCAAGAGATGCAATTTGTGCGGAGTGCGTAACGCAAAGAACCTGTGTACCCCCCTTTGCGGTCTCTTTGAGCTTGATGCCGATTTTGCGTGAGGTTTTACCCGAGACACCTGTGTCGATTTCATCAAAGATAACGGTATCGACACCGTCGTGGTCGTTAAGAACCGAGCGAAGAGCGAGCATCATTCGGGAAAGCTCACCGCCGGATGCAATTTTGGAAAGCGGTAAGAGCGGCTCACCGGGATTGGTGGCAATCAAAAATTCGATATCATCACCGCCGTGCTCACAAAGCTCGCAAGGGACAATAGCAATCTCAAAGCGCACCTTGGGCATATCCAAGAACGCAAGAGATTCTGTAACCTGTTTCACAATTTCCTTTGCTGCTTCCTTGCGTTTTTGACGCAGGAGAGCGGCTTTCTGTTCTGCGGTTTTGGTAAGTATTTCAACCTGCTTTTGGAGTTCTGCCAAACGCTCGTCCGAGGTTTCGAGAGCATCCAAGCGCAGGGCGGCATCGGCACGGAAAGCCAATACTGCACCAACGTCTGCACCGTATTTGCGCTTGAGCTTTGCAATTCCATTAAGGCGACCTTCAATGCGGTCGATTCGAGCGGTGGGGTCCTCGCACTCATCATCCATATAGGAACGCACGGTCTCGGCAACATCCTCAATTTCGGATGCGGCAAAGGAAAGTCGCGCACAAAGTTCGTCGGTATCGTCTACAAGACCGTCCAGAGACGCTAAAACGCTTTCCGCGCGGCGGATAACGTCGTAAGCGTTTCCTTTTTCGGAATCACGCAACAAGCGGCAAATTGTACCCGTTTGTTTATTGATGCGTTCAAGATTGGAAAGCCGGTCGCGTTCCTTGATGAGTGCTTCCTCTTCCCCATCCTTGAGCTTCATCGAGTCGATATCTTCAATTTGGTACTTGAGCATTTCGCAAAGGCGCAATTTCTCGGCACTGTCCTGTGAAAGTGTTTGCACCTCTTTGCGAATCTTTTTGAGTTCTTCAAAAGCCGTACGGTAATCAGCGAGTGCATCCTTTGACGTGCCGTAAGCATCTAAAAGCTCGCGGTGACGGCCCTTTTGCAAAAGGTTTTGACTGTCTGCCTGCCCTTGAATACTGATGAGTAAGCGTGCAATCTCCTTTTGCATAGTTTGCGTAATAACGCGACCATTGAGGCGTGTTTGCGAACGACCGTCAACTGTAATGGTTCGGGTAAGCATAACCGAAGCATCTTCAACTTCAAAGCCCATTTCGCGTATATGGTTGCAAGCAGCATCGGAAAGGTCTTCAAAAACGGCGCTCACAGTGGCGCTCGTCTCACCCGAGCGAATAATCTCTCGTGAGGTGCGGTTGCCAAGGAGCAAATTGATGCTGTCTACGATCATCGATTTACCTGCACCCGTTTCGCCCGTCAAGGCAGAAAAGCCTTTTTCAAGGTCAAGGTCTGCCAAACGAATGACTGCTATATTTTCGATATGTAGTGAGGCTAACATTTGCTATATTATTTAATCATATTGCGGAAGCGTTCTGTCATTTTTTGCGCTACATCCTCGCTTCTCGCTACAAGCAGAATGGTATCGTCTCCCGCAACGCAGCCCAAAACGTTTTCCATATGCATTGAATCAAGTCCAACGGCAAGTGCGTTTGCAAGACCTGCGTGAGTTTTGAGAACAATAATATTGCACGCATAGTCAGCACTGATAAGCGCATCGATAAGCGCAGAGCTGAACTTCATATTGTATACGGGGATGTTTTGCTTGGGAAGCACGTAACGGTAGGTTCCCTTACCCGTTGTCATCTTGGAGATGTTGAGCTCGCGAATATCGCGGGAAACGGTTGCTTGGGTAACCTCAAAGCCGCTCTCACGCAAGCGTTCAATCAGCTCGTCCTGCGTGTCTATTTCATAGTTGGAGATCAGCTCCAACATTTTTTCTTGGCGAATTCTTTTCATAATATCCTCCTCAGTCAAGCTGTGTCGATCTCATCTTGGCACGCAGATTGCTGTAAAAGCTACTTGGTGTCAAGCGAATAAGATTGGTTTTTAAATCTGATTTTGTGATACGAACCGTTTGGTTACGGTAAAGTTCAAAATTCATACGACCGTCAACGGTCAAGTAAAGCATTTTCTCTCTCGCGCACACGTTGCGAATTTCAAGAACGGTACTGTCCGAGAAGATTAAAGGACGCGCACCGAAGGAGTGTGGACAAATGGGAGTGACGCAAAAGCACGGAACCGCAGGATCAACCACAGCACCGCCTGCCGACATAGAATAAGCGGTAGAACCCGTGGGAGTTGCAATAATAAGGCCGTCGGCACGGTAGTTTGCTACGTGTGAGCCCCCTTGCAAAAGTTCTAAATCAACAATGCGAGAAACCGAGCCGTTGGAAATAACGGCATCATTGAGGGCATAGCAAAAAGACTTAAGATCGTTTCCCGAGAGTAATTCCACCTTTAACATAGAACGGCGGTCAAGCGTATATTCTCCCGTAAAGAGTGCATCAAGACTGTCAAGCCCCGACATTTCAAGTTCTGCCATATATCCGAGTCTGCCGAGATTGATACCGAGAATGGGGGTACCGCGATTTGCCGCACGGCGGGCTACCTCAAGAATGGTTCCGTCGCCGCCCAAAACTATGATGACATCCGCCTCGGAATAAACTGCTTCCAAGGGCATATACACAAACTCATCGCGGTGCTTGCCCACACGCATCAGCTTTTCTTTATTGAAAGCTGCTACCAGAATGCGGCAATCCTTCCCCTTTAAGCGGTCAGCAACCACAGTTGCGGCATTTGCCTTTTCGGGAATATTAAAATTGGTGATCAATGCAATTTTAAGCACTGTTATCGCCTCCTTAAGTCCTTACTGAATTGTTACTTTTGAAATCTGTTGGTCTGAAAGCACCTTGCCCTGCGCGTCCTTGCGCACAAGATGCAATAAAAATTCACGGTTGCCGTCTCCCCCTTCAATAGGTGACGGAATAAGCGCTACGGGAAAAAGTCCTGCGCTCTGTGCCGCAGCGCACACGCGCTTGATGGCATCGGCATGTGCCGCTTTGTCGCGCACAATACCGCCTTTGCCAATCATCGCTCTTCCCACCTCGAACTGCGGCTTTACAAGGCAAACCGCCTCGCCTTCCTCGGTCATCAGTGAGGGAAACTGCGGAATGATATAGGTTGCTGAAATGAAGGAAACGTCCATCACAATCAAATCTACGCGAGCGTTATCAATGTGTTCCGGCACAAGATTGCGCGCATTCAACTTTTCGATGGAAACAACCGCGGGATTGGCAAGCAAGCTTTTTGCGAGTTGCCCAACGCCTGCATCTACTGCATACACCTTTTGAGCGCCGCGTTGCAAAAGACAATCGGTAAAACCGCCCGTCGAAGCGCCGATATCAAGTGCAATCTTTCCGCTCGCATCTATACCAAACGCATCGAGTGCCGCTTCCAACTTTAAACCGCCGCGGCCTACAAAACGAACCTCGTCGCTTTGCATAATTTCTACCGCGTGTTCTCCGTCGTCAATCTGTTGGGAAGGCTTTTGAACTGTGCGGCCGTCGACAGTTACCTTCCCTTCCTCAATCAGCGTTTGCGCTTTTTTGCGACTGGGAACGTATCCTTTCTCCACTAAAAAGAGGTCTGCTCTCATAAAATGGATACGCCAAATACAGGAACAAAGGAAAGCGCAACGGCAGCTATCACACCGGTAATAAATCCGCAAACAACTTGCAAAGGAGTATGACCGATGAGCTCCTTAAAACGTGTATCAAAGTTCTTTTCGTCGGATTTGAAGATCTCTTCAATGATAATGTTGAGTGCACGGGATTGCTTACCGGTCTCGCGGCGAACGCCTGTGGCATCAATCATAACGATGATAGCAAGAACAACGGAAATGGCAAATATAGCGGAATCAAAGCCTGTACCGATGGCGCAAGCAGTAGAGAGTGCCGCAACCGTTGCCGTATGGGAACTGGGCATTCCGCCTGTACCGAAGAACATGGCTTTGAGCGAAAACTTTTGCTCTTTAAAGAATCCCGTAAAGATTTTGAGGAACTGTGCCAAAAGCCACGCGGACATAGCCGATATGAGGTAGTAGTTCGTAATTAAATCTTGCATATTGTTATTCCTTTTCTTTTTATTTGTCACGTACAAGAAGCCATTGCGCCAGCGAGACAAGCGCATCGGAATCGGGATACTTTTTGAGTGCCGAAACAGCCTCTCGCGTCAGCTGTTCCGCATAGAAACGCGCCTCTTCTACCGAGTAGAAATTGAGAAACGTGTTCTTTTTGCGTTTTTTGTCTCCGCCAACGCTTTTGCCGAGTTGTTCCTCGGTAGCGGTGGCATCGAGAATATCATCAATGATTTGGAATACCAAACCAATGTTTTCGGAGTAAGTGACAACGTCTGCCATAGCGGGATTATCAAAGCGAACACCTGCGGCAAGTGCACCCAGCACACAAGAAGCACCGATAAGTGCCCCTGTTTTGAGGGAATGGAGCTTGAGAAGAGACTCCAAACCAATTTCTCTGTCCTCACTCTCAATATCCATTACCTGACCGCCAATCATGCCGTAGCGACCTGCACAGCCCGCAAGGTATGCAACTGCCATAGCAGAAATCTCGGGGCCGACTTCGGTATTGGTAGCCGCCGCTTCAAATGCTCCCGTTAGGAGTGCGTCACCTGCCAAAACCGCCATTCCTTCGCCAAACACCTTGTGGTTGCAAGGCTTACCGCGGCGAATCTCGTCGTCATCCATACACGGCAAATCGTCGTGAATGAGCGAATAGGTATGAATCATTTCAACCGCAGCGGCAAACGGCAAAGCAGCTGCTTCGTCGCCACCGAACAAACGGCAAAACTCAATGGTAAGCATTGGGCGAATCCGTTTTCCGCCCGCAAAAAGGCTGTACCGCTCTGCATCCAAGAGGACTTGCAGGTCGGCATCATCCGCATAATATCCGCGAAGCGCATCCTCGGTTAAGGTGGCATCGCGATGCATTAAGAGCTCCAAGGCTTCGTTTATCATGCCTTTTCTCCTCTTCCTTCAAAATCGGCAAGAGTAATGCCCTCTTCACTCATTTGCAAAACCTTTACGCTTTGCTCGGCACTTTCCAATTTTTGTGTGCAAAGGCGAATGAGAGAAAC
This sequence comes from Eubacteriales bacterium, assembly GCA_045658925.1. GTDB lineage: Bacteria > Bacillota > Clostridia > Oscillospirales > CAG-272 > UMGS1865. Next base: position 8,423 of record JAZOVV010000020.1, read on the forward strand.
GCCTTCTTCATAAAGCTTGAGCGATTCATCCAAGCCTTCGGCCCCCGACTCGAGGAGTCTTGCAATTTCTTCAAGGCGTTCCATTGCCGCCTCAAAGGTCATCGTTTTCTTCGTCATTGTTGTGTATCCTTTCGTTGTGATACCGTAGCACGAACCGAACCGTCCGCCATTCGAATATCCAGCGTATCGTTATCGTTGATTTGTTTTACACTCGTAATGGATGCACCGTCTCGACTGACGGTCGCGTATCCGCGCGAGAGTATGGACAAGGGATTGAGCGCATGCAATTTGCCCGCAAGGGATGCGGTTCCCTGCTTTTTTTGTAAAAGCGTTTGCTCGATTGCACGGTTTAAGTCAGCCTCACGCTCGTCCAAACGCATGCGGAAATTATCGAGCATTTGTTCGGGGCGACTGAACACGCGCGATGCGGTTATCTGCCCAAAAATCCGTCTTTCTTGCGTGATTCTTTTTTGCATAGACGTTTGCAGACCGATTTTCATTGATGCGAGACCACGCAAAATTTCCCCCATATCGGGAACGGCTATCTCTGCCGCCGCCGACGGAGTGGGAGCTCTGCGGTCTGCCACAAAATCGCAAATGGTAAAGTCACTCTCATGTCCAACCGCCGAAATGACGGGAACAGAACAGGAAGCCACCGCTCTTGCCAAATATTCATCGTTGAACGCCCAAAGGTCTTCGGCGGAGCCACCGCCGCGACCGAGAATGATAACGTCTACAAGTCCTGTCATTGAAAAGAACTCAACACCCGAAATCAGTTGTGCGGGAGCTTGTGCGCCCTGCACTTCACTCGGATACAGAATCATCTCTGCGACAGGAAATCTTCTGCCGAGCACGTTGATGATATCGTGAACCGCCGCGCCCGAAGGAGACGTGATAACACCGATTCGCTTTGGCATTGACGGCAAAGGACGTTTACGAGCTTCATCAAACAATCCCTCTGCGGCAAGCTTGCGTTTAAGTTGTTCAAAGCGCATTGCCAACGAGCCTGCTCCGTCGGGTTGCAGGTCGTCAACGTAGAGCTGATACTGTCCGCTACTCTCGTACACCGAGACGCGGCCGTGCGCAATAACGCGCATACCGTCCTCGGGCAGAAAAGCCAAACGTGAGAAATAAGAGCGGAACATAACAGACTTGAGTTGCCCTGCATCATCCTTGAGCGTAAAATACGCGTGGCCTGACGAATAGAGCTTGAAGTTGGATATTTCACCGCGCACAAATACGTTTGAGAGAACGCGGTCACCCTCAATCACCATTTTGAGATACTCGTTGAGCTGTGTTACCGACAGCGCTTGTCTCTCTATTTGCATCGTGCGCTCCTTTCGTTAAATTTTTAGGAAATGTTTTCTTGTAAGCAGCGAAATTCCCGCCGCATTATCTGCGGAAAATTGTGGCTCGGCAAAATAAGTGTTCCCCCTCTCGCCAAGGCGCGATTGCAGGTAGCGATTGCTCATCACACCGCCCGCATAAACGATGGAGAGCGATGGGATGCGTTCATCCAAAGCATTTGTCATTGCAATCAGCGTATCTGCGATGAACTGTTGTGTAAATGCGGCAACGAGGGCGGCATCCCCGCTCTCCTGCCACAGTTTGGTTGCCATATTTTCAAGTCCCGAAAGATTGCAGTATCCGTCTTTTACAGAAATGCGAGACTTTGGGATCTTCTTTTCATTCTTCTCTGCAAGCTTTTCAAGCTCTTTTCCGCAAGGAAAATCGAGGCCGAGCATAACACCGATGCGGTCAATGGCTTGTCCCGCATTGATATCGGCAGTTGCCGAAAAAAGCTCGATGTCAAATCCGCTTGCGTGAGGGGTTGCCAACAGAACCTCGGTTGTGCCGCCCGAAACGTGGAAAGCCGCAAAACGTTTTTCCTGAAGCAAATGCATAGCACCTGCCGAATAGGTTGCCGCCATAATGTGCCCCTCTTGATGTGAGAAACGCAAAAGCGGAATATCGGCAGCCGCCGCAAAACTTTCCGCCGCTGCAATTCCCGAAAGAAAACACGGCATATAGGAGCCTTCTTGCGGTCTTGGCGTTGCGGAAACGCCAATGGCGAGAGGTTTCATTCCTTGCAATTCGCCCGAAAGGCTCTGCATAATAGCGGGCAGATTTTTAACGTGTGCAAAGACCGCATCGCTTTGACGGAGCCCACACTCGCCCGCCTTTACGGGAAGCGGGATTTTGAGGTTGGCAACAACTGCACCGTCCTTGGTACAAATTGCCGCCGAAGTGGTATAGTTACTGGTATCGATGCCAACAAAGCACTCGGTCATTACTGTGCCGCCGCTTCAAGTTCTACCTTTGCGCCATGCAATACACCGTTGACAAAGGTACGCATTTTGGGATCGTCGTAAGTTTTGACAAGCTCGATAGCCTCATTGATGGAAACTGCCGAGGGGATATCGTCCATATATTTCATCTCAAAGATGCAGAGGCGAATAGCACTGCGCGAAACGGGAGTGATGCGGCTCGGCTTCCAACCGTTGGAGTGACGCGTCATAATCTCGTCAATTTCCTCAAGATGTTCGCAAACGCCAAAATATGCTTGGCGGATGTAAGCGTCCTCAACAAACTCGCGGTCTTGTTGAGAGAGTGCATAAATCTCCTCGGGGGATGCTTTGCTGTGAAATTCTGTCTCAAAAAGCAGGTGAAAAACCTGGGCTCTTGCTTCTTTTCTTGTAATTGCTGCCATTGCTTGCAATTCCTTTCTCCCATTCTGGGGCACAACTTGTCACTTGGGCTCAATACCACATAATAACCCATCTTATATTATTATACAATATTTTTTTAGAATGTCAACACAAAAAATGAATATTCTTCGCTTTTTATGCATAAATTTCTTTGCATTTTGTGTTGCTGGGGGAAAATGAATTTGAAAAAGCCCGTATTCTCTTGCCGCTTTTTGGCATTTTTGCTTGTTTTGAGTATTCTTTTTGCACTTTTGTTTGCCGTAGCAGAAGGAACACGCTCAAAAACTGAACTGAACACGATGAATAAAGGCACGACTTCCCCATCCAAAACCGTTATTTTGGATGCAGGTCACGGCGGCGAGGATGGCGGTGCTTCAAGTGCGGACGGACTTCTTGAAAAAGACCTGAACCTCGCTCTCGCCCTGACAATGCGCGACATTCTTGCGACAAACGGAGTCAATGTTATTTTGACACGAGATACCGACACACTTCTGTATGACAGAAATGTGGATTTTCACGGTCGCAAAAAGATGCTTGATATGGCGGCGCGGCTTAAAATTGCTGAAAATACGGCAGATGCTGTGTTTGTCAGTATACACATGAACACCTATCCGCATCCCTCGTGTCAAGGGGTGCAGGTGTGGTATTCCGAGAATAATGATGCTTCATTAGAGCTTGCAAAAACCATTCAATCTACCACAAAGGAACTCCTACAAAACGAAAATGACCGCCCCGTAAAAAGGAGCGGCAGTAGCATTTATTTGTTGCATCACTTGGAGTGCCCTGCGGTTCTTGTAGAGTGCGGATTTCTTTCCTCGCCCGAAGAGGCGGCACTCCTCGGCGATGAAAACTACCGCCAACAGTTAGCACTCACGCTATGTATGGGAATTTTACGCGGAATCACGTAAAAACCTCTTGCAAAAGTTGCAAAAATGCGATATAATGGTAGTAAGTATGAAAAGAAAGGGCTGTGTGTTGAAATGAAAGGACTGAAAACGTTTTACATCTGCTCGGAATGTGAATATAAAAGTGCCAAGTGGCTTGGCAAATGCCCCTCTTGCGGTGCTTGGAACGCCTTTGTTGAGGACGTGCAAGACCTCACTCCCGCGGCAAACGCGCCCAAGCGTACCAGTATGATTCCCTCTCTTGGCAATAATCAAGCCGTTGGCTTTACCGATTTGGAAATTCCCGATTATATGCGTCGTACAACCGGACTTGGCGAGCTTGACCGCGTTCTTGGCGGCGGACTTGTGCACGGCTCTGTTGTGCTGCTCTCGGGTGAGCCCGGCATTGGTAAATCCACGCTTTTGATGCAAATATGCGATGCTCTTGGTGAGAGCCGTCGCGTGCTCTACGTTTCGGGCGAGGAGTCGGGCGGTCAGCTCAAATTGCGCGCAAAACGCCTTGGTGTGCAAGGTAGCTCCCTCTTTATCCTTACCGAATCGAACATTGAAAGCATCCTCAAAGAGGTTGACAAGATCAAACCCGACGTCATCATTGTCGATTCAATTCAAACCATCTATTCTGCATCGGTCAACTCCGCTCCCGGCAGCACTACACAGGTCAAGGAAACCGCGCTTTCCTTTATCAACAAGGCAAAGGCAGACGGCATTTCGGTTATCATGGTCGGGCACGTCAACAAGGAAGGCAGTATTGCAGGCCCCAAGGTGCTCGAGCATATGGTAGATGCAGTTCTCTATTTTGAGGGCGAGCGTCAGCAAGCGTACCGCATCATTCGCGCCATTAAGAACCGTTACGGCTCGACCAACGAGATTGGCGTGTTTGAAATGACCGACAAAGGACTTTTAGAGGTGGACAACCCTTCGCAAATGCTTCTTGCGGGCAGACCGAAGAACATTTCGGGCAACTGTGCCGTTTGCACGATTGAGGGCACGCGCCCCATCATTGCCGAAATTCAGGCTCTTGTCACGCCCACCGCCTTCCCTGCTCCGCGCCGCACCACAAACGGCATAGATTACAACCGTATGTGCCTAATCATAGCAGTTTTGGAAAAGAGACTCGGGCTCAAATTCTATCAAAATGACGTTTACCTCAACGTCATAGGCGGTATGCGACTGGACGAGCCCGCCACCGACGTAGCCCTTGCAATGGCACTGATTTCCTCGATGACCGACCGCATCATCCCCGATGACCTCATTGCTATTGGCGAGCTCGGTCTTGCAGGAGAATGCCGCTCCGTCTCCAATTTGGAGCAACGCATCAAAGAAGCAGAGCGCCTCGGCTTTAAGCACGCAATCGTGCCCTACCGCAATATTGAAAAGCGCAAAATCGTTACAGAGAGCATCAATATCATTCCCATTAGAGGAATTTATGAGGTGCTCAATATGATGAAGGAGAGCGAATAGAATGGACAAACGATTGATTGGAAAGTGGTATAAGGAAGAAATGGGTGAAACCATAAATATTTTCGACGAAATGCCGCTTCGCATAAAAATGTCATTTTCATCAAGTGGATATTATAATTTTGAGCCAAACTGCGTTTATGAAAAGGATGGATATTTGTGCTATGAAATCAACGACGAATACTACCGCATGGTATATCACCTTCAATACGTCAACGGAGAGCTCAAAGGTTTTTATACCCAGCACGGAGAAACACACCCCATAAAATATACGAAACTTGATGATGTACCAGAAGATGCACCATATAAATATATGCCGTCAGAAATATATGTCCCAAACACAGATAAAACAAGAATTGAAATCTTGAAGCAATACGCTGAATACGATAGAAGCCAGGAATATGGCTACGGCAATGAATTGGTTTTAGGTGGTGACGTTCCTCAAATATTGGAGAAATACAACTATTCCAAATATATTAGCGGATTGAATAATACCAAGGATGAGCTCGTTTTCCGTTTGCTTGATTTTGTATGTGACCATTTTGGACATAACGGCTCCGGCGGATTAGGTTCGGGAAGAACTATCACTGATCTAATTGCATTTTGTGAAACAAACGATAATAAATCGAATTGTAGAGGGCTTGCAATTCTATTAGCTTCTATCCTTCGTTTGAATGGCATCAAAGCGCAGCATATTACTTGTTTGCCATATGAAGATCCATTTGAGGATTGCCATGTTGTTGTAGATTGTCTTTTGCCATCGGGTAAACGAGTTATGCTTGATCCTACATGGCGACTGTATTTGAAAGATAATGACGGCAACTATATCTCGCTTTCACGTTTGAGAGAACTCCTGTTGGCTGATGAGCCAATTTTTGAAAACCCTACGGCAGATTATAATGGAACGGGATTTGCGAAGGAGTATCATAGAAACTATATGATAAAAAACACTTTCCGTTTTGCTCGCTGCACCTTGAATAAAGATGGTGTTGATGGACGGACAGAGGTTTCAAGATATATTGAATTGATTCCGCAAGGTTATCCAATTGAAAACTTCTCTGAACAGAAAAAAGCCGATTTTGTTTATAATGATATTGAGTTTTGGCAAATGTGAGAACAATTACATAACAGAGCCCCATCCAATTTGGATGGGGCTCTTCCCTATTTCATTCTTATTTCTTCAACTTCAACGTCTTTTCATATGCCGCGGTGACGGCGCTCATTGCGGTGGAACGGAACGAGCCTTCCTCAAGGGCGTGAACGCCTGCGATGGTCGTGCCGCCGGGGCTGCATACGGCATCCTTGAGCTCGCCCGGGTGCTTTCCGCTTTGGAGCAACAGTTCTGCCGCTCCCAAAAGGGTTTGTGCGGCATAAAGGTTTGCTTTGTCGCGCGCAAGTCCGCATTCTACTGCGCCGTCAGCCAATGCCTCGGCAAACAGATAGACAAATGCAGGGCCGCATCCCGAAAGTGCGCTCGCGGCATCGATTTTTTCTTCTGCAATTTCGTCGAGCTTGCCTGCTTTGGAAAGCGCGTGCAAGAAAGTATCGATTTCATCCTCGGTAACGGCATCGTTTGCGGTATAGAGGATCATTCCCTCTCCAACCGAAACGGGCGTGTTGGGCATAATACGAATGACGGGAACATTCTTTCCGCACATCTTTTCAACCGCCGCAAGGCTAACGCCTGCCGCCATTGTGATGAGCACAAAGCGGTCTCTTCTTGCCTTGAGAATGGGTGCAATTTCTGCAAACAATCCCTCAAAGCCTTGGGGTTTAACGCCAAGAAAGATATATTCGCAATCCTGCGCGACTTGTTCCAAAAGAGCAACGCCACAACCGCGAGACTCGGCAAGCGCGGCGGCTTTTTCGAGATTGGCATCGCAAAGTGCAATTTGGGTGGGACTAACAGACTTTGCAACGGCTTGCGCCAATGCGCCGCCCATATTTCCGCAGCCGATAAAACCAAATTTGTATTTCATAATGGCTCCTTCCCGGTCAACGGATCTGTCCGCTGCCGTTGATGACGTATTTGTAGGTGGTCAGCTCCTCAAGGCCCATAGGACCGCGCGCGTGGAGCTTTTGGGTAGAAATACCGATTTCGCATCCCAAGCCGAATTCGCCGCCGTCGGTAAAGCGCGTGGAAGCGTTTACGTAAACCGCGGCACTGTCCACCGCCGCCGTAAAGTATGCGGCATTTTGCGCGTTTTTGGTAATAATCGCATCGCTATGATGCGTGGAATGCAGCGCAATGTGTTCAACTGCTTCCTTTACATCCCCAACCACGCCTACGGCGAGAATGTAATTGAGAAATTCGGTGTCGAAGTCGGCATCGGTTGCGGGAGTGCCGTCAATAATGGCACCTGCTTCGGCATCTACGCGCAACTCTACGGGCGTTTTGCCATCTTTGATGCGCGCATCCACAAGTCGCTCCTTCAAGCGCGGCAAAAATTCTTTTGCAACTGCACGAGACACCAAACAGACCTCTTCGGCATTGCAAACCGAGGGGCGCGAGGTTTTGGCGTTTTCGATGATATTCAGCGCCATATCGAGGTCGGCATCAGCATCAACATAAACGTGACAAATGCCCGTGCCCGTTTGAATGCAAGGTACTTTCGCATTCTCCACGCAAGCGCGAATGAGTCCCGCGCCGCCGCGCGGAATGAGCAGGTCGACATAGTCGGTAGCGGTCATCAATTCGTTTGCGCCTGCGCGGGTTGTATCCTCGAGAATATTGACAAAGGTTGTTGGCAAATTAAGGGATTGAAGTCCCTTTTTGAGTGCTTTCACAATAGCGGTGGAAGAACGGTATGCCTCTTTACCGCCACGCAGAACGCAAACGTTTCCGCTCTTGAGCGCCAAAGCCGCCGCATCGGACGTGACATTCGGGCGACTCTCGTAAATAATGGCAACCACGCCCATAGGAACGCGCATTTTGCTAACTTCAATGCCATTGGGGCGCGTAAAGTTATCGGTAATTTTGCCTACGGGATCAGGCAGTTTTACAACGTCGCGAATGCCCTCTGCCATAGCAAAAATACGCTCTTTTGTCAAGCGGAGACGGTCAATCATTACGTCGTTCATCGTGTCCTTTACGCCCTCAATATCTGCGGCGTTTGCGGCAAGAATAGCATCGGCATCAGCTACCAACGCATCCGCCATAGCAAGAAGTGCCCTGTTCTTCTCCTCGGTAGAAAGCAGCGAAAGCGCACGTGTGGCTTTCTTTGCTCCCTGCAAAATTTCAAGTGTTGTCATAGTGTCACCCCTTTGCAAAAAAGCGCGTGCCTACCTGTTTGCCTTCAAAAAGGTCGTACAAGAGGTTGGGTTCTGCTCCGTTGAGAATAACCATCTCGCATCCCGCATCGCGGCAAAGCTCTGCAGCGTGGAGCTTGGTCTTCATACCACCCGTACCGAGAGCCGAGCCTGCATCGCCTGCAAGCGCCATAATCTCGGGAGTGAGCTCGTCCACATTATGAATCAGTTTTGCATCTGCACACTTGTGGGGGTCTGCGGTATAAAGACCGTCAATATCGGAAAGGAGAACCAAGCAGTCCGCTCCCACACTTGCGGCAACCATTGCAGACAGTGTATCGTTATCGCCTACCTTGATTTCCTCGGTGGCAATGGTATCGTTTTCGTTGATGATGGGCAGAACCTCAAGCTCCAAAAGACGTCCAAGCGTGTTTTGGAAGTTATGATAGCGGTCATCGTGCTTGAAGTCCGAACCCGTTAGCAGAATCTGCGCTACGGTGTGGTGGTATTTTTGAAAGAGACGGTCATAGGTATACATCAATTCACACTGACCTACCGCCGCAGCCGCCTGCTTGGTTGGAATATCCCGAGGCTTTTCTTTCAAGGAAAGCTTGCCTACTCCCATTCCGATAGCACCTGAAGAAACGAGAATCATCTCGCATCCGCTGTTTTTGAGGTCACTGATAACCTTGCAAAGTTCTTCTACGCGACGGATATTGAGTCTTCCGTTTGCGTGTGCAAGGGTTGAAGTGCCGATTTTAATTACCACTCTCATAGTTCGGGTCCTCTTTCTGTAATCTTTTCTACATTATAAACAAAAAATTGCCTTTCGTCAAGACTTATAATAAAAAAAGGGTGCAGAAACACGATTTCTGCACCCTTTTTGTATCAGTTCAACAGTTCAAACTTGTAGCCAACGCCCCAAACGGTTTTGAGAATCCACTTATCGGAAACACCCTCGAGCTTTTCGCGCAAGCGCTTAACGTGCACGTCAACGGTACGGGAGTCACCGAGATAGTCAAAGCCCCAAACCTTGTCAAGAAGCTGGTCGCGTGTGAATACGCGGTTGTAGTTGGAAGCCAAGAAATACAACAGCTCCAATTCCTTGGGGGGGATATCAACCGAGCGATTGTTGAGCTTGAGCTCGTACTTTTGCAGGCTGATTTCAATATTTTCAAATTTGATAACTTCTTCTTCACTTTGACGGGTGCTTGCCTGGCAACGACGCAAAACTGCTTTAACACGTGCAGAGAGAACCTTAATGTCAAAAGGCTTGGTTACAAAATCGTCTGCGCCCAGCTCAAGGCCGAGAACGGTATCAAATGCGTCATTCTTTGCGGTAACAAAAATGATAGGCTTAGAAGAAATTTCACGAATCTCGCGGCAAACCTGCCAACCGTCTTTTTTGGGAAGCACAACGTCAAGAAGCACGAGGTCGGGAGAGAAAATTTTGAAATAGTTAAGACCTTCCATACCGTCGGTTGCAACCTTAATATCGTAACCTTCGTTCTCGAAATAAGATTTGAGAAGCTCGGTTACGTTAGAATCATCATCGATAATCAAAATTTTTGTGTCGGTCATAGATAGTATTCTCCTTTGCGCTTG
>JAZOVV010000021.1:0-11587 GCA_045658925.1 Eubacteriales bacterium
ACATCGGTAATATACACATCATCAAGGTTATTGCAACCATAGAACGCATCAGTTCCTATCGTCGTGACACCATTGCCAATCGTGATACTCGTCAAAGAGGAGCAATTATAAAATGCATAGGGGTCGATACTCGTAACACTATCGGGAATAACGATACTTGCCAAAGAGGAACAATTGTAGAATGCATAGGAGCCTATTGCTGTAACGCTATTAGGAATTACGACACTCGTCAAAGAAGAGCAATTGTAGAATGCATGGGAACCTATTCCTGTAACGCTATTATAAATTACAATACTTGTCAAAGAGGCGCAATTGTAGAATGCATAGGAACCTATTCCTGTAACGCCATTAGGAATTACGACATTCGTCAAAGAAGAACAATTATAGAATGCATGGGAACCTATTCCTGTAACACCCTTAGAAATCACGACACTCATCAAAGAGGAACAATTATAGAATGCATGGGAATCTATTCTTGTAACGCCATTAGGAATTACAACACTCGTCAAAGAGGAACAATTGTAGAATGCATAGGGGTTGATACTTGTAACACTGTCTGGGATGACAAGGTTTGTTACCTCATTCCCATTATTATCGACAATATGCAAATTGCCGTAACGGTTCGGCCATGCATCTATTTGCGTTAAGTTGTCAGAGCTAAACGATATGTTCAGCCACGCCTCTACATCGGTAATATACACATCAGTAAGATTATTGCAATTATGGAACGCATTAATACCTATGCTTTGGACACCATTTCCAATTACGATACTCGTCAAGGCAGAGCATTCATAAAACGCATGACCACCTATACTCGTAACGCTATTTGGAATTTCAATATTGGTCAAAGAGGAACAATCAGAAAACACAGAATCGGCTATACTCGTGACGCTATTTGGAATCTCAATGCCCGTTAAAAAGGAACAACCATAAAACGCAGACCGACCTATGGTAATAACACTATCAGGAATGACAACAAAAGTGATCAATTTATTGTTCATAAATGCTTTATCGCATATAGTGGTTACCGGCAAACCGTTGTAGGTGTCGGCAATGCGAACCTTGGTTGCCGTACCATCGTAGGCAATAACCTCAGCATAGGTACCATCGGCGGAGATACCGTAAAGAATTCCGGGAGTTTCATCAATTGGAAAACCGCAACCGGTACAAATTCCGTTATCATCCAGTGTGTGCGGTACTTTGCCATTGAAAACAGAACAGGACTGACAGTTGTACCAATGGTAACCACCATCGATAGTGTATGTCGTTTCAAAGGTGTGATCTTCATAACTGCCATTTCTCCACTCAATGCAACTACAATGAGTGCAAATTCTATAGTAAAGTCTCTTTTCGCAATCAGTTTCCGAAGAATGGAGATCGTTCCATTCACCAAATGTGTGGTTTTCCTCTTCTTCATATACACGACCAACATTTACAGGACTATCAGGATTATCGGTATATGTAATCCATAAATAGCCATCGATGATCTCAACCTTAATGATGCCACGACCTTCGTCACCCTTTTCACCTTGAGACCCTTGTTCGCCTTGAGGACCTACGGGACCTTGTTCACCCTGTTCGCCTTGCTCACCTTGGGGACCTTGAGGACCTACGGGGCCTTGTTCTCCCTGCTCGCCTTGAGGACCTTGAGGACCTACGGGGCCTTGTTCGCCCTGCTCACCTTGAGGACCTTGAGGGCCTACGGGGCCTTGTTCGCCCTGCTCACCTTGAGGACCTTGAGGACCTACGGAACCTTGCTCGCCCCGTTCTCCTTGCTCACCTTGGGGGCCTTGAGGACCTACGGAACCTTGTTCTCCCTGTTCGCCCTGCTCACCTTGGGGGCCTTGAGGACCTACGGAACCTTGTTCTCCCTGTTCGCCCTGCTCACCTTGGGGGCCTTGAGGACCTACGGGACCTTGTTCGCCCTGTTCGCCTTGCTCTCCTTGAGGACCTTGCTCTCCGGTATCACCCTTTTCGCCTTGATCGCCCTTTTCGCCAATAAGGGAATCCAACCAAGACTGCAGGTCCCCCTCGTAACCGTTTTCTACGGCAAGCTCGTATGCAGATTTACCATTGGCGCCATTTTCACCATTTGCACCGGGAACCCCCTGCTCGCCTTGTCTTACAAGTGTAACGGTAGCCGCTGTTCCTGCTGTTGCAACAGCAGCGGTTATTGCAATAGTAATCCACGTCTTTGCGCCGACTCCTTTGAAAAAGGTGACTGCACCATTGAAGAACCCTTTCAAACTCATAGTCTTTCCTTTTCACGTTTCAGCCCGTCGGCATTTGTTAAGGCTATTATAGCACTTTTTGGTTGCATTGTCAACCTTTACATATTTTCTATTAGAAAAAGAGACGAAGAACGCATTCACATTCTTCGTCTCTTTTTTTGTTAAAAACCCGCCGAGCCGTGTGGTCGGGCAGTCGGAACCCTGTAGGTCAGGGCGGTGTCCGCGGGACGGCTTTACTGCTCCCAACGTCCGCCGTGCGGTCGAGACAAGTCAATCGATACACGCACGCGGGAGGTCTGCAAACCACCGTCTGCCTTAGACTCCTTTAATCAGTTGTAGGTTCACAAATCACCGAACCATCACGCACTAAGCAGGAAGTTTATTTTGTTTTAGTTGCCGTCGTAGTCGATCTCTTCGGAGAACATATCGTCAAATACGTCGGCCACGTTGTCGAATTCATCGTCATCGTCAACGCTAACGAGGGTATCCTCGCCGTTCTCGTCCTTCTCAAGGCGGAGAACTACGTACTCGCAAAAACCGCCGTCGTTTTGTGCCTTTTCTGCCGACTCTGCGGGAATCATTGCAAAGTAAACCTTTTCGCCAAGGGTGATTTCACCGATTTTCTCAAATTCAATCTCGCTGCCATCTTCATCGACCAGCGTAAAAAATTCGCGTTCGTTTTCGTTCATTGTCGTTTCCTCTTTTTCAATAATAGTATGTGACATTATTGTACACGAAATTCGCGCACTTGTCAAGTGGTTTTTTATTTTTGTGAAAAATCCAAAAGTTCGGAAAGGATGGTATTGCTGACGAGCATCCCCTCGCGCGAGAGGAAATATCTGCCGCCCTCGCGGCGGACAAACCCCGCAGATAGGAACGGTGCCAGCTTTTTGCCGTACGTCTCTTCAAAAGAGATACCAAAACGGCTCTCGAAAGCAGCGACGTCCAAGCCCTCGCACAAGCGGAAGCGGAGCATTACGTATTCGCTCACGCGTTCGTTTTTGTCGGGTGTTCCCCTCTCTTCGGTGATGTCGCGGCCTCTGATGTAAGCCTCGATATCGCGCGAGTTGCCAAAACGCTCGCCGCCAAAATCGGAATACGCCGCAACGCCAAAGCCGAGATATTCGTCACAGTTCCAATATTTGAGGTTGTGGCGCGACTCATATCCGAACTTTGCAAAATTGCTGATTTCGTACTGCGCATATCCCTCTTGGGAGAGGAATTCGATGCCCTCAAGATACATTTTTCGTGCGGCTTCCTCATCGGGGAGCGAAAGCGTTGCCCTCTTGCGGGCAAATGGCGTGCCTGCCTCGATGATGAGGTCATAAGACGAAATATGCTCGGGGCCAAGGGCTATGACCTTTTCGAGCGTCTCTTGGCGGCTCTCGGGGGTTTGGTGCGGAATGCCCGACATCACGTCGACGCTGATGTTATCAAATCCCGCCGCGCGCGCATCGGCAAAGCAAGCGGCAAAGGTCTCAAAGCTGTGAAGTCTGCCGAGTGCTTTCAGTTCGTTTTCGTGTGCACTCTGCAAGCCGATGCTCAAACGGTTGATGCCCGCCGCGCGCATACGCGCGAAGAGCTCACGCTCGCCCGTAACGGGGTTACATTCGGCGGTGATTTCGGCATCGGGAGCGACGTTATAATACTTGTAAATTTTGCCCATCAAATCTTTTAAAAGATACGCGGGGAGCGTGGTGGGCGTTCCGCCACCGAGAAAAACGGTGTCAACCGTATATTCGCGGCAAGCGGGAGCGTGTGCTCGCAAATCGCGATAAAGAGCCGTGACGTATTCTGTCATTTTTTCTTCGTCCTGGCGCGGAAAAGAGCAAAAATCGCAGTACAGACACTTGCTGCGGCAGAACGGGATATGCACGTAAAGTCCTAATGTTTTCACGGCTATTGTCTCCTTTCTGCGTGGCAGACCAGATACAAAATCTGATATTTATCCGAAAGCGAGGCAAGCAGATGTTTTGCAGCCGTCAGGCGACGTTCATCGAGATTGACAAAGGGGTCGTCGAGAATGATAGGCGGTTTCTCACCCTCGGCATACAGTGCCTCGGCAAGAGAAAGACGCACACAGAACTGCACGGCATCGCGCCAGCCTTGGCTCAAGGATTCGGGATGCTGTGTTTTTCCGCCCTCGCGAAGCTTGACCTTGAACGAGGTATCCATCACCGATTCGGGTGCTTTTCCTGCCATTAAGGTTTGCAAAAGCAAAGAAAAACTCGTTTGCATATCGGCAAGATAACGTGTGGAAAGCCCCGATTTGGCCTCCTCTAAAAACTGTGCCGTATTGGCGATGGTCGTACTGTTGGCACGCGCCAAAGAGAGCTCCTCTTCGAGTGCGCGAACCGTTGCCTCTACCTCGGGCAAACGTTCGGCATCGGTTGCAAGACGGCCGATGTGGCTTCTCAATTCCGCCTGTCGGCTCTGCATTTGGTCGAGTGCCTCTTGCATCTCTCGCTCGCGCGCACTCAAAGCATCGATGTCGGGGAGTATCGCATTTTCCTGCTCCGAGGATGCAGAAATCCCCTTTTCTGATGCAAAGCGTGCAATCTCCTCGCGCAACTGCGGGATGCGACGGGAAAGACGGCGGTATTCGGTTTCCCACTCCTGTACGCGATCAAGACACTCGGAAGGCTTCATTTTGCCTTCGGGGTCGAAATGACGCAGGAAGGGGGTAAATTCTGCTTGTAAACGCTTTTGTTCGGCAACTGCCGCCTCGCGGCGACGGTTACGTTGCTCCGCCTCGGCCGCGGCACGCGTAATGCGAACAACGTCTCGGCGCAAAGCCTCGATATCATCGCGGTAGTCGTTCTTGGGGGGCAGAGCAATCTCCCAAGCGCGGAATTTTTCTTGTAACCCACGCAAAATTTGTTGCTTTTGCGCACGCAAGGATTGCAATGCCTTAACGCGCTTTTGCTCGGCCACCTCCCCCTCGCGCCATTGGCGGGAAAGGAGAGAGAGCTCTGTCAAGGAATCGCGCAGATTGCTCTCGGTGGAAAGCCCGTAGCGCGAAAGCATTTGGCGCGCGGCAACCTCTGCCCCGCTCTCGGCGGGAATGTCCTTTTGTTCATTCTTTTTTAGGAAGAACGCCAAGGAAAGAATACCAAGTACACCTGCCACAGCAAACAGAATCGGCGCGGTGAAAAATGCGGCAATCAAGGATACTGCCGCAAGAACCGCGCAAACAATCGCAGGGGTGTGTTGGGCACTTCCCTTTTGCTCACGCTTGGCGGAGCGTGCAGTCTCCTCCACAGCAAGCGCATCCGACAGTGCTTTGATTTCTCCCTCGGTGGGAGGCGCAAATTTGGTAAAATGGCGCGCCGCGGCACTCTCGGTGGGCGTGTGCAAGCCCGCCTCGCGGTGGGCGATGTTTTGCAGCTCGAGGTTTGCGGAAAGCATTGCCGCAAGCTCCTCGCGGCTCGGGAGCGTCCCCGCAAAATCAGGTTTTAGAATTTCATATTTTTCGGTTTGTGCCGTAATCGATGCAATTTCATTGACACGCGCACGTGCTTCATAAATGCTGTTTAAAAGATGGCGCTTGCCCTCAATTTCCTCAGGGGAGGGATGCTTCCCTTTCATACGGACGTCGAGCGCGTGCGCGGATTCTTCAAGGGTAGCAAGCTCCTTTTGCATCTTTTCTTTTTGCGCAACAAGAACTGCTCTCTCTCTCGCAACTCCCGCACGGCGCAGTTTTGCGCGTACGTCTTCGATAGATGCACCCGTCTCTCTCATTCTCTCGGTAAGAACAGAGAGCTCCGTTTCCTTTTGACGCATCGTTTCCTCGGTGCGACAAAGCTGCTCGATTTGCGCACGCAAGCTTGCAATTTCGCGCTCAATATCGGCAATGCGGCCTCTCTCCCCCGTCATTTTGTAATACTTTCTGCGCTTGTCAAGCGCCGCTATGGCATCGTCAAAGCTGCCGATGTCATCGACGTCGTCAAGCAGGTCACCGAGCTTGGCGGTGATGCTGTTATTGTCACCTTTGGCGACGGTGGCGTGTTGGGAAAGATAAACCGTGCGAGAAAAGCCGTCGGCATCAATGCCAAAAAGCTCCTCGCCAACGTTTTGAGAATAGCGTTGGCTCTCGCAGTTAGTGGCAAGGTCGTAAAGAACAAAGCTGTCACCGCTCTCTTTTGCGCCAAAAAAGCGCTCGATGCGGTATTTGCCCGTAGCGGTGGAAAACTCCAAGCTGCCACCGTACGCGCCGCCTTGCCAAGGCATATATTTTTTGCGTTCGTTTTCGTCAAGCGACTGTTTGCTGCTGGCGGGCATACCGTAAAGCATCGCCTTGATAAAGGCCGCCAAGGTGCTCTTGCCCCAGCCGTTTTCTTCGAGCAGGACATTGAGTCCTTTATCGAAGGAATAATCAAAATTTTGCAACTTGCCGAAATTCTCTACGTGTAATCTGATCAGTTTCATAGGCCAAGCTCCTCTCCCGACAAAGCGCGGAATCCGCAAGCAATGACGCGTTCTTTTTCGCTCTCGGAAAGCGAGGAAGCCATAACACGGCGCACGAATTCGCCCTTGAGCGAGATATCGTGGGCATAGTCCTCGGCATTGATGGAAAGACGGGTTTCGTCCTTAACCTTTGCAAAATAGAACTTTTCGGTAAGCACACCGCGCAGGTGCGACAAATCAAGCGTTGCTTCGGTAGTAGTGGTGCCTGTGAGAACGACCTTGACCATATCCTTGGGGGCAATATCGGCAACCGATGCAAGCATTCTCTCTTCCAAATTAAGTCCCGAAGAAAAGCCCGTGATATCACACTCCACAGTATGGAGCGTGCGCGTAGCAAACGGAACAAAGCGGTGAGAAACACGACCGCCCTCAATATTCAAAAGCACATAGCCCTTGGTGCCACATTCATCAAAGCCGCGACCTTCCAGGCATCCGCTATAAACGGCTGTGCCGCGCGCATCCAAGCGCAGAACACGGTGCTCGTGAATGTGCCCGAGTGCCGCATAGTCGACGTTCTTGTTCTTAAAACGGCCAAGGTGGATAATATCCTCGCCCGCAACGCCTGCACTGCGACGCTCCTGCCCGTGAAGGAGCAGGATATTGACGCTCTCGGCATCAAGGGTGAGTGTGTCGGCATCGGGTATCATCGCGCCCGCAATGACAATAGTACCCCGCCGATAGGTCGTCCAAGTCCTGCCAAAGGTATACAAATTTTCGGGCAGCTGCGCCGTAGCAAAGAGCGCACTTCCCTTATCGTGGTTGCCAGAAAGATAGAAAAAGTCAATCATCGGGTGGGATGCAATGAGATCAAGCACGTAATTTTCGGTGCTCTTCGTCACGCGCGCACCGTCGAACAGGTCGCCTGCAATCAAAATCGCCTCAACGCCCTCTTCGGCTGCCGTGCGTACCATACGAGAGAAGGTGGAGCGAATCTCCAGCTTGCGTTCTCTTGCCTTGTCCGCCGACAAATTCGTTTCCATCGGTGAATCCAAATGGATGTCGGCACAGTGTATTAACTTCATAAATTCGCTCCTTTCTTATAGACTTTTAGGAAAATTGCGGGAAAACCTTTTTTGAGAAAAAAGTGTTTTCCCGCACCCTTTCCAAAAAATTCTCTAACAAATGACTTGAATTAAATGGGAATGTTTACAAATAGTTCCGCAGATAACTTAATTTTTTTTGCCATTCAAAACAGCTTCTTGCAATTCGTCACCTCGATAGGTGAGTTTGAGGGAGAAAAAGGGTGCATCCTCTTGCAAAAGCTTTAAAAAGATGCGGTCACCTTGCCACAAGGTTAAATCAAACAGTTTTTGCTTTTTGATCCACGCAAGCTCGCCCTCGTCGCACTCGCGTGCCTCTCCCGTCCAATCGGTAACGGTAAAGAGGTGCATATATTCGGTTTCGTAAAGGTCGGAAACAAAGGTTACGATGCCGCGGTAGCGGTAATCGGTAACTGTCAGTCCCGTTTCTTCGAGGATTTCGCGGCGCATACAGTCCTCGGGGCTCTCGCCTGCCTCAAACTTGCCGCCAACGCCAATCCATTTATCGTGATTTTCATCATTCTGCTTCTTGGTGCGGTGGAGCATCAAATACTCATCTCCGCGCTCGAGATAGCAAAGGGTTGTCTGCTTCATATTTCTTCGTCTCCTCTTCTCTTGACCTGTGCGCCCGACTTGTAAATGCGGAACATATCCATGTGAGCCTCGTTTTGCAACGGCAGCAAAAGAATAAACGCCACCGCGTTGAGAACGGCAAAGATGAGCACAAGAATCCAATCTGCCAAAAAGAAGGTATACAAGCGAATGTTCATCCCCTGCCAACGGTAAAGCCAAAGCATCAGCTGCGGAAAGAGGGATGAAAAGAGCGGCAGGAGCGGAAAAAGCAAATAGGTAACGCGATTGGGACAGACCAAGTGCAAAATGCGCTTGGTACGGTTTGCAATGCGTGTGGTGGGCTCAAAGGAGAATGCCACAATCGAGCAACCGGTAATCAGGAGTACCACAAGCGTATAGACAATGGGCAAAATCCAAAACAGTGCGCTCACAACGGGCAACAGCTGCTCGAACCAAACCACCGCTCCGGTGTTCTCAATCGCCCCCGACTTGATTTGCTCATAGAAATCCCAAGCGTTGCCCTGCAACTCAAACAGATTCATCGTAGTATATGCATCACCGTTATACACAAACCAAAGGTGCGGAACAGAAGCATATATCAACAATGCAATGCCGAAAATTGCGGGCAAAAAATAACACAGGTGAATCAGCGCGCGGCGCGCGCCAACAGACATACGGCTCATTTATTTTCTCCTGCAAGCTTGCCTTCCATCAGGAATGCGGCTTCCATATCGGCACAGCAGGTAGCATACGCCAAAGGAAACATTTCAAGCGCGCGACCTACGTTGCCGGGGTCCTCGGTGCCCGAAAAGCCCATGTGATAACGAATGGCAAACGCCTCGTCGCGTGTCAGCTTCATATACGCGGAAACGATGTAAGCAGACTTCTCTCCGTGACCGTAAGGAAGTGTATCCTCGATGGTATAGTAAGGCACGCTCTGCCATCTGCCTGTCTCGTCCTTGACGTTGCGATAGCTTGTCTTATAGAAATTCACCTTGCAAACGTCGTGCAAAAGAGCAGCGATAGCAATGCTTTCTTCGGGGTATTCGATGCCGTAAACCTCCTTCATACGCGGACGGTCCATCATATCCTTGAGGCAATCGTAAACGTTGAGACTGTGCTCAACAAGTCCGCCCTCGTGGGCGCCGTGATAGCGCGTGCTTGCGGGAGCGGTAAAGAAATCACTGCCGTTGAGCAAAAAGTCAAGCAGCTTATCCGAGCCCTCGCGGGTGATGTTTTGTGTATAAATTTCAATAAAGCGTTCTTTTGCAGTCATAAAAAGAGCCCTCTCTTTATATTGAATTATATTTCTTTATTTTATTTTAACACGCTCGCGCGAAAATGTAAAGATGTTTTGATGCTTTTTTGAAAAAATTTAAAGAATAAAAATAAAGCAAACCGCTCGCCAAAATAGGCGGGCGGTTTCTATCTTTATTTTGCGATATATGCTCTTAATCGGCGCTCAAAAAACATCGTGCTTCCCTTCCATAGCAAAGAGGTTACCAAAGCTTACCTTTTTGAAAAAGCTGATTTTATAGGGCTCGCCTACAATGACGGAATAATCGTCCTTGTGCTCCAAGCTGACGATAATCGCATCGGTCGATTTTCCATCCGGTGAAGCCATACCCGCATTCCAAACAATGCCGCTGGCTTTAATCTTTCCATCGGTAGCCAACTTCTTATGAATCTGCCTCAAATCCTCGAGAACGGCTTTGGGTTCGGGATGCTCGTTCCCGTCATAGCTTGCAGTCAGTTGCACAGAATCATCTTGCAGAAGGACTGCGGCAAACGGATAAAATTCTCGGTATTTCTTCATTTGATTTTCCGCAAACGGGAGCAATTTATCAAGCAAAATTTCGCATTGTTCTTTCGGTGTCATAGCATAAATCTCCTTTTTATGAATTCATATCATTATTGTAACACAAGATTGATTTTTTTGCAAGTAAAATTTCTTCACCTCATCAACGCCCACGTGTTATCGTCGCTGTATTCAATCTCTTCCGAGATGATGCTTGCCAAGGTTGCAATTTCTTGCAATGTTTCTACCCTTTGGAAGCATATCAAAGAAGCAAACAGTCGCTCGCAGAACAAGCAAAACGCTAAACGGATGGCAAAAGCATCCTCATCAATCGCCTCTGTGCAGTGACGGTAAACCAAATACGCCAAAAAGCGTTTCAAATATTCATCTTTTCCTTCTCCATCGGGGCGAAGCTTTGACGAATATTGCATAAATAATTGCTTGTGCTCGACATCAAGGTACTCCAACGAATCAATGACTTTCAACCAATGGTTGTCCTCTCCCGCATCGATGGAATACGCGCGATATATTTGCGTAAGCGCGGATGTGTAATCGTTTTCTTGCAGGATGGTATACACTTTCGTGCGCTCCGCGCGACCGTCGAAAAGAACATCATCGGGCACGGCATCCAACTCTCCAATCTCTTCCATTGACACGTAGTCGGGAGACGAAAGAATCAGCCTTGCCGCCTCGGGGCAAGACATTCCAACCCCCACCTCGGCAACGCTTGTAAAGTTGTAAAACCGGGGATGCTCGCGGCAGATATGCGAGAGATAGTCCTCGCCCACGTTCAGGATGATTTTGCAAAGCCCGCGCTCGTCAAGATGGGGGCATCGATCCCCTTCGCAAAGTTGAAAGTGAGGGGTATCTTTCATAGAAATACTGTTTTTAATGACTTCCCCATAACCGCCTTTGAGTTGCTTATATTTTTGGAGCGTGTTTTCGTCGATATCGATTTCCCAACCGATGCAGCAGCTGTGCTCGCACGCATCGGCAATGCATTGGAAGTTTTTGTAGTATGTAGGAGCGTAGAGTTTCATGGTCTTTCCTTTTGTGCGTGAAATTTGATTACATTATAACATAGATTGGTAAGGTTTGCAAGAGAAAAAATGAAGCAAGAAGGAGTCTGAACCAAGCCTCGCAAGCCTTCGGCTTTTCTCGGCGCAAATTTGCTTTGCAAATTCGCCACGGCTCGGCTTTGCCTCGCACGCAATTTCTCAAAACTTTCTGCCCCTGCCAAAAAGATAAGGGATGGCGTTTGCCATAATCCTTCGGCAGAAGGACTCTGAACCAAGCCTCGTAAGTCGCAAGCGACTTTCTCGGCGCGAGTTTGCTCGGTGGCTAAATACCACCGTTTCGCAAGCGAAAACGCAAACGTCGCCCCGGGCGCGCGTTGCGCGCCCGTGACTCCTCAAAACTTTCTGCCCCTGCCAAAACAAAAAAGGCCGCCTTTTGGCGACCTCTTTGTTTTGGCAGGG
>JAZOVV010000022.1:0-8930 GCA_045658925.1 Eubacteriales bacterium
AGTAAAGCCATTGATGCGGGAGATGATGTATGCTGCATCCTTGCCAAGACCGTTCAGGATTACGCGCAGGGGCTTGTTACGAACCTTGTTTGCGTTCAGAGCGATCTTAATAGCGCCTTCTGCAGCTGCGAAGGACTCGTGACCTGCCAAGAAGCAGAAGCACTCGGTCTCTTCAGAGAGGAGCATCTTGCCGAGGTTACCGTGGCCAAGACCAACCTTACGGTTTTCAGCAACGGAGCCGGGGATGCAGAAGCTTTGCAGACCGATACCGATAGCGGCAGCGGCGTCAGCAGCCTTGGTGCAGCCCTTCTTAATTGCGATAGCTGCGCCTACAACGTATGCCCACTTTGCGTTCTCAAAGCAAATGGGTTGGGTCTCTTCAACGATCTTGTAAGGGTCAATGCCGTAGTTGTCGCAAATTTCCTTGCACTCGTCGATGGAGTTGATACCGTATTCCTTCAATGCGGCGAGGATCTTCGCCTCGCGTCTTTCATAACCTTCAAATTTTGCCATGATAGATACCCTCCTTAATTATTCCTTACGGGGGTCAATGTACTTTGCAGCATCATTGAATCTACCGTATGTGCCTTTAGCCTTTACGTAAGCTTCGTTGGGCTCCATGCCCTTCTTGATCATATCGGTCATTTTACCAAGAGAAACGAACTCATAGCCGATAACCTCGTTGTTTTCGTCCAGAGCCATACGAGTGCAGTAGCCCTCGGTCATCTCGAGGTAACGAACGCCCTTTTCCTTGGTGCCGTACATGGTACCAACCATGCTTCTTTCGCCCTTGCCGAGGTCTTCCATACCTGCGCCGATAACGAGACCGCCTTCGGAGAATGCGGATTGGCTACGGCCGTAAACGATTTGCAGGAAGAGCTCTCTCATAGCGGTGTTGATAGCATCGCAAACGAGGTCGGTATTGAGAGCTTCGAGAATGGTCTTACCGGGAAGGATCTCAGCAGCCATAGCTGCGGAGTGGGTCATACCGGAGCAGCCGATGGTTTCAACCAGAGCTTCTTCGATGATACCGTTCTTAACGTTCAGGGAGAGCTTGCAAGCGCCCTGTTGAGGTGCACACCAGCCCACACCGTGGGTGTATGCGGAAATGTCGGTGATTTGCTTAGCCTGAATCCACTTGCCTTCCTCGGGCAGGGGAGCAGGACCGTGATCACAACCCTTGTTTACTACGCACATATGTTGAACCTCAAGGCTCTGTGCGTAAGGATAATTACTTACGTTGCTCATTTGATGTATCTCCTTTTTAATGATTGACTTTTTGTGTGCGGTGGTCATTTCAAAAGGGGCAGAATTGCCTCGCAGTAATGACCGCCAATAAACTCGGCACCTGCCGCGTTGGGGTGAACCCCATCGTCGGAGTAGTGCATCGGCGTGGGAGCCGTGGGCAGAGCCGCGGCAAATTTTTCATCCAAGGGAAGGTAAGCATCGGCATATTCATCTGCCAAGCGGCGAACGATATCGGCGATGCGCAGGACCTCATCTCTCCAACCTTCCTTGTCCGAAGAGGGAAGCAGGAAAGGGCAGAGCATCAAGATTTTTGCGTGCGTCTCACGGCGGATACGCTCAAGAAGGGCGCGGTAGTTTGCTTCAAACTGTTCGTCGGTCATTTCGCGTCCGTGCGAATGACGATGCCAAACGTCGTTGATGCCGATGAGGATCGAGATAACGTCGGGATCGATATCAATAATATCGGTCGTGGAACGTGCCAAAATGTCATCCGAGCGGTTACCGCTGATGCCGAGGTCGATGAACTCGAATTCGGTATCGGGCATTGCATTCGCTATCAGGGGAGCGGCGTATTTTGCATAGCCCTGGCCGAGATCGTGAATGTTTGCGCGATTGCGGTTTGCATCGGTGATGCTATCACCTTGAAAAAGAATTTTCATAAGTACGTGTGTGGATTTTACGCGATAACCTCGCCATAAACGGTGCCAAACGCACAAGCGGCATTGCACTCATCGGTATCGATGTGCATAGCAAGTGCAAATTTGGGGCTTACACGGCAAACAACGTCGTCAAAGATGAGGGGACGAGCGGTGTCAAGGCGAACCTTAACGATTTGCTTATCGGTAACGCCAATCTTTTCTGCATCTTCGGGAGTCATGTGGATGTGTCTCTTTGCAATGATAACGCCTTCGGTGATTTCAACTTCACCTGCAGGGCCTACCATCTTCAGGCCGGGAGTGCCTGCAACGTCGCCGCTCTCGCGAACGGGAACGTCCTTGAGTCCGAGCACGCGAGCGTCGGAGAAGGAAAGCTCAACTTGGTTAGCGGGTCTTGTGGGACCGAGAACGCTAACTGCGAGGGTTTTGCCGTTGGGACCAACGAGAGTAATCTTCTCATTGCCTGCAGCGTATTGACCGGGTTGGCTCAGCTCCTTTTTCACGGTGAGCTCTGCACCCTTGCCATAAAGAATTTCAACTGCTTCTGCACTCAGGTGAATGTGACGGGCGGAAGTTTCAATCAGGATCTTGTTTTCCATAATTTCGAAAGCCTTTCTTTTTTCACTATTTTTGTTCTGTGTGAGCTTGCGATAGCCCACAATATTCCATGCTACACTATTATACCACAAAAAAAGACACTTGTAAAGATAATTTTTTCACAATTATTAAGTAATAAATAAAAAAATATTGGATATGATAATCAAAAATGCGCAAAAACGCACATACGGGGGTCAAAAATGCAAGAAAAAGAAAAAAATGAAAACTTTGAAAAAAATCGCGAAGAAGCGCGCCAAATACAGCTCGAAAACATTGAAATGAGTAGCGGCAGTATTGCCGAAAACGACCGTGAGCGTTTTCAGTGTATTTCCATCATCGGGCAAATAGAAGGTCACTATTTTTTGCCCGAAGGTCAAAAAGCCACCAAATACGAGCAGATTATTCCACTGCTTGTTTCGATTGAAGAGAGTGACGATGTGGACGGTGTTTTGATTATTCTCAACACCATGGGCGGTGACGTTGAGGCGGGACTTGCCCTTGCTGAAATGATTGCCTCAATGACCAAACCGACCGTTTCGCTTGTGCTCGGTGGCGGGCATTCTATCGGTGTGCCGCTTGCTACCGCTGCCAAGCGCAGCTTTATTGTGCCGAGTGCTACAATGACCATTCATCCCGTTCGCATTAGCGGAATGGTCATCGGCGTGCCACAATCCTTCCGTTATATGAGCGAGATGCAAAAACGAATCGTTGATTTTATTTGTGCGCACTCCAAGGCTCACCCCGAGGTGGTGCGCGAATTGATGATGCGCCCCGACCAAATTGCAACCGATTGCGGCTCGATTATTGAGGGGCGAGAAGCCGTCAAATACGGCATTATCGACGAGGTTGGCGGACTTGATAGCGCGCTTGCTTGTTTGCGTTCTCTTTGCAAAAAACAGTCCAAAAAAGGCAAAAATCTAAAATAAGAATTATTCTTGTTATAGAAAAAAGCAAGAAAACACAAAGAAAAAGGCAAAAAAGCAAAGAGAAATTTCGCAAAGCTCTTGAAAGTGCTTTTTTATTATGATATAATAACTATATCTGTGTTTTATTCAGGCTGATCGCAAGCAAACCGTAGCCGCACAAACGCGCGGCGCAAACGTCACCGAGAAGAGCTCACAGCCAAAATGAGCAAAACCGTCACTGAAACCGGCATCCGCTGCCAAACGTGCAGGCGTGCATGCGTCCGGTACAGAACGGTAAGGAGGATTTTTTGAAAACCGACATGAAATTGCGCTCCGGCGCAACCATCCCACACCTCTCTCCCGCTGACGCGGAGAGACGCAACTATCTCACCCGTGATGTTCTCAACCGTATGCACCTGATGCCGGTTGGGGATCCTGCCGCCTTCCAAGAAAACGAGGACGGCAGCATTACATACTTTTTTGATCCCACTCGCGTGGCAGAAGCTCCCCCCGAGCTTTGGTATGCTCCAACGCAAAAGACCGAGACGATGACACTCGATAGCGGTGCCCAAATTGCCCGTATGAGCACAAAACGTGCAGCTGCTTGCGGTTTTTACACCGTTGAACGTCTTTCGCAAATGAATTATGACGTTATTGAGGAGCCCGTTGCTTACACGCTTCGCAGTGACAAGAGTGTTATTTACTTTTATGACAAAAAAACGGCTATCCGCCGCCCTCTAATGTGTGTGCGTTGTGGAAAAGACGTGCGTTACCGCCGCAAGATGTGCCAAAACTGCTTTGCAGAGGATCTTGCCGTTCGCCGCGCCGAGGGAGACCTGCACCGCGCCGCACATTACCACATGAAGCGTGACCGTGTATTGTTTTTCGACCTTGAACTCACAGGTGTTTACACGCACGATGAAATTCTTTCCATTTCCATCACCAACGGCTACGGCTGTGTTGTGATGAACACGTTGGTCAAGCCCGACCACAAAAAGAAGTGGAAGCAGACCGAGAAAATTCACGGCATCACCCCCGAAATGGTTGCAGACGCTCCGCACTTGGATGATCTCGTTCCCGAGCTCAAGCGCATTTTTGCAAACGCAGATGTACTGATTGCATACGGTGTTTCCACCGACTACAGTCACATCAAATACATTTACGAAACCGAGGCAGAACGCGAGGCGTTGCACAAAAAAACGCGTTGCGCGTCTATCGAATTCGTCCGCTACCAGTCCGAGCACTACCCCGAGCTTGTGCACGCATCCTTGAGCGATGCCATGGCACTTTTGGGCATTGAGTGGGACGGTGTTGCACATACGTCGATTGCAGATACCGTTGGATGTGCTAAGGTGTGGGAAAAACTCTTCCCCAACTACTACGAAGATTGAGGTACAGATTATGGATAAGTTTTTTGGACTTGACAACCCCGCAAAAACCGATAAGGATACCGCTCTTTTGACCACTACACACGATGACGTGGAAAAACTCATCATCTGCGGCATTCTCGAGGAGGAAAAGATCCCGTTCCTTACCAAGGATCGCGGTGCCGGCGAGGCGGTTCGTGTTGTAACCGGATATTCGATGTACGGTTGCGATATTTACGTACCTGCCGCTCTTTTCGAAAAAGCAAACGCGCTCCTGGATGACTATCGCAACGGTGAGCCTGTTTTTGACGATGATGAAATCGTAGAAGAGGACGATTGAGGGAAGTATGAAGGAAATTTTACTTTGTAAGCTTGGCGAAATCGTACTTAAGGGTGCGAATCGCCGCTATTTTGAGGATACTTTGTGCCGCAATCTGCGCCATCGCGCAAAGCATTTCGGCAATTTTGAAATTAAGAGCTCCCAGAGCACCATCACCATCACACCGCTTGACGATTTCGGCGATATCGACGGACTGTTCCAAAACATCCAAACGGTATTCGGAATCGTAGCTATCAGCCGTTGTGCGGTTTGTGAAAAATCGATGGAAGCAATCGAGCGTACCGTAAAGAGCTACGTTCCGCAATTTTTGGTTGGCAAAAAGACCTTCAAGGTTGTTGCCAAACGCTCGGATAAGAAGTTTGTGCTTGACTCTATGGAGATTGCCCGCGAGGTTGGCGGCTACGTGCTTTCCACCGTTCGCGGCATCAAGGTCGACGTAAAAAATCCCGAAATCGTGGTACAGGTTGAAATTCGCGAGCATTCGGCATTCATTCACGCAGGTCAATTCAAGGGCGCGGGCGGTATGCCCGTAGGCACCAACGGCAAGGCTTTGCTGCTGCTGTCTGGCGGCATCGATTCCCCCGTTGCGGGCTATATGATTGCAAAACGCGGTGTGCAAATTGAAGCCGTGCACTTTGAATCCTTCCCCTATACTAGCGAAATGGCACGCGAGAAGGTTCTCGAGCTTGCACGCGAGGTTTCGCAATACGCAGGCACGTTTGGCGTGCGTATCGTTTCCTTGACACATATTCAAGAGCTGCTCGTCAAGAACTGCGAGGAAGATTACTTCACGCTCATATTGCGTCGTTACATGATGGCGATTGCCGACCGCATCGCCCACGATATCGGATGCGGTGCGCTGATTACGGGCGAAAGCCTCGGTCAAGTGGCATCGCAGACCATGCAAGCCATCGGCGTTACCGACCCGATGTCCACGCTTCCCGTATTCCGTCCCTGCATTGGTATGGACAAAGAGGAAATCGTGCAGATTGCTCGCAAAATCGGTACGTTTGAAACGTCTATTCAACCCTATGAGGACTGTTGCACCGTCTTTACCCCCAAGCATCCGCGCACTAAGCCCGAGCTTGCCAAGGTTGAAGAGCAACAAAGAAGATTGGATTTTGACGCCCTTGTGCAAGAGGCACTCGACGGGGCGTACGTTGAATACATCCGCCCCGAATTTTGATTGGCGCGGAAGAATTGAGGAGAAAGATTATGGAACAAAAATATTACCGTATGACGATTGCAGGCTGTGAGAGAGACCTGCCCCTGTGTCCCCTGAACGACGACTTGATGATTGCGGCATTCGTTATTTTCGGTGACCCCGAGCTCACCACCGCTTGTGCCGAGGAACTGCTCAAAAAGGCACCCGAATACGATTACCTCATCACCGCGGAAGCAAAAGGCATTCCGCTTGTACATGAAATGGCCCGCCTGGCAGGCAACCAACGCTACATGCTTGCGCGCAAGTCGCCCAAGCTCTATATGACCGGTGTTACCGAGGTCAACGTACGCTCCATCACCACCGACCATCCCCAAAAACTGTATCTCGATACCGCTGATGCCAACATGATGAAGGGCAAGCGCATTCTTATCGTTGACGACGTCATTTCTCTTGGCGATTCTCTGCACGCTCTCGAAGAGCTTGTAAAGGCTGCAGGTGGCGAAATTTGCGGACGTATGACCATTTTGGCAGAAGGCAACGCAAAGAACAGAAACGATATTATTTATCTCGAAGAGCTCCCGCTGTTTGATAAAAACGGCAACGTGCTCGCATAAAGGAGTGATAACAATGGCAGAATTGATGACTGCAAACGATAGACGTACCCACTATTGCGGTACTGTACGCGAGAGCGATATTGGCAAACAGGTTTGCGTAATGGGTTGGGTGCAAAAGCAACGCGACCTCGGTAACCTCATCTTTATCGACCTGCGCGACCGCACGGGTATCGTTCAGCTCGCTTTTGACGACAAGAGCGAAAAAGAGATTTTTGATAAGGCATTCGGCATTCGTGCAGAGTACGTTCTCGCCGCTCACGGTGTCGTTCGTCCCCGTGGCGAGGGTGCTGTAAACTCCAATCTTCCCACAGGCGCGGTTGAAATTTTCGTTACCGAGCTCAAAATTCTCTCGGCTGCACAAACCCCTCCCTTTGAGGTTAGTGACAGCAAAAAGGTTAACGACGAAACGGCACTCAAGTACCGTTATCTTGATTTGCGCCGTCCTTCCTTGCAACGCAACATTATGATGCGTCACCAAATTGCAAAGGTAGCACGCGAATACTACTACGAAAACGGCTTCCTCGAAATCGAAACGCCTATGATGATTAAGTCCACCCCCGAGGGTGCGCGTGACTATCTCGTTCCTAGCCGTATTCACAAGGGCAGCTTCTATGCGCTTCCGCAATCTCCTCAGCTTTACAAGCAGCTCCTGATGCTTTCGGGCTACGACCGTTACATTCAGCTCGCACGTTGCTTCCGCGACGAGGACCTGCGTGCAGACCGACAACCCGAATTTACCCAAATCGACCTTGAAATGTCCTTTGCAACGCAAGAGGACATCATGGCAATGAACGAGGGCTTTATCAAGCGCGTGTTCAAGGAAGTGCTGAACGTGGATATTCCCACACCCCTGCCGCGCATCACCTTTGCCGATGCGATGAACCGTTATGGCTCGGATAAGCCGGACACCCGTTTCGGTATGGAAATTCAAGACCTCTCCGACGTGGTTAAGAATTGCGGCTTTGGCGTATTTACGTCTGCTATTGAGGCAGGCGGCTCTGTTCGCGCAATCGTTGCAAAGAACGCGGCTGCAACCCTTACTCGTAAGGAAATTGACAAGCTCACCGAGCACGCAAGAGGCATTGGTGCCAAGGGCTTGGCTTACATTCGTTGGGCTGATGAAGCACCCAACTGCTCCTTTGCAAAATTCCTCACCCCCGAGGAGCTACAAGCAATCCTTGCCGCAGGCGAGATGGAGCAAGGCGACGTTATGCTCATCGTAGCCGATAAAAACAAGGTGACTCTCCCCACGTTGGGCGCGCTTCGTAATATTCTTGGCAAAAAGCTGGACCTCATTCCCGAGGGCGCATTCAACTTCCTGTGGGTTGTTGAGTTCCCGTTCTTCGAATGGAACGAAGAGACCAACCACTGGGATGCTATGCACCATCCCTTCACTATGCCGCTCCAAGAGTGCCTCGAGTATCTTGAAAGCGACCCCGGTAAGGTTCGTGCCGAGTGCTACGATATGGTTCTCAACGGCACCGAGCTGCTTTCCGGTTCTATCCGTATCACCGACTGGCAGCTGCAAGAAAGAATGTTTAAGGTTCTCGGACTCACTCCCGAGGATATTCAAAAGAAATTCGGTTTCTTGGTTGATGCATACAAGTACGGCGCACCTCCTCACGGTGGCTCCGGTATGGGTCTTGACCGCCTTGCAATGGTTATGTCGGGCGCCGACTCCTTGCGCGACGTTGTTGCCTTCCCGAAGGTACAAAACGCAAGCGAATTGATGTCGCAGTGTCCCACTCCCGTATCTGCTCAAGACCTTGCCGTTCTTGGCATTGCGGTTACCGAGGAAGAATAAAAGATTGATTTTTGCACATACGGTGCGCGATTTCCAAGGATTTCGCGCACCGTATCGACCAAATTTGCGGTGATAGGTTGATTATTCACATAAATTTGTCAGCCGCTTTTTTCTTTTGACGAAATAGGCGCAAAAGAAAAAAGCTCGCAAAAAAAAAAAGCGCCACAAAGGGGGGCGCCGCCCCCCCCCCCCGCCAACCTTTGGAAAAAGATGACCAAAAACATTCCCACTTTT
>JAZOVV010000023.1:0-25721 GCA_045658925.1 Eubacteriales bacterium
GCTTATCGGATTTTGCTTTGAGCTTATCGCCTTCTTCACAGCAGTAACCGTCAATACCAAAGCCAATGCCATTGATAAAGTAAGAGGTCTTGCCGTTAACGGTAACGGTAGGGAGATCTTGGATGTATTCGTTCAAAGAAATCAGTCCTGTTTCCCCGTCTGCAACGTCCTTTTTGAAATCGTTCCCACTGCCTGCAGCAAAATAGAAGAGATTTTTGGGGAGCGTCAAGCCGATATTTTCATTGATGAAACGGTTGAGCGTGCCGTCACCGCCCGAAAGAACAACGGTATCGTTTTCGAGGTCGATGTTTGCCCAAAAATCGGCATAATTGGTAATGGAAGAAATATCAACCATTTTAGCATCTGCAGGTACGGACGTGCCCAAGAGCAAATTGGAGTATTCCAAACCTTGTTTGTTTGCTGAAAGGGTGTTGTAGAGAATATAATACATAGTATGTCTCCTTTGCTTTTTGAGTTTGTGCGTTTCTTGTCGAAAAAGCGCATCCCTGCAAGAATTATACCATTTTTATTATATTCGGTCAAGATTTATCGTTTGGGCAATTTGAAGCGAATGCACAAAAATTGTGCGTTCAATGAGATTATACTATACAATATTAAAAAAGTCAACACAATTTTGAAAAAAGCGGAGAGGTTTTCCCTCTCCGCTAAATTATTTTTATCTCTTTTTGGTAGCCACTTCAACCAATGCCTCTGCAAGGAAGGCATCAACTGCCTTGGAGACCGTTTCGCCTGCGCGGTTACGCACGGAGACGGTTCCCTCCTCCACTTCCTTGGCGCCAATGATGAGCATATACGGAACCTTTTGCAGCTGCGTATTGCGGATCTTGTAGCCGATGGTATTGGAAGAATCGTCGAGCTCTGCACGCAGACCTGCAGCAGAGAGCTTATCGCAAACCGACTTTGCATACTCGATATGCTCATCACCGATGGGCAGAATGCGGATCTGCTCGGGTGCGAGCCACAACGGGAATGCGCCTGCGTACTTCTCAATGAGAAGCGCGAGCGTTCTCTCGTAACATCCCAAGGACGTACGGTGGATGATATAAGGCGTTACAAGCTGGTTGTTGGAGTCAACGTATTCCATGCCGAACTTCTTTGCAAGCAGCATATCGATTTGGATGGTAACGATGGTATCCTCTTTACCGAATACGTTCTTGATTTGGATATCGAGCTTAGGACCGTAGAATGCAGCCTCGTCGATACCGATTTCATATTTGATGCCGTTTTCGTCAAGAAGCGTCTTCATAATGGATTGTGCC
The DNA here is from genome assembly GCA_045658925.1 of Eubacteriales bacterium. Lineage (GTDB taxonomy): Bacteria > Bacillota > Clostridia > Oscillospirales > CAG-272 > UMGS1865. The sequence continues at coordinate 1,281 of JAZOVV010000023.1, forward strand.
TCGTTCCATTGCTCGGGAGTACCCTCGTACTTATCGGTACGTGCGGGATCCCATTGCGAGAAGCGGAAGGAGCAATCTTCCCAAAGTCCAACTGTTTCGAGAACGTGCTTTGCAAGCGTCAGGCAGCCCTTGAATTCTTCTTCGAGCTGGTCGGGACGAAGAACCAGGTGACCCTCGGAGATAGTGAACTGACGAACACGGATAAGGCCGTGCATCTCGCCCGAATCCTCGTTACGGAAGAGCGTAGAGGTCTCGCCAAGGCGCATAGGAAGATCGCGGTAGGAACGCATTTTGTTGAGGAATACTTGATATTGGAAAGGACAAGTCATCGGACGGAGCGCGAAGCATTCTTTTGCTTCGTCATCGGGATCGCCGAGGATGAACATACCGTCGCGGTAGTGGTCCCAGTGACCGGAGATCTTATAAAGATCTCTCTTTGCCATCAAAGGTGTTTTGGTAAGCAGATAGCCTCTCTTTTGTTCCTCGTCCTCTACCCATCTTTGGAGCAACTGAACGACACGTGCACCCTTGGGAAGAAGTACGGGTAAGCCTTGACCGATAACGTCAACGGTGGTGAAGAGCTCGAGTTCACGGCCGAGCTTGTTGTGGTCGCGCTTGAGAGCTTCTTCCTGCTGTTGCAGGTAAGCGTTCATTTCATCCTTGGAAGGATAAGCAATACCGTAGATGCGTTGGAGCATCTTGTTCTTTTGGTCGCCCTTCCAATAAGCGCCGGTGCATTGCGTCAGCTTGAATGCCTTAACGGCACCTGTGCTAAAGAGGTGAGGACCTGCGCAAAGGTCGGTAAACTCGCCCTGACGGTAGAAGCTGATAACGGCATCCTCGGGGAGCTCTTCAATCAGTTGTACCTTATAGGGCTCGTCCTTTTCTTGCATCAGCGCGATTGCTTCTGCTCTGGGGAGTTCGAATCTTTCAATTTTGAGGTTTTCCTTAACGATTTTCTTCATTTCACCCTCAATAGCCTTGAGAGCATCGGCACCAAAAGGAATTTCGGAGTCGATATCATAGTAGTATCCGTTGTCGATAGCAGGACCGATTGTCAGCTTTGCTGCGGGATAAAGTCTCTTTACAGCCTGCGCCAAGATGTGTGCGGCAGTGTGACGGAAGAGATGCTTGCCTGCGGCATCCTCAAAGGTAAGAAGTTTGACTTCTGCATCGGCAGTGAGTTCCTTAGTCAGAGCAACGGTTTCGCCGCCTATCTCAGCACCGATAACGGCGCGCGTGATGAGCTCCATATCACGAGCCGCATCGTATACGGTTACGGGAGCATCGTATTCTCTTACCTGGTCCAAAATTTTGATTTTCATAGTTGGTTTCCTTTCTATATGTGAGAAAATAATTAACAAAAAAGCACACCCCGACAGACGACAAAAGGTCTGTTCGGGGTGTGGATTGATTCCGCACGGTTCCACCCGGACGTTTTACTTCATTCAATATACGGTTTTGCAGTCAAGTGGTACCCCATACGCGAACACCAAGACCTTTCAGCAAATCCCGTGGAAAAATCCTGTGGGATTGGTCTACTCTCTGTGCGTGCCCTTCGTGTGGGACATGTCTTAACCGTTTGACGGTTTAATCGTCAAAGGAAAAAGGCGTCGGCTTTTTTTGATTTGCGCGGTTGTAAGCAGAGCGAGGATTGTAAATCTCGCGCCAATCAAGGTCACCGCGGTCAAGTGCGGTAACAATGACCTCTGCTGTTGCAATGTTGGTTGCTACCGGAATATTGTAAAGGTCGCAAAGGCGCAACAATTCGCTATCGATTTCTTCCATTTGCGAATCGGGGCGTGTATCCTTGAAATACAGAAGCACGTCGATTTCATTGCAAGAAATGCGGGATGCAATTTGTTGTTTGCCGCCGTGTATACCTGCCATCAAGCGCTCAATTTCGAGGCCTGTTGCGTCGGCAATATACTTTGCGGTAATGCTGGTAGCGCAAAGATTATGCTTTGAGAGAATGCCGCAATATGCGATGCAAAACTCAGTCATCAGTTCTTTTTTCAGGTCGTGAGCAATGATTGCTATCTCCATAAGAGACTGTCACTCCTTTCTGTTGCCGAGCATAACGGCTCGGAAGGGTTGCTGAACGATTAAAAGTCCAATTCCAACTTATTATAGCACAAGTGGTTGTGAATTGTCAATAGAATTCGGGATATTTTTTGCCTTTTTCTTTGAAAAAGCTACCGAGCACACCCGACTTCCCTCTTATTCGTATTTTGCACGAATACCGCCGATGTACTTCGGGCGCGTACGCGCCGCCAAGAGAATGGCGTTACCGATGCATTTTTGCTCCAATCTTACGGGAACGGCTACGCGACACAAATGCATACCGATGAGCGTTCCGCCAATATCAAGGCCTGCTTGTGCGCGAATCTCTTCGACTGCTACGGGAGCGTCAAAATTCTTCCACGCGGTGGTTGCAAAGGAGCCGCCTGCCTTGGGCTGCGGAACGACGCAAACCTCTTCAAGACCATAGGTCTTGGCACACGCGCGTTCAATGATAAGCGCGCGATTAAGATGCTCGCAACACTGTGCCGCAAGGTAGATTCCTTGCTCCTTCAAAATCGGGTAGATAGCCTCAAAAACAGCCTCTGCCGCCTCGATGCTCGAGCCGTGACCGATGGTCTCCCCTACGATTTCGGAAGAAGAGCATCCCACAACGAGAATGTCTCCTTGATGCAATCCCGCTACCGAAATCAGCTCGGTAACGGCATTTTTTGCCTGTTGTTTCATCAATGTTGTATCCATAGTTTCCTCACTCTTACCAATTATCACTGCCGTCGTCGGGAATGACACGCTCAACCGCCTTGATAGCACACTCAATCATACCGTCTTCGGGCTCAAAAACAGTCAGGTGTTGGAGCCAAACGCCGGGGAGCGAAATGATGCGCGTCAGGGCGTTATCGTGTCTGCCTGCAAACTTGATGAGCTCATAACCGACACCCACGATGATGGGAATGAGAGCAAGCTTAACAAGTGCACGCAAACCGAGAGGCAGGACCTCTCCGCTGATTGCGGCAGATATGGGGTCGATAAAGAAAGAAATAAAAATGCTGACAAGAAGCATCAAAATGAGGAACGAGGTACCGCAACGGGGGTGAAAACGGTTTTGCGCACGAACGTTCTCAACGGTGAGAGGAAGACCTGCTTCATAGCAAAAAATGGTCTTATGCTCGGCACCGTGATACATATAGGTGCGGCGAATATCCTTCATCAAGGAGATAGCAGCCATATAGCCGACAAGCAGAACGATTTTGAGGACACCCTCGATTGTGGATTTCCAAATGGAGTTGACAACAAGGTTCTCCCCTTCAATAACAGGTGCTACGAGGCCGTACAGGAAAGTGGGCAGAAGCATAAAGAGAACGATTGCCAAGCCAAAGCCAAGCACTACACTGATGATAGACACAAGTGTCATCATCCATGCAGGCATTTTGTCTTCTTTTTTCTCTTCAGTCACTTCGGTGGGTTGTTCTTCCGTTTCGGTTACGGGTGTTTCTTCAACAACCTCTTGCGTTCCCTTCTTGCCTTTTTTCTTTTTGGGCTTATCTTCAACCACGTCTTCAAGTCCCGAAAGCTCTGCCGAGCGCATCAGGCACTTGTAGCCGAGCGTCATAGCGTCGATATAACCGAGAATACCGCGAATAATGGGCCAACGGCAAAATGCGGGACGCTTTGCGGTGGTGGTCTCGAATTCCTCTATAATCACTTCTCCCTTTGTATTACGGACGGCCATTGCGGTCATTTTGGGGCCGCGCATCATAATGCCCTCCATCAAAGCCTGACCGCCGATGGAGGTTTTGCGGCGACAAGCAATCAATTCGTTTTTCTCTTTCAATTTGGGTTCCTTTCTTATGCGCCGCGCGCATAAAGACAAAATTACGTATATGTTACACCTTTGTTGTGAACTACGTGTGAACAAACGGGAAAATTCTCGCTTTTATTCGGTATATTGTCCGCACGGGTGGCAAACAAATGCCTTATATCCCTTTTCTTGCAGGACTGCGCAGGCTTGCTCCGCGTTGGTTTGGACATCAAAAACGCCGAAAACAGAAGGCCCGCTACCGCTCATCATTGCGCATATTGCGCCACTCTCGCGCAAAATGCGCTTGATGGTATCAACGTCGCGATTCTCTTTGGGAACAACGTCCTCAAAGATGTTATAAAAGCAAGCACAGGATGCAGAAAGCTCATTGTTTTGCCAAAGGCTAATCAACTCATCAACGTCTGCGTTTTTTACCACAGAGTGTTCGAAAAAGGCATATTTTTCATCCAAAGCGGCATAAGCGCGCGGTGTTGAGATTCCCTCTTCGCCAACAGCTATCACGAGCGTACAGTTCGGCATATTGGAAACACGCTCCAAGACCTCGCCAACGCCCCCTGCAAGCATCGTGCCGCCGCGGATGCAGAACGGAACGTCGGCACCGAGAGAGAGTCCGATTTCACACAACTGCTCTATTGTGAGAGGCTCACCGCACAAGCTGTTGAGTGCACGCAGAACGGCTGCCGCATCGGCACTGCCACCTGCAAGCCCCGCTGCCATGGGAATGTGCTTTTGTATCATAATTTGCACCGCTCCCGCCAGGTGTGTATATTGCAAAAAACGCTCGGCGGCGCGCCATGCAAGATTGCGGCAATCGTCGGGCAGGTCAGCATTTCCCGATACCGACAGTGTTATGCGCGACTGCGGTGCGGGTTGAAAATCGACCGTTACCAAATCGCACAGCGAAACGGTTTGCATAACACTGACGACGTTGTGATAACCGTCGGGACGCCGCGACGTAATATTCAGATAGGTGTTGATTTTGGCATTTGCTCTTTCGGTACGCATTCTTTTCCCTCTCTGCGGATATTTCACTATTATTTTACCACAAAGCGCGCGCCTTTTCAATATTTTTTGTAAATAATATTAAAAAATAAAAAATGGGCTTGACGGAACGGTTTTTTTGGTATAAAATTATATTGGATTATTTTGTGTTCAAAGGAGTAAACAGAACAATGACAGCCCCCAAAAAGGAACATGGCAACCATCTACTGATCAATCGGCTTTTGCTGATAGCGAGCGGATTTTTGCTTTTATTGATGATTGCTTTCTACCGCGAAATCAACGTATGGCTCGCGGCTGTAATCGACATTTTCAGCCCCGTAATCTTAGGCTTTGTTTTTGCCTACCTTCTCAATCCCATATTCCGTTTTTTAGAGCGAAGGGTGTTTTACCGTGTGTACCCCTCCGCTGCCCGTCGTGCGCTCTCTTTGCTCCTGTCATATATCGCCGCACTGCTTTTGATTGGACTTATCTTCATTTTGATCCTTCCACAGCTGATTTCCACTTTGATGAACTTTATTTCCAACTACCAATCTTACATTGACAGTGCAATCGGTACCGTTAACGGAATGATTAAGGACATCAACAACGCAATTTCCGGCTTTTTCAACATCAAGAATGCTTTGGGCTATATTGATGCCAGCATTGTTTCTACCCTTTTGAACAACATTTTGGAAGAACTGACCGAGGCAATTCCCGATCTGACCAACAAGGCAAGCTTATTCCTTTCGGGTGCTACCGACGTCATTTTTGCAATCTTTATCTCCATTTATTTCCTCGCTTCCAAAGAAAAACGTTATTCGCAGATTATGAAATTCCGCAACGCAATGTTCAGCGACAAGGTGAACCAACGAATCACCAAAATCTGCACCACCGCAAACAATTTGTTTGGTAAATTTGTTGAGGGACGCCTGCTTGACTCTCTCATCGTTGGTGTGCTGACCTATATCGTTATTTCCATTTTCCAAATTCCTCACGCGCTCCTCATCGCTTCTTCGATTGCGATTTGGAATATTATTCCCACAGTTGGCTTTTTGATTGGATTTATCCCCGCAGCTCTCATTCTGCTCTTTACAGATGCTACCCTGATCATCCCCTTTACCTTGATTATGTTCGTCATTTATCAAATCGACAGTAATATCATCAGCCCCAGAATTCTTGGCTACAACACAGGCGTTACCCCCTTGTGTGTTATTATTGCGATTTGCACCATGGGTACGATGTTCGGTCTTGTTGGCTTGGTCATTGCAGTCCCCTTGTTTGCAACTCTGCTCGACTTGGCAGACGACCTCATTCACGACCGTTTGCAACACAAGCGCATGCCCGACGATACCGAAAACTATTTTGCTCCCGACCTTTCGATGGACTATTTGCACATGTCAAAATCCCGTCTTGGCCGCATCATTGTGCGAATCGAAAAACGTGCTTTGCACATTAGCAACCAAATTGCCGGCGGTCACGAAAACAAGCTAAGCAAAAAGGATCGCAACTTCCTCTCTGCTTATCAAAACGCGCGCAAGATCAATCTGCTTTCGGAAGCTCCTCCGGAGGTTTTGGTGCAGTTTTCTGCCGAGTCGGCGGAAAAAACCGTACGCACCGAAAGCAATGAGCACTATAACGAACTCCTTGACAAAGCAATCGAAGGCACAAAAGCCGATGATGAGATGGGAGGTGCAGAAGCATGAGAAACCGTAAACAAATAAAGCTTTTTGCTCTTTATGTCGTTTTGGCTGTTTTGGCAATTGTATTCATTATCATCAAGCGCGAAAGTTTTTCCGCTTTCATCGGATACGTCTTCCGCATTTTGCGTCCCGTAACCATCGGTGCCGTAATTGCGTATTTGTGCAATCCGATTTTCCGTATGTTTGAGAATTTCGTTTTCGCAGGCATTCGTTCCTTCTCTGCAAAAAGAACGCTCTCTTTGATTGGCACATACATTGTGTTGTTTCTTATCTTTGCTGTTTTGCTGATGCTGATTATTCCCCAACTTTTAACCAGTGTGCTTGACTTTTTGAACAATTATGAGGAACTGATCGCAAACGCCTTGGAAAACGTGAACGATCTTTTGCATCAAATCAACAGCAGTTTGAATTTGCAAATTCCCGACGTAAAAGCCGACACCTTGAAGCAAGGCTTGGATTGGATCGTGCAAAGCGTTGACGTTGATGCATTGATGGACCGTCTGCTCTCCGGTGACACCATCCTGCTCTTGTTTGAGTATATCGAAGATGCCTTCTTTGTTGTAACCGATATCATTTTCGGCCTCTTTATCTCGCTTTATCTTTTGGCAGGTAAAGAAAAGCTCTACGCAAAGGTTATGCGTACGAGAAAAGCACTTTTCAATCATCACATCAACGAGCGCATTACTCGCGTTTGCACCATTGCAGACGAGTCCTTTGGCGGATTTTTGCGCGGCAAAATATTGGACTCTACCCTTGTCGGTCTTTTGGTTTATATCGTTATATCGATTATGGACGTTCCCTATCCGCTTTTGATTTCCGTAGTCATCGGTATTACCGATATCGTGCCCGTAGTAGGTCCTTTCATCGGTGTTATTCCCTCGGCGGTTATCATTCTTTTAACCGATCCGATTAAGGTCATTCCTTTCCTTCTTGCCATCCTTGTTGTTCAACAAATCGACGGTAATATCATCGCCCCCAAAATCCTTGGTGAAAACACGGGTGTAAGCTCCTTGTGCGTTATGATAGCCATTACGGTTATGGGCGCTATTTGGGGCTTGGTAGGAATGGTGCTCGGCGTTCCCGTCTTTGCAACCATTATTGAATTAACCAACGAATTCTTGGGCAAACGCCTCAAAGCCAAAGGCTTGCCAACCGAAATTGAGAAAGACGAAGTTGAAGAAAAGAAAAAGCGGAAGTTCCACCGCGAAGCTGTGAACCTTACCGACGGTTGCGGTCCCTTGACGAAAGAAGAAAGAACACATCTTTTAACGTTTGATCTTGCCAACAAATATGACCTTTATGCGCCCCAAAACAATGCTACTCTTTCCGCTTGCGTAAACGAATATCTTGATGCAACGCGCCAAGAGGAAGCAGACGAAGTTATAGTTGAGGTAAGGGAAACCAAAACGCCTTGCGAAACTGCATCGGTTGAAGAAACCGCAGAAGAAACAACCGCCACAACCGAATAATAAACTATCCCCCCGGAGGCTTTTACAATGAACCAATCTTTCCCACATAAAAAAGGCGGTATCACCGTTGAGACAGCTCATATATTCCCCGTTATTAAGAAATGGCTCTATTCCGAAAAAGACATTTTTCTGCGTGAAATCGTCTCCAACGCTTGCGATGCCGTTACCAAACTGAGAAGACTCGCGTCCCTCGGTCAATATGACGGCGGCGATGAAACCTACCGCGTAGACGTAACTCTTGACAAAGATGCAAAAACCTTGACTGTAAGCGACAACGGTATTGGTATGACCGCCGAAGAATTAGACCGCTATATTTGTCAAATTGCCCTTTCGGGTGCTTTGGAATTCGTTGAAAAATACGAGGGAGAAAACAAAAACAATGGCATTATCGGTCACTTTGGTCTTGGCTTTTATTCCTCGTTTATGGTCAGCGACCGCGTTGAGGTGATTACCAAATCCTATACCGATGCCCCCGCGGTTTATTGGAACTGCAATGCAGAGGGTGAATTTGAAACCTCTCTCGGTGAGCGTGACTCTCACGGCACCACCGTTGTAATGCACATTTCCAAAGAAGAGGTCGCTTATCTCGAAAAAAAGAAAATCGAGGAAATTCTCGAAAAATACTGTGCATTTATGCCCGTTGAAATCTACTTTACTGCCAATGAAGATGCAGAAAAGGAAGAGGGCAAAGACACCCCTTCCCCCGTCAATGATACCACTCCGCTTTGGCTGAAGAATCCTTCGGATTGCACCGAGGAGGAATATAAAGAATTCTATCGCAAGGTCTTTCACGATTATCGCGAGCCCTTGTTCTGGATTCACGTCAATGCCGACTATCCGCTCAACTTCCGCGGTATTCTCTATTTCCCTCGCATTACCAACGAGTTCGAATCGATTGAAGGACAAGTCAAGCTTTACTACAACCAGGTATTTGTTGCCGATAACATCAAAGAGGTCATTCCCGAATACCTTTTGATGCTCAAGGGCGTTCTCGGTTGCCCCGAGCTTCCCCTTAACGTCTCTCGCAGTTATTTGCAAAACAACACCTACGTCTCCCGCGTAGCGGCACACATCACCAAAAAGGTTGCCGATAAGCTGAACAGTCTTTGCAATATCTCCCGTGAGGAATACGAAAAGGTTTGGAACGACATTCGCACCTTTGTGGAATACGCTTGTATGCGCGACCGCAAATTCTACGACCGTGTAAAAGATTCTCTGCTCCTCGAGTTGACCGACGGCACCTTTGTAACCACCGCCGACTATTTGGAGAGCGCGAAGGAAAAGCACGAAAATACCGTTTATTACACCTCGGACAAGGCTGCGCAGGCACAGTATATTGCGATGTTCTCTGCCGAGAATATCCGCATTGCCGTTTGTGAAAAGCCTCTTGATGCGCAATTCCTTTCCACGCTCGAAATGTACGATAACACCGTAAAATATCTGCGCATTGACTCGGATATTGCATCTGCGCTCAAGCAAGAGGGGGATACCGCTGCCAAAGAAGAGCTTGTTACACTCTTCAAAAAGGTTAGCGGCAACGAAGAACTCAAGGTAGAATTTGCAACCTTGAAGGATGCGAGTGTTCCCGCTCTTATCACCCTTTCGGAAGAGTCTCGCCGTATGGACGAAATGCTTAAGCTTTACGCAATGAACGGAATGAATATGGGTATGAGCTCCTACCCGCAGCAAATCACCCTTACGCTCAACCCTTCCTCTCCTCTCATTTCCAAATTGGAGGCGATGGAAGGCGAAAAGCAAGAAATTACCGCTGCATATCTTTACGGCTTGGCACAGCTTTCGCAAAAGAAGCTGAGCGCCGAGGAACTGCAAAAGTTCCTCTCTGACAGCTATACCATTCTCGGTTTGTTGTAATGAGAAGCTTTGAAACCTATTCGCCCGAGGGCGTAATAGCCGAAAATTTGCAAGAATTGACCGAGCGCGCGGACCTGCTCGGTGAGCAAGAAATCGCACATTTGCGTGAGCTTGCCATTGAGATAGCGCAAGGAGATGACCTTTCCGACCTGCTCTCATCGCTCCCCTATTACCGCATTACGCCTACCGCTCCCCTTACCAATATTTTAACGAACAACAGCGAGCAGCTTTCCCGCTCGCGAAAGCTTTTGGAATCGCGACAGTGTATGCTTCTTTGCGGAGCGCTTTATGAAGAGCTTTGCAACCGAGAGCCGCTTTTGCCCGCACTCTTTCCCGATGCGGAAGAGGTTGCTCCCCACGCCATTGGGCGCATTGTCTATCAAAGAAACAGTTATACCGATGATGCCTACCTTGCCTTTGCAACGCTTGTTCCCGATGCGCGCGCGGCTTACGCGCACAGCTTTCACGCGGCTTGTGAGGACGTCTTTAACGGGCATTGTGAATACTGCATTCTCCCGATTGAAAACGCGGTTGAGGGTGAGCTTATCAGCTTTGCCAAGCTCATTGCACAATTCGACCTAAAGATTGCCGCCACCTGTGATATTGCAGGTGCCGATGCCTCTCGCAAAACACGCTTTGCTCTTTTGCGACGCAATATGCTCCCTATCCTTACTCCCGATACCGAGAAGAACGGATTTTTCCGCCTTTCGATTCCCTCGCAATCTGCCGCTTTGATGGCTGAGGTTTTGAGTGCGGCAAGCTTTTTTGGGCTGACGTTTCTTTTGGCCAACACCTTGCCTATCGATAAGGAAGGTGCTATGGCATACTTCAATTTGACATTTGACATTTGCGGTGGCGACTTATATCCCTTTTTACTCTATTTGACAACCGTCGTGCCGCAGTACATTCCCATTGGTATCTATTCTCAAATCCAACAGAAAGGACGATAAATATGGACCGTTTTACTTATTCCACACGCGGTGTATGCTCCCGCGCGATTGATATTGCCATTGAAGACGGCATTATTGCAGAAGTCCGCTATCAAGGCGGTTGCTCGGGCAATACGCAAGGCGTTGCCGCTCTTGTAAAAGGACTTCCCGTTACCGAAGCTATCGAGCGACTTTCGGGCATCAAATGCGGATTCAAGAGCACATCCTGCCCCGACCAGCTCGCACAGGCACTTTCTGCATATCTTGAAAAAAACTGACATATTCTATTTTGGGTTCACATCTCCGTTGACTACATCTTATATTTCGGAGGAATTTTATGAAAGAATTTTGGAACACCTATTACAAATGGTTGCAAGCCGATGCTCTAACCGATGCCGAAAAAGCAGAGCTCCGTGCTATTGAAAAAGACGAGGATGAGGTCGCTTTGCGCTTTTCTTCCGCTCTCTCCTTTGGAACCGCAGGCTTGCGCGGCACAATGAAAACAGGACTCAACGCAATGAACGTGCACACAGTTGCACACGCTACACAAGGTCTTGCAAACCTGATTGTGCGTGAAGGTCGCGCCGACGACGGTGTTGCCATCGCTTGTGATAGCCGCAATAACTCTCAACTCTTTGCCGAAACCGCTGCATCTGTTCTTGCCGCAAACGGCATAAAAGTTTATCTGTTTGATTCTCTTCGCCCCACCCCCGAGCTCTCTTTTGCTCTGCGCGAGCTCGGTTGTGTTGCGGGCATCAATATTACCGCTTCTCACAATCCCAAGGAATACAACGGCTACAAGGCTTATTGGGAAGACGGCGCACAGCTCCCACCCGAACACGCAGACACGGTAGCCGCAGAGATTGCACGCCTTGATATTTTTGCAGACGTTCAAAAAATGCCTCTTTCCAAGGCACTTGACAGAGGTATCGTTACCGTTATTGGTGAGGAGATGGACGAAAAGTATCTCTCCAACGTAGCGGCACAAGCAGTCAATCCCGATGCAATAGCCGCTGTGGCAGATGAACTCAAAATCGTCTATACTCCTTTGCACGGTACGGGTTACCGTCTTGTTCCCGCAATTCTTCGCCGTGTTGGCCTCAAGCATCTTTACACGGTTGACGAGCAGATGGTCATTGATGGCAACTTCCCCACTGTCAAAAAACCGAACCCCGAATATCCCGAAGCGTTTATTTTGGGCATTGACGTTGCCAACAAGGTTGGCTCTGACCTTGTCATTGCCACCGACCCCGACGCTGACCGCGTAGGTGTTATGTCCCGTACCCCTGACGGCTCCTTTACAACCATCACAGGCAACCAAATGGGCGCGCTTTTGGTGGATTATATCATTACCGCTTACAACGAAACAAACACGATGCCCTACAATCCATACGTTGTTAAGAGCATTGTTACCAGCGAGCTTGCGGCAAAGATTTGTGCCGCTAACGGCGTTAAGATGCACAACGTGCTCACGGGCTTTAAGTTCATTGGTGAGGTCATCAAAAACTACGAAAAGACGGGTGACGGAAGCTTCTTGTTCGGATTTGAGGAAAGCTACGGCTACCTGAAGGGCACATACGCCCGCGACAAGGATGCCGTCGTTACCGCTATGCTCATTTGCGAAATGACTGCTTACTACCGCGCGCGCGAAATGACACTTTCGGATGCCCTTGCCGCTCTGTTTGAAAAATACGGTTTCTGCCTTGAGAGGAACGTAGAAATCTATATGGAAGGTCTTGCAGGTCCTGCCCGTATGGCGGCATTGATGGACGGTCTTCGCAACAATCCCCCCACCGAGTTCGGCGGTGTTGCCGTTACTCTTGTTGGCGACTACGGAAAAGGAACCATTACTGAGGGTGGCAAGGTTCGTCCCACAGGTCTTCCCTCTTCCAATGTCCTTTATTACCGTCTCGCCAACGGCGACGTAATTGTTGCCCGTCCCTCGGGAACCGAGCCCAAGATTAAATTCTACTATATGCTTGAAGCAGAGAATCAAGCTGATGCCGAAACAAAGCTTGCAAACTATCAAAAAACGCTGAACGCACTCTCCAAGAAGGCTTAACTCCCCCGTTTATCGCGTTCTCCATTCAAAAAGGAGGTGTTCCAAATGCCCGAAACCAACGTTTTGGAATTTGAAGCGCTGCAAGAATTGCTCTTGCAGAAAAAATATGCTGAATTCATTCAAGAAATTGATAAATGCAATCCCGTAGATGCCGCTGATCTGCTCTCACAATTTTCCGAGAGTCAAGTATCTCGCGTTTTCCGCCTTTTCAAAAAGGATGTGGCAGCCGAGGTGTTTGCGGAATTGGACCCCGATTTGCAGGAGTTGATTATTGTGCACATGACTGACCGCGAGATTGGTGAAATGCTAGAAGAGCTTTACACCGACGACGCAGTTGATATGCTGGAAGAAATGCCCGCAAGTGTGGTCAAGCGCATTATGAAAAACGCAACTCCCGAAACACGCGAAGAAATCAACCGCTTCTTGGCCTACCCCGAGGAAAGTGCGGGAAGCGTTATGACCAGCGAGTTCATCGATCTTCGCAAGAATATGACCTGTGAAGAAGCGATTGCACGCATCCGCCGTATCGGTCTTGATAAAGAGACGGTTTACGTAGCTTACGTTACCGACGAAAAGCGTGTTCTTGAGGGCGTTGTTGCCCTCAAGCAACTGCTTTTTGCCGAAAAGGACAAGCTCATTGGCGAGATTATGAACGAGAACGTTCTTTATGCCTCGACGCACGACGACCGAGAAAAGGTCGCGAATATGATTTCGCACTACGGTATCATTGCTCTCCCTATCGTCGATAAGGAAAAGCGCTTGGTCGGTCTTGTAACCGTCGACGACGCTTTGGAAGTTATTGAAACCGAGACCACCGAGGACATTGAAAAGATGGCAGCTATGTTACCAAGTGACAAGCCCTACCTCAAAACCACCGTTTGGGAGACTTGGAAGCAACGCGTTCCGTGGTTGCTCCTCTTGATGCTGACCGCTACCTTTACAAGCACCATCATCACCGAATACGAGGCAGCAATCGGTACGTATGCCATTCTCACCGCGTTCTTCCCCATGCTGATGGGTACGGGCGGTAACGCAGGCGGACAAACCTCGGTTGCCATCATTCGTGCACTCTCCTTGGGAGAGGTTGAACTCAAAAACGTGTTCCGCGTCTTTTGGAAAGAACTCCGCGTAGGTGTTCTTTGCGGTGCAACCTTGGCCGTTGCCACGTTCATTAAAGTAATGGCAATCGATTTCCGTTTTCAAATGTATTCCACATCCACCTCAGGCGAGATGCAAAACAATTTGATCATTACGCTTGCAATCAGTGCAACTGTTTTCTCCGCAATCGTTGTTGCAAAAGCAGTGGGCACACTGCTCCCCTTGGGTGCAAAAAAGGTCGGCCTCGACCCTGCCGTTATGGCGAGCCCCTTTATTACCACCATTGTAGACACCGTAACGCTGATGATCTACTTTACCATTGCATCGGCACTGCTCGGAATATAAAAGTGAAAAGCAGAAGTTTATTCAACTTCTGCTTTTTCTTTTGCATGTCAGATTTTCATATACGTTTTGCACCTCGCGGCTCATTTTTTCTGCCGTAAAATGCGAAAGATAACGGGCACGGGCATACTCCCTCATTTTTTGTTCAAGCTCTTCATTCTCGGCAATTTGCAGGATTGCATTGGCAAGCGCCTCGGCATCTCCTACTTCAAATAGAAATCCTGCACCGCTCTCGCCTATCATTGCCACATTCCCGCCGTAGTTGCTGGCAACCGTGGGAAGCCCCACACTCATCCCCTCGGAGATGGCAAGACAAGAGGTTTCGGTGCCCGAGGAGCAGTTGACGCCCACGCGCAAAAGGTGATAAAGAGGTGCCATATCCTCAACAAATCCCGTAAAGATTACGCAATCGGTAAGATCGAGCTCGGCGGTCAATTCCTCAAGATATGCACGTCGGCTCCCCTTGCCGATAATAAGGAAACGGAATGGAATATTGGGTTGTACTTTCCGCAAAATAGCGGCAGCTGCAAGAAAAGTATCGTGCCCTTTGCACTCTTCAAGGCGCGCGCATATGCCAACGGTAAAATCTTGTTTACCGATACCAAATTCTCTTCGTTTTTCTTTTATCTCTTCGTCAGTAACGTCGCGCACGGGCAAGGAGCCATTGATAATCGTGCTCATTTTGCTCTCAGGAATACCCAACTGACGCAGATTTTCGGCGGCGGCATCTGCGGTAGCAATTACGTGGTCGGATAACATTCGGTTGCCAAACCCCGCAATGCGGCGCACAAATGCATGGCTCAGCAAGCCCGCAGGCGGAAAACAACAATGCCTTGTGTGCAAGATTGGAACGTGGCACAGTCTTGCCGCAACACGCGCCGAAACCGCGGCATTGGCATGCACAAGGTCTACCTTTCGCTTTTTGATAATGCGGGAAAGCTCCCAAACGGAGTTTGGAGAAACGCGCTCACAAGGCTCGCTTAAATACAGTACGGGAATTCCCATTTTTGTGAGTCGAGGAGCGAGCTTGGAGCCGCACGGCAATGCGACGGTGCTATCCACCTTCTCTCTTTCAAAGCAGGTCAAAAGATTGCAAAGAAGCACCCCTGCTCCCCCGATATTGCTGTCACTGATAACGTGTAAAACTTTCATTTTATTTTTCCCTTTATTTTTCAAAATATTGTTATTATTATCTTGCATTTTCGACACTTTTATGGTAGAATAATAACATTGTTGCACTATCAATTTTTGGCAATCAATTTTTTCCTTGAAAGGATTTTTTATAAATGAGCAAACGCCCAAATTTTACCGGTAATCTCGGCTTTATTCTTGCAACTGCCGGCTCCGCTATCGGTCTTGGAAATCTATGGAGATTTCCCTATCTCGCCGCAAAGGATGGCGGCGGTCTTTTTCTTTTTATCTATATTATTTTAGTTCTCACCTTTGGCTATACGCTAATGACTGCGGAAATTGCCATTGGTCGCAAGACCGGTATCGGCCCCTTGCAAGCGTACGGAAAAATGGATCGTCGCTTTGGCTTTCTCGGTTGGCTTGCAACCGCCGTGCCGATGATTATCTTCCCCTACTATTGTGTCATTGGCGGTTGGATTGTCAACTATGGCACTACCTACGTCAGTGGTAATGCCGGCAATATTTACGCGACCGGAGCGAGCGATTTCTTTAGCGGTTTTATTACAAATCCCATCACTCCCATCATCTGCCTGTTTATATTTATGGGGCTTTCGGCACTGATTGTACTGTTGGGCGTTGAAAAAGGCATTGAAAAGGCCTCTAAAATTATGATGCCCATTCTTCTTGTCCTCATCATCGGCATCGCAATTTATTCGCTTACCCTCTCGCACTACGATGAAGCAACCGGAACAACGCGTACCGCGTGGGACGGTTTAAAAATCTATCTCATTCCCAATTTCAAAGGACTGACGGTTGGCAAGTTCTTCTCCATCCTGTTAGATGCAACTGGTCAGTTGTTCTACTCCTTGAGCGTTGCAATGGGTATTATGATTACCTACGGCTCTTATGCCAAGAAAGAAAGCGACCTTGTTTCCTCAATCAATCAAATCGAGCTTTTTGATACGGGCGTTGCCATTTTGGCAGGTATGATTATCATTCCCACCGTTTTTGTATTCCAAGGCACCGAAGGCTTGGCAAAATCGGGACCGAGCTTGATGTTTGTTTCCCTGCCTCAAGTGTTTGAACAAATGGGCGTTGTCGGTCACATCGTTGGAGCACTCTTCTTTGTTTTGGTCTTCTTTGCCGCACTGACATCGGCTATTTCTTTAATGGAAGCGGTAACCGCAAGCATCATCGACCGTTTTCACCTCACTCGTCCCATTGCCACCACGCTTTGCTTGGCAGCATCTCTTGTAATCGGGGTTATCGTTTGCCTTGGTTATAACGTACTCTATTGCGATATTCCCCTCTTTAACGGAACAACGGGACAGATACTCGACCTGCTCGACTACCTGACCAACAGTTTGATGCTACCCATTGTAGCACTCCTGACTTGCTTATTGGTTGGATGGGTATGCAAGCCGCACTGCGTTTTGGATGAAATCAAAATCGGACACAAAAGCGAGGTCATTCACCGCGAAAAGTTGTTTGTTGTTATGATTAAATTTGTAGCACCTATGTTGCTCTTTGTCATTCTTTTGCAAGCGTTTAACGTATTTGCATTTCTTGGATAAACCATAAAAGGATAGGCTTTCTCTTTTGAGAAAGCCTATCCTTTATTTTAATTCTCTTTGTTCTCTTTTTGATAGGAGCAAGTTTGGCAAGCGGAACAATTTCCCGAGCAGGTTTTGGCATCGGGACAGCCAATGCACTTTTGTCCGCGAAGCTTTGCACGTATGATGTAGAATACTGCCGCACCAACTACAAGCACGATTGCGGCGATTGCAAGATAATCAACAATGGTCATATTATTTCTTTGATGCATACTCAGCTTTGAGCTGCTTATTCTTTCGAATGATCATTGCGGTAAATATTGCCACAATAGCAAGCGTAATCACCCAACCGAGAATGGGCATCCAAATTTCGCCAAAGCTTCCGTTTGTAAAGAGTGTACCAAAGAAAAACACGAGAAATGCAACAACGTATCCAACGGCAAATTGAAGTCCAACGCCCGCCCAAAACCATTTTCTGCTCTTGATTTCGGAGTTCATTGCACCGAGAGCCGCAAAGCAAGGAGGTGTAAAAAGATTGAACATAAGAAAAGCAAGGCCGGCTACTGCCGTAATACCGCCCACATTGGCACCCGTAATCGTACCAACCGCTTCTAAATCCTCGTTGATCAAATGTTCAAATGTAAATACAGTTGCAAGAGTGGAAACAACACACTCCTTTGCAATAAAGCCGGTAACTGCCGCTGCAGCAAGCTGCCAAAGGGCTACACCAACAACAGGAGCGATTAGGTAGCCGATAGGAGTTGCAATGGTAGCCAGAATGGAATCGGAAGGCTCCTCTACCGTTTGGAAATTCCAACCGTAGGTCTGCATCATATAAACCACAAAGTTACATACAAGAATAACCGTTCCTGCCTTAACTATGTAGGACCAACCTCTCTGACACATCGACTTGAATGCCAAGCCAAAGGAAGGCTTTTTATATTCGGGAAGCTCGATGATAAAGAAAGACTTTCTTGCCTTGTATCCGTTGAGTGCATTGACAAGAAGCGCGCAAAGAAGAATGATTACAATACCCGCAAAGTACATAAGCGTACCGACCCACTCAGCATTGTCAAAGAATGCACCTGCAAAGAGGGCGATTACGGGAAGCTTTGCACCGCAAGGCATAAAGGGCGCGAGCATAGCCGTCGTTCTGCGTTCACGTTCATTACGGATGGTACGGCAAGCCATAACACCGGGAATGGCACAACCGGTACCGATGATGAAAGGAATCACGGATTTGCCGGAAAGACCGACTTTTTTAAAGATAGGATCAAGAACAACGGTAGCGCGGGACATATAACCGCAATCCTCAAGGAGTGCGATCAGGAAGTACATTACCATAACAAGAGGCAAAAAACCGACAACGGCGGCAACACCTTCGATGATACCTTCCAGAATAATGGCTTGAATAAGGTGATGCGCTCCACCGAGCCAGCCTTCAACAATGCCCTTGAACCAACCCATACAATCTACAAGTCCCCACAGGTGAGTTTCACCAACGTCAAGACCTTCGGAGAGCCAAACACCTGGGCCTGCCTGCGAAATCCAAAACACCGCCCACATAATCAGTGCGAAAATCGGAATACCGAGCCACTTGTTTGTGAGAACTGCGTCGATCTTATCGCCTACGTTTTTATCCTTAGTGAAAACCTTACGGATTTCCACTGCCGAAACAATCTCATTGACAAAGGCAAAGCGCTCTCGGTCTGCCCTTTCTACGGCAGCCTTGTCAAAAAGGTCAATATCCTTCTGCTCGTAAGGCGCTTTCTGCTCCACGCCTACACGGGCAACTGCCGCATCAATAAGCGTTTTCAAACCTTTTGCAGAGGTAGAGATAGTAGTAACAACGGGACAGCCGAGCTTTGAAGAAAGCGCGTCCACGTCGATCTTCGTACCTTTTCTCTCGTTGAGGTCGCTCTTGTTGAGAGCCACAACCATAGGAATGCCAAGTTCCAACAGCTGCGTTGTGAAAAAAAGGCTACGGCTGAGGTTATCTGCATCCACGATGTTAATAATAACGTCGGGATTTTCCTTTTTTACGTAAGAGCTTGTAATGCTTTCCTCGCTTGTGAATGGCGACATAGAATAGGCGCCGGGAAGGTCAACCGCAATAAGGCGCTCTTTTGCCACATATTTTGATTTAATGGAGTGTTCTTTCTTGTCAACGGTAACGCCTGCCCAGTTTCCAACCTTCTCACTTTGTCCTGTCAAAGCATTGAACATTGTGGTCTTACCCGAATTGGGGTTACCTGTCAAGGCAATTCTCATAGTTGTTTTCCCCTTAGTATATGTAATGAATAAATAATAACCTCTTTTCGAGTTAGCGAAGGCTAACTGCTTCGCAAAAAAATAATCAAGTGATTATTTTTTAGATTTGGATAGCCTCTGCCAACTGATTGTCAATGCTGTATCTGCTATCTTTAATAGAGACAACGCAGTTTCCCTTGCGACGAGAAACAACAGTAATCGGCTCACCGCTATAACAACCGAGAGAAAATAAGAACGCGTCGAGCTCCTCGTCATCAGTTTCGATAGCACGAATGATATATTCTTTTCCAAGCTCTGCTGAAAGTAAGTTCATAGCAATCTCCCCTCACTTTTTGGTTAGCCTTTGCTAACCGTAGATATTATACACGTTTTTTGGAAATTTGTCAAGCCTTTTTGGGAAATTTTTTCGTTTTTCTTCGAATAATTTTGACCATAAAACAGCACCGACACTGTCTCACTATCATATTCTGTAGAATGAGGTGATTCTATGGATAATGTTGTCGTATTGGCGCTTTTGGCGACGCTTGGAACTTGGGCGCTGACCGCCCTCGGAGCGGCGACGGTATTTTGTTTTCGCAATCCCAACCCCAAAACCTTGAACGTTATGCTCGGCTTTGCCTCGGGCGTGATGATAGCGGCAAGCTTTTGGTCGCTTTTACAGCCTGCCATTGAGCGCGCCGAGAATACCCTCTCGCTCCCTGCTTGGTTAGTGGTTGCATTGGGATTTTTGTCGGGGGCAATCTTTATGTGGCTTTCGGATAAAATTGTAACACGTGCGCGACGGCAGAGTGTGTGCAAAGATAAAAAAAGAACAAATCGCATCCTTTTGTTGGTTCTCTCCATTACCTTGCACAATATTCCCGAAGGGCTTGCTGTGGGCGTTGCATTCGGTGCTCTGCACGTAGGTGGCTATACCGCTGAGGCACTAATGGGTGCTGTAACGATTGCGGTCGGTATTGGACTGCAAAACTTCCCCGAAGGAGCGGCGGTTGCCCTGCCCTTGCGGCGCGAGGGATATTCTGCTAAACGGAGTTTTTTTGTAGGCCAAGCTTCGGGAATGGTGGAGCCTTTGGCGGGGGTTTTGGGCGCAGCGATGGTGGTGCATATAGAGACGGTTCTCCCCTTTGCCCTTGCCTTTGCCGCGGGCACGATGATTCTTGTTGCCGTTCACGAGCTCATCCCCGAATGTCAGCAAAATCAAGATGCTAACCCCTACTTTGCAACTATGGGCATTGTTTGCGGTTTTGCTTTGATGATGGTTTTGGATGTAGCCCTTGGATAATTTTTAGAAAATTGTAGAAAAGTCTTGCGAAATAGCACAAAAGAATGTATAATATAGGTAAAACAAACAAAGGAGAAGAATCGATGAGCCGTTTGGATGCCATTATGCGCGACAATGACTTGGTTGTCAGCATTTTAAGTGAATATATTAACGAGCATCCGCGCTTTATCGATGCCACAATGGTTGAGGACCTCGCGCGTGAGTGCCACGTTTCCAATCACGAAGCGTTCTGCACGCTTCTTTCTGCCGCTTGCGGGCTTGATACCGTCGACAATCCTCTGCATCGTGCATTGGAGTGTCAATACCTGATTCCCGCAATCAAAAAGCTCGACACTGCCGTTTATGAGAACGATGCGTATGCCAAAACGGTGCGTTTTCCAAACGTAACACACGGCAAGTGGGAGCTTTGTCAGCATTCTTACGCGCCTTATGAGCCTTTTGTGCGTACACATCCCGTGGTGACAAAAGACCTTTGCGAAATCCCTCAACTTGGGTATTTTGACGTGGAATTCCCCTTCCCCGCCATTTTGGAAAACGGCATTGAGTGGATGACCATTACCCCCAACGAGGTGGAAACGATGCGCGAACCAATCGAGAAATGCCGCGGTCGCGTGCTCACACTCGGTCTTGGTCTTGGCTATTTTGCTTTCCACGCATCAGAAAAGCCAGAGGTTGAGCGCGTGGTGGTTGTGGAACGCTCGCGCGACGTGATTGAAATCTTCAAAACCTATCTTTTGCCACAGTTTCCAAACGGCAATAAGATTGAAATTGTAGAAGCAGACGCATTCCAATATATACAAACAGAGATGCCACGCGGCAAATTCGACTACGTGTTTGCCGACCTTTGGCACGATGCCTCTGACGGCTTGGAAATGTACCGCAAGCTTAAAAAGTATGAAATTCTTGCTCCAAAAACCAAATTTGATTATTGGATAGAGCCCTCTCTCCTTTCCCTCTTGCGCCACATCCTTTACCGCCGCATCACCGACAAAAACGATCCCCTCAATTTGGGTGGACTTTCCCCCGAAACGGTGCTGACCGATGCGTTTTTGAAAACATTACAGTAAAAAACAAACGGAGATACGCAAATTTACGTATCTCCGTTATTTTTATTCTTAATTATTTCTTTTTCTTGGCTTGTGCCGCAAGATCCTTGTTATGCTTATCCATCAAGCTTTGAATACGCTTAACGGGGTTGAGCAGCGTGCTAATGGTTGCATCATTGTTGAGTGTGTCGATGAGGTAAGCAACGTACTTGCACATATTGACCTCGGTGTACCACTCCTTCTCTGCGAGTTCAGGGCGGCGGTAGATGAGGTTGGTGGTAAAGACGCGATCGAATACGCCTTCCTTTGCAGCTTGGTCAAACTTATCAAAGCCATCGGTAAACAGACCAAAGGTTGCAAAGCAGAATACGCGTTTTGCACCCTTTTCCTTGAGCTGCTTACAAACGTCGATCATCGATTCGCCGGAAGAAATCATATCGTCAACCACAATCGCATCCTTGCCGTGCAGGTCGCGGCCGAGGTATTCGTGAGCCTCGATGGGGTTACGGCCATTCACAATAACGGAGTAGTTTCTTCTCTTATAGAACATACCGATATCGATGCCGAGAACGGAGCTATAATACATACAACGGGACATAGCGCCCTCGTCGGGAGAGATGATGACCAGATTATCTTTATCGATTTGAACGTCGGGAACGGCACGGACAAGAGCCTTGATCATTTGATATGCGGGACGGACGTTATCAAAGCCGGAGAGCGGAATTGCATTATTGATACGGGAATCGTGTGCATCGAAAGTGAGGATGTTGGTAACACCCATTCCTACAAGCTCTTGGAGCATCATTGCACAGTCGAGAGACTCGCGGCCGCTTCTCTTGTGCTGTCTACCCTCGTAGAGCATAGGCATAATTACGGTCAGTCTTCTTGCCTTGCCTTCAATTGCAGCAATAATGCGCTTGAGATCGGCATAGTGATCGTCCGGACTCATCGGAACTTCCATACCGTACATTTTGTAGGTAACGCCATAGTTGAAGGTATCGCAAATGATGTAAACATCCTTGCCACGCATCGACTCGTGAATCATTCCCTTTGCTTCACCCGAGCCAAAGCGCGGGCAATCTGCCTGTGCAAGAAAGGTTCTGTCATTGTCACCGTGTCTGCGCCAGTCGCGAAGATAATAGTCTACCTGATCGGTAAATGCCTCGCAGCCCTTCATTCCGATTACACAAAGCTCTCCAAATTGATTGTCCTTCATAGTAAGCCTCCGTATTTTTTTATTTTTTACTTATATTCCCCAATTCACGGCGATTTTGCCGCGCTGACAGGTGATTTTTCGTCAGTAAAGAGTACAAAATGTTTGATAAGCCGCATCCCACGCATCGGTGTTTTGGGGCTCATAATGCTTGCAAGCAAAGGATGCTGCCACGATTGCACGGGCATCCGAGAGGTTCTCTGCCTCACCTGCTGCCATCAGTTGCACCAAAAGGTTGCCGATAGCGGTTGCCTCCTCGGGACCTGCGCATACAGGAATACCGCAAGCGTCGGCAGTCATTTGCGAGAGGAAAACGTCTTTGGTTCCACCGCCCACAACGTGGATGACGCGCGGAGAGATGCCCGTCAGCTTGGCAATCGTCTCGGCGGTATAGCGATATTTCATAGCAAGACTTTCGTAGATGCAACGCACAATCTCGCCCACCGTCTCGGGTACGTACTGCCCCGTTCTTTGGCAAAATTCGCGCACGCGCGTGGGAAGATCGCCGGGAGCAACAAAGCTCGGGTGGTCGGGATCAATAAAGCACCTGAACGGCTTTACCGCTTTTGCAAGGTTTTCGAGTTCGGCAAAGCTGTATTCCTTGCCTTCTCTTCTCCATTGGCGCCGCGACTCTTGAATGAGCCAAAGCCCCATAATGTTTTTGAGGAAGCGAATGGTGTTATTGACTCCGCCCTCGTTTGTAAAGTTATATTTTTCGGTTTCAGCATTGATCTTGGGCGCGTCAAGCTCGGTGCCCATCAAAGACCACGTGCCGCTACTGATAAAGAGAAATTCCTTTTCCTGCGTGGGAACGGCGATAACGGCACTTGCCGTATCGTGCGATGCTACGGTGAGCACCTCGGCATCGGTTTTGCCAACCTCGCTCTGTACCTGCGGCAAGAGCTTGCCCAAAGACATGCCGGGGGCAACGATGTTGCCGAACAGTCTTTGCGGAATTCCCACCTTGGCGATGATATCCTTTGCATAGTCACGCTTTTGAGCATCGAGAAGTGCGCCCGTGGAAAGGATGGTATATTCGTTTGCCATCTTGCCCGTGAGAAAATAGTTGAGCAGGTCGGGAATATTGAGCATTCTCGCCGCATTCTCCACCATTTTGGGGTCGTCGCGCAAATCTGCCGCGAGCTGGAAGACGGTGTTAAAGTTCATTGTTTGAATGCCCGTCTTTGCATACAGCTCCGACGGCGCAAAAAAACGACCGACATAAGACACGATACCCTCGGTGCGGGCATCCCGATAGTGGTAGGGGTTGGAAAGCATTTTGCCGCCCTCATCCAAGAGTGCGTAGTCCACGCCCCACGTGTCTATACCGATCGAACGGATGGTGTCACCATCCAAAACAGTTTTTGCAATTGATTGCTTGATTTCGTGAAAGATGCGCAAAACGTCCCAGTGCATTCTGCCACACAGAATGACGGGGTCGTTAGAAAAGCGGTGATTTTCCTTAATGGAGAGTTTTTGACCGTCAAAAGAGCCGACGATTCCGCGTCCGCTGGAAGCGCCAAGGTCGATTGCCAACATTTTTTGCTCTGCCATAAGAATTCACCCCCATTCTTGATAACTGCAAATTCATTATACCATATCCAAAACCAAAATGTATGAATTTTTTGTGAAAGTCTCGGCTTTATTCTAC
>JAZOVV010000024.1:0-28918 GCA_045658925.1 Eubacteriales bacterium
CCTTCGCGTAAGCGACGGTGATACTACCGATGAGTTCAAGGTTGCGGGACGTGGTGAGATGCACCTTTCCATTCTTATTGAAAACATGCGCCGCGAGGGCTACGGGCTTTGCTGCTCCAACCCCAGAGTTCTCTACAAGGAGATCGACGGAGTCAAGTGCGAGCCTATGGAGCGCGTAACGCTTGACGTTCCCTCGGATTACGTTGGCGCGGTCGTTGAAAAACTCGGTCAGCGCAAGGGCGATCTGCTTGAGATGAACCCGATCGGAAGCAGAATGAGAATTGAGTATTCCATCCCCTCAAGATGTCTGTTTGGCTACCGTTCCGAGTTCCTCACCGCCACCCACGGTGAAGGTGTTATCAACACCATCTTCGACGGCTACGCACCTTATCGCGGAGAGATCACCATGAAGTTCACAGGCTCTCTCATCGCATCCGAGGCGGGCGAGACCACACGTTACGGTCTTTACAACACGCAAGAGCGCGGACAGCTCTTTGTCGGTCCGCAAACGCAGGTTTATGAGGGCATGATCGTTGGTGAAAACCCGAAAAACGATGACATTGCGGTCAATCCCTGCAAAAAGAAGCAGCTCACCGCTATTCGTTCCGCGGGTGCGGATGAAAAGCTCCTTCTCACGCCTGCCAAGATTTTTACACTCGAAGAAGCAATCGAATATATCACCGATGATGACCTCATCGAGGTCACACCCAAGTCCATTCGCTTGCGCAAAAAGATCCTCAATACCGAACTCCGTATGAAGGAAATGATGCGCCGCCGCCGTGAGCTTGAGGCACAGAAAAAGTGATTTTTTTGAAGAATTGCGGGGGAACCTTTTTCGCGAAAAGGTCCCCCCGCCCCCCTTCCAAAAAGCACTCTCACAAAAGGTCAAAAAGGAAACTCCAAAGAAACGGATAGACGGGATGTTATGCTCTACGGTCAATATAAAAATTATAGGGACGACTCACGAATCGCCGAAAAAATCATCAAATACAGCATACAGTCAATCTGTAGGGGCAACCAATGGTTGTCCGTTTTTTTCTATTTGCCCTTGTATTCATTTTATTTTTGTGGTAAAATAATGTAAAGTATTTGTTTTGGAGGAGAATTATGAAACAGGCAATCAGAAGTGTTGCACTATTGATGTGCGTCGTTATTCTTGTTCTTCAGTTGATATCTTGCAAAAACGAGTCCAAGGATTATGTATTTGAAATTGTCTACCCGTCGGTGGCGGTATCCTCTCTTGAATTTGATCTTGATGATGAAGACCTTGAAGTATTCAAGAATAAGCTGTCCGACGTCAAGGAAATGTTCGAAAAGAAAAAAGGCGTAAAGGAAGACGAATTCAGGCATGCAATATATGAGCTTTTGTCTTTGAAGGCAAACGTAGAAACACAGCGTGATATAGCATACATACAGTATTATTACAATACATCAAACAAGGCTTGGGATAATTATCTGTATGCATACGATATGTGCGATGAGGTTCACGATCTTTTTTGGGCGTTTTACAACGAATCAAAATATGAGGAGAATGAACTTGCAGAGGTGTTTAAGGATGTAATTGCCCAGGAATATAAAGGAAATCTTGTTTCGGTCCAGCCTTCTGCCGATGCCCATGCATATGAAATGGAAACCCTTGAAAAAGAATATGATTCTCTTAGAAGCAGCAATGCAAGCGACTCCAAAATTTTTTATACATACAGAAACTATATGATAGCGGCGTATAAATACGCAAAGGCATCAAACGCTGCAAATTATTACGAATATGCAAGAGAGCATATGTATTACAGAAAGGATACTGCAGAACAACGAAACGCGCTACGCCAATACACCAAAGAATATCTCGTTCCGCTTTATAAAGCGCTTGCTGCAAAAAGCCAAGCATACGACCGAACACTTTCTGCTACCGAGAGCAAGCTGTCAGACCAATATTTGAGTGGCAAATACAACTCTTTTGGAGAGGACTATCTTTTCGATTATTTCTCGTCTCTGCCCAAAAGTTCAAGTCAAGCGATGACCGATGCGTTTGAAAAAGATAGGGTACTGATAGGCGATAAGAGCAACTCTTATAACCACGCAATGGTTTACAGAATAGGAAATATACCGATATGTTATTTTCACCAGAGCAAAACAACGCTCGATGCAATGTCGCATGAATTGGGGCATTATTATGCAGCCGTTTTGGGAGATAGCACATATTATTCGTATGACCTGAGGGAAACGCATTCAACGGCGAACACGATGCTTTTGTATAGCTATCTCTCGGAGAAGCTTAATAACAAAGCATTTACAAGCGCCGAGCTATATATGGTCAGCAACTGGGTATATCAAACGATCTCAAGCGTAATAAGAGATGAATTTGACGAAAAAATATACACGTGCAATCCTTCTGTATTGAAGCTTGAAGATTTTGAGAGTATGATGAGCGACTTAATAGATGAATATGGTATTAGGAGTATGTCCACCAGCCTTCCCAATCAGCTTATGACATATTGGAAGAGATTGGGGATTACGTATCCTATGTCCAATTATTGCTATGCCACAGCATCTGTCGCGGCGCTCCAAATATACATCAAAAGCAAGGACGACTATGTCGGTGCTACCGAA
Source organism: Eubacteriales bacterium (assembly GCA_045658925.1). Taxonomy (GTDB): domain Bacteria; phylum Bacillota; class Clostridia; order Oscillospirales; family CAG-272; genus UMGS1865. The sequence continues at coordinate 2,608 of JAZOVV010000024.1, forward strand.
ATGTATAGAAAAATCGTAGAAGAACCCGAGGGTGAGGGAAATTTCATCTCCACCATTGTCAAAGCAGGGCTCACCACACCTTACGATGAGCAAACGTATATCGAGCTTAAGAAGCTTACACAAATCAACTGATGTCAAGGAATATTCATTTTGGCAAAAGTTAAAGCTATTTGATAATTTCCGTATTTCTGCTATAATACAAATAAATCGGCCGAAAGGGGATTTTTAATATGACGGTATTTGAAAGAGAAATGAAAATCATTCGCAAAGAAATTATCAAACATAGTGTTTTTGCGTGTGTTTCTGCTATTCCGGGATTGATACTTGCAGTGTTCGCTTTTGGAAAAGCATCTCCGTTACCTATACTCGTTATATCGCTCGTTTTCTTTGTGCCTGCTGCCGTGTTATTGAGCAGTGCTATAAAACGTAAGAGCATATATAAACAATATGCAAGCATTCAAAACACACATAAGACTTGTGATGTGAGATTGGAATGCCCAAAAGTGAAATTTCTTCTTGTTTCGCAAGGAAGACAGTCGTTTTCAAGATCTTTGTTGGGCATTGTACTGATTGACGAAAACAAAAATTGTTACTACTACATCTTACCTGAGACTATTTTTCTGGATTGGGAAGAGCTTGTTTCGGCACAGAACAAAATAAAAGAAAGATTCAACCGTGAAATTTGCATTCAATGCTACGAGAACACCAACGTGATTCGTTCTGTTGATAAGAACATCCATTTCTTGCGGTTCCGTTACCGCAAGTTGTGTGATTGATAAGATATATTAAGAGACTTGATACAGAAAAAGCACTTGTAGCAACAAGTGCTTTTTTGATGAAATATTACAAAATTATATTTTATAACGTTCAAGCAGAATTTGAAACCGTTCATATTTGTGCAACGGTTTGAATCCTGCGTGATTGATTTTCCACAAATAATCGGATGGCTTCAATTCGCCGTGGAATAAAGAAAGGTCAATTTTATCGAGAATAGGGGACACGATAGGGGAATTGTTAGCGCAATGCTTGCATTGTGTTTCGCCATAGTCAAATATCTTTTCTAACATATCAAGCGCCTCGTTATATCTTTTTAGTAAAACTAATTCATAGGCGGCTTCAAATCCGCAAATGCTGTAATAATTGAACAATGGTGCGTGAAAAGTGTCTTTTCTGTGGATGGTATAAATCAGATTTATGTTTGTGAGATTGATTTCTAATGCTTTTTCAATCTCACCGTTTTTTCTGTATGCAACGGCAAGCCGTTCTAATTCGTGTGCGAGGCAATCCAACAGAAGTGCAATGGATTCTTGTTCGTGTCGTATTTCTTCACAATAGTTTCCACTTTTTTCACTGATATGTGCTAAATACATTTCAGAGGATATGATTGGCATTTTTAACTCTTTTGCCAATTCTTCTGCTTCGACGTATCTGCCCGCGCGGGCATAAAGATCGATCTTGTTTGCATACATCCGAACAATATCACCAAGCTGTTTTGCGTTGTCAATGTATAGGTCGGCTGAATGTACAGCATAGAGAAAGACTGGTTCGTTTAGGTTTTCTGGCGTGATTAGAAATGTAGAGCAACGAACAATCGCCGCTAAAATATCAGTGTTTGCGGGATATTCATTTAATAGTGCTTTCAATTTCTCAAATTGGGCATAGTCATTTCCCTCTGTGGAATCTTTGATGCTTTGAATAAGCAATTTGACATTTTGATTATTTTCTTGCACGTTTCTTGAAAAAAGGGTGTCGGTACTAATTTCAAAAAAGTTGGCAATCGGCACGACCTGCGAAATATCCGGCATACTCGTTCCGTTTTCCCATTTTGAAATAGCTTGAGCCGAAACGTTTAATTGCTCGGCAAGTTCTTCTTGTGTGAGATTCCGTTCTTTGCGCAGATGTTTAATGATCTGCCCCATATTTTCATTCATAAAAATCCTCCAAAATGTTATTCCGGTACCGTTGTAATTATTATAACAAATTTTTTGTACCTTGTGAAGCGAAGCAAAAGAAAGTTTTTCTCAACTGACGGTTGAAATTTCTGAGCTGGCAGGGTTGGTGGTCCCTGACAGCTCGCGGCAGCACAAGCGAACCTTGCGTTCGCGTCGTCCGTCTATTCGAGGGCTAGCAATTCTATTTGGATAATTGTTATGCAAAAGTTCTTGAGGGGGTGTGGGGGAACTTCTTACAAGAAGTTCCCCCACAAAACGCGTCCCCCCATATTTCGCAAATTTATATATTTCATATATAAAACTTTCAAAAAGGGTTGACTTTTATTTTGAAATGCGGTAAAATAATAATGTATAGGCTTTTTTTGAAAGGAGTTTTGGTATGATCCGCAGTATGACAGGATTCGGCCGCTGCCGCGAGACGGTAGAGGGGTTGGATATTACGGTTGAGATCAAGTCGGTCAACAGCCGCTTTTTGGATTGTACCGCCAAGATCAGTCGCGCCTACGGATATCTCGAGGAGCGCATCAAGCCCTATCTGATGAGCCGCGGTGTGACTCGCGGAAAGGTAGACGTTTGGATCTCGGTGGAAGTTATGGATTCGGGCAGTGTGCAAATCATGGCTGACGAGGGATACTTGCAAGGGTATCTTGAGGCGCTTTACACTCTGCGCGATAAGTACGGCTTGCGCGATGACATCTCTGTAATGAGCGTTGCGCGCAATCACGACATTTTCCAAATCAAAAAGCCCGAAGAGGACATCGAGCACGATTGGGAACGCGTCCTTTGCGTTCTTTCCAAGGCAACCGACACCTTCCTCGCTGTTCGCGAGCGTGAGGGCGAGCGTCTTGCCGAGGACTTGCGTTCCAAAATGCAGAACATCAAGGGTGCGGTCGACCGCATCGAAGAGCTTTCCGCGCTTGACGTTTCCACCTATCGTGAGAGATTGGCAGAACGCATCCGCGAAGCGTTGGGTGACTGTCAAATCACCCCCGATGAAACGAGACTCTTGACCGAGTGTGCCATTCACGCCGACAAGGTTGCGGTTGACGAAGAGATGGTTCGTCTGCGTACACACTTTGGCGCGTTTGAGGAGATTCTTTCCTCGGGTGAGCCCGTCGGTCGCAAGCTCGACTTCCTAATGCAAGAAATGAACCGCGAAATCAATACCACGGGCTCCAAGTGCTCCGATGCGCAAATCGCGCACATCGTGGTAGACGTCAAGTGCGAGCTTGAAAAGATTCGCGAACAGATACAGAATCTCGAGTAATTCCAAAGGAGTGGCAAAAGATGAGATTTATTAACGTCGGCTTTGGAAACATGGTGGCAGCCGAGCGCATCACCGTTTTGGCAAGCCCCGATTCCGCACCTATGAAGCGACTCGTGCAGGATGCAAAGGATGATGGCAGAGCCATTGACGTCACCTGCGGTCGCCGCACACGCGCCATTATCATTACCGATTCGGAGCACGTCGTTCTGTCGGCTCTGCAACCCGAAACCATTGCCAACCGCTTGGAAAACAACACTGCTGATGAGGATACTCTTGATGCGGAAAGTGACAACACATAAGGAGACGGACATGCAAAAAGGATTGTTGATTGTTATCTCCGCGCCCTCGGGCAGCGGAAAGAGCACGGTACGCGAGGAACTGATGCGCCGCGAGAATTTTGCCTATTCGGTATCTGCTACCACCCGCTCTCCAAGAGAGGGAGAGCAAAACGGTGTAGACTACTGGTTCGTCACCCGTGAACAGTTTGAGGAAAAAATTCGCAACGGCGATATGCTCGAGCACGCCATCTACAACGGCAACTACTACGGCACACCTCTGCGCGAGGCTTTGCGCGTTGTCGAGTCGGGGCGCAACCTGCTCCTTGAGATTGAGGTTGAAGGTGCTATGAACATCAAGCGTCAGTATCCCGAGGCGGTCCTCATTATGCTTTTGCCCCCGTCCTTCTCCGAGCAAGAGAGAAGACTGCGCGCCAGAGGCACTGAGACCAACGAGGTCATTGAGGGCAGACTGAAGCAGACCTTTGAGGAAATGAAATACTTTGACAGATACGATTATTTCGTTGTTAACGAAACCGTTGCCAAATGCGCCGACGATATTCAAGATATCGTTCACGCAGAGCGTTGGGCTATCAAGCGCCACCTCGAATTCCCCAAAACCTATTTTCAAAACTGATACATCAAACGTAAATTTTGCACAAGCAAGGAGATAAAATTATGTTGCATCCCACCATTGAAGAATTGACCAAGGGCGAATACAACCGCTACGAGCTGGCACTCGCCACCGCAAAGTGCGCACGTCTCATTACCGACGAGTACGTCCGTCAACACGACGCGGCAGAAAAGTCCATCACCGGTAATAAGGAGACCGACCGTCCCATCAACACCATGATTGATAAGGAACTGCGCGACGAAAAGGCTGTTCACGTAGCTGTTAACCGTCTTTATGCGGGCGAGTACGTTATCGACGTGAACGCGGGTGATGAAACCGACGCTCCCGAAGAAGAGGCCGACAACCAAGCAGAGGACGTTTTGTCCGACGCCGAGTGAGTAGGAGATACGCTTGAGCCGTTTTGCGGGCGTATGCCTGCTCGACAACCCGTACTCGATTGACGGAGTATACGATTATGTGATTCCCGAAGAGCTGGCAGGGGAGATTTCTGCCGGCTCATTCGTCACGGTTCCTTTTGGCACAGCAAACGGGCGCAGATTGGCGTTGGTTACGGAGATTAGGGATACCTCTCTTTACAAAGAGGCAAAGTCTATTCATTCCGTGTGCCCCGAGGAAATGTTTTTGAGCGAGGAGATGCTGGGACTGTGCGCATTTATGAAGCTTCGCACCCTGTGTACCACGGGTGACGCCGTGCGCGCAATGATTCCTGCGTCCTCTCTCTCCCGCCTTGTCACGACGTATGCTTTGTCCGAGGAACATATATCCAACCCCTCCGACGACATACCATCGTCGGATTTGTTCGTATATGAGTACCTGCGCGAGAACGGAGAAATCTCTCTGGAGGCTCTGCGCCGTCGCTTTGGCGCGGGAGTGGAACTCAAACTCAAGCATCTTGTTACGCTCGGCTTTGCCAAAAAGAAGAGTGTTCTTGAAGAAGCCAAGGGAGAGAAGACCGAGCGCGTTTGGCAGGTTGCCATCCCTACCGAGGATGCGTATTCGCTTATCGACGGAGCTTCCGTTGGCGACGTCAAGCTGACGTCCGACGCACAAAAGAGAGCGTTGCGCACCCTTTTGGAAAGTGACCTTCCTATGACGGCGAGTGAGCTTCGCGAGCGCGCGGGCGTGGCAGATTCTCCCCTCAAATTGCTTTTGAGCAAGGGGGTTGTCGAGATTCTGCAGCTGCGCCAAGAGCGCAATCCCTACGGCAATGCAAAATATTTGGGCAGAACGCCCATTCACTTAAACGATGAGCAATCGTTGGCGATGCAGACGCTTGCCTCTCTTGTGGATTCGGGAGAAGCCAAGGCAGCCCTCCTTCACGGTGTTACGGGTAGCGGCAAGACCTGCGTAATGCTAACCCTGATTGATAAGCTTCTCGATGAAGAAAAGGGTGTTATCGTGCTCTTGCCCGAAATTGCACTCACTCCGCAATCGGTGGCAATCTTCTGCGCACGCTATGGCGAGCGCGTGGCGGTCATCCATTCGGGACTTTCGGCAGGGGAGCGTTACGATGCTTACTGCCGCATTCGCGACGGACGTGCCGACGTTGTTATCGGTACACGCTCGGCAGTTTTCTCGCCTGTCAAGAATTTGGGTGCTATTATCATCGACGAAGAACAGGAACACACTTATAAATCCGACCAAAACCCCAAATACCACACACGTGACATTGCGCGCTACCGTTGCGCGCACAACAAGGCATTGATGCTTTTATCCTCGGCGACTCCGTCGCTCGAGAGCTACCAAAAGGCAAAAGAGGGAACTTACACCCTTATTACCCTCAAGCACCGTTTTGGCGGTGCAAAGCTGCCAGAGGTAAAGATTGCCGATATGCGTGGGGAGGTGCAGGGGGGAAGTCTTTCTCCGCTCGGCGAGGAGCTTTTGAGTGAGCTTTGCCGCGTGACGAACGCGCGTGAGCAAGCGGTGCTCTTTATCAATCGCCGTGGATATAACCACTTTATCAGTTGCCGCTCCTGCGGTGAGGCAGTCACTTGCCCATCCTGCTCGGTGGCAATGACCTATCACACGCGCCGTGGCACGTGGAACGAGGGTGACCTCGTTTGCCATTGGTGCGGCAGACGTATGCCGCTACCCCGTGAGTGTCCCAACTGTCACTCCGAGCACTTGGCGCGTATGGGCTTTGGCACGCAACGCGTTGAGGAAGAGCTCCAAACACTTCTTCCAAAATCGAACATTCTGCGTATGGATACCGACACCACGACCACAAAATTCGCGTATGATGAATTGCTCGGTCGCTTCCGTGCACACGAGGCGGACGTTTTGCTCGGCACGCAGATGGTGACAAAAGGGCACGATTTTCCCGACGTTACGCTCGTTGGCGTTCTGCTCGCGGATGCATCCCTCTATCTTGACGACTACCGCGCCGCAGAAAGAACCTTTGCAATGCTGACGCAGGTTATCGGTCGCGCGGGACGCGCCGATAAAGAGGGAATGGCGGTCATTCAAACCAACAATCCCGATAGCGAGGTCATTCGTCTTGCCTGCGCGCAGGACTACGAGAGCTTCTACGAGCGCGAAATTCGTTTGCGCAAGCTGTTGACCTTCCCGCCCTTCTGCGACATCGCTCTTTTGACGGTTACGGGCTCTTATGAGACCGAGCTGCTTCGTGCCACCACAATGATGGCGCAAATGATAAAGGAAATGGCAGAGGGTGACTACAAGGATGTAGCCTTGGTTACATTTGGACCTTTCGAAGCCCCCGTTTATCGGGTGGATAATAAATACCGTATGCGTATGGTGCTCAAGTGCAAACTGACGCGCCGCACGCTTTCGATGCTAGCGGAATTGCTCTCGACCTTCGGTCAGAGGGTGAGCAAAAAGGTGACGCTCGGCATCGACTTAAATCCGTCTAATCTGTAAAGTGAGGATACCAGCGTGAAAGTTTCGTAATCAAAAAGCCAAGATGCACCTCTTTCACGCGCAAAATTCCCTAAAAATGGGAGCCAACCCATTTTTGTCGCAAGCGACACGGGAATTTCATCATTATTTTGTGCCGCCGCATAGCGGCAGAATGGAGATTGTTATGGCAAAACTCAAAATTGTAAAGCACGGCGACGACACTTTGCGCAAGGTCTGCCGTCCCGTTGAAAAAATTACCCCTCGCATCATCACGCTGCTCGACGATATGATTGAGACGATGCACGCTGCCGACGGTGTCGGTCTTGCCGCACCCCAAGTAGGTGTGCTTCGCCGCATCGCCATTGTTGAGGTGGAAGAAGGAGAGCTGTACGAGCTCATCAACCCCCGCATTGTGGCTTACGCAGGTGAGCAGCAGGAGCAAGAGGGCTGCCTTTCCATTCCCGGCCGTTGGGGCATTACCAAGCGCCCCAAGCACGTTACCGTGCGCGCATTCAACCGAAAGGGAGAGGAATACGAGGTAAGCGGAAGTGACCTTCTCGCACGCGCTTTCTGCCACGAGATTGACCACCTCGACGGCAAGCTCTTTATTGACTGCATGATTGAGGAATTGGAAGAATGAGTATGAAAATTCTATTTATGGGCACGCCCGATTTTGCTCTGTTCTCTCTGCGCGCACTTGTTGAGGCGGGCGAGGACATCATCGGTGTCGTTACCCAACCCGACAAACCCAAGGGACGCGGCTACACCTTGACACCGCCCCCCGTAAAGGTTTACGCACTTGAAAAGAACATTCCCGTCTATCAACCCCATTCCTTGCGCGGCGAGGAGTTTGCTAATCTTTTGGCAGAGCTTTCTCCCGACCTTATCGTTGTTGTTGCCTACGGCAAGATTTTGCCCGCGAATGTGCTGGAGTTTCCCAAGTACGGTTGCATCAACGTGCACGGCTCGCTCCTGCCCGCCTATCGCGGAGCGGCGCCTATGCAACGCGCCATCATCGATGGTTGCAGCGAGACGGGTATCACGACTCAGATGATGGCTGACGGTATTGACACGGGCGATATACTGCTTATGGATAAGGTCTCCATCGAAGAGAACGATAACTTTGAAACCATACACGACAAGCTCGGTGAATGTGGAGCAGAGACGCTTCTTTCCACCTTGAAAGAGCTCCGCGCGGGTACTTTGACACGCCAAAAGCAAGACGATAGCCTTGCGACCTATGCCGCAAAGATTGAAAAAACCGATTGCCTTATCGATTTTACAAAGACGGCTTGTGAGGTGCACAACCAAATTCGCGGACTGTCGCCCATTCCGCTCTCGTTCACCTACACCCCCGACGGCAAAATGCTCAAGGTGCCCACCACCGAGATTGCCAAGAGAGAGGGAGTCCTCGCGCCTGCGGGCACGGTTCTTTCCTTGAATGGCGGCAAAATCGAGGTCGCCTGCGGCATCGGTTCTGTTTCCATTCTCTCTGTTCTCCCCGAGGGCAAAAAGAGAATGGCGGCAGCGGATTTCATCAATGGTCGCAAAATTGCCGTTGGCGACGTTTTGTCCGCACAGTAAGAGGGAAGTGCTATGCAAGAAGTAACGATTTTAGACCTCAAAGAGACAAAAGGGCGCATCCTCGGTGTTGACTTTGGCGACACAAGAACGGGACTTGCCGTCTCGGATACAGGCCGTTTTTTGGCATCGGGCATCGGATACGTCAGCCCTGGCGGTATTCAAAAAACCGCCGATAAGGTGGCAGAGGTCGCACGCGAGCAAAACGTTTCCGCAATCGTTGTGGGACTGCCCAAAAACATGGATGGCTCCGAGGGCTTTCGTGCCGACCGTTGCCGCGAGTTTGCAGGGCTGCTCCGCGAGAGACTTGAGAATATTCCCGTTGCTATGATGGACGAGAGAATGACCACGATGAGTGCCTCGCGATACCTCAACGAGACCAATACGCGTGGACAAAAAAGAAAAGGCGTTATCGATACGCTGTCTGCTCAAATCATTTTGCAAAACGCGCTCGACCGCCTCAGAAATTGAGAATTTGAACTTGTAAAATCCTTTCGCATTTTGCGAAAAAGAAGGAAGATATATGCAACATTTACCGCCGCGGCGCATTGCCGCAATACACGATTTTTCCTGCGTAGGGAGATGCGCACTTACGGTCGTTATCCCCACCCTTTCGGTGATGGGATATCAGACTATACCGCTGCCCACTGCGCTCCTTTCCAGCCACACGGGTGGTTTTGATGACCTATATTTCCGCGACCTGACCGACGATATGAACCACATCGCGGCGCATTTTGACCGCCTTTCGATGACCTTTGGTTCTATCTATACGGGCTTTCTCGGTAGCGAGGAGCAGATTTCTATGGTTCGCGCATTTATCGAGCGTTTTGGAAAAACACCCGACGAAACGGGAAAGACACCCATTATTCTCATTGACCCTGTTATGGGTGATGACGGTGTGCTCTACGCTACATACACCAAGGCACTTGCCAACGGCATTCGCGAATTGAGCACCCAAGCACAAGTGCTTACCCCCAACCTCACCGAGGCGTGCTTCCTGACAGATACCACTTATCAAGATACCGCAAAAATGACCGAGACCGAAGCCGAGGGCTTTGTTCTCTCGCTCCTCGAAAAGCTCTCGCGCGTTTGCCGCGGTAAAATCGTGGTGACGGGCATAGGACTTTCGGGAGGCATCGTTGCCAACGCGGGCAGAGACGAGGACGGTCGCATTTTTTGGATTAAGCGTACCTGCCAAGATATTTCCTATCCCGGCACGGGCGATATTTTCGCGTCGGTTTTGCTCGGTGCCTTGATGCAAGGCGACGATTTTGAGACCGCTTGCACGCGCGCGGCGGACTTTATCGTTCTGCTCATCAGCGAGTCGGCAAAAATCGCTACCCCCGTTCGTATGGGAGTTGCGCTTGAGCCTTACCTTTACACACTCACAAAACAAGGAGGAGACTATGTCAAACGGACATAATATGCGCGTTTTTTGGCGCGTGGTCAAGTGGAGTATTTCTCTTCTTTTGTGCCTGATTTGCGGCATTCTCATTTGGCGTATGTGTTCCTCGGGTGACCCCGAACAGGTCAAGTATTTGATGGGGAATGAGGCTCTCTACGAGGCTTACGAAAAGCATGGGAATGACCTGGTTCTGCAATATCAAAATCAGGATACCATAACTACGGCTGAACGTAACCGCGGCTATTTTTCCATTACGCAGTACGTCTTTATTCCCGAAGCCAAGCAGGTGCAGCTGGTGTTCCGCTACAACAATAGCACCATCAAGCACCTCGCCGAGGATTACGGGCTTGCCGCAGTTCCCGATAAGAGCGAGGAGCTGTTTGACGTGACGCTTGTCACCACCACAGACCTCACACCCGACAACCGAGACGATAACGCAAACACCGATGCTTTGGAAATGAAGCGTTACACCCCAAGTGCCGCAACGCGCGCCGAGACCTCGCTTTATACCTACTACCGCTTTGTTTTCGACAACATCGAAATCACTCCCGATATGCTCTTCGTCTTTGCCGACGTTTACTACGAGGGAGACCTGAACTACGAAGAACCCGCCTACGGCACGTTGTGTCTTTATGACGACGAGTCGCCGTGGGTAACCTATAAGCTTTCGCGCACCGAGCGAAAAATGCTTGCCAAAAAAGAGGACTAATGTTTTGAAAGGAGCCGACGTATGAGCGACCCGCGAAAAATTGCATACGACGTGTTGGTCAAGTGTTCGTCGGCAGAGCAGTATTCCAACATCGCCTTGGATACTGCCATTAAGCGTTCCGACCTCACATCCCCCGACAGAGGTCTTTTGACTGCGCTCGTCTATGGCGTCATTGAAAGACAAATTACGCTCGATGTCATCATCGACAGCTTGACCGATAGAAAAGGGGAGGAAATTTCTCCCGACGTGCGCACGCTTTTGCGCTTGGGGGTTTATCAGCTTGCCTATCTCGACCGTGTGCCCGACCACGCCGCCGTCAACGAAACGGTGAATATGGCGCCCAAACGTAGCCGCGGATTTGTCAATGCCATTCTGCGCGCGTTTATCCGTAGCGGAAAAGAAATCCCCATTCCTCAAAAAGAAAAGGATGCCGTGGGCTATCTTTCAGTCAAATATTCTTTTTGTCCCGCGCTTTGTCGCAAGTTTATCGACACTTTCTCGCTTGAACGCACCGAACAACTTTTTGCCGCCTTTGGCGAGCATCCTAACCTGACCTTGCGCACAAACACTCTGCGCATCACGCGCGAGGATTTGATTGCCGCCATAGAAGGGCAGGGAATTCGCGCGCTCCCAACAAATGAGAGCGACGTAGGTATTCGCGTATGCGACAAGTCCCCCGTTACCGAGCTTTACGGCTTCTCGGACGGACTCTTCTTCGTGCAAGACGAAGCCTCACAGCTTTGCGTAAAGGCTTTGGATGCGAAAGAGGGAATGAAGGTTCTCGATGCCTGCGCTTGCCCCGGCTCCAAGTCCTTTGGTGCCGCCATTGATATGAACAACAAGGGCAGTGTGCTTTCCTGCGACCTGCACCGCAACAAGCTTTCTCTTGTCGAGAGCGGAGCCCAAAGACTCGGCATCAACATTCTCACAACCGAGGAAAGAGATGCAAGAAACACAAACGAAGAATGGCTTGGAACATTCGACCGTGTGCTTTGCGACGTGCCTTGTTCGGGCTTTGGTGTCTTTGCCAAAAAGCCTGAATTGCGCTATAAAAATCCCGAAGCAAGCGCGGCTTTGCCCGATATTCAGCAAGACATTCTCAAGAGTGCATCGCAATACGTTAAGATTGGCGGCAAGCTGGTCTATTCTACCTGCACGCTTCTGCCCGAGGAGAACGGGGAGAACGTATTCCGTTTTCTCTCTGAAAATAACTGTTTTGAATTGAAAGAACAACGCACACTCTATCCCGACACGGATGGCACCGACGGCTTCTTTTATGCCGTGATGGAGCGCGTAAGATAGAATTGATACTTCCCAAATTTTTGGACACAATAAAGAAAGGAGGCGCAAAATGAACGAACAGAAGCCCGCATTGTTGGCACAAAGCATCATAGAACTCGAAAGTTGGATGGTTGAGAACGGTGAGGCGAAATATCGCGCCAAGCAGATTTTTGAACAACTGCACCGCGGTATCTCTCCCGATGATATGACAAATATCGGCAAGAAATTGCAAGAAAAATTGCGCGCATCCTTTTCCTATCACCTGCCCGAGGTGGAACTGAAATTGGTTTCTGCCATTGACGGTACGGTCAAGTTTTTGTTTGGTCTTGCCGACGGCAACTGCGTGGAAAGCGTCGTCATGAAGTACGAGCACGGCAACAGCATTTGCATCTCCTCGCAGGTCGGCTGCCGTATGGGGTGCAAGTTCTGCGCCTCGACCATAGGCGGACGCGTGCGTGACCTCGGTGCCGATGAATTGCTCGGTCAGGTCATTGCCGCACAAAAAAATATCGGCGAGCGCATTTCCAACATCGTTATGATGGGAATCGGTGAGCCGCTTGATAACTACGACAACGTCATCAAATTTTTGCACCTTGTCAACTGCGAGGCGGGACTCAACATCGGCTACCGCCATATTTCGCTCTCGACCTGCGGACTTGTTAACCGCATCAAGATGCTGATGGAGGAAGATTTGCCCATTACGCTTTCCATCTCGCTCCACGCGCCCGACGACGAGACGCGCTCTGCCATTATGCCCATCAACAACCGTTGGGGCGTTGGAGAGCTGCTTGACACCTGCCGCGCATACTTTGCACGCACAGGGCGCAAAATTTCTTTTGAATATACCCTCATTGCCGACAAAAACGATTCGGTGGAGAACGCAAACAAATTGGCAAAGGTGCTCAATGCACATCTGCGCTCGCGCACCGAAACAATGCCTATACACGTCAACCTCATTCCCGTCAACGAGGTAGCGGAGACGGGATTTAAAAAGTCGAACAAGGCGGCGGTTGCGGCGTTTGCCAAGGCATTGGAAGCCAAGGGCATACGAGCCACGGTGCGCCGCAAGCTCGGTTCCGACATCAACGCGTCCTGCGGACAGCTCCGCCGCGCGGCGATGAAGAAAGAAGAAAACTAAAAAGTTTTCGTGTCTTTTACGAGCAAGTTTTCGTCCACCTTTTCCAAAAGGTGGCGGGGTGGAGGGGCGGAGCCCCCCATATTCGGCGTTTCTTTTTGCGAACTTTTTCTTTGCGCCTCCTGCCTGCAAAGAAAAAGTGGAGTATCAACTTTTTGTGACCATCCCCCTTACATATTTACAACGGAGGACAAATATGAAACTCGGGGAATGGCTCAAGGATATACGCACGTGGCGGCGTGCCGCCGCTATTGCGGCAATACTGATTTTGGCGGTGGGATGGATTACCGTAGACGTTTTACTCCGCCCAAGAGAGAAATCACCGCCAACCGTCGAAATTCCAAATTTTTGCGGTTTGAACGTGCAAAACATCAAACCCCAAGAGCAGTTTGCTGTTGACATCGAATATCAATACGACGAAAACACGCCCGCGGGGGTTGTCTTTGACCAAACGCCGACGGCGGGCAGTCGCCGCCGTTTGAAGGAGGACGGAGAACCTTATCGCGTAACGCTTCTCGTCAGTCTCGGCCGCGAGAGCATCCTGCTCCCACAGGTAGCAGGGCGCGACGTTTTGGAGGTGGCAACCGAGCTCCGCAATCTCGGGCTTGTTGTCAACACAAAAATGCGCTCCTCGCCGCGCGAGGTGGGCAGAGTCCTCGCAAGTGAACCACGCGCCGGGGAGAGTGTTCCCAAAGGGGCAACGGTTACGCTCACCGTCAGCCAAGGCGAGGCACAAAAAACGGTAGAGGTGCCAAATCTTTGCGGACTAACCCGATCGGATGCACTCATTCGTCTATGGCTCTGTCAGTTGGGCGTGGATGCGGTAATAGAAGCACCGTCAAGCGCGCCTCTCGGAACGGTCTTTCGGCAAAGTCACGCCGCGGGAACAGTGGTTCTGCCCGGCACAAAAATTACGCTTTATATTTCACAAGAAAACGAATAAAAGGAGAGAAAACCAATGTATCAAGGGTGTGGAAGAGTCATCAAAAGCAACGGCGGACTGTTTACAGTGCGTCTGTTTTTGGATGCAACACGCGAGCCGATGCCGCTGGACGGATTTACCGTAACCGGTCGCGGTCGCGGCAGTCTGCACCGCAAGGGCTCTCTTTTGGTGGGGGACGTGGTAAAGGTTACCTATGATAATACCGCGTATTCCAAGGATGAGAGCGGCAACATCAAGTGTGCCGAGGACGGCACGGGTGTGGCAATCGACGAGATTCTCGAGCGCAAAAACGCGCTCATCCGTCCGCCTATGGCGAACCTCGATTTGTTGTTCGTCACCCTTTCGGCAACCACCCCAGACCCTGTGCTCGAAACGGTGGACAAACTCATATCCATTGCCGAGCACAACCGCATTGAGCCCGTTATCGTCATTACCAAGAGCGAGCTCGCGCCCGATGTGGCAGAAGAGCTTGCCGACATCTACCGCCGCGCGGGCTTTGAGGTCTTTTGCGTAGGCAACGGACTTCCCATCAATGCTCTTGAGGAACGCATTGCCCAAATTCGCGGTGGTACAGTCGCCGCCTTTTCGGGGGCTTCGGGTGTTGGAAAGTCTACGCTGCTCAACCGTCTGTTCCCCTCGTTGGAGCTCCAAACGGGAGAGATTAGCCGCCGCATCGAGCGCGGAAAGAACACCACACGTGTCACTGAACTTTATCCCTTGACCGATGCGGATGACTGCGGCTTTTTGGCAGATACCCCCGGCTTTACAATGCTCGATTTTGAACGCTTCGACTTTTTTGAAAAAGAGGACCTTCCCTTAACTTTCAGGGAGTTCTCGCTTTACATCGGGGAGTGCCGCTATACCAAGTGCTCCCACACCAAAGAGGAAGGTTGCGCTATCCTTGCCGCTGTCAAGTCGGGTGTCATTCCCAAGTCGCGCCACCAAAGCTTCCTCTCGCTTTATGAGGTTTTGAAGAAGAAGACAAAATGGTAAATTGAATAGGAGACGCAGGGGAAAACTTTTTGGAAAAAGTTATCCCCTGCACCCCTTTCAAAAACTCTCGCACAAAAATGGCTAAATAGAGTCGTTAGTGCACGGATAGACGGGTGCCGCGAGGTAAACCTCGCTTTGGCTGCCGCGAGCGGCTAGGGACCACTAACCCTATCCGCTAAGAGAGTTGTTTTTTGAATTACTCGCGTAAATAGATTTACGCCTTTCGCAAAATAAAAGCGCGTGAAATATTTGATTTCTTGTAGGGGACGACGTCCTCGACGTCCCGAGAACAAACGCATACCGCAAACAAAGGCGGGCGAACACAGTTCGCCCGCTTTTTTGGTGTTGTAGGTTGTTTTTCAAAATACAACCAACAGTAGAAAAATATTAAAATAGTTGTATCTTGACTTTTCTTTTGTATGTGTTATAATAGAGTCAGAACCGGTTCAATAACAAAAAATGAGGTAAAATATGAGTAAAAATTTTTCTAACAACTTTAAGTCTATGCGAAAGCAAAGAGGATTAACGCAGGAACAAATCGCTGAAACGTTGGGCGTATCTTGCCAAGCCGTCAGTAAATGGGAAACCAATTCCTCGTACCCGGATATTTCTCTTCTTCCCATTATTGCAGATTATTTTGGCGTATCGGTGGACTATTTGATTGGTCACGACACGAGCAAGCAAATCGAAGAAATCAACAACGTATGCAAAGAGGTTGATGAATTGTTTGACCAAAGACGCTATTGGGAGGCAATTCCAATTTTGCGTGAGATGTTGATTAAGCATCCCGGCAACGAAAAACTGATGTATAATCTTGCGTGGGCTTTGTCGGGAACGTGTAAAGACTCCGACGAAAATTATCAAGAAGCGATTCTTTTGTATCACAAAATTCTTGAGATTAGCACCGACAACGAAATGCGCAACAAGGTATCCCGTGATTTGATGTATCGTTACTATACCTTGGGCGATATCGAAAGAGCAAAATACTTTGCTAATACCTTACCCTCGTTTGATTTTTGCCGCGAGTATCATATGGGCAGAGGCAACGTTCTCGAGGGAAAAGAGCTTTCCGACTATTTGCGTGCCAACATTCAACTCTATGGCAAAGCAATGCTGGAATGTTTTGAGTATTTTGAAAACGCCAAGATTTTGACGGATGAAGAAAAGAACCCTTACAGCACGGAGATTGCAAAAGAAAAGATGGAACTGTTGAGAGAAGTTTTAAAATAAAGCTTTCAAAGCTTCTTTGATGTAATCAAAAAAGAAGGACAGAGAATGAAGATTCTCTGTCCTTCGCTGTTTTAGATGTTTTCTGCTATCATCCCATTGATTTTCTCTCGAATGTTCAAGAGCGGTGCGGCGGAATGGGCGCACTTATCAAAGCGGATTTCTTCGCCAAAGGCGCGCTCAATTTCTTCTATTACGCGGTCGCGTCCGCAAAGCGTTTGGGCTAATTGGAACGCGCGCATATCTTGCAGAGCTTCATAAAAGGAGATGATGCGTATCGATTCGATGGCACTGCCATCCTGTGCGGGGTAGACCGAAAAGGCATCTCCCGCAGGGAACATATTGCCCGCGCAGGTATCGAGGAAGGGGTTGATGGGGTTGCGCGAAAGAGCAGCATTGTAAAAGTTATATCCCCAATGCAAAAATCCAACAATGTTGAATTTGTAAAGTTGCAATCCGATGGAGCGTGTGCGCCAAAGCGGCATAGCGATAAATCGGTTGGAAACACCAACAGATTGGGAACAGCAATAGTACGTCCAAAGCCCCTCGACGCCTGCCTCGATGAAGGGCGCGATGTGGTCGTTTGAGGGAATGGGGAGCTCTACAAGGCCGTCTTGATAGAATTCAAAATTCGAGAGCGCATCCATAATGGGGTAGCCCTCAAGAATATCGGCAACGCTCGCCTTGACCGCGCGGTAGCGGTCGATGTGGAGCTTGTTTGGTTCATCCGACATATGAAAATAGCAACGCTTGTCATCGCCGCGTGCCTTCATATGCGCAAGGAAAGCCGTCAGGAACGCGCGCAGATAGCGGGTGTACTCTTCGCTCGTGGAATCGGTCTCCCAGCCAAAAATACGCTTATATTCGCCCTCTACACACGCCTCTATTTTGGGTGCGCGTTGGGCACCCCATTGGGTGAACAAATGGGCAATTTCAAAATAGCGAATGCCCACGCGGTTGCACATTTCAATCCAACGGTCGAGCTTATTAAAGTTGAAGGAATATTCGCCGTTCTCAACAAATACATCCACGAGCTGAACCGTTTTGCGCTCTTTGCCAACAGCGGTATCGAGCGGGGGAGTGTGAATGGGGGTGAGCAGCATATTGATGCCATTCTTGGCGGCGGTGGCGGCAAAGTTTTCTACAATGCGCCAGTGCTCCTCGCTCCACGCCTCCACATTATAATAAGTTGCCAAGCAGTCGCAGTGGAACCACTGTGTCAAAATCATTTCCTGCGGCGGCAGGAGAGCATCGATAACGGTGAGTGTCAAAGAATTCTTGGCGTGCACCTCTTTTTGCCCGTCCACCAATTTGAGTGTGACGGTGTATTCCCCTGCGGGGAGACGCTCACCGAGGTCAATTTCCACCCAAAGGGATTGCAGTTGATGGCGCATTACAAAAATGCCGCCCTTATGCAGCGGGAAGAGCGGGTCGGGGTAGAGCCCCTGCGTCGTGCGCAAAAAGTTGCCGTCGCCACCTTCGTTCAAACTCGGGATGGTTACGGGAACGCTCTCCACGCGGCGCACCGATGCAAGACCTTTCTCAATGCCCTCAATTTGCAAATTGTAGCTATTTGCTCGGTA
Organism: Eubacteriales bacterium; assembly: GCA_045658925.1. Taxonomy (GTDB): domain Bacteria; phylum Bacillota; class Clostridia; order Oscillospirales; family CAG-272; genus UMGS1865. Next base: position 20,452 of record JAZOVV010000024.1, read on the forward strand.
GGGAATAGAGGTATCGACGGTATCGTCGGTGTAAAGGAATTGAAAGGAAATGCGCTCGTTTTTTAGTGCGGAAAGATGCGTAAGGATGGGATATTCTACGATACTGCTATCCAAAAAGCATTTCTCCATTGACGAGGTGATTTTTGTTTGAATCATAAGAACTCTCCTTTGTGGGGAAGCGTTGTTGCTTACAGTATAGCACAGTTTGCGCATTTTTGCAAGAATTTGTTTCAAAAGAACGGCACAAATCGTTCAAAACGCAGAAATTCGGCAAAACTTATTGAAAAGATGAAAAAAATATGCTATACTATACTGGGCAAATTTGGAGACCTAACAGATATTTGCAAAATTTCCAAAAGGAGAAAATATAAATGAAAATTGCACTGATTGCACACGACAAGAAAAAATCCGATATGATTGACCTTGCCGTCAAGTATCGCGAAGTGCTCGCTCCCCACGACTTGTATGCCACCGGCACAACGGGCACGATGGTAATGGGCGAGACGGGGCTTCGTATCACGCGTATGAAGAGTGGTCCTCTTGGCGGCGACCAACAGATTGGCTCGATGATTGCCGAGGGTAAACTCGACCTGGTTATTTTCTTACGCGACCCTCTTACGGCACAACCTCACGAGCCTGATGTATCTGCTCTTTTGCGCCTTTGCGATGTGCAGAACATTCCGCTTGCCACCAACGTACACAGCGCCGAGATTATGCTTGCGCACATTGGTAAGTAAACCCTTGATTCGTTTTTATTAAAAATACGGAAGGAAAAAGACAACAATGAATGCTGTAATGGATTTTTTGTTTGAAAATCAAAATTTTCAACTGCTTGAGATGATTCTCGGCTTGTGCCTCTTCCTGTTTGGTATGAACCTGATGGGCGAAGCGCTCGAGCGTCGTGCAGGCACGGCTTTGCGTTCGCTTCTCGGCAAATTGACAACCAACAAGCTCGCAGGCTTTTTGACCGGTATGGGTGTAACCGCTGTTATTCAAAGCTCGTCTGCCACCACCGTTATGGTCGTCGGTTTTGTTAACTCGGGTTTGATGACACTTAAGCAAGCCATCAACGTCATTCTCGGCGCAAACGTCGGTACAACCGTTACTGCGTGGATTCTCAGCTTGAGCGGCATTGAGGGCGGCGGTATTCTGCAGCTCTTCAAGCCCAGCACCTTTACACCTATCCTTGCCCTTATCGGTATCATTATGTATATGTTCCTCAAGGGAGAAAAGAAAAAGGATACAGGTATGATTCTTTTGGGCTTTGCAACCCTGATGTTCGGTATGGATACGATGTCGGGCGCGGTCAAAGGCCTTGCTAATGTTCCCGAATTCACACAACTGTTCACAATGTTTGAGAACCCCATCCTCGGCCTTTTGGCGGGTGCAGTGCTCACTGCTATTATTCAATCCTCTTCGGCATCGGTGGGTATTCTACAAGCGCTTGCCGCAACGGGAAGTGTTACCTATGGTGCTTGTATCCCGATTATTATGGGTCAAAACATTGGTACCTGTGTCACAGCAATGATTTCCTCGGTAGGGGCTACCAAAAACGCAAAGAGAGCGGCATTCGTGCACCTTTCCTTCAACGTTCTCGGCGCAGTTCTGCTCTTGGCCGTTTTTGCCATTTTACGTGCTGTTTTTGCACCTGCAATTCTTGCGGTTGGCGCAAGCGAATTTGGCATTGCAGTAGCACACTCTATCTTCAACGTAGCCTGCGTGCTCATCTTCCTGCCTCTTTCGGCACTTCTTGAAAAAATCGCGCTTACACTCATTCCCGATGCAAAGGTTCCCGAGGTTGTTTCCGAGCTCGATGAGCGTTTGCTGCAAACGCCTCAGCTCGCTTTGGAGCGTTGCCGCATAATGGTAGGGGAGATGGCAACTGCCGCAAACAACTCTATTGTTGGGGCTTTGGGTTGCCTCGATAACTATACCGAAGCCGCCGCACAAGAGGTGCGCGAGGCAGAGGACTTGACCGACCACTACGAGGATATCCTTGGCACTTACCTTGTCAAATTGGGAAGCCGTCAGATTGGTGAATCGAACAGTGCAGAGACTACCGAGTTGCTCCGCCTGATTGGTGACATCGAGCGTATTGCCGACCATAGCGTCAATATTCTCGAATCCGCCGAAGAATTGCGCGAAAAGGAATTGCAGTTCTCGGATAAGGCAAAAGCAGAGCTTTCGGTTCTCGTATCCGCAACCCGCGAAATTCTGAACCTGACGATGTCTGCTATCTCTACGGGCGACCTTGCTATTGCCGCAAAGGTAGAGCCTCTCGAGCAAATCATCGATGACCTTAAAGAAGAGCTCCGTACCCGTCATAGCATTCGTCTCAGCCAAGGCAACTGCTCCATCGAGACAGGCTTTGTATGGTCTGACCTTCTCACCAACCTAGAGCGCGTGTCCGACCACTGCTCTAACGTTGCAGGCTGTATCATCGATACAGCTAACCATAACCTCAATCTGCACGAGTCTACCCGTGCTATCCACGAAAGCGACGCTTTCTTCAAAGAACAATTCAACCTTTACAAAGAACAATATAAACTTGCTTAAAGTTCATAAGGAGAATGCAGGGGGGAACTTCTTTTAAGAAGTTCCCCCCTGCATTCTCTTCAACAACTTTCTTAGCGCGCGGGGTCTTGGTGGTGCCCACGCGCTTGCGATAGCAAAAGCGCGCCAAGCGGCGCGCGTCGACTGTCTATTAGAGAACTAACAATTCTATTTAGAGAATTGTTGTGCGAAAGTTTTTGAAGGGGTGTGGGTGGACTTTTTTCAAAAAGTCCCCCCACAAATCTATTTAATGCTTATGCTTAATCAACCCAAAGAGCTTTGCAATCTCCATTACTACGAGAGGAACGAGAATGAGGCCGAGGGCAATCAGGTACATATGCCAAGGCAGTATTACCATACCGAAGGCGATGCCTACGGGGGTAAAGAGCACGAGTGCTACGAGAACGACGGAAACCAATGCCGCGAGGTTGAGCGTGCGGTTGGTGAACACACCGATTTTGAAGAGCGAATGCTCACTTCTCATATTGTAAGCCTGAACGATTTGGCAGAGTGCGAGAACGGCGAATGCCATTGTGCGACCTGCATCAATATTGGCGTCGTTGCCGCCCCAACCGAGCCAGAAAGCAACGAGGGTAAGAGCCGCAAACATCATACCTTGCAGAACGACACGAATACCGAGACCGCCTGCAAAGATGCCTTCGTGCTTGGGCTTGGGCTTGCGGTCCATAACATCACTCTCAACCGCTTCCATACCGAGGGCGATTGCGGGGAGACTGTCGGTTACAAGGTTGATCCAAAGCAGCTGCATCGAAAGCAGAGGTGTCTTTGCCCATGCAAGCATGGCAACAAATACGGTAATAACTTCACCAATGTTGGTGCCCAAGAGGAAGCCGACAACCTTTTTGATGTTGGCATAAATGCCGCGACCTTCCTTAACCGCTTCAACAATGGTTGCAAAGTTGTCGTCGGTCAGCGTCATATCAGCCGCGCCCTTTGCAACGTCGGTACCCGTAATACCCATAGCACATCCGATGTCGGCGGCTTTGAGTGCGGGAGCATCGTTGACACCGTCACCGGTCATCGAAACGACCTGACCCTTGCGTTGCCAAGCTTTGACAATGCGGATTTTATTCTCGGGGGATACGCGAGCGTAAACCGAGATTTGTTCTACCTGTGCATCAAGCTCGGAGTCGGTCATAGCGTCAAGCTCTGCACCGGTAATGGCGCGGTCGCCCTCTACAAAAATACCAAGCTCGCGCGCGATAGCGGATGCAGTAACAACGTGGTCGCCCGTAATCATAATGGGCTTAATGCCGGCGCGGCGGCAGGTTGCAACGGCAACCTTTGCCTCGGGACGGGGTGGGTCTATCATACCGACAAGACCCATAAAGGTGAGCCCGTTTTCGAGTTCGTCGGAAGTGGGATTTGCGGGAACAGTATCAATTTCCTTATAAGCAACTGCCAAAACACGCAGAGCATCGCGGCTCATACGCTCGGTCATTTCTTTTGCTGCTTCGAGGTTGCCTGCAACACAGCGGACAGCCATCATATCGAAAGCACCCTTCACAATGACAATGTTCTTGCCATCAATGCGATTGACGGTCGTCATCAGCTTGCGGTCGGAGTCAAAGGGGATTTCGGCAAGGCGGGGACTTGTGCGGTTGAGCTCATCCTTGGGCATTCCGTTTTTGTGAGCTGCCAGAACGATAGCGGTTTCGGTGGGGTCACCGATGTGCTTTTCGCCGCCATCCTCAAAGATAACCGAGCCATCGCAGCAGAGTGTGCCCCAAGCGAGCAACTTTTTGATTTCTTCGGAGTTGTTCTCGGTAATGTCTTCGGTGTTCTGTGCACCGTCAAGATATGCCTTGACGAGCGTCATACGGTTTTGCGTGAGCGTACCGGTTTTATCCGAGCAGATGATGGATGCGCCACCGAGGGTTTCAACCGCGGGCAGGCGACGGATAAGAGCGTTTCTCTTAACCATTCTTTGAACACCGATGGAGAGAACGATAGTAACGATTGCGGGCAGACCTTCCGGAATAGCCGAAACGGCCAAGGAAACTGCCGTCATAAAGATTTCAAGGGGGGGAGTGTTATTGATAAGACCTACTACAAAGATGACACCGCAAGCGGCAAGAGCCACGATGCCGAGATACTTACCAAGCTGAGCAAGCTTTTGTTGCAGGGGTGTTTGGGTTTCACTTTCGTTGTCGAGAAGGTTTGCAATGCGACCCATTTCGGTATCCATACCCGTGGCGGTAACAACGGCGATTGCCGTGCCGTAGGTTACGCTACAACCCGAAAATACCATATTGCTGCGGTCACCGAGAGGCGCTTTTTCGTCAACCTCGGCATTGGCATCCTTTTCGGAAGGCACCGATTCACCCGTGAGGGCGGATTCTTCGCTCTTCAGGCTTACGCTGTGCAAAAGTCTTGCATCGGCGGGAATGAAGTCACCGGCTTCGAGCTTGATGATGTCACCGGGAACGAGCTCGGCGGCATCGACAACGCTTTCTTTACCGTCACGAATGACGCGCGCGTGCGGCGCGGACATATTCTTTAGGGCATCGAGAGCCTTTTCGGCTTTGCCCTCTTGGTATACACCCATTGCGGCATTCAAGAGAACGATGAGCAGAATGAGACCTGGCTCGAACAATTCGCTCCAGTTTTCTTCTACGCAAACGATGACAAAAGAGATGATAGCAGCGGCGATGAGGATGAGAATCATAACGTCTTTGAATTGGTCGAAAAAGCGTTGCGCTAAGGATTTTTTCTTCTTCTCGCGCAAGCGGTTGGCGCCGTGCTTTTGTTGCAATTCGGCTACCTGTTGGGAAGAGAGACCGCTCTCACGGTTTGTCGAAAGCGTGTTCAGCGTCTCTTCTTTGCTTTTGTTGTGAAATAACAACGTTGGGTTCCTCCTTTTATGTGAATTCAATTCTAAACAAGAATAGTGTCAACTGAACGCATGATACGCTCAATCGTTAGCACTCTATAATATATCATATTTTAAGAAATTTGTCAAGAGGATATTCAAAATTTGTGAAAAAGAAAAGAGGAAATCTGCAAAAGATTTCCCCTTTTTATATGTATTATGCTGCGCGCAGCTTGGTATCGATAACAGGGCAGAAGAAATAAACGATTTCGACAGCGTTATTTTTAGCGTAAGCGACTGCCAACGTGGGCAGAGGAGCAAGTATACTTTCAACGTAAGGCGTGGGAGCATAATCGTAATTGCTGGAGAGCGTTCCGCCGCCTGTAATGTTGCCAAACATTTCGCCCCAACCGCCATAGTAGTTCAGGTATTCTTGAAAGTCATTGTAGTGGTTGTAGGTGTAAAAGAGGTAACGCTCATTGGGGTCGATAATTTGGTTCTTGTTTGCATCATAGCGAGCATAAACGATGCGTGCCGCGCCGCGCGTGATGCGAGAACCGTCGTTGTAAGTGCGAACGGCATAGCCTTCGCCGGCAGTGGTTCCTGTTGTACCAATGTCGATTTCATAATAGGTCAGGTCTCCGCCGCAACCGCTGATGTCGGGGAGCTCGGGCTCGTAAGGGTATCTGCGGGTGTCTCCTGTAAATTTGGTATTGTTTACACGCAGATATTCTCCCCACTTGCTGTTTGTGGGTTTTGCCTTTTTGTTCGCATCGTAATTTGCGGGAATATCGCCAAAGGCATAAACGTATGCGGCAACCTCTTCGAGGGTGATGTATCCGCCGCCGCGATAAATTTCCATAACGACCTCTCCGTCCGCGTCAACCAAGACGTAAACGTCCTCGCCGATGAAGGTGGTGACGGAATTGCGGATGTATTTACCGTCCTGCATAGGACGGTTTTGAGCCATTGTAGGGGCTTGGTCGGGAACGGTCAAGCTTCCCGAGAGGAAGCCGTAATAAGAGCGCCAATAGGCATCCGCGGCGTTCTCTGCGGTCTTGTAATCGGCATAGAACTCTTCGCTCGACATATTTGCATATTTGGTTTTATAATCCTCGGCTCCGTCCGGAGTGTCGGGCGGTGTGCTTGGGGACGTGGTCGTTTGTGGGAGCGTTTCTGTGGGGGGTGTCTCCTCGAGAACGGTTGTTTCTGTGACAGAATCAGATGCCTGCGAGAGGATCTGCGGTATCCGCTCAAGAAGGGCGTCGCAGGAGCATAGCGGTGTTGCCACAAGGGTCAGCACCAACAACAGCAACAAAAGGCGCGTGATGGAACGCATAGAATTACCTCATTTTCTTTCCTATTATAATGATAGGTCAAATCATCAAAAAGCCAAAGATATTATACCATACGTGTAAAAGAAAGTCAATATAAGGCAACAAAAAAGACCCACCCCGAAGGGTGGGTCGGTGAGTTAAACTCGGTTATTAGTAGTAGATTTCGATGTTGTTAATTCTAACTTGTGCAGAGTGAGTGTACTCAACTTTTGCAGCATTGATTTCAATGGTAACAACATTGCCATCAGAAGTTACAGAATAACCTGCAGCAGTTGCACTATTAACAAGAGGAGATACGTACTTGCTCTCGGTGCAAGTGATCACGATCTTGGTGATAGTGTTGTTGTTTTTGCCAACTACTTCAAATTTGCTGTTTGCATAGCATCTGAAGTGATCTGTGTCGGAAGTTCTGATATCATTGGTAGAGTTCTTGTGAGAGATAACGGTGAAGTTATCGCTTTCCCAAGTAATTGTGAGCTTGTCTTCTGCGAGAGTACCGCCAGCTGCAGTAACACCAATGGTGTCTTTTGCTTCGGTTGCGGGTTCGTCGGGAGTTTCAGGCTCTACGGGAGTGGTTCCTTCGGGCTCGGTAACTTCGGGCTCTACGGGAGTGGTTCCTTCAGGCTCGGTAACTTCGGGCTCGTCGGGAGTTTCGGGGTTGGAAGCGCCGGCTTCTGCGTAAACAACTTCAATAGCGGTGATTCTTGCTTGACCGTTGGTTGCGGTGCCGGTGTTACCAACGCTAAAGGTAATGGAGTTAGCGTTTACTTCAATAAGAGTATCGGATGCAATGTTGCTGCCGTTCAGGGTGAGAGCACCGGTGTTTTGAGAAGCGTAAGAAATCTTTACAGAAACAATAATCTTACCTTCAACTGCCTTGATGGTAACTGTGGGGTTTTCTGCTTGATAAATTCTCCAGTTTTCGCCGCTGGTGTAGTATTTACCGGTGTTGCGACCGTAGCTGTTTGCGGCGGTTCCGAAGCAAGTTGCAGTAATGTAGGTGTTCAAATTAATGGACTCATAAAGAGTGCCGTTTGTCCAGCCGTTAGCAGCTGCATAGTCAGCAATAACAACAGTAACAGTGCCTTCTGCGGGAGCTTCGGGAGTTTCGGGCTCTACGGGGGTGTTTCCGCCGGGCTGGGTAACTTCGGGCTCGTCGGGAGTTTCGGGGGTGGAAGTGCCGCCTTCAACCTTTGCGGTAGCGGTGCTGTCAAATTGAACGCTGCCGTTGTAAGCAGTCAACTTACCGGTAACGGTGATGGTGCAGCCATCGGTGGGAGTGCCGGTAACGGGAACCCAATAGAAAGCAACGGTATTGGTGCCATCGGTCAGATTGAGTTTCCAAGTGCCCTCGATTTTAGTAGAAGCTACGATGGAACCGGCTACAACGGTACCGGTCATAGTAGTTTCGTAGGGGAGATAGGTATTGTTTGCAAGCTGTTGAGCTGCAGCGATTTGCTCAGCAAGAGTAGCGGGAACCTCGGGGGTGTCAGGAGTGTCGGGAGTGTCAGGGGTGTCGGGGGTGTCAGGAGTTTCGTTCTCGGTAACAACTTTGATAGAAACGATGCCTGCGGGGAATTGGGTAACGCCGGTGTTTGCAGCGGTGATGTAAGAGGTCTTGGATGCGCTTACGGTATTGTAGTTGCTGTAAGTGCCAAGGTAGTAGTTTTCGCCATCAAGAGTGGTTGCCCAAGAATTGGTTTCTGCATTGTAAGTGTATACAGAAGTGCCGGCAGCGTCGAAC
>JAZOVV010000025.1:0-7963 GCA_045658925.1 Eubacteriales bacterium
TCGGTACTTGCGTAGACGCTGACAAGGATCACGATTGCGACTACGGTTGTGATAAGACCTACGGTGTTCACGAAGATGCCAACAAAGACCATGCCTGCGATTATGGCTGTCAAGTAACCTTCGGCACTTGCGAAGATGCCGATAAGGATCACAACTGCGACTACGGATGTGACCAAACCTTCGGCACTTGCGTAGACACCGATAAGGATCACGACTGCGACTATGGTTGCGATAAGACCTTCGGCACTTGCGAAGATGCCGATAAGGATCACAACTGCGACTACGGTTGTGATAAGACCTTCGGCACTCACGCAGACGCCAACAAAGACCACGCTTGTGATTACGGATGTCAAGAAGCTATCGGCACTCACGCAGACGCCAACAAAGACCACGCTTGCGATTATGGATGTCAAGAAGCTATTGGCACTCATGCAGACAGCTCGACCGATAACGACCACGTTTGTGATTACGGTTGTGGCGCAGTTCTTGAAAACTGCTCCGGCGGTACCGCAACCTGCACCGCTAAGGCAGTTTGTACCGTTTGCGGTGAAGAATACGGCTCCGCTCGCGGTCACGCTTGGAAAAACGCAACCTGCACAGCTGCCAAGACTTGCACCATATGCAAAGTAACCGAGGGCACAGTTATCGATCACAACTGGGAAGCCGCAAACTGCCTCGTTCCCGAGACCTGTTCCATGTGTAAAACAACCCGAGGCACAAAAACCGCACATACGTATAGCGACATAGGCATTTGCACCGCTTGCGGTAATGACGACTTTGTTATCACCGTTGAGGAAGCCATCAATCTCGGTCTCACTTTCAAAAAGTCTAATCATAAAGATTCCGGCACCTTAGGACAAACTCTCTGCACCGAAGACTTCTATTATGTAACCATTACCCTCAATCAACAAGTTAATCCCAACGGCTTTGCAAGAGGCAATCTTGGCGGTGACTGGGTTTTGAGTGTTGCCGGTCCTTACGACTGCGCTTATGTTGAAAACACTATTAAGAAGGGTGACACCGTTACCTTCAAGGCAAAAATCGGTTGTGTAAACTCTACTACTACCTCTACCGGTAAGGAAGCACGTCTCTTCTACGTTGCTGCCTACACAATCCACGACGGCGAGCACGTCCACGTATATGGAAGCACCAACGTACTTGTTCCCGCATCCTGTGTTTCGGAAGGAAGCGGCACCCAGTCTTGCGCTTGCGGTGACGTTAAAACAGTAACCATTCCCAAAAACAACGTCCATACCCCCAACGCAGACTTCATCTGCACCGCTTGCCACAAGAACGTAATCACTCCCATTGACGAAGCCATTGCAATCGGTATGCAATATAACCCGACTGCCGCGACTAAATACGGCACCGACTACTATTATGTAACTCTCACCATTTATGAGCTTAGCAATCCTCCTACCGGTGGCTTTGCAAGAGCCAAGATTGCAGATGGTCTCTACGTTACTGTTAACGGTGGATTCCTCGGTAGCGAGGCAACCCCCTACAAGGTAGGTGATACCGTTGTATTCAAGGCAAAGCTTGGCGCTGCCACCTCCGGTGCAGGTTACACCACCGGCGGTAAGGAGCTCCGTTTGTATGAGGTTGCCGAATATACTATCATAGACCCCTACGTTTCTACCACTGTTGATGGAAAAACCAACATCGTCACCCACCACTCCGGTTTTGCAGGCTTTACAGAGGTTACCCAAGCACCCGCAGGCGTAAGCTTTGATCTTGGCTACCTCTACACAAAGAAATCGGCACTTGCTTTGCTCGAAAATACTGCACTGGTTTGGAACACCTACAACAAATACGGCAGAATTTCCTTTAACCTTTACGTTGACACAATTACAGACGGCAACGAGATTGAATTCCAACTCTCCGCAGGCACCACCTTTGTATCGGTTGTTGATGCAAACGGCAATGCGGTTGACATTGTTTACACAGAGAACCCCTACGTTGTTCTGCAAAAGGGTCAATCCTATCACATTGTTGTCAACGTCAACAAGGTAGCCGAACCTAAGTTCTCCTTTGGATTTGACGGCAATAACTGCGAGGCTTACTTCTACAACTTCTCTATTACCGCTCCTACAAACACGGTAACCATCACACTTACAGGCGGCAGAGACGGCGACAACGGAAAGATTGCCACCGTTACAGGTAACGTTGGTGAGAAGATCGTTCTCCCCGAAAATCCCACCAATCCCGGCTTCATCTTTGACGGCTGGTACAGCGATTACGAATGCACAACCAAGTTCACTCAAACCACCTTCACCACAGATATGGTTGTTTACGCAAAGTGGAAGGTCGATGTTGATCAATCCCTAACCGTACTAAGCTTTAACGTTAAGAACGACAACTACAGCTACTCCACTATAGCAGAGATCATTAATGCAAACAAACCCCACATATTTGGTTTGCAAGAAGCAACTTCCGTTTGTATAAGCTCTTTGGCAAGCAGGCTTAGCAATTATGCCTACGTTGGTGAACGCCGCAGCGGTTCGAATGGCAACGAGTACAATGTGATTTTCTACCGCACGGATATATTTACTTGCCATGAATCCGGCACAAAGTGGCTCTCCAACACTCCGAACACAGCATCCAAGTACCCGGGAGCAAACTACAACCGTATTATGACCTACGCTGTTTTGGAACGCATCGACGGTGCAAAATTCCTTTACGTCAACACCCACCTTGATAATGGAAATGATCCTGAAAATGAAGAAGTTAGAAGAGCTCAAGCTGTGATTTTGCTTGACCTAATTCAGGACATTTACGCAGAGTGGGGCAACCTGCCCACCATTGTAACCGGTGACTTTAACACGCAAGGCATCCACAACAATACACCTTCTTACAATGCAATGATCAACGGCGGATTTACCGATTCCTCCAGAGTTGCTGTTGAAGGCGAAGTCAAAGGCACTCTGCTTGTTGAGGGTAACCCCAGCGGAGTAATCTTCGACTACGTTTTCGTTTCCGCAGATTTGGCAGATGATGTTCAAACCTACAAGGTTTGTGATGACAGCGAGTGGATTTCCGACCACTTCGCGATTGTTTCCACCATCATCTTCCCCACCCCCACTCAACAATAACCCCAAACAAAAAACTATTTTTGCGCGGTCTCCCTTGCGGAGACCGCGTTTTTTTGCAAAAAGACAAAAGCCACGCGATAGCCGCGTGAATTTCGCTTTATAAAAAATAAGAGCGCATACGATACCCCGAAAGGTATCGTATGCGCTCATTTTTTTGAGTTTTTTTACTCTGTAACAAGAAGATTACTGTTTAAGCAGCGGCTTCCCACTTTGCTACAAGAGTAATATCAGCGGTTACGGGAGTCTCAAAGTTGTAGGGAGCATCTTCAAGATACCAACCTGCAAAGGTGTAGCCTTCCTTGGTGGGAACAACGGGAGTAGTTACGACTGCGCCGGATGCTACAGTTTGAGCCTCAATAGTGCTACCACCGTCGGTATTGAATGTTACGGTATGAACACCAAACTTTTTAAGAACGAGAGCGGGAGAGCCCAATTTAACCGTACCATCCTCGTAGTAGTTGATTGCATAGGTGCTGATGGAAGTAGAACCGTTCTTGTAGTACTTAATAGCGAGCTGCGTATAGGTGCTGCTGGTATTGTACTGAACACTTGCTACCTCAGTTTCTATCGAAAACTTGTAAAAGGAGCGTTATTATGGCGATCAGTTACAAAAGGCTATGGAAATTGTTGATTGACAAGGATATTAAGAAAAAAGACCTTGTTCAAATGGCAGGATTGAGCAGTTATACTCTCAATAAATTGAACAAGGGCGAGAACGTAAACGCAGAAACTCTCATGAAGATCTGTGTTGCTTTGAATTGCTCTTTTGACGATATTATGGAAATTGTAGGTGAGTGAAATGACATCCAAAGAAATACAAAAAGCGTATGAAATAAATCAGTTACGCAACGATATTCAAGAAATACAAAACTTTCTATCGGGTATGTTTGATCGTTCAAAGGCGATTGATATTTTAAGGAAACATCATTTTACGGATTTTAATATTGCGATTGCCGACTTGGTGTTAAATATAAACGAAGCCACCTTGTGCGTCGAAACACCCGAGAAAATATCATGGTATCTCTTTTCTATTCAGATTTACCTTCTCGATAAATTAAATAAAAAGCTTTGCGAGGAATAAGATATGCCTAACCTTTCACAGTTAAAGCGTCAGCGTATGCTTGCGTTTTAGATAAAATAAAAGAAGAACATAAAACCGATGACGAGATGCTTATTGCTCTCGGCGAGATTGCCAATGCGCTCATCTCAAAAAAGTACGGACTTGTATGGGAACAGCACGAAGAAAATGTCGATGTTGCTATGCAAACCAACATCCCCGTATTTACGGAAGTACCTGAACGAGAAATATCTCTCGTTCCTGATAATCGTTATAACTTTCTGCTTGAAGGCGATAATTTGCATAGTCTTTGCCTTTTGGGAAAAACGCACAAAGGGGCTATTGACTTAATCTATATGTAACTTCTAAAATCTACAGAATGTCCTCGATCACATTCGCCCTGGCTACTATTATAACTATCACAGTACGCACAGCTACCACTTCTCAAATTTTTTGTGTTTTCGCCAACAATTAAAACAAATGTTTTTGATGCATCTAAACGCTTTTTAGGGAAGCTTTGATACTACAGTTTAAACTCGTATCTTTAGCTTGAGTCAGGTCATGTGCATCAGTAAAATGCAAACTCCAATACTCACTATCATTCCATTTGTAAAGTTGTTCAATTGCATCGCTATCGCCTGTCCAATCACCTGCGATATAGGTTTTTGTTCTATAAGTTGCTCTAAAATAGTAATTATTCATAAATATCTCCTTAACGTAAATCCTTATTTTTTCTTCTACAACAATTTTTATATTTTTCAAAACCTCCAAGACAAGCGGTCTTGGAGGAAAGCAAGGACGCTTATGCTTGAAGAGTCCTTTCTTTTTTCAAAATTTTCTTAAAGGTGGTGTCCCAAAGACTCCTCTGCCTTATTTGAATTTCCGTTTCTTGCTTTTTTGCTTTTTTACATGTTTAGGAAATCCTCGATCACATCAACGAGATGTATTGGGGAAAGTCCAAAAGCGTTACACTTTTGCACAAGATTTTCAATTTCGGTTTTATTTGAGGTGACGTCTCGCACGTAGGCGATAACGTTTTTGGTGTTGCTCGTCGCGGCATCGATGTATGCGGCGATTCCATAGGAGATGCAGTTGTTATCTCCCGAGGGTTGCGGCTCTCCGACAACTTCGTATACAACCTTTTGGGGTGGCAACTCATTTTTTGTGACCGTGTTTTCCATGGACGCCTCAAGAGGCGCATTGTTTTTATGTATCATAATTCTTTTCCCAAATCAAGCATAAGCACGGAAACTCCGACTTGATTTAGGTGCGCGCCGTCGCGCGGATGCGGCATCAGATAATACGAGCAAGACCGCCCGAAGGCGGTCTTTTGTTTACTTGTCGTTGGTTTCGATGCCGCGACTTGTTATCTTGTTGATGTGGGAATTAGTCTTCGGGACAGCAGAAAATGTAGAACAGACTATTTCTTTCTACCGTAGACTCGTTACAACGTGAGCAAGTTGTTACTGTAAAGTTCTCTTGCAAACACCTAGGTTCGGTGGCACTTGCTTTATGTGTGATTGTTATAACTGTTTCCGAAGTGTTTTTGTGACCAAATATATTGCAGATCAAATTTACTTGCGAAATGGCATATTCAGGGTTAGCAAGCAGTTGAGCGATATTCTCCTGTTGTTCGGCAGAGAACTGAGAATCTGCATCAAAAATAACAGTTACATTTTCAATTTGGTAGGTGTTGCCAACTGGCTCATCGGCAGATACACTTACAGTAGCACAAATTATAAAGATAATTACCATTATAAGAATTGTTAGTCTCTTCATTTTTCAATTCCTTTCATACTATTTATTGTTTTTATTAACACATCATAATCACTACAATAAAACAAATATTCATAGTTTTCATCCCAACCAATAACTTGGAAAACACCGTCTGTTTGTTTTACGAGGTAGGCTGTCAAAAACGGATGCTCAACTCTTTCATAATTTTTTAAGCGATCTTCTGAAACACTTTTTTGAGTTGATATAACCACCGACAAAGAAGGATTACTGAACTGAATAGAATACAAAATATAGTTTTCATTAACAATCTGCTGTGATACTTGTGTAATTTTAACCCCCTCAGGCAGAGTTGCGGGATAAAGGATGTCATATCCTTCGGTTTGCATCAATTCTTCAATGGAAGAATACGCGATACTTTCACCACCTTTTATCAAGGTAATATTCCCCTCATTCACCCTATCCCCGGCATCCATACCGATGATTTTTTGAATGTTCTCCTTGATGTATTCCCAAGCATTGCTATATCCGTTTACCTTGGCGAGTACCGTCAGCGAAGAAATCAAAAGCGCGGCAACCGTTGCGGCGATGGCAACGATTTTGCCTACCTTTCTCCAACTCGGGCGGAATACCTTGGCAGATTTTGTTGTTGCAGTTTGATTATGATGTACTTTGATTTGTTGCAATATGCGTTTCTTTTGCTCTTTGGTGGCTTCCGCTGCTTTTTCGGAAAGCTCACGCAGATAGGCGGAGCATTCACCTATCAGGGCAAAATCGATTTCATCCTCGGGCTTGTCGGTTTCGTTATCGATGATTTGGCAAAGCCATTGGATTTTTTGCTCCTTGGTTGCTCGAGTCATATTCAAGTCGAGCAAAAATGCATTATTTCTTATGCTTTCAAGGCGGGTCATGATTATTATTTATCTCCTTTTGTTTTCTATTTTTGATAAACATTTCTGCCACCTCCTTTCATGGAGTAAGTGACAGTTATTTATCAAAAAGTGTCATTTTTTTGAAAAATTTTTCTAATTTTTTTGAAATTTATTTGTTTTTGAGGATTTTTGCAACAATTGGTCGCAATTTTTCTTCCAATCGCGCCCATCGGAGCTTGGCGGCGTTCTCACTGATTCTCAATGCCTCACCAATTTTCTTGTGCGGCATTCGCTCAACAACACGCATGCGGAACAAGTTCCAATCTTTTGGCTTCAACTGCAAGCGAATTTGCTTGATGTATTCCACAAACCGCTGATACTCTTCCTCTTCGTCAGGTGGTTCTTTATTAAGACTCTGTTTATCAATTAAGGCGCGGCACCATTCCTCACTTGTTGACTCTGTGGAGGATGGTTGCTCACGCCTTACTTCTTTGATTTTGTTTTTTGCTACGCCGTACAGCCAAGCCATAAAGCGTTCCGGCGGATACTCTTTTACCGTTTCCCAATCTCGCCAAACAACGTCGAAGGTTAGTTTGGTAGCTTCTTCGGCAGAGTATCGATCTCCATCGTTTCGATGATAACAATATCGATAAATATCGTCAAAATACTTTTCGTATATAAACTCAAATGTCATTATTCTCTTCCCCTAATAATTGTTTCAATGATAGTAGATAACGTTGCAAGCGCCATACCTTGCTCTCTATCGGAAAGTGTTTGCAGCATTTCGTTGATTTGCGGAATACTGATTTCGTGATTGAAGTGACTCATACCAAACACAAATTCATCGAGCGACATATCCAAAATTTTGGCAAGCTTGAAGATGTTTTCTTGCGAAGGAAAGGTTCTTCCGCTTTCGAAATAGCAAACAGACTTTTTGGTAACACCGAGAGCTGTCGCCAATTCCTCTTGCGTCATTTTGTTTGCAAGACGGTGCTTTTTAATAAAAGCTCCAAAGCGTTCTTTGAGTTGGGCATTGTTAATAGTATTCTCTTCTTGAGAAAAACGAGAGGTCATTGTACTCACCATCCTTTTCTTATTGTGTTACCATTATACCCAATAAGTAAATTTTAGTAAATCCAATAACATTTCCTCTAATAACCCCACAAGTAAACTATTCAAAAATTTTCTCCATTTTTCGACAAAATAAT
>JAZOVV010000026.1:0-18010 GCA_045658925.1 Eubacteriales bacterium
TCACATTTCCCAATGTGAAAAATGGACAAATAAAAATCAAAAAACCGTCGAAATCTCCAAAACAGAATTTTCAAATTGTGCAAGATGCTACAATGTGCAAAAAAGATGGTGGAAAATTACAAAAAAATATGTTGACATTTCACAAAAAAGTGTTATAATTAGAAGTAGAATACTCTTTGATGCGCCCGAAAGGATTCCCCGATGAAAAAGAACGAACAAGATGCACAACTCGATTTGATAAATGCCGCACGTGCGGGCGACGAGAGTGCGTTTGAAACGCTCCTTGAGGTTTATGAGCCTCTCATCGATGCAATGAGCCGTTCCTTTGCAACCGCATCGGATGATTCCGAGAGTGGGGAAGATTTACGTCAGGAGGCTTGCATTGCTCTTTATAAGGCAGTGCAAAGTTATGACAGTACGCAAGACGAGGTCAGCTTTGGTCTTTATGCCAAGCTTTGTGTGCGCAACCGTCTTATCTCTTACACACGCAAGCTGCGCCGCCGCGAGTCGGTTCTGCCGCTTGAGGAACGCATCAAAACAGAAGAAGACGTCGCCCAAGGTGTGGTAGCCGAGGAGGCGTATATGGAGCTTTACCGTCGCATCGAGGCTGTTTTGTCCCCCTATGAAAACCACGTTTGGTGGCTTTATCTTTCGGGGCAGACCACAAGCGCGATTGCAACCAAGCTTGGTAAGGATGAAAGAAGCGTACAAAACGCTATCTACCGCATTCGCAAAAAGTTGCGCGCGGCGCTCCACCCAAACAGTTCAATGCCCGAATAGCTTAAACAAAGCGTTGGAGGTAACTCCAAAGATGGCGGTGAAAACCCGCCGAGGGTAAAAATACACCATTTTCACAACAAAGAGAGGATTACACCATGTTCCAAGAAGAAATCAACGATGCAGTAGTAGCAGCAGAAGAAGTAGTAGAAAAAGAATACGTTGATGAAACGTTGGTTTGCAAAGATTGCGGTAACGAGTTCGTTTTCACCGCAGGCGAGCAAAGATTCTACGACGAAAAGGGCTTTTTGAACAAGCCTAAGGCTTGCAAGGCTTGCCGCGATGCTAAGAAGAACGCCGGCAAGGCTCCCCGTGAGTACTTCACCGCTGTTTGCGCAGACTGTGGCGGCGAGGCTAAGATCACCTTCCAACCCTCCACCGACCGTCCCGTATACTGCAGCGCTTGCTTCGAAGCAAGAAGAAAGGCTCAAGACTAATCGCCAAATCCCAATGTCTGTATCGTTTCTTGGTTTTATGGAATCTGCAATAGGTCAGTAACTCTCAGAACATATAGTACACGAACAAAACAAAAATCCCCCTTATTTAGGGGGATTTTTGTTTGCAAGAGGGCATTTTTGCAAAATAAATAAAATATTGCTTGTATTTTTTCACAAAACACTTGCAATTTTATAAAAAGTATATTATAATAACTATAAAGAGTCCGCGTATTGTGGTTTTTTGAGGAGGATATGACTATGAGTCGTGTAAATGCAAAGAGTGGAAACCGTTGCCTGAACTGTGGCGGTAGAATGAGACTTGTTAATGTAACTTGGGTAGATAAATTCCAATCCCCCGAGGCAAGTCAATATGACCAAAGTGTTTCCCGTCGCAAGGCTTTGCTCAAAATTGCGCCCAAGTTGACCACTCAAGAAATGATGTGTACATCTTGCGCACAGCGTTCACCCCTTTCCGTTAAGGAAGTAAAGAAAATGGAAAAAGAGGCAAAAAAGAACAAGCTGGATAAGAAGGCGCGCAAGCAAAGAAGAAAGCGCATCGGCCGTGTTATCAAGTTTGTTATCTTCCTTGCTATTGTTGCAGCCGCTGTGTATTTTGGCTATCAGTATCAGGATACACTTCTCGGCTATTGGGAAACCTTTATGGGCTTCATCGGTAGCATTGGGGAAATGATTTCCAATTTTCAACAGTAATCAATAGTAGAATAAAGAACAAGCACGCAAGATGATTGCGTGCTTGTTTTGTTTTATTCTGCGGTTTCTTCTTCCTTTTTGCGGTCAAGGCGGATAGTGCCGACAATAGCAGAGGAGAGGTTGAGAGTCTCACCAATAATACCGCCCAAGGAGAAGAAGATGGCATTATAGGTCAACCACAAGGGAGAGCTGATAAATGCCACGCGGCGTAGAGCTTTGTCCTCTTTGCGGCGGAACGCGATGGTAGTAACGGTCATTGCGATGACGGGCAAAACTTCCAAAATCAAATTCTTTGCGGTGGGGTCTTTGCCAAAAATGGTGAACACCGAAATATAGGAAAGGATGTAAACTACGGTTAAGCCAATCGTCCAAGCGGGGTGGTCAGCGTGAACCTTGTCCTCATAAATAAAGATGAGCGCACGAATGATGGCAACGAGGTTGAGGATTGCGCCCGAGAACGCGTCGAGCATAAAGAAGTTGATCACGAACAAAGCCGATCCAAGGAGTTGGAAGAAGAGAATGCGTGCTTTTCCTTTTTGCTGATAAGAAAGAACGCTCATCAGCATTCCAAATATGCCAACGATTTGTGCAATAATTTCAATGGGTGTCATATCAAATGCCTCCGCTTGTATGTAAACTCTTAAAAAAGCCTCACAACTGTGAGGCTTGGAGCTGGTGATGTGACTCGAACACACGACCTGCTGATTACGAATCAGCTGCACTACCGACTGTGCTACACCAGCGTATAGGATTTTGACAACGTATCTATTATACCCGATAAAAGCCTTTTTGTCAATATCCTTTTTTAAAAAAGGATAACATTTTTTCTTTTTATTTCCTTCTCTCTTGATTTTGGCAAGAATGTGTGATAGAATAATGAAAGAAACGTTTGAATAGGAGTTACCCTATGAATTTATGTGACATTAAAACCGTAAAACAGGTAATGGGAATGTTCCACCTGACCTTTCGCAAGGAGTTCGGACAGAACTTTTTGACCGACCGCTCGGTGGTAGAGGACATTGCCGATGCTTGCTGTGATAATGAAAATAGCACCATTCTCGAAATCGGTCCCGGTATGGGAACGCTGACCTACGAGCTCGCGCTCCGCCACAAGAGTGTTGTTGCGCTTGAAATTGACCGCGGTCTCATTCCCGTTCTCGATTACACGCTTGGTGAGTTCGATAACGTGACCGTTCACAATGAGGACGTGATGCAAGCCGACCTCGAAGCTCTCCTTGCGTCTGCGTTTGCAGAGGGTCCCGTTTCGGTGTGCGCCAATCTGCCGTATTACATCACCTCTCCCATTTTGATGAAGCTCTTGGAGTGCGGTCTGCCTTTTGACTACATCACCGTTATGATTCAAAAAGAGGTTGCCGACCGTCTTTGTTCGCCTGCAGGCGGAAAAGATTACGGCGCTATTACCGCGGTGCTTTCTTATTACGGTGAGGCAGAAAAGCTCTTTGTGGTGCCTGCCGACAAGTTTATTCCCGCTCCCAAGGTCGATTCTGCTGTCATTCGCATTCGCCTTTATAAAGAGCGCCCGTATCATCCCAAGGATGAAGCATTGATGTTCCGAACCATCAAAGCCGCCTTTGCGCAACGCCGCAAAACGCTTTCCAATGCGTTGGCGGCAGGCTTTTCGGAGCTTACCAAAGACCAAATCAATTCTGTTATCGCCGCTTGCGGCTTCGAGCCCACCATCCGCGGTGAACGTCTTGATATCGCCCAATTTATCGAACTTTCTGACAAAATTGGGGAGTTGATTTAATAGGATGTAGTGTGGGGGAACTTCTTGCAAGAAGTTCCCCCACACCCCTTCAAGAACTCTCTAACAGAAATGTCAAAAATGAATTCGTTAGTTTACTTACAGACAGTCGCCGCAAGCCAAAGGCTTGCTTTTGCTATCGCTAACTCGCAGGCACCGCCAAGACCCTGCTCGTTAAGAAAATTGTTTGCATATATTTGAAATTAGAGAAAATCAACTTTTTTAGAAATCTGGGTCTCGGTGGTGCCTGATTTCTTGCGTCAGCAAAAGCGAGGTTATACCTCGCGTCGACCGTCTGCTTGTGCACTAACGATGCGTATAAAGATGTATTTGTGCAAAGTTCTTGAAAGGGGTGTGGGGGTAACTTCTTTCAAGAAGTTTCCCCCACAAAAAATCTCGCATCCTTATCCTTCCAGTTGTCTGCCAAGAAAGCCGGCGGCGGTGAGAATGAGCTTGCTTTCTACCTCGGCGGCAGGCATATCGCGGCGGTCGGCGCCGGGAGTATCGCAAACGGAAGCCACACAACCGGCGATGTCGCCCTCGCTGATGATGGGCATCGCGCAGCTGATATAGTGAGCACTGCCGTCAGCGAGGACGGGCAGGGGAGTGTCTCCCTCATGCCAAACGTAGAGCGAGCGGCTCTCGATGATTTGCTCCATCTCGTGGGAGACTGCCTTATCGGCATATTCCTTACGGGAGAGCCCCGAGCAGGCGATAACGGCGTCACGGTCGCAAATAACGACGGAAAGCGAGCAGGTTTTGTGCAACGTTTCGGCGTATTGCGCGGCAAAAGCGGCGAGCTCGCCAATGGGTGAGTACTTTTTAAAAATGACCTCGCCCTCGCGGTCGGTGTAAATTTCCAAGGGGTCCCCTTCGCGAATTCTCATCGTGCGGCGAATCTCCTTGGGGATAACGACACGTCCAAGGTCATCAATTCTTCTAACAATTCCGGTAGCTTTCATATATATAATCTCCTTTTACATTCGTAGGGGCGACCATCGGTCGTCCGCTTGGATTTTTGAATTTTTCTGCGTGCGGGCGATGCTCGCCCTACACAAAAATTCGAACCGTAATGCTATTATTTGTGACAAGCACGAAAATTATCCAAAAAAAGCGAGGAAATTTTAGGATTTTTTAAAAAGAAAAGCCGCAGAGGACGGTATCCTCTGCGGCTGAAAATGATATGCCTTTTTGATTATTTGTAGCTAACGGTTTTGTTATAAACCTCTTGGCCGTCTACGGTAATGATGTACGTATATCCTTCGTCGGTATAGATTTCGGTCAGGATTGCGTTGCAGATGCTGCATTTTTGAGTCCAGGTTGTGTCGGTTTCTTCAACAGTCTCCCAATTACAGTAGTAAGCATCAAGGTAGATATCTGTAACCGCTTCGCAGATATGGCAGTACTCCTCGAATAAAATACCGCCGCACAGTCCAAATTCTTCAAGGTCTGTTTCTTTTGCGCCGCTTTTTTCGTGACCGTTGCTTTCCCAAGAATGATTTTGACCGCATTTTGTGCAGTATTCGGTTACCATGTAGCCGTCCTCACAGGTATTGCCGAACATTTCGTAGGAATATTCCCAATCATGAGAAGAGATTGTATAGCGGTTGGTATAGTTGAAAATCTCTTCGCCATTTACGATGTAAACGATTGTTTCGGTTACATCACTTTCGCAACCGTTTTGAACGGTAGAGGATTTTTGCTTTTTGGTAGCACCGCAGCTTTGGCATTCATAAATGTCATAGCCGTCAACGTTTTCAACGAACTCCCACCAGCAATTATCGTAAGCGTAAGTGCTCGTTACGGTATTGCAAACAGTGCAGTATGCTTTAAGCGCATAACCGCCGCACATACCAAGATCGCCAAGGTCTATTTCGGTGTATTCTGTTCTGTGATAATACTCCGTACCCGTGTTCTTGTCGCCGCACTTGGTGCAGGTCTCGGTGTATTCATAGCCGTCCTCGCAGGTGGTGCCAAGCAGCTTATAGGAGTATTCCCATTCGTGTTGCTCTTCGTAAGCGTATTCCTTGGTTGTGGGATTGTAATAAAAATCTACGTTTATGGAGTCGTAGATGTATTCAACGTTTTCAAAAGCCAAGGGGAAGAGTTTGGCGGTAACCGTCATCATGCTGTCTTCTTCGCCTATTGCCATAATGATGAACTTTGTCTTACCCTCTTCATCGGTTACGTTAAAGCCGCCGCTGACTAGCTCGATTTTAAGGATTTCTTCGGTGTCAGGATTTACGAGGAAGAATATAGGCGCGTCGTCGGTACCTGCAAAGTAAGTTTGATACTTGTATTCCTTGGTGCGAAGATCCATTCTGTAATTGAACCAGCCATCGCAATCGGAATAGATTGCTGTAGAAAGAACGGTATCAAAATCTACTACCGATACCCAAAGGGAGCGGCTTTGGCAAATGTATTCTTGGCCCGCGAAGGTGATGCGTGCATCCTCTTCAATCCAACCATAGTCATCAACTTGGAAGCCGTATTCATCCTTGAAGTCCTCGGGAACGGGAACGAGAGATGCATTGATTTTTTCAATAATATCGCCCCAGGTAACTTCAACCGTGCCGTTTGCTACGACCTCAATAGAAGCGGAGAGATAGTAGGTGTAGGTGATGATGGTAGAGGAACCACCCATAGGCTTTACCCCATTTATGTCGCCGTTGGGGGCGTCGTTAGTACCTATAGAAGAGCCACCTACGGGGATGTTGTTAAGGGTTACTTGAACGCTCTTGAATGCGCCCTTTTCCTCGGTTACAAAGGAAAGGCTAACAAAATCAAATACCTGTGCAATAACATCGTCAATCATTGCTTTGGCATCTGCGGGAGCGCCAATCAAATCGTAAAGAGTGGCTTCCTCAAGCATTACGAGGATGTTTTCTTCGATGAATGTCTTGTAGTCGAGCGGGGCTTCTGTGGGCATAGCCTCGCCCTCATCGCCCTCGCCGCCTGCGATACCGGCCATCAGCACTTCACCGATGATGAGGTTGGCGTAATCGGAGCTTGTGAGGATCACGTCAATATCAATATCTTCGGGAGCACCCGTCAAAGCCAGGAGCGCGTTGATCTTTTCGATCAGGTCGTCGTAGTCAATGCCCTTGCTCTTGAGGTAAGCGGGAATTTCGGATATCTTGAGGTCAAGAATCTCGAATACGCAATCAACGATGCTATCGTAAGCACCTTCGCCAAAATAAACGTCGATTACTTCTGCGATAGGCTTGGTGGCAAGAGCTTCGTTCAGGGCGAGAACCTTATCTTTGCTCAACGTTACCAAAACGGTATTGTCTTCTTGCTTTTCAAAGGTAAAGAAGATGTTGAGAACATTGCCCAAAACGGTGTCGATGCTTACCGCATTCGTGTTGATGAGAGATTCAACAGTGGGAAGGAGTGTATTTTCAACAAAAGCAAGGACGTTTTCCATTTCCTCTGAGTCTGCACCCATAGAATCACCGAACAGGCTCTCAAGAGAGTATTTTTGGTACATTTGCTCGTCCATATTGTTTGCATTGCCGCTAAGCGCAAGATACAGATAACCGTCGGAAATAATAGCGGAAAACTCAACGGTTCCGTCAATGGTATCAAAGAAGGTTATGTAAGCCTTTCCGTGCGCCGCACCGTAAAGCTCGCCGTTGTTCAGGGAGATTTCCAATTCGGCAACCTCGAGCGAGTTGATCTTTTGGAGGCCGTTGGGGGTGGAGTCATCAGTTTCTACATCAATTACAAAGTCATTGATTTTGAGAGCAATTCCTTCGGTGGTGAAGAAGGATTCTGCAAAGCTGAAGTAATAGAGGTCGCTTGTGTCAACCCTGTTATCGGTATTGTCACCGGTATTGTCGCCGGTATTGTCACCGGTATTGTCGCCGGTATTGTCGCCGGTATTGTCGCCGGTATTGTCGCCGGTATTGTCGCCGGTATTGTCGCCGGTATTGTCGCCGGTATTGTCGCCGGTATTGTCACCGGTATTGTCACCGGTATTGTCACCGTTGTTGTCACCGGTATCGGGAGCGGTAGTCTCGGTATCGGGAGAAGTGGTTCCTGCATCGGGAGTTGTTGCTTCGGTAGTACCGGTTGGGTTGCCGAAAAGCTGCTCGCAAGAAGCGAGTACGGCTATCATACAAACTGCAAGCAACAACAAAGCGAGGCGAGATACAAATGTCTTTTTAACTTTCATAAGATTTTCTCCTTTTTTGAATTGTTTTGTGTGGGTTTGTGGATATTTATATAAAGCCACTCCAATGGAGTTGCGTTATTTTTTAGAAGAGAATAATCAAGAATTGCGAAACGAGAACAACCGTAATGAGCGCTATGGGGTAGGTTGCGGCATAGGCAGAGGCAACGTCCTCGGTTCCTGCGGTGGAAATGAGCGTTCCAAGTGCGGGGGTAGAGGTCATTGCACCCGTAATGGCACCAAGGTTGTTGAGCAGTCCCATTTTGAGGATAAACTTTGCAAAAAGATACGCCAAAATCATCGGGATGACCGTCATAACAGCACCATAGAGGAAGTAGATGGGGTCAAAGCAAGCGACGAACTCTGCACCGCCGGGAATACCCGCGCCTACCAAAAAGAGGACGAGTCCTACTTCGCGCAAAAGCTTAAGTGTTTGTGTGGGGGGAAGAAGGTTGAGTTTTCCCATACGTCCAAAATGACCGAAAATTAAGCTGACGAGCAGGCATCCGCCCGTTGTAGTCAGAGAGAAGCAAGTGCCTGCGAATCCATTGGCAGAGAGCGGAATTTTGATTTGCCCGACAACAACGCCAAGCACTGCCGCCAAAGCAAAGGGGGCAAGACCTGCCGTATCGAGTGAGAACAGCTTTTTGCCGTCGTTTTTATCTTCAACCTTTGCTGCGGGCAACAAAAGGGCGCGTTCTTTTTCCATATCCGCTCTTTCGATGCGCGGAATCAGTTGAATAAAGAGCACCTTGCCGACCACGCCGAATATGTAAGCGATTCCGTGTCCAACCGACACAAGTCCCATATATTCGGGTGCGACGGTTGCTTTTGCCGCGGAGAATGCGGGGGTGGACGTCAAAGCACCCGAAAGAATCCCAACAATCATTGCCACAAAGCCGTCCTGCTCTTTTATGGTCGCGCCGTAGCCAACAACCTCGCCAAGCAGGATGCAACCGACACCGATAATGCCACCCATCAAGGGAATGAGCACACCGAGCGGTGCATAAAGCCCCAAATTGTGTTTGAGGTTTTGAATAAAACGCGGACCTGCCATATATCCTACCGAGGTAACAAATAGGATAAGACCGAGGCTTTCGATAAGGGAGAGCCCTGCACTGTAGTCAAAGCTGCCCGAAAGGTCAAATAGCAGTGCACCGTTGGTATCCACTCCAAAAAGGAGTGCACCTATGAGCAAAGCTACCAAAAAGACGCCGGCATCGCCGAGTGATATTCCTTTTATTTTAATGCGTCCCAAGGCATAACCCAGGAACAAAACGGAGAACACGACCAAAAGCAACAAGGAGATGTTGCCTATGGAAACGAGCCCGCCAAGCAGAGACATACAATCAACTCCTTTTCCGTCTTATTCCATATTATAGCACACGCGCGCGTGAATTGCAAGGATTTTCTTGCTTTTTTTCAAAAAACTTAAAGGTAGATAACGATAACAATCTGCCAATCAAATCTATTTTTTTCTTTGTCATACTTATTCTACGGTACGCATACAATGAACCAACACGACAAAAGGAAGGTAGGTTTGTATGATGAAAACGAACAAAAGAAAGATACAGCGTCGCATTGCAATGATTTGTTGCATTGCGTGTATGCTTGTGTGGCTTTGCGCCTGCGGCTCGCAAGAAAACAACAACCCCGCCGATGCGCAATCGGTTCTTTCTCACGGAGTGCAGATCCTTTCCGCATCCACAGAGATGGCGGTTTGGGGACCGCGAGGCAACGACGTGCTTTTTGAAGCCGAAGATTTTTCCCGCAATCTCAACCTTTCGCGCATCGATTACATCAAGGTGCAAAGTTTACCGGCCGACACCGAAGGCGAGCTTTTAATGGGCTCTGTTCGCGTAACCGCGGGTCAGGTGATTTCGGGTGAAAACTTGGCACACCTATGCTTTGCGACTGCCGAGGATAGCGTTACCAAGGCATCCTTCACCTTTACCGCAAACGGGAGTGCTACCGCGATAACCTGCAACGTCTATTTATTAGATGCTGCGAATTACGCGCCCACAGTCAGTATGGCGTCAAGCGCTACTTTGCAAATGTTTACTTATCGTGACAGAGAGGCACACGGACGTCTTTCGGCATATGACCCCGATGGAGATGCTCTCGTTTTTGAAATTGTCAAAGCCCCTGCAAACGGCTCGATTCTCTTAACCGACAGAGCGGAAGGAACCTACGTTTATGCACCACGTAGTGGATTTACGGGCAGTGACGAGTTCTCCTACGTTGCGCGTGACGTCTATGGCAATTACAGTGCCGCCACTACCGTAAAGCTCCGCGTAATGACCTCGGGTACTTCTATTACCTATGTCGATATGGCAGACTCTAAAGCCGCCAATGCGGCTATTGCTCTGACAGAAGCGGGTGTGATGAGCGGAACACAAATCGGCAATCAATATTTCTTTTATCCCGAAAGAACCGTAACGCGCGCCGAACTCTTAGTTATGTCAATGAATGCAGCAGGTATTACCGACGTTCCCACGTGTGAGAAAACAGGCTTTGACGATGATGCCGATATTTCTCCCGCAATGAAAGGCTACGTTTCTGCCGCTTATACAATGGGCTATATCAGCGGTACACTGAAGGAAGGTAAGCTCTGCTTTCTCCCCAACGAGGAAATCAACCGTGCAGAGGCAGCTGTTATGATTTGCGCAATATTGGGCGAGGAGAGCAGCGGTGTCGTTCCCACGTTCTCAGACGGTGCCGAGATTCCCGTATGGGCGCAGGAGTCCATCTACACATTGAATATTCTCGGTGTAATGGATGCAACCGACGGTTATATTTCACCCACGTCAGCCCTCACGCGCGAGCAAGCGGCACTTGTTTTGCAAGCGGTTACAAAACTGAAGTAATTAAAAAAAGCCTCATTTTTGCCTCAAAAAACGTTTTTTTGAAGCAAAAAGAGGCTATTTTCTATAATAAGAATTAGTCTTATTTTAAAAATAAAACAAGCTTTTGAAAAATATATGAATTTTCAAAATTCTATTGCAAAATACTAAAGTATATGTTATAATATATAGCGCAGTGCCAAACTGCAAAATGAGGCCATACCAGCCGGGGATTTAGCGGAGCCCTGTACCTGAAATCCGCTACAGCAGGGGTGGAATCCTCTTTTGAGGAATGAACTCTTACGAATGAGTCGTATCTGCTGTGTTGACGAATGGGTCTTGCGCAATCGGGACTCGTGAACCATGTCAGGTGGGGGACCAAGCAGCATTAAGCGATCATCTCGATGTGCCGCGAGGGTGCCTGTTCTGAGCAGGAGGTGCGAATATCGCGTGGGAGCGACTTTCGATTTTGGGGTGTATGGTCTTGTTTTGCAGTTTGGTTCTTTTTCGATAATGAATTGCCCAAAGGGCAATTTTGCAAATAAAGGAGATAGGCTATGAAACTCGGTGTTAGCAGTTACAGTTTTGCAAAGCATATCAAGGAAACGGGTTGCAATCTTGTAGAAGTTTGCCGTCTTGCCAAGGAAATTGGTTTTGAGGCGATTGAATTTATCAACATTACCACGCCCGATCCCATTGCCACAGCGAAGGAGCTGCGCGAGTATTGTGCTTCTATCGACCTTACCATTGCTGCATACACCATTGGTGCAGACCTCTTAAACGGCGAAGAAGACGAGATTCTCAAAAAGCTGTACGAATTTGTCGACACCACCGAGGCGCTCGGTGCACCCTTGATGCGCCACGACGTTACCTATTCCTTGCCCGAGGGAACAACTTGGGAAGATGCGATTCCCGTTCTTGCTCCCCGTATTCGTAAGGTTACGGAGTATGCAAAAGAGAAGGGCATTCGCACCTGCTCCGAGAACCACGGCTACATCTTTCAAGATTCCTGTCGCGTAGAAGCACTTATCAAAGCGGTTGACGATCCCAACTACGGTTGGCTGCTTGACGTTGGCAACTTTCTGTGTGCCGATGAGTGGCCTCTCGATGGAGTAAAACGTGCACTTCCTTATGCAATTCACGCACACGTCAAGGATTTTCTCTACCGTAAATCCGAGAATTTGCTTGCACGTCCCAGCGGTTTCTTTGGAACGCGCAACGGTAATCTCTTGCGCGGAACCATTCTCGGTCACGGCGACGTACCCGTAGCAGAGGCGATCAAGCTCATTCGCAAATCGGGCTATGACGGTGTTCTTTCGCTCGAATTTGAAGGGGCAGAGGAGAATATTCCTGCGCTCAAAGCGGGTTTCAAATATATGACTCGTTTGATGGAAATGCCCATTGAATAAATATCAAAAACACTGAATTTCGCAATACGTAGGGCAAAAAAGCCCATAAAACACAGATAAGGAGGACAGGCTATGCATCAGGCGTTATACAGAAAGTGGCGTCCGCAAACTTTTGAGGACGTATGCGGTCAAGAGCACATCACTTCCATATTGCAATACGAGGCACAAAACGGCGCGCTCAGCCACGCATATCTTTTCTGCGGTTCGCGCGGAACGGGTAAGACGACCTGCGCCAAAATCCTTGCAAAGGCAGTTAACTGCCTGGGTCCCCAAAACGGTAGTCCGTGCGGTAAGTGCGAGGCGTGTCTCTCAATCGATAACGGCTCCACCACCGACGTGCTGGAAATGGACGCTGCATCCAACAACGGTGTAGATAACATCCGTGACATTCGCGACGAGGTCGTTTATTCGCCCTCAAGTATGCGCTATCGCGTTTATATCATCGACGAGGTGCATATGCTTTCCGCAAGTGCATTCAACGCACTGCTCAAAACGCTCGAAGAGCCCCCCGAACACGTCATTTTCATTCTGGCGACCACCGAGCTGCAAAAGCTCCCCGCCACCATTATTTCCCGTTGCCAACGCTTCGATTTTCGCCGTATTTCAACAGACGTGCTTGTAAATCGACTGACGTATATCGCAAAAGAAGAGGGCATTTCACTTGATGCCGAATCCGCGCGTATGCTTGCAAAGCTTGCGCAGGGCGGTATGCGTGATGCCATTAGCTTGCTTGAACTCTGTGCAGGTGGCGGACGAGCCGTCACTCCCGACGTTGTTGCCGAAACGGTTGGTATTACGGGCAGAGAAGCAATGATCGAAACCGTGCGCGCCGTTGCCGAAAGCAACTACGATGCACTCTTTGAGCAAATTGCCGCCGTTGTGCGTTCTTCCAAGGACATCAGCGTTTTTTGGCAGGATCTTATCTCCATTTGGCGCGATATGCTCATTCTCAAAACCACGCAAAACGCTGTGGCATACCTCGATTTAACAGACCATGAGGCGGCTGAAATGAAAGAGGTCACATCTCTCTTCCGCAAGGAGACCTTGATCCGTCATTGTAAGCTGCTCGAGGAAGCCCTGTTCGCTATGAACAAGGCAAACTCCGTCAAGCGCGTCATTGCCGAAATGACACTTGTTCGTATGTGTGATGCGGCACTCGATACCTCTCCCGAGGCGATGCTATCTCGCATTGCGCAACTCGAAGAACGCCTTGACACGGGCATCATTCCCGCATCTCCTGAAAAGCAGGAAAAATCCGAAAAATCAACACCTGTTGTGCAAAAAACGGCAGAAATACCTCAAAAAGCAGAGCCGAAAACTGCCCCCGTAGCAGAAAAAAAGCCAACGCCCGCACCTGTATCTGTGCCCGCATCTGCGCCTGCGCGCACTTTGCGTGCCATTCGTAATTGGATGGAAGTTGTCGAGCGCATCAGCCGAAGTGACCCTATGCGTGCAAGCTTTGTCAAATCCTCGCGTGCGTATGAAACCGAGGACGGCAAGGTCATTGTCCGTTTCGCTGATTCCTTCTCCATGCAAATGATGGAGCAGGGAGAAGCTCGCGATCGTTTGCGCGCTGCCGCTTCTGCAATCCTGAAGCGTGAGGTCGGTGATCGTGCACTCATTTTTGAGGTTGCCGAAAAACGCGCCGATGCATCGGTCATTGATGAAATCATCGATGCCACCGAAAACTAATACACGTCTATCAAAAACAGATATATAAAAGGAGAACAACCATGAGAGCAAATATTCCAAAGGGTATGGGCGGCGGCCCGCAAAATATGCAAGCAATGCTGCGCCAAGCGCAAAAAATGCAAGAGGATATGGCAGCAAAGCAAGAAGAACTCGACGCACGTGAATACGACATTTCCGCAGGCGGCGGAGTTGTAAACGTAAAAATCAACGGTAAAAAAGAGATCCTTGCAATCGACCTCAAGCCCGAAATCGTAGATCCCGATGATATCGAGACTCTTTCCGATATTCTCGTAGCAGCGGTTAATGAGGCTATCAAGAGAGTAGAGGAGACCAACAGCGAGGAGTTGGGCAAGATCACGGGTCCCATGAATATGCCCGGACTGTTCTAATCTATGGCAGAATACATCGAATCCCTCTCTAACCTTGCCGAAAAATTCGGCAGACTTGAGGGTGTGGGCAAAAAGACCGCTATGCGTATGGCGTTTTCCGTCCTCGAACTCGACATTGAGGAAGCCGAGGATTTCGCGCGTGCCATTCTCGATGCAAAAGAGAAGATCCATCTTTGCCCCATCTGTCAAAATCTGACCGACCGCGAGGTTTGTTCCATTTGCGCCGATGAAGAGCGCGACCGTTCGGTTATTTGCGTTGTCACCGATGCGAGAACCGTGCTTGCAATGGAGAAAGTGCGCGAATATCGCGGCACGTATCACGTTTTGCACGGTCTTATCTCCCCAATGAACGGCATCACGCCCGAGCAACTTAAAATCAAGGAACTGCTCGCACGTGTCGCAACGGGCGAGGTAGGCGAGGTCATCGTTGCCACCAATCCCACAGTTGAGGGCGAGGCAACTGCAATGTATCTCTCGCGACTGCTCCAACCCTTCGGCGTGCGCGTCACGCGACTCGCATACGGCGTGCCCGTAGGAGCCGACCTCGAATATGCCGATGAGGTCACCCTCTATCGCGCCCTCGAGGGCAGAAGAGATGTGCATTGAGTGCATAATAGAATAAGGAAAGAAAAAACGGATGCGTTACTCAAACGCGTCCGTTTTTGCTTGTAAAAAGCCCCGCACAAGGCGGGGCGAGGGGGATCAGAGCGAATACTCGCTGATACGGTCTTCGATCAAACGGTATTCAATATCATTGACAATCAATTTAGGATTGTCGGCAATGTGTTGCTTGAAGTCATCGGTATACCATTCGGTCTGTTTAATGCAATCAACCGATTCATACCAACGCATAAGTACAAGTCGACCGTTTGTATCAACATAATTCTCCGTTACTACGGTGTTTTTTTGTACAACAATAAACTTTACGGTTTCAAATGTTCTTTCACCAATAGTTACATCAAACATTCCCATGGTATATCGGACATTGTATTCATCAATATAAACTTTATCATCAACAATCTTGGGCGGATTCTCTTTGATAAGCAAAGGTCTGCCATGAACTCGGTCATTCCCGTTGACAACTACATCATAATCTTCTTCCAAAAAAGTGTATATCGACGTAGGAAAATCATCCTCTTCGTCACAATCAATTGTCGCAAGATCGCGAATATATTCATCGGTAAGCTGTGAGAACCAAATTTTTTCATTTTTATAAAGCTTTCCGGCTCCGATATTGTAAGTGTCTCTGCAAATCTTGACACCGGCAACCTCGTGTATCATAGCCGCCTTGGGAACGTAGCAAGTAGACACTAATGCAAGCTTATTGCGACGATATGTTCCTTCCGAATTTTTGTTTCCAACAATCGGTACAATAAAGGCTTCGTCAGCGCATTTAATGTCAGCAAACGGACGAGTGCTTTCCTTAAGAATGAGAGTGGGCATGGTTTCGGGAAAGCCGCAGGTGTAATCTTTCTTTGTCATATTCTTTCTTCCTTTCTCAAACATCAAAATCTGTTCAGGGGTACACATAGAACGAAATTGTTTTCGCGCGTAATGTAAGCGACTCTTTACAGTGCCTATTGGAATGTTCAAACGTTCCGCGATATCACTTTGCTTATATCCTTGCATAGTTAGCTTTAACAGTTCCGCAGACTCTTTAGATAACAAATTCAAAACCTGATATGCGGAATTATCTTCCGTTGTATCGGTGTCAGCTATATCAGGTATTGCATCTAACGAAATCAACTCGTTACCGTATTTTTTACGAAACCATAAATTACATTGATTTCGTGCAATAGATAATATCCAAGGCTTGAATAATTCTTTATTGCGAAGTTTTTCGTAACCAATATAAGCCGCATAATATGTTTCTTGAATTACATCATCGGCATCAAAAGTGCTTGGTAACCTAAAATTAATATATCGCTCTACAACAACACGATGTTTTTTTAGTAACGTTTCAAAAGATACTTCTTGTTCCATATGTTCCTCCTTTCGTGTTATTAAAACCGGTTTCACATATTAAGTTGTATTTCAAAGTAAAAAGGTTCAAAAAGAAAAGAAATTTTTACAATCATTATACCACAAAATCAGTTATAAAACAAGCAAAAATGCCCCGCCGAAGCGGGGCAGAGGATTATTTACGGTAACTGCAGTTTTTTGAGACCTTAAGCAGTCCGATTTTCGCACAAACGGCTACGCCAAGAGGGGAATCGTCTTCGTCTGCATTGGAATTACCAATAGTAGCGTTATCTTTCAAGCAACTGTCAATAGCATACTTCCACATCAAGTCGATTGCCTTTTCTACCTTGGCCGTGTCACTGGTAAAGATTGCACCGATGTCGTATTTTCTAAGCTCACGGATTTGATCAAGCGTAGGCATAGCAAGACAGATAAGCTCACCGTTTTCAAAAACGCCTATCGGTTTCATTCCGGCGTTGCCCTTGCCGTCAAAGTGAATTTGAATCGCTCTGACGTGACATTCTGCGCAGTAGCCACTTTGCTTGAACGCTTTTATAGATGCCATATCCTCTGCGGTAAGCGAGCGAACCGATAATCCATCATATCCGGGAACAACAACCGTATCACTTGGATAGATCATATCGTATCCGTAACGGCAAGTTAATCCGAGTTTTGCAATTTCTGCATCAAATATTTCCCAGTCACCGTCAACAGATCTGCGAATAGAGAATTTCGGGTTTGGGAGCTTTGCAAAAAGCTTTAGATAGGGCAGAGCATCTTCCTCGTTTTCGCAAATCAGCATAACAGCAGGCTCAACCGAATTATAATCGGATACATAAACGAAATGTTCAAGATTTTCAGGATTGCTAAGCGTGAGAACCTCAGTTTCCGCAACGGTCATTCCTACAATATCCTCGGCGTACTTGAGGGGATTGTGTGTAAAGCAGAAATCAAGTGCAAGCTCAACGTCCGATGCCTTCAATTCCGGGAAGCTTCTTCTGAAATGGCTGATAGCAATTTTGCCAGATAGATCGTGCCAAGTGACAGCCTCGTTTGAATACTTTTCGCGATATTCGCTTGGTGTAATACTGTAAAAGCTTTTGAAGGCACGGGTAAAGCTTTCGGGACTTGCATATCCGAAATCAAGAGCAATATCAAGTACGGTCTTTTGCGTCCTGCGAAGCTCAAGCGCGCTTCTCGTGAGCTTGTAAACGCGCGAGTATTCCACGGGAGTGTATCCCGTATGCTGTCTGAAAATTGCATCAAAGTAGGTGAGTGAGAATCCTGCATTGTCTGCAATGCTCTGTAGGGACAGATTGTCTTTGGGGTTCTTTTGAATAAATCCGATGGCTTTGTCAATTAAATTTTTGTTTTCCATAAAGTCATCTCCTTTCTGTGTCTACATTTTAGCATACGGATATGGCGTTTGTCCTTGCAGGAATTATTGTATCTGTAAAAATTATATCATAAAGCGAAAAAAATTCAATACAGAAGACGCATCTGCCTTGCGCAACTATCCGAGCAGGTGTACTTTTATAGCCCACGCGCGTACGCATATATAATAGGAAGAAAACCGCACGTTTTGGGGGGCTTTTGACACATCTTGGCATCATCTTGCACTTTTTTACAAAAAAGTCGTCCTTTTTGTCGTATAATTTTAGGGCAGAACGTCAAAAATGAATAAAAAGGATAAAAAACACAAAATTTCCACTTGACAAGCAGCAAATATCGTGTTATAATATCGCAAGTCGCCTCGAGCGATGGGTATTTATCACAACCCCGAAAAAAATATCAAAAAAAGTTAAAAAACTTTCAAAAAAGGTATTGACAAAGGGGTTTGGATGTGATATA
>JAZOVV010000027.1:0-20175 GCA_045658925.1 Eubacteriales bacterium
CAATAAGGACAATAGTGCTTTTTGAAGTATACAAAAAATAGATTTTCACACTTAAAACTATAGCCTTTTATTTTCATAACAATCTTCCTCTCATTTTTATCCCCTCCCCACGATGCAATTCCATTATACCACAAATCGGCAGCAATAAATTGAAATTGATCAATTCTCGTTGTTTATAGTTCTAATTTGTAATAGTAAAAATCTTTCGGCTCATCCGAGGCGGTTCTTTGAACATTATAAAATGTTTTGATATATCGAAATCCAAATTTTTCCGCGATATGTTGACTTCGCTTGTCCTCTACCCGGCAAAAATAGGATAACCATTTTGTGATATCTCTCGCGTTATGAATAACACACTCTAAAGCCTCTGACATTAGTCCTCTGTTGCGATATGATTCAAGCAATCGGATTCCTACATTTCTCGTATCGGGATTGTCGTCGGCATCTTCATTTAAGCCAATCGTTCCAATAACCAGACCATTTTCTTTCAAAACAACAGCATAATTGTTTTGAGCTGATATCAAGTATCGTATTGTCTTTTCATCGTACACTTCGCATCCAACATCTTTAAGAGTCCAATCTCGTAATATTAGCCTTTTTGTTTCAAGTGTTTTCATCGTGATTTCAGCTTCCCCGTTTCGTCAAATTCTTATTTATCGTTCTGTTTTATCGCAATGATTCGGCGGGAGCAAGCCCCCGCCCTACGACACAGTTCCATTATAGCACAAATCGGCAGAGAAAACAATAACTCTGTCGATTTTTTATGTCTTTTCGTTCTTCTTCAAAACAACAGAGAAAATTTTACGGGGCGTTTTTTCGTCATTTCCCTACTTTTTTATATAAAAGAATTGACAAGGGCGAGAATTTGTGCTATACTTGCTACGTATGTAAATTTATCGAATCTATCGAAAGGATATACCCCTATGAAATGGACATCCCTTAACGAACTGCGTGAAAAGTATTTGGCATTCTTTGAGTCCAAAGGACATCTTCGTCTGCCCTCTTTCCCGCTCGTTCCCATCAACGACAAGTCTCTCTTGCTCATCAACTCGGGTATGGCACCTATGAAGAAATTCTTCACAGGTGAAGAAGAGCCCCCTCGCCATCGCGTAACCACTTGCCAAAAGTGCATCCGTACCCCCGACCTTGAGCGCGTTGGTCACACCGCTCGCCACGGTACCTTCTTCGAGATGCTTGGCAACTTCTCCTTTGGAGATTATTTTAAGGATCAAGCAATTCCGTGGGCGTGGGAATTTTTGACCGAAACTCTTGAAATCCCCACAGACCTTCTCTGGCCCTCTATCTACGAAGAGGACGAGCAGGCTTATGAAATTTGGGTGAATAAAGTAGGCGTTAACCCCGAGCACATCGTTCGTCTCGGCAAAGCCGATAACTTCTGGGAGCACGGCACAGGTCCTTGCGGCCCTTGCTCCGAGATTTACTTTGACCGCGGCATTAAGTACGGCTGTGGCTCGCCCGATTGCAAGCCCGGTTGTGACTGCGACCGCTTTATGGAAATTTGGAACAACGTATTTACCCAATTCAACAATATGGGTGACGGCACCTACACCGAGCTCGCGCAAAAGAACATCGATACCGGTATGGGTCTTGAGCGTCTCGCTTGCGTAATGCAAGGTGTAAACAATATGTTCGAGGTTGACACCATTCGCAAGGTGCTTGACAACGTTTGCGCTATCGCGGGCAAGGAATACGGCGTTGATAAGAACACCGATATTTCCATTCGTGTTGTTACCGACCACATCCGTTCCGCAACCTTTATGATTTCCGACGGTGTTATTCCCTCTAACGAGGGCCGCGGCTACGTTCTTCGCCGCATTCTGCGCCGCGCTTGCCGTCACGGCAAACTCCTTGGCATCAACCGCTCCTTCCTGCCCGAGCTTGGCGTAATCGCTATCGGTGAATCCGAGGGCGCATACCCCGAACTTGCAGAAAAGAAGGACTATATCCTCAAGGTTATCTCTATGGAAGAAGAAAGATTCGATGCAACCATTGATGCAGGTCTTTCCATTCTTAACAAGCTTGTTGAAGATGCAAAGAATAACAGTCTCACCACCCTTAACGGTGAGGACGTATTCAAGCTTTACGATACCTACGGCTTCCCCATCGACCTCACTCGCGAGATTGCAGAGGAAGCAGGTCTTGCCATTGACGAGGCACGTTTTGCCGAATTGATGCAGGAACAAAAGGTTCGCGCTCGTGAGGCACGCGCTAACATCAGCGGTTGGTCCGATGCTTCCAAGAACCTCTTGGCGGACATCCCCGCAACCAAATTTGTCGGCTACGACAGTATGGCAGCAGATGCAAAGGTTCTCGCTATTCTCGTTGACGATATGTCCGTAAGCGAGGTATCCGAGGGCGATTGCACCGTTATTCTTGATACCACTCCCCTCTACGGCGAGGGCGGCGGTCAGATTGGTGACATGGGTGTGCTTTGCGGTCAGAACGCAATGCTCAAGGTCACTGACACCAAAAAGGCAGACGGTGTTTATATTCATCTCTGTACCGTTGTAAATGGCGTATTGAAGGTAGGCGACACTGTATTGGCACAGGTACACGAGCTTCGCCGCGCCGCAATCATGAGAAACCATTCGGCTTGCCATCTGCTCCAGAGCGCACTCCGTCAGGTGCTCGGCAACCACGTTGAGCAATCCGGTTCTTACGTTTCGGATACAGTTTGTCGCTTCGACTTTACGCACTTCTCTGGCTTAACCGCAGAGGAAATTGCAGAAGTAGAAAACATTGTAAACCTTGAAATTTTGGCAGGTCATCTCGGTTCTATGACCGAGATGCCCATTGACGAAGCAAAGAAGCTTGGTGCGATGGCTCTGTTTGGCGAAAAGTACGGCAAAATCGTTCGCGTTGTTCGCATGGGTGACTGCTCCATCGAATTCTGCGGCGGTACACACGTCGATAACACTGCAAAGATAGGGCTCTTCAAGATTCTTTCCGAGTCCTCGGTAGCTGCAGGCGTACGCCGTATTGAAGCCGTTACAGGTCTTGGCGTTCTCCAACAGCTCAAGAGTCGCGAAGCACTTATCAACGAGACCGCAAAGGAACTCAAGGTGCAAAAGGCTTCTGACCTTGCAAAGCGTGCCGCTCAAATGCAGAATGAAATTTCTGCAATGAAGAAGGAGATCGAATCTCTCAACTCCAAGATTGCCGCTTCCAAGCTCGATTCCATTATGGCTAATACCGAGAGCGTTGGTTCTGTTCGTCTTGTTGCCGTTGACATGGGCAATATGCAAGCAGATGCCGCTCGTTCTCTCGCAGACGAAATCAAGGCTCGCTACGACGACGTTGTCGCCGTTCTTGCAATCGCTCCCGAAGGCAAGCTGAACTTCCTCGCAGTTGCGGGCAAGGATGCCGTTGCCGCAGGCGCACACGCAGGTAAGATCGTAGGCTCTGTTGCTGCAGTTACCGGCGGCAAGGGTGGCGGACGTCCCGACAACGCAATGGCAGGCGGTCGCGACACCGACAAGATTGCCGAGGCTCTCGCTTCTGCAAAGGATACCCTTGCAGGTATGCTCAAATAAAACCGTTCAACAAATTTTAATATTGAGGAGAACCTTACTATGCGACATCGCAAAAAACGCGCGTTATGTCTGCTGGTATCGCTTTCCATCCTCTTCACACTTGCATCAATATTAACAATTTCCACAACGGCGGTCATTGGCTCACCCGAGCCTATGATCGCCATTGGTGAAAAATTTATGATTGTGCAGACCGCAGGCGGTGAAGTGTGGGGTTGGGGAGATAATACCAACAGCGTTTTGGGGAATACTTCCTCACTCGAGACGGGAACGAACATCACCGTTCCCACAAAAGTTCATCTGCCCGAAGGTGTTACGTCGGTAGCTATCAGCGCAGGTGCCGACCATGTGCTAATGCTCGCATCAAATGGCAACGTTTATGCTTGGGGCAATAACGAATACGGCCAACTGGGCATTGACAACGGCGGACTTTCCCTTTCTTCTCCCACACCCGTTACAGAACTTGCCGATAAGAGCATCATCGCTGTGGCAGCAGGTCAACGCTTCTCCCTCGCCTTGAGCGAGAACGGCCGCGTGTATTCCTTCGGTCTCAACGATAAGCTGCAGCTCGGATACACACTCGAAAATGATGCCGCGTACTCCTCAATTCCACACGTGGTGTCTGATTTGCAAAGCACCTTCATTGCTCAAATTTCCGCAGGCATTGCCTCGGCAAGTGCCATTGACGTGAGTGGAAAAGCTTATTTGTGGGGCAATACTGCAAACTATTTGTTGGGTACGGAGAACCAAGTGGAGCCTGTCGCTCCGTTTGCTCTCCCCGACAAAAAGACAGAAACACCGATTGCCGACGTTGCCTTGAGTGCGACGCACTCCGTATTTTTGCAAAATGACGGCAAGGTCGGATTTATGGGACTGAACAATTACGGTCAGTACGGCAATGGGGCTACAACCGACATACCGTCCCTCCTTTTCAAAGTGGTTGATACATCCACGTGGAATATTTCCGCCATTGCAGCGTCGGAGCAACAAACCGTTTTGCTTGCCCGCGACGGAAAAGTCTATACCGCAGGTGCAAGAATTTCCAACGTCAAAGATTCTGCAACCGATACCTTTGTTCCTCTCTTTGCAAACACCAACGGTTCTCCCGTAGCCGTAGCGATTGCCGCGGCATACCAAAACGGTGCGATGATTGCGCAGGACGGCTCTGTATGGACTTGGGGCGACAACCTGTGCGGACAGCTTGGTAGCGGTGCGATTGGCGAAGGACAGGCAACTCCCACCAAGGTCTGCAAGCAAGACGGTTCCGCTTTTGAAATCGGACAATCGGCTACCGTAAAGGATGTTCCCTTAAAATTCAAGACCTCTGTCCCCGCTCCCACCTATGCGATAGTCATTCCTTCTACAATAGACGCGGGAAATCTTCGTCAAACCGATGCCACCGACCCCGAAAAGGATGCCTTTGCAAAGTTTACGGTAAGTGCCGAGAACGTTGCCAATTTGTACGGTGAAAAGGAAATTCAAGTTTCGGTCAGCTCCAAGGATGCAAACGGCATCTTCTGCTTGCAGGACGGAAACGGCTCTGTGCTCCCCTTTGACCTTTTGCCTACCAAGGATTCGCAAACGCCCATTGGCAGCGGTGACGTTTTTGCAAGATTTACCGAGAATGGCAGTGTTGATACTTGGATTCGCATAGACCAAAGCAAAATTACGAAATCGGGCGTTTATAACGGCGTTTTGGTATTTTCGTATTCCATTACCGATATTGATAAGGAGGAAGAATAATGAAAATTACAGTTAGAGTCATTTCCCTTTTTGTTATTCTGCTCCTGACGGTCACTATGTCGGTAACGCTTTGTGCCGAAGAAGCTACCGTTACCGCCACCGCCATTGCCACCAACTCACCGATTTACACCGTTGTGGTTCCCCAAGAAATCTCCTCTGCCGAGGACCTGCAACGCACAGAAACAACCTCTTATCACAAAGAAGAATTCACAATCAGCGTCCCCGAGGCTCTGTTCCTTGACGGAAAGCAAATCACCGTGCGCGTTTGGGATGAGAACGGCACTTTCGTGCTGAAGAACGCCGACGGAAGCTCAACACTCCCCTACGAGGTGTTCTCTGATGCCGAAGCAAATGCTTTGCAAAATGGTGACGTTTTTGCAAGCTTTACCGAAATCGGCTCACAAAGCGGCTTTGTTCGCATTGACCAAAAGAACATCACACAATCCGATATTTACACAGGAAGCTTACGTTTCTCCTTTGCTTTAGAGGATATTAACGAATAACAAAAAGCATAAGCAGTTTGTCAAAACAAACTGCTTATGCTTTTTTTAAGTGCTCTTTTGCGGCTTGCAAAAGGGCGTTTTTTTCGTTGGGTAAGCGTTCTTCAATGACCTCTTCGAGAAGGACGTGGAGCATCTCTCCAATCTGCTTTCCTTTTGGAATACCGAGTTCCATCAAATCGTCTCCGCCGACAGCGAGCGTGCGCAAGGAAAGGCAGGCATCCTCGGCACGAATTTCGTCGATGACCGACGGAATGAGGGCAAGCTCGGGGGGGATTTCGCGATAATCCTTTGCGTGTGCCAAACGGTCACAGCGTTTGATTTCCAACAGTCGCAGAATGTCCGCATCGCTCATGCGTTGCATCAAGCGTTTTACACGCTTCTTTTCGGCAGAAAGCGGAATATCGTGCCATTCAACCAAAAGCTCCATACGGCGCACCGTTTCGTTGTCAAAGCGTAAGCGCGCAAGGACTTCTTTGGTGATTTCAACGCCCGCAGGCGCGTGACCCTTGAAGTGTCCGCCTTGCTCGTCCTCGGTGTAGCACAAAGGCTTGCCGATATCGTGCAAGAGGATACCGAGACGTGTGACAAGGTCAGTATCCTTGCACAGCGCAAGTGCTTGCAGGGTGTGTTCAAATACGTCATAGCAGTGATATTTGGTGTTTTGCTCAAAGCCGACGCAACGGGAAAGCTCAGGCAAAAAGACAGCAATAACGTCGATATATTCGCGCAGAATGCGCACAGCACCTCTGCCGCAAATCAGCTTGCAGAACTCCTCGCGAACTCTCTCGGTGGCAATACCCGATAGCAGATTTCTGCATTCGTGCACGGCTTTTGCGGTGTTTTCTTCAATATCAAAATCAAGCACCGAGGCAAAACGGATGGCGCGCAGAATACGCAAGCCGTCCTCGCAAAATCTCGTTTTGGCATCTCCCACGCAACGCATAACGCGTGCTTTTAAATCTTCCCTACCGCCAAACAAATCAACCAAACCCTTTGTGGGGTGGTAAGCCATTGCGTTCACAGTAAAGTCTCGGCGCGAGAGGTCGTCCTCGATGTGCTCGGAAAAGGTCACCTGCACGGGGTGGCGGTTATCGAGGTATTCTCCATCGTTGCGGTAAGTGGTGATTTCCAACTGCATACCGTCAACAATCACCGTCAACGTGCCGTGACGGATACCCGTCTCGATAACACGGAAATTTTTGAAACAAGCTTTCATCTCGTCGGGCGTGGCGTTTGTGGTGATATCCCAATCGTTGGGGGCTCGACCGAGAAGGCTGTCGCGCACGCAACCGCCAACGGTATAGCCCTCATAGCCGCACGCTTCCAATACAGATAGCGCACGCAGGGCGGGTATGGGTAAGATGATATCGGTCTCCATATACGCGACCTCCTTTCCGAAAAAATCGTTTTTATCCTTACACGTTTTTGAAGATGTAACGCGCGTTTTTAAAAAGCGCAAAATATAGCAAAACGCCAAGCACGTATGCCGAAATAACCTCTCCCAAGCCAACCGTTAGCATCAAAAAGCCAACGCCCTCGGGAGCGTGATAGGCATAGGCAAGAACAAAAGGCACAATAAAAGTGTTTGCCAGCACGGTAGGCAGAGGTGTCAGCCACCATACGCGGCGCAACAGACGTGCACCGACAACACCGATGAGCGTTGCGAGTGTGCCAAATAGAATGTCTTGCCACAAGCATCCGGTTGCGATATTGGAAATGAGGCAACCAATGGTCATTCCCGGTATTGCCGCCGGTGTAAAAATTGCCAAAACGCAGAACGCTTCGGGAATGCGACATTGAATAGCGGCACTGCCCAAGGGCCCGATGGCAATGGTGATAACGGTATAGAGTGCGGCAATGGCACTCGCTTCGGTAATGTAGCGAAGCGTTTTTTTCGCTTTTGTGTTTTTCATTTTGGTTTTTCTCCTTAGTTTTGTTTTTCGTGAGGATGGTTTCGAACTCACGTTTTTATTTAGGAACGAAGCAACTCGCGCACGGCTGCTTCGACTTCCTCATAGAGATAAAGCGAACCGAGACAGATAAGAGGAATGCCCTCTTGTTTACTCGATTCTATCGCGGCTTTCACACCATCGGCTACGCTACCGCAAGACACGGCAGGAATGCCGTAAGAGGAAAGCTGTGCGGCATAATCGGCAGCCGCAAGTGCGCGCGGATTGTTTGGCGTGACCGCGAAAACGCGGGCGATGATAGGCTTCATTGTTTCTATCATTTCGCCTCTATCCTTATCAGCCATAACGCCGCTGAGAAGGTTGACGCGCTGAGTGCCAAAATACGCCTTTACACTCGCAACGGCGGCACGTACTCCCTCGGGATTGTGTCCGCCATCGTAGATGATGATGGGCTCGCGTGAAAGCAATTCAAAGCGTGCAGGCCAACGCACGCAGGCGAGTCCCTTGCGTACTGCCCCCTCACCAATGGCAAAGCCTTGCTTGTTCAAAAGCTCGATTGCCGTCAGCACAAGGGTGGCATTGTAAGGTTGATATGCGCCAAGCAGGGGCAGGCGCATATCGGTATAGTACAAATAATCAAATATTGTTCCCGCAAGCGTTGCTTCTTTTTGACGGTAAGAAGAACGGTCAACGGTATGAATGGGAGCGTTATTTTCAAGTGCGACCGCGCGAATGACGTTAAGCGCCTCACCTTCCCCTCCCCCAAAGAGGACGGGACGACTTTGCTTAATAATACCCGCCTTTTCTTTGGCAATATCCTCAATCGTGTCGCCAAGGAGCGCGGTGTGGTCAAAATCGATGCCCGTAATAATGGAAAGTGCGGTATTTTGAATCACGTTTGTCGAATCCAAACGTCCTCCAAGTCCTACCTCCAAAACCACAACGTCACAGTTCTGTTCCGCAAAATAGGTGAATGCAAGCGCGGTGATAAGTTCAAACTCGGTGGGCTTGTCCGCCATTGCGTCGGCAATCGGGCGGACGCGCTCGGTCAAGGACGCGAGCGTTTCCTTTGGAATATTCTCCCCATCCACGCGGATGCGCTCACAAAAGGTGCGAATGTAGGGCGAGGTGTAAAGTCCTGTTTTATATCCCGCATTCTGCAAAACAGAGGCGAGCATTGCAGAGGTAGAGCCCTTGCCGTTCGTCCCCGCTACGTGAATAAAGCGGAGTTTTTCTTGCGGATTGCCGAGAGCGGCACACAATTTTGCAATGCGTTCAAGTCCGGGCTTGCAAAAGGTCCAGTTGACCGAGTGGATATATTCAAGTGCTTGTTCGTAGTTCATAGCGTTATCCTCTCAATGCCTCAAAACGGCGGCGCAGGGCTTGGTTTTTGAGCACCGTGTAGATAAGAAGCCATTCGGCAACACCCACAATCACGTAGTTCAAAAGGCGCCACAAAAGCAGAATGTGGAACGGCATATCGTAATACTGTGCAAGCCCGTAGGTCTTGACAATGACAGATGCCACAAGGTGTGTCAAAATTACCGTAATGCAGGTCTGCCACACAAGGGGCAGCTTCTTCGTGGCGTGAAACAACAGGCCACTCAAAAGGCCGACACAAGCCGCACCCAAGGTAACCAAGGGGTTGATGGGATATGCCACCATAACACAGCCGATAAGGTCGGCAACAACGCCCACAACCATTCCCGTAAGGGGACCGAACATCATACCTGCAAGCAGGAT
Organism: Eubacteriales bacterium; assembly: GCA_045658925.1. GTDB lineage: Bacteria > Bacillota > Clostridia > Oscillospirales > CAG-272 > UMGS1865. The sequence continues at coordinate 9,451 of JAZOVV010000027.1, forward strand.
GGGCAAATTTTCAAAGCTAAAGCGCAGAACGTTGCCCAGGGAAAGCGCTAAATATTTGCCGCAAACAATGCTGAGTGCGGCGAGAAAGGCAGAGACCGCCAAGAGGCGCAAATTGCCGCTTATGCGTTTTTTGGATGCTTCGTTTTTCATACAAACTCCTCCCTTCCACCTCGTTGGCAAAAAGGAGACAATACTCTGCCGCCATAGCCGAATGAAGCGGGATGCAAAATACCGACCGCAAGGGGTATTCCCTTTTCGTCCCATCGACAACTCCCCGTCCGACAGGCACTTCGGATTGCTCCAACGCCGATATTCTTACTCTTCGTTAATTATTTTCAAAAATTATTTGTTAAATTCGTCAACCGTTTTCCACGTAATGTGGGGGCATTCACCGGGAACGGTGTAGCCAACTTCATTGGGTTGCGCCCAACGCACAGCATTGGTAATGATACGTTGCACGTTTTCGTTGTGATAAGAGGGGCAAACCTCGTGTCCGGGTTGGAAGTAGAATACCTTGCCCGCACCGGTTAGGAAAGTGGCACCCGCGCGCATGACGTGTCCATCCTCAAACCAACCGCAAAAGATGAGTTCATCGGGTTGGGGGATGTAAAAGGGCTCACTGTAAAGCTCCTCCAGGGGAAGAATGAAATGGTCGGGAATGCCTGCCGCAATGGGGTGCGCGGGCAAAAGCGTCCACATAATTTCTTTTTGTTCTCTGCCCCAAGAAAGGTTGCCCGTTGTGCCGATAATACTGCGGAAGGGCTTGGACTTGTGTGCCGAGTGCAAAGCGATAAAGCCCATTTTACCAAGGTATACACGTTGGCGGATTTTGGAAACCAATTCGTCGGATACCTCACCGTGTGCCAAGTGTCCCCACCAAATCAGAACGTCAGTATTTTCAAGCACCTCATCGGGAAGTCCTTGGTCGGGGTCATCAAGTGCTGCCAGGCGCACGTTCATATCCTCGTTGACGTCAAGAAACTTTTTAATACAAGCGTGTATGCCTTCCGGATAAATTTCCTTTACAATCGGGTTTTTCTTTTCGTGACGGAATTCATTCCAAATCGTTACGTTAATGGTTTTCATAATCCTTTCTCCTTATTTGAGTTCGACGATAGTGACACCGCCGTCACCCTCGCCGTACGCTCCCAAGCGGAAGCTTGCCACGCGGCGGTCGTGCTTGAGGTGTTGCCAGAGCGCGTTTTTGAGTGCTCCCGTACCCTTGCCGTGAATGAGACGCACACGCCCAAAGTTGGCAATGATAGCTTCATCGAGATATTTATCAACAGCCAGCCAACCCTCGTCGCCAAGCATACCGCGTAAATCGATTTCATCGCGGAAGTCGCGGTTGACCTTTGCATGAAAATCGGATGCGTTCTTTTTTTGCTTGCCGCTGATAAGCTGCGGCTTTTCCTCAATCAGTTGCAAATTGGAAAGCTTTGTTCTCGTTTTGAGAATACCCGCCTGCACGAGAACCGAACCGCTCTTGTCGGGCGTCTCAAGAAGTATTCCCTCTTTATCGATGTTGACGATATAGACCTTGTCACCGCATTTGAGGTCACGCGGCAGCACGTATTTTTCGTCTTTCTTTTCTTCTACGGGGTCAATCTTCTCACTGCCCTCGCGGATGGCACGGCGTACCGAACGACGCGCCTCGTCAAGCTCTTCGGTCAGACGTTTTTCTGCCTCTGCCTTTTTGGCTTTTTCGAGTTGAGAGAAGATAAATTCGCTTGATGCGCGTGCACTGTCGAGCATTTGCTGAGCCTCGCGACGGTTGCGCTCAATTTGACGTTCTACCTCAAAGAAGCGTGTTTTAATCTCTTTTTCGGCATCATTCTTGATTTTTTCATACTCGCGCTTGAGCTGCATTGCCTCGTCGCGTGCGCGGTCTGCCTCAAGGCGGGTGGCTTCCAGCTGCTCAATGACCTCTTCAAAGCGTTGGTGGTCGCGGTTGACGTTCTCCTTTGCCAAATTGATGATTTCCTCGGGAAGTCCCAATTTGGAAGAAATGGCAAACGCGTTGGATTTACCCGGTGTACCAATCATCAACCGATAGGTGGGCTTGAGCGTGGCAACGTCAAACTCGCAGGATGCGTTTTGTACGCCCGGGGTATCAAGCGCAAAGGTTTTGAGCTCGGTGTAGTGCGTGGTCGCCATACAGAGGGCGCCTGTGCGGCGAACCGACTCGATAATGGCAATGGCAAGTGCCGCGCCCTCTACGGGGTCTGTACCCGCTCCAAGCTCGTCAAAAAGGCATAGCGAGGTGCTGTCGACATCTTCCATAACGCGCACAATATTGACCATGTGCGAAGAAAAGGTAGAGAGCGACTGTTCAATGCTCTGCTCATCACCAATGTCAACAAGCACGCGGCTGAACACGCAAATGGAAGAATCGGGCTCGGCGGGAATGTGAAGTCCCGCTTGCGTCATCAGAGCAAAGAGTCCCACGGTTTTAAGGGTTACGGTCTTACCGCCCGTATTGGGACCTGTGATAATGAGCGTATCGTATTCCCCACCGATGCGAATATTGGTGGGAACGACCTTTTTGGGGTCGATAAGGGGATGTCTTGCGCGGCGCAATTCTACCGTTTGACCGCCCGAAATATGGGGTTCGACCGCGCCCATACGCATAGAAAGCTCGGCACAGGTAAACAGAAAAGCAAGCTCGGTAAGGTTGAGGTAATTGAGGCGCAACGACTCGGATGCCGCACTGATGTCGGACGAAAAAGCATACAGAATACGCTCGATTTCGTGTTCCTCTTTGGAGTGGAGCATACGGAGCTCGTTGTTGGCATCAACCACCGCCATCGGCTCTACAAAAATGGTCGCGCCGGACGAGGACGTATCGTGAATAAGTCCCTTGAGCTCGTTTTTGCATTCTGCCTTAACGGGAATCACGTAACGTCCGTTACGCATTGTAACGATATTATCTTGCAGTATCTTGGAATACGAGCCGCTGATATAATGTTGGAGCGTCTCCTTGATGCGGTTGTTGGATTCGCGAATCTTGCGGCGAATTTCGGCAAGCTCACGGCTCGCCTCGTCGGCAATCATATCCTCGGAAATAATCGAACGCGAGATGCCATCCTCAAGATGACGGTTGGAAAGCAAGCGCGCGAAAATTTCATCAAGAGCGGTTTCAAAGGTGCGGTTGGACTTTGCGTATTCGGCAACCTGTCGCGCAGAGCGCAAAAGTCTGCCGACGTCAAGAATTTCGCGCATCGAAAGCACCGCGCCCTTAACGGCACGCTCGCAAGCGTCGGAGACGTCGATAACCGTGCCAAAAGGCGGCATGCCCTTTGCTTCCAAGAGCCTGCGCGCGTCGGTGGTGCGACGTTGTCTGCGCAAGACCTCTACGGCATCGCTCGACGGCGTCAGTCTGCGTGCCATCGCTTGCGCACCCGCGGTAGGGGCACAGTCGGCAAGCATTTCGCAGATTTTATCAAATTCAAGAGTTGTGAGTGTTTTTTGTGTAAAATTCATACCTTGGTTTCCTTATGCGGCAGGGGTGCGCGCATCGTGTGGTAAAAATTGAGTGAATCAAATCCCCTCTCCAGGTGAGAGAGCACGTAGGTTTGCGCAGCACGTGCAAAATCGTCAACGTCGGTCACTTCTTCCAGACCAAAAGCAAAAAGCCTTTCAAGAGGAGCGGACAAAACGTAACGCATAGCTGCAATTACTGCGGGGGTAAGTCCTACAACGGTTTCGCTCCCACGAATGTCATCATAGGACGTGTCTGTAAATTTTTTGACCTCTTTTCCCTTTTCGGAAAAACATTCGGAGCAAAGGAGCGCACCGTTCATTACGTGCAGATAAAAGTGCTCGTCTCGGTCGCGACCGCACACAGAGCACGCGCTCAAATCGGGGGCGTAGCCCGACATTGCCATAGCGCGCAATTCAAACGCGCCCTTAATAATCTCTTGCGGATAGAGGTCCTTGGAGATAGCATATAGCGCGTTGAGAAGCAAACGCAGCATTTCGGGTGCGGGTTCTCCCTCGTCGGTGAGCTCACACGCGAGGTCACAAAGATATGCCGCGAGATTCAAGCGGTCGATATCCATGCTGAGCGCATAAAAATGCTGATAAGCAGAGCCGCCCTTGAGAATATTGAATTCTCCCTTGCGGTAATATTCAAAATTTGCGTAGGTGTAAAGCTGACTGATGGCGGTTTGCGGACCTTTGAGAGAGTGTCCCCCCTTGGAGAGCATAGTAATCCTCCCCGCATCTGCCGTAAGCACCGACAGATAGCGGTCGTGGTCACCGTAGTCACGCACGCGCACAACAACACCGTCGATACTTTCGTGTCGCATAAGAGTTGCCTTTCTTTATTCTTCTGTATAGCCGAAATTGAGGATGCCGCGCGCGCTGTCTCTCCAATTCTCCTTGACCTTTACCCAAAGGTTGAGATAGACCTGTGCGTCAAGCAGCTTTTCCATATCCTCACGGGCATAAGAGCCAATGCGCTTGAGCGTTTCACCGTTCTTACCGACGAGAATACCCTTGTGCGATGCCTTTTCGCAAAAGATTTCGGCGCGAATGCGCACGATGCTTCCCTCGTCGAGGTATTCCTCTACCACAATGGCAACGCCGTGGGGAATTTCTTTATCGAGCGTGCGAAGAATCTTCTCACGAATAATCTCGGCAACCATTTGTCTTTGGGGCTGATCGGTAATCATATCCTCGTCGTAGAACCAATCGCCCTCACGCAGAAGCTTGGAGCACTCGTCAAGCACCTCATCTACGTACTTGCCCTTCTTTGCCGAAATCGGCACAACGGCCTCGAAATTGTGCTCTGCCGCATAGGCGGCGATTGTCTCGGCAATCTTTTCGCGGCGGTAGAGGTCGACCTTGTTCAGCGCAAGAATAGCGGGAGTTCCCGATTTTTTGAGATACGCGATGATGCCCTCTTCTACGTCACCGGGACGGTAGCCGGCATCGGCTACGAGAATGACCATATCGCCCTCTTGCATAGTGCTGTTTGCGGTTTTGACCATAAAATCGCCCAAGCTGTTTTGCGGCTTGAAGATGCCGGGGGTATCCAGAAAGACGAATTGATCCTCGCCGCGTGTTTCAATGCCCGCAATGCGGTTGCGCGTGGTTTGCGGCTTGTTGGAGACGATAGCAATCTTTTCCCCCAAAATTGCGTTGAGCAGGGTGGATTTGCCCACGTTGGGGCGACCTACGATTGATATAAATCCGGTTCTTTTCATAAAATCAAAAATCCTTTTTTGTCGGTTAATTTACGGGAGATATAAGAAACTCCTCGAGTTTATCGGCATCGCTGAGCAAATCGAGCTCCGCACGTGTATCCAAATCGATGAGATTGACGTAAAAAACGTAATCCATCGTCATATCAAAGCTGACGGAAAGATAACAGTCTCTCTCGTGCAAAACGGGAATGCGGTAGCTTGCATATTTCATTCCCTGCATATCGACCTCTTCGCGATAGTCGTCAAATTTTGAAAGATCTCTCTGACGCAGATCCTTTCCAATCTCGGCAATATGAGCCAATTCGTCCACCGTCATTTCGGGGCGAGCCGCCTCGCGTTGTGCTTGGACGATATCTTGGATGTAGGTAATGACAAACGGCGAGAAAATAACAGCGATGCAGATAAGAAACGTAATCAATTTGACGTTGCGCGAAAAAAAGGTTTCGGTCTTTCCCACCGGTTCGCATACTTGGGGTTCATCATTGACTCTGCCGGGGAGCTTGCTTTCTACAGCTTGCTCTTGTTGCAAAGGCTCTTCAACACGATTGTTACGTGCCATCTCTTACGCCTCCGTTTTTACACTCAGCCCCATCAAATCCATAATTTCGCTTTGACGGCGGCGCATATCTGCCTCGTCCTCTTCGCCCGTTTCGTGATCGTAGCCCAAAAGGTGCAGCATAGAGTGCACCGTCAAGAAGGCTACCTCACGCTCAAAGCTGTGGCCGTATTCCTTTGCCTGCGCGTCAGCCTGCTCCAAAGAGAGCACGATGTCGCCAAGCATTCCGAGCATCTCGTCAACGGGCGGTTCTTCACTCTCCCCCTCGTAATCGAACAGGGGGAAAGAAAGCACGTCCGTCTTTTTGTCGATGCCGCGGAACTTTTTGTTCAGGTCGCGAATCTCGTCGTTGTCCACAAAGGAGACCGAGACCTCGCAGGGGTTGCCGTATTGCTCGTAATCGAGTGTGGCTTCCACTGCACCTCTGACAAGCATTTTGAGACGGTAAGTCAAGGGGAGCTTGTCCTGATGGTTGTCAAAATAAATGCGCAAATTCATTTTTCTGTTCATAATAAACCTCACTTTGTGTTCTTGTTGTCGGTTTTTTCGGCGTGCAGCCTTTGTTGAACCGCGGCACGGCGCTCTGCCTCGCGGCGAGCAAGTTCTCTATCGTATTTTTCGTATGCCTGAATGATTTTTTGTACCAAGCGATGGCGAACAACGTCGCGCTCGCTGAAATAGTGAATGCCGATGTCATCGATGCCGTCAAGAATTTTGACAACCGTAGCAAGACCGCTCTTTTGCCCCTTCGGCAAGTCGGTTTGTGTCAAGTCGCCCGTAACGACTGCCTTGGAGTTGAAGCCAAGACGGGTAAGAAACATCTTCATTTGCCCGGGAGTTGCATTTTGCGCCTCGACGAGAATGATAAAGGAGTCATCGAGCGTGCGACCTCTCATATAAGCCAAGGGTGCAATTTCAATGGTTCCCTTCTCCTGCAAGCGTTGATAGGTCTCGGCGCCGAGCATCTCGTATAGAGCATCGTAAAGAGGACGCAGATAAGGGTCGATTTTGCTTTGCAGGTCCCCCGGCAAAAAGCCGAGCTTTTCGCCCGCTTCAATAGCGGGACGCGTGAGAATAATACGCGTTACCTGTTTTTCGCGCAAGGCTTTGACCGCCATTGCAACCGCCAAAAAGGTCTTACCCGTTCCCGCAGGGCCAACGCCCAACACAATGGTGTTTTTGCGAATGGAATCGATATATTGCTGTTGGCCGAGCGTCTTTGCCTTAATAGGCTTGCCACGCGTGGTAATGCAGATGCAAGCGTCACCGAGTGCTGCAAGCTCTTTTGCCTGTCCTCCTGCAATCATATCGATGGCATACTGCAAAGATTGCTCGGTGATAACCTCGGTTTTAGAGGAAAGCTCGTGCAGATACGTCACACAATCGGCGGCGGCATTCAGCATTTCCATATCTTCGCCCTCGATAATAATCGAGTCTCCCGACTCGGTCTCTCGGTTGCGGAGTGTAACGCCAAACTGTTTTTCGATGCGGTGTGCGTTGCTATCGCAATTACCAAAAATTTTGGCAGTTGCATCCGGGTGTTCCATACGGATAATCTTACGGTTCATAAAATTCCTTTCGATGCTTACTGGGCAATTTCGAATTCCTGCACAAGAGCAATATTTTCAATGCAGGTTAGGGTACACACAAGGGTAACGGAGCTTTCCCCCACCTCGGTGACGATTTCTTTTTGTAAAAGCCGGACCTCGCCCGAAAAAGATTCCAGCTCTCGGGCAAGCTCTGCATAGCAGAGCTCCAAGGCTTCCTCGGCACTGCGCTCGCGCGCTTCAAGGTGATATGGATGCACCTCGATACGCGACAGCGACACGGGCAGTCGATTGTTGCCAAGCCGCCCTAAATTAGCATTATATTTTATTATATCACATAATGTATTCGAATTTCCACTATTTTTGAAAAATTTATGCGAAAAATTGAAAAAACAGAGTTCTACTTCCTGCAAATAGGGTTCACCGTACACTTTTTCCTCAAAAGAAAGCGGAATTTCGACCTTGACTGTGCGCTCCGTGCGCGCCATCACGCGCCCCGCGGCACGCGTGTAACGAAAGCTTCCCGTTTTGCTATCGTAAAGACCGCTGACAATAAGCTCTCCCTTTTTTACTGCTTGCCCAACCGTCACAACGGAATTGCCGCGCAAGAGTTCAAGATATTCAATCTGCCCGTCCCGTGCTGCAACGAGGTTGGCGGGCTTTTTAGAAGAAGAATCCTCGCCTGCCACGGCTCCCGAAACGTGTTCGATAATCTGCACACGCGCCACCGTTCCCTCGGTGTTAATGGAAAGCCAGCCGATGCGCTCGGATGCCATCAAAACACGGTTTTCCACCTCACGTATGCGCAAAGACGGCAGATAACTCCCCACGCCAAAGCCGCAAGCACGCAGCTGTGCAATCACGTCCCCTTCTGTCAATGTCTCGTTTCCGCTGACCTGAACGTCCCAAACGAAAAGCCCCGACAAAACAATGAGCGTCACCGCCAAAACAGCTCCGACAACAAGACCAACACGCGCACGCAAACGCGAGAAAAGCTTTGGAATCCCTCGGTGCGCAACGATTTCGACCACAATATTCCGCGCACGGCAAGCAGCAAGAAAGCGCCGAGCGGACGGTGCGGCACAAGAAAATTGAATGCTGCCATCCTCGCACCAAACGAAGCTTGCATACTGTAAACCCATTTGCATACACAAATTCATTGCCGCCGTGCGATGAACCGATGGCACGGCAACCGTGCAGCTCCCCCGCAAAAATAAAGATACGCTCAAATCTCTTCCCCCTCTCGCAAAACAGATGGGCATCTCCCCATACAATCGGCACCGCAATAGCAAACGCCTGCTATTTCGCCCTCAACCGTAACGCCCGTTGGCGAAAATACCGTACAGCAAAGCCCTTTTCCAAAAATCGAAACGGAGCGTTGCCCCATCAAAAAACAAATACGTTCTCTGCCGTAAAACAGGATTTTTGTGCACCCATACAGCACCGCGCTGTGACTTCCTCTCAAAAGGACGCTATCGCTGCAAAAAAGGTCGTCCTCGCGCCAAGAAAAGCGCACCTTTTTGCCGTTTTTTGCACTACGTTGTTCGTTTTTTGCCATTTTTGTACCTCCCAACTCACACGCGGAATAAATTTAAAACCGCGCGCGTAACCTTGTATCAACACACATTTTATGCAATAAGGAGAGCCAAAATGACAAGACAACTATGGCAAACAAAAAAAGCAGAGCGTCCAAAATTAGGAGCGCTTTGCCTATCTCTTTTGCTTTTTTTTAGCCTTGCTTTGATGCTTCGTCGCGCCGACGTCGCCGCGAATTATATGCGCGAGGGGCTCACTCTCTGCGCGCGCGCAATCGTCCCCTCACTCTTCCCTTTTATGGTGCTCTCGGAATTGCTTGTGACAAGCGGTGTGGGAGAATGGCTTTCGGTGCCGCTTGAACGTCCTTTGGGGAAGCTGTTGGGGCTTCCGCGAGCGGGATGCTGTGCCGCGTTTTTGGGACTGTTATGCGGCTTCCCAATAGGAGCAAGATGCGCAATTTTGGCTTATGAAAAAGGAACGCTCGACCGCGAGGAATGTGAACGTGCATTGGCGTGCTCATCCATCCCCTCTTCGGCGTTTCTCATCAGTACCGTCGGTACTACTCTGTGGGAGAATTCAAAATTCGGTGTATTCCTCTATATATCCGCTGTTTTTTCGGCACTTTTGAGCGGAATTTTGCTATACGTACTGCAAAAGCCAGAAAAAAGAGTGAAAGAAAAACGAGCATTCTCTCCCCCTGCAAAAGTTCATTTTGAAGCGGGAATGTTCCCCACCGCGATAAAAAATGCAACTCTGAACACCCTGCTCATTTGCGCATACGTGGTCTTTTTTTGCACACTGACGGGGGCAGTAGAACTCGTAATAAACCGCTTTACGGCAAATGAGATAACACACGCCATCCTCTCCGCCCTGCTAGAACTCTCAGGCGGTGTGAGCGCCGCATCCAACCTCGCCGACCAACGTCTTGCCGTCATCCTAACAGGTGTCGCGGTAGGGTGGTCGGGGCTCTCGATACATTGCCAAATGCTTTCCCTCTGCGACGGTCACAACCTCTCTACCCGTCCCTACCTTGCAGCGAAGACGATACAAGCCTTCACCTACATATTAATAATGCTTTTTTTCGCGCACGTTTTCTAAAGAACAACGATAAAAAGCTTGTAAATAACAGAAAAGCACAATGTTACAGGTATCAAAACCATCCCATTTAGAAAACCTTGGATTTTTCTTTTCTTTTTTTCAAAAAAGGCTTGACAAACAAAAAAGTGTGTGCTATAATATTAAGGTCGACCCGGAGGGGTTGATGATCTGGGTGTGGCGCAGCTGGTAGCGCGCTACCTTGGGGTGGTAGAGGCCGCAAGTTCAAGTCTTGTCACTCAGACCAAAATCGGAGGTTCAATCGAACCTCCGATTTTCTTTTATTTTCTCGCTAAATCTCTTGAAATCTCGCGTTTTCTTGATATACACAATGGGCTTGTTCTTCCCTACTTTGAGGGTTGAACAAGCCCATTTTCCGCACTTGACCACATGTTTGACCACTTGCGGAGATTTTTGCCTCATTTGAGGCTGTTTTTGAGTGATTTAAGGCGGTCATCGCGAGTTGCGATTACCGCCTTTTCTCATACTATGTAATGTAAAAATCTGTTATCTTTCTAGTGCTTAAGTATGTATCAAAAATCTCGCTGTACCAAATTTCGATTTTCGAATAGTGATTGGGGATATGTACTCCAGCCGTTAATTGTGGCTGAAGCTGCTCTAATATTTGTTTTTCTTTAGGATTGAAATTATCTATTAAAGAGCGTGTTATTAAAACGGAAACCAATGGATTTATCTTCATTTTTTTGCTATCAACAATTAAACAATAAATCTGATCTAATCCGTCAACTGAACTTTCTTTATACAGTTCAACCAGTGTATC
>JAZOVV010000028.1:0-3938 GCA_045658925.1 Eubacteriales bacterium
ACTTTGAGAACGGTCATAGTTTTGAACCCGACAAAACCAAGTTGATTCTGCAAATATTGGTTACAAGCATTTGGGATACTGTTGTGGAAATTGAATTTGAAGGTTTGTACGAATGGCAAATAAAAGATGACATGGGATATATATTTCACACATCTGTTACATTCGATGAGCGAAATTGTATTGTGTGGTCGGATGATGTGTATTCGAATATAAATGAGATGAAAAAAGGTTCCTACGCGATTGCTGCATCTATGAAATGGCGAATTGTGGAGTAACGTTCATTTGCGAATAAATGAATAAGTTCCAATTTGTTGAACAAATAACACAACAAACAAAAAAAGACCACCGCATTCCATAAATGCGGTGGGCGGTCTTTTTTTATTTATTCTTCGGCTTAAAATACTGATACAAATTGCAGGGAATCATACCGTTATACAACTTGCGGATTTTATCCGCGCGCATGCCGTAAAAGCGTTCGAATTGCGGATGCGAGGTGATGATATAGATTTGCCACGGTGAAAGATTTGCAAATGCGCGTCCCATATCGCGGTAGAGTTGTTCTGCCTCGGCAGGGGTCATCAAACGCTCACCGTAAGGGGGATTGCACACAACTGTGCCGCGTCGCCCGTCTACTTTTTGTATCTTACGAACGTCCGCACAAAAGATGTTCATGTGTTCTTCAACACCTGCGCGCAATGCGTTTTCGTACACCGTATCAAGGATATCCTCGTCAATATCCGAAGCATAGACTTCAAAATTGCTATCCTTTTTGATTGCCGCCTCTGCCGCCTCGCGCGCATCCGCCCAAAGAGAAGGAGAGAGCTGTGCAAAGCTTTCCGCTGCGAAGCTGCGACCAAGTCCGGGTGCGCGATTCGATAGGATGAGTGCCGCCTCAATGGCGATCGTGCCCGAGCCGCACATCGGGTCCCAAAACAGGACGTCCTCGCGGGGGCGAGATGTTAAGGCAAGAGCTGCCGCCAAGGTCTCACGCAAGGGAGCAGGGCCTGCCGCTGGGCGGTATCCGCGCTTGTGGAGCGGCACACCTGAAGTGTCTATCATCAATGTTGCTATGTCTTTGAAGATGAAAAATTCAATTTGATATTTGGTCTCTGTCTCGGCAAACCACTTCACGCCGTATCTCGCCGAAAGGCGGTCGACAATCGCTTTTTTGACGATGCTTTGGCAATCGGGAACAGAAAAGAGTTTGCTCTTAATGGCGTGTCCCTTTACGGGGAAGGCATCGAGCTTGCCGATCCAATCTTCCCACGCGATGTGACGTGTGCCCTCAAAGAGCTCGTCAAATGTGGTGGCAGGGAAGGATGCGAGCTTAATGAACACGTGTTCGGCACAACGCAAGCCGATGTTGGCGCGCGCAATGTCCGAGAGGTCGCCCTCAAAGGTCACACGACCGTCCATCGTGTCGATGCGGTGCAGTCCGAGTGCGTCGATTTCTTCACCGAGTAATTTTTCCAAGCCAAAGAGGCAGGTTGCAACCAGTTGCAGTTTCATAGGTACTCCTTTGGGTGGGGCAAGATCAAAAACGCCCCGTTTTTATCTATTATAACATAATTTTTGTCCGTTTGCAATCAATTTTTCTATATTTATGAAAGAGAAAATATGCGGATTTTGCTTGCAATTTAACACGAAATCGTGTATAATGATAGTAAATTATAAATCATCCGCGCGCTTTTGCCCGCGAGAAAGGATTTTTGTTATGAGTAAAATGAAAGTAGGCGTTATTGGCGCCACCGGTATGGTAGGACAACGTTTTTTGACGCTCCTCGCTGACCACCCCTATTTTGAAGTTTCCGTTTTGGCGGCATCTGCACGTTCTGCGGGCAAGACTTACAAAGAAGCCGTAGGCGAGCGTTGGAAGATGAGTGTTCCGATGCCCGAACAATACAAAGATATGGTCGTTATGGATGCGGCAGAGATTGCAGCGGTTGGAGAGAAATGCTCCTTTGTTTTCTGCGCCGTTGATATGAAAAAAGAGGATATTCGCGCCCTTGAAGAAGCCTATGCAAAGGCTGAAATCCCCGTTGTTTCCAACAACTCCGCACACCGTTGGACGCCTGACGTTCCTATGGTCATTCCCGAAATCAACGACGAGCATCTCGAGGTCATTGCCGCTCAAAGAGCGCGTCTTGGCACCAAGCGCGGCTTTATTGCCGTTAAGCCCAACTGCTCCATTCAGTCCTACGTTCCCGCTCTCACACCTCTGCGCAAATATGGCATCAAAGAGGTTGTTGCCACCACCTATCAGGCAATTTCCGGTGCGGGCAAGACCTTCCGCGAATGGCCCGAAATGATTGACAACGTCATTCCTTACATCGGTGGCGAGGAAGAGAAGAGTGAGCAAGAGCCCCTGCGCGTTTGGGGCAAGGTTGAAAATGGCGAGATCGTCAAAGCAGACGCTCCCCTCATTACCACGCAATGCATCCGCGTACCCGTAACCGACGGTCACACCGCCGCAGTTTTCGTACGCTTTGAAAACAAGCCCACCAAAGAGGAAATTCTTGACGCTTGGAAGAACTTCTCCGGCAAGCCGCAGGAGCTCGGTCTCCCTCACGCTCCCGAGCAGTTTATCACCTACTTTGAAGAAGACAACCGTCCGCAAGCCAAGCTCGACCGCGACATCTATGGCGGTATGGGCGTGACCGTTGGTCGCCTTCGCGAAGATACTCTCTTCGATTACAAGTTCGTGGGTCTCTCCCACAACACCCTGCGCGGCGCCGCAGGCGGTGCTGTGCTGATTGCAGAACTGTTGTATAGAGAAGGATATTTTAATTAAGAGAATACGAAGTGTGGGGAAAACTTCTTGCAAGAAGTTTCCCCCACGCCCCTTTCAAGAACTCTCTAACGAAAATGGCAAAAAGGAAAGTTATTAGTTTACGGATAGACGGTCGGCGCAAGTCGTAGACTTGCTTTTGCTGTCGCGAGAAATCAGGGGCCACCGAGACCCTGATTTCTTGGAGAGTTGATTGCTTATTGTGCGGGACGACGTCCTCGGCGTCCCGAAAAACAAACGATTTTAATAGACAAAGGCGGGCGATTCGTGAATCGCCCCTACGATTGAATTTTGAAATTCCTTGTAGGGGCGACCATTGGTCGCCCGTCGTTATTTATGTGTGCTTTTTCAAGCTATCAAAGGCATCAAGAATGGAATAATTAAAAGAGCAACAAGGAGAAATCCAACCATCCATTTGCTGTTTTTTGATACTTCCGTTTGAATGTCAGGGTTCTGTTTTTTTACTTTAGAAAGGATGAACAGCGGTGCGTGTCGTATCACAATTTCTTCTTTTGAAGTATAAATGATAGCGCGGCAAAATTGATGGCGCTTGCTTGTTCTGCTTGGAAAGTCTATTTCATATTCCGTCTTCACAATTTCATTCCATCTTACAAAACCGTCTTTGTAATGAATTCCATCTTCGTTGAGTACGCAAACGATTTTTCCAAACAATCGACGATTAAGGGCTGAAAGAATAAGAAAAGGAATAGAGAAGCAGAAGCAAACCCATATACCAATCCACAGATTTTCAGACAACCATTTTGAAAAATTGAAACTATCTGCGTAAAGTTCCAAGACGAAGATAACGTAAGGTGCCCAAATCGCAATAATACCTAATGTCAAAAGGGGAAAGGTAAAATATTGCCAACGAATTTTCTCTCCCTCAATTTCTCTTAATATATTTTTAGCCATACGGTCACCACCTTTCTTTTGTATTATATCACACCAATCGCCAAAAAGCAAGATGCCAAACAACTTTCTTAGTGGATGGGGTCTTGGTGGTGCCCAGCCGCTCGCGGCAGCCAAAGCGAGGTTTACCTCGCGTCGAATGTCTGCTTGCTTTCTATCGAGTTATTTTTATATACTCTTGTTAGGAAGTTCTTGAAGGGGGCGTAGGGGGAACTTCTCTCAAGAAGGTTCCCCCCCAAAC
>JAZOVV010000029.1:0-7525 GCA_045658925.1 Eubacteriales bacterium
TCCTTTCGTGTTGCAATAGACTTGAGCATCTTATTGTACCACATTAGGAGATTTTTTGGTATAACCTTTGTTGCCCACCCGCATAGCGGGTGGTTGTCTGTTTCGCGCTTCGCGCTCAACTGCCTAAAGGCATTAAAACAAAAACAGCCCTGCGTGCCAAGCACGCAGGGCTTATTTTGGTTTTATACCATCTCTTCAATATGATAAATATAATCAAGGGAGCGCAAAGCTTCAATAATTTGGCTATGGGTTTTGTATTTCTTGAGTTCTTGACTGCTGATGGAAATCGAAATGGAATACACGCTCAACCCCGAATGTTGGTAAGCGGTGTTCATTTCAATGTCATCAATTTTCATTCCAAGCTCGCGGATGGTGGTAACGAAGTTTTGCAGATATGCAATGTTTTTGAGCTCGAGATGCACTTCAAAGTGGTTGGAACGGTTCTTAAAGTAACGTTCCAAGCGTGGGAACACTGAAAGCGTGCAAATAAAAGCGATGTAGGAAGCAAGAGTAACGGTATAGAAGCCTGCACCGATGCAAAGGCCGAGAACGGCGCTTGCCCAAAGGGCTACCGAGGTTGTAAGACCTTTGATTTGGCTACGGGAACTATACAAAATGGAATTGACGGTGATAATTGCAACCGAAATAATGCTTGCCGCCGAAAGTAGATAAAGACCGTTTTCTGCGCTTCTCAAAAGGTAGAGGTCAAGCAACATTGCAATGGTAGTAGCAAGGGAAACGACCATAAAGGTACGTAATCCTGCCGCATGACGCTTTGAGGAACGCTCAAATCCAAGGTAAGCGGAGAGCAAAAGGGAAAGCGCGATGCGCAAAATGATGGAAAAAGCATTGAGCTCGGTTGCCCAAGCACCAAGCAAGCCGGCAATAGGATCTATCATAACAATTCTCCTTTATTTTTTGTTACTGTGCAGATGCCGCATCATAGGACGTGTGGCGGCATAGTGTTCCTCGGCAGCCTCATCAAAGGCTTCTTCATTTTCTTCATCGAGAGGAACGGGAGGAATGGTTTCTTGAATTTTTTGAATACGCTCTATCAAAAGCTCAACCTCGGTACGGGGAGTATCGGTGGGAGCAAGTTCTTCTTCGGGAACCAAGTCCTCGAGTTTGTCGGAATATGCGCCCGAATAGTAAAGCGAAAGCTTAGCACAAGCAGGGCCAACAATTTCATACAGAATGGCAGATGCCAAAATAACGGTTTCAAGTGCAATGCCAATTTCGCCACCAAGGGCGCGTGCGCCCATAGCTGCCAAGGGAATGGCAACGCCCGCCTGCGGAATGAGTGCAAGACCTAATAGGTTGCGTACGCGTTTTTCTTTGCCTGCGAGTACCGAGCCCACAAAAGCGCCTGCATATTTGCCGAGAATACGCACACCAAAGTACAAAAGTCCAACGACGATCAAGGGCAGAGCGCCAATCGAGCCGACCGACGAGAAGAGCGTATCCAAACGGAAATTAACGCTAGAACGTACAAAGAATAAAAGCAAAATGGGAGGGCTGAAGTAGTTGAGCTGCTTGAACAGTTTATCATCGCCCGAAATGTTGATGTAAACAGTGCCCATTGACATACAACCAAGCAGAGGGGAGATGTCGAGCAATGCGCAAATGCCGCAAAAAGCAAACAAAAGCGCGATGGAAATAATCAAACGGTTATCGTTGGAGCGTTTTTGAGGCATTAAGAGCTTCATAAAGACGCCGAACACGCCACCCAAAATGAGAACACCGAGGTTGGAGAGTAGGGGCATCAGTACGCTTTCTGCCGAAATATTTTCGCCCGAACCGAGCGAAACCGCCACCGAAATCGCAATTCCGTAAGCTAAAAGAGCTACAATGTTGTCAAGCGCTACCACTTGCAAAAGGGTGTTTACAAAGTCGCCCTTGGCGCCCGTTTGGCGAATAGTCATCATTGTAGATGCGGGTGCAGTTGCCGCGGCGAGTGCCGAGAGTACGATGGAAAATCCCAATTGCAGTTGCAAAATAAAATAAGAAAGAACAAAAATGACGATTGAAGCTACTCCCGCTTCCAAAAGTGTAATGAGAGCAACACGGGGGCCGTTCTTTTTGAGGATGGAAACCTTGAAAAATTCACCCGTTGTAAAGGAGATGAGAGCCAGAGCAATATCCGAAAGGAAATCCATTCCTTGCACTACGTTTGCAGGAATCAAATCAAGGCAATAAGGGCCTATCAAAATACCTGCCAAAATATAAGCTGTTACGTTTGGGAGCTTCATTAGCTTTGTCAGCCGTGTCATGGCAAACCCGAAAAAGAGCATACACGCAATCGAAATAATGACGGTTGCAACGGGGGGCATTTGTCCCAATAATTCGTGCAGTTTATCTAGCATTTTCTGTCTCCTTTCTATAAGATGGACATCTATTATAACATAATATGAAGAAAATGTCAATATTTCCACAAAAAAAGGCTGTTTAAACAGCCTTTTTATTGTTATTTATCCTGCCAAGGAAATTCTTCGGCAATTTTGCGCATCTTCGTAATGACCTCGCGTGGCTTTTTGGCTCCAAAGATGGAAGAGCCTGCAACAATGATGTTAGCACCCGCCGCGGTGACGAGATGTACGTTCTCGGTTTTAATACCGCCGTCTACTTGAACGTCAAGCTTAAGTCCCATGTTTTGGGCATAGCGGCGGACGGTGCGCACCTTTTCCAAGGTTTCGGGGATGAGTGCCTGACCTCCAAATCCGGGAACGACCGTCATAATAAGAGCCATATCGATTTTGGGAAGATAGGGCAAAAGGCGTTCTACGGGAGTTGCGGGAGAAATTGCTACACCGCAACGCATTTCGCGGCGTTTGATTTCTGCCAAGGTGGCGTCAAGATCTTGGCAAGCTTCCAGGTGAACGGTAATAATATCCGCACCGGCTTTTACAAAGTCTTTGATGTAACGAATGGGTTCGTTTATCATCAAATGCACATCAAAGATGAGATTGCTGTGCGGACGCAAGGCGGCAATCACAGGCGCGCCAAAGCTGATGTTGGGCACAAAAGCACCGTCCATCACATCCAAGTGGAGATAATTGGCACCTGCATCGGCCATTTGCTTGATTTCCGATTGCAAATTGGCGAAATCAGCCGCCAACAAAGAGGGCGCAATGTAAATCATAAACAATCCTTTCTTGCAAAGTTGCAAAGTGCGTGTAGAATTTTGTCAAAATAAGGAGTGATAGCATAAAATACTATCAAGGATTCGTATCACGCGCACGGACAGGAAAGAGAAAATATAGGAAGTTCGGGTTTATCTTCCGTTGTGACGGATACTTTCTCAGTCGCGGAAAAGGAGGCAGACGGCGTGTGCCGCAATGCCAAGACCCTCACCGGTAAATCCGAGATGCTCCTCGGTAGTAGCCTTTACGCTAACGGCATCGAGGGGAAGAGCAAGCACGGTGGCAATATTCTCTCGCATTTCTTGAATGTAGGGAGAAAGACGCGGTGCCTGTGCTACAACGGTTGCATCGACGTTGCCGATCTGCCATCCTTTTTCGCGTATCAGCTCGGCTGTGCGAGAAAGCAGCAGGCGGCTATCAATGCCGGCATATTGCGGGTCACTGTCGGGAAAGTGCTTTCCAATGTCGCCAAGAGCAAGTGCACCGAGCAGGGCATCGCAAACGGCGTGCAAAAGAACGTCAGCATCCGAGTGACCGAGAAGCCCTTTTTCAAAAGGAACGGTAACACCGCCCAAAATCAAATTTCTTTCGGGGACAAGCCGGTGCACGTCATAGCCGTGACCTATGCGAAAATTGCACATTATGCCTGCTTGTAACGGTTGCGGTAGTTGATAACTGCCTCAGCCAAGGGAATATCCTCAACGGTTGTAATCTTGATATTGCCAATACCGCACTCAATCAGATGTACGCGATATCCGAGCTTTTCTACAAGGGTAGCATCATCGGTTGCAGCAAATTCTTCATCCTGCGCTTTGAGCATAGCGGCTTTATAGAGGGAAGCATTGAATACTTGAGGGGTTTGCATTTCCCAAAGGTGGTCGCGTGCAATGGTTTCGGTAGTGTTGTTCAAAACGGTTGCGCGCTTAACGGTATCGGTTACTCTGTGTGCTGCACAAGCTGCCATTTGGCGGTAAGCACTCAGGCAAACCTTGGTGATTTGCGTGGGAGTTGTCAGGCAACGTGCACCATCGGCAATAGCAATGAATTTTACCTTATCACTCAGCTTTTCAACACCGTTTTTGGCAGATTCCTGACGGGTAGCACCGCCGTTTGCCATTTGGGTGAGCTTGGTAATGCCGTACTTTTGCTTCAGCTCTTGGATTTTTGTAAAATCCTCGGGCTTTGCAACTACAACGATTTCACGAATGAGAGGGCACTTTTGATATGCAATCAGGGTGTGTGCCAATACGGGAATACCGTTGATGCGGTAAAAGAGCTTATTAACGATTCCCATACGCTTGGAATCACCTGCTGCGAGAATGATAGCGGCAGTAGAGGAATCGGGAAGATACTTGTGTACAGTTTCTACAATTTGTTGCAACTTACTCATGGAGAAGTTCCGTCCTTTCAAATCAAATTACAATATTGAAAAGAATCAAGCGTTTGATTCAGAGGCTTCGATTTCGGTAATCATATCCACGCGGCGCTGATGCTTACCGCCTTCAAATTCGGCGTCAATGAATGCATCAACAAGGTCGAGAGCGAGTCCCATACCAACCACACGCTCACCAAAGCAAAGAACGTTGGCATCGTTGTGTACGCGCGTCAGTCGTGCGCTAAAGGTATCGGAGCAAGCGGCGGCGCGAATACCGCGGTGCTTGTTTGCAGCCATCGACATACCAATGCCTGTGCCGCAAATAAGAATACCGAGCTCGGTTGTTCCGTTTTGAATGTTTTTGCAAAGCTCGTGTGCAATTTTGGGGTAGTCACAACTGTCGGTTGAGTGTGTGCCAACATCGAGAACCTCATAACCGCGCTCCTCAAGGTGCGCAATCACGATTTTTTTGAGTCCAAAACCCGCGTGGTCACATCCAACGGTGATTTTCTTGTTGTTCATTATGGTAGCCTCTTTTCTATATTCCAGTATCTACACCCAAACGTTCAGCACGTTCGCGCTCCGCTTGAGAAAGGCGCAGATAGATAGGGGACAGTGTAATGTCGGTGCAAAGCTCGCCCGACGCGAACATTCTTCTTGCCACCTGTGCCACCGCGTATCCACTTTGATGGCGGTAACGCTCCGACGTGGGAATTACCTTATGTGTAAGAAGAGGAAGGGTGATATCGTATCCGTCTCCGCACAGGCGGACAGGCTCTCCAAAAGAGGAAAGTCTTTGGTCGAGCTCTGTGATTGCAATGGCAGAATCGGGCATCAATCTCTCGAGCACACCGTTTTTGGCACGAAAGAGTGCCGTATAGACCTGTTGACGTTTTGCGTTCATCACAGGGCAAATAAGCCCGTCGTAATCGCAAAGATTGTAGGCAAGTGCTTCCAAGGTAGAAACGCCCGCGCAAGGTGTTTCTTTACCAAAGGCCAAGCCTTTGATGGTGGCAGCACCAATGCGAACTCCCGTAAAGGAGCCGGGACCCGCCGCTGCGGCGAATAGGTCAACGTCAGCGGGGGAGAGTTCAAATTTATCGAGCAAAAACTCAACCATCGGCAACAGCGTTTGGCTGTGTGTGTTTCCGTTATTCAGAGTAAGCTCACCCAAGAGATGCTCGTCCTCGCAAAGCGCGACGGAAGCAACCTTTGCGGTGCTGTCAAGTGCTAAAATTTTCACAGTGCACCCTCCTTTGAAAACGAAATGGTGATACGGCGATGGTCGGTGTTTTCGGTATCGTCTTTTTCAATGGTGACACGCACGCTTTCCTCGGGAATGAACTCGAGAATATTCTCGCTCCACTCGGTCAGGCAAAAGCCGTCTCGCATAAGGTAATCGTCAAAGCCGATAGAGAGCAGGTCGTCCTCGCTCTCAATACGGTACATATCAAAGTGAAAAAGCGAGAGCGGACGCGCGCGATACTCATTGACCAAAGAGAAGGTAGGGGAGCGAACGAGAGCACCGGGAGTGACCACTGAAGCAAATCCACGCACAAAAGCTGTTTTGCCAACACCAAGGTCACCAAAAAGCGCAACAAAGCGGGGAAGAGTCGCATCCTGCAAAAGCAGTTTTGCAAGCTCTGCACCGCAGTGCTCGGTCTCGGCCGCGCTGGTGGTATAAACTATGCTCGTGTCTTTCATATTCAATCCTCGGTCTGTATGCGTTAAGACATAACTCATCAATTATATTATAACACGCTATCTCCTCTTTGTAAAGGGGGTTATATCAAATTCTTTCCTATAATTAATTACTTTTTCTCGTTTTTCTTTGCATCGCGCATATCGGGAAGGCTCTGACGGGAACCGTCGGGATACTGAATAACCGTGTTCTCCAAAATTCCCGTAAAGCTTGCGCGAAATTCGGCAATATATTCGGCGCGCAAAGCCTTTTGCTCGGCGGCCTCTTCTTCGCTCAATCCTACTTCTTTGGATTTTTTAGCCAGCTCGTTAATGCGAGCAATTTTTTCTTTTTCCATAAAAGACTCCTTATATCAAATCATAAATATCGTTCCAACGTCGCAAAGCGGAAAATTTCCGCACGACACGGAGCGGTATCCGTGTTTTTGACAGAAATTTTTGATTTTTTCCTTGTCGGGATGCTCCGAGAGGTCACCGCAAAGGAAGACGGTATTCATTCCACCACGAGGAGCAAAGCTTGCACATCCGCCTATGAAGCCATAATCGTAACCCGAAAGGGAAACGTGCCCTCCGCAAATTTGCAAAACGTCGATGCCGCAGTTTTTTGCACATTCGGCAATCGAGGTGTCGGAAGTGATGAGAGCATCATTGCCGAGCGGTAAGGCAGAACACTTTGTATATCCTTGATTTACGTGTTTCGGTTCCAATCCCAAATTCAAAAGCTCCATTGCTACTGTTTTTGTGTTACAAAACAGATGCTTTCCAATTGGTAAAGCATTGAGAAGGACGTCATGTGGATATGCATTTCCGTATTCTTCCTCAATATAGAGAATGGGGGCACCGTAAGTTGCGGCGATTTCTTCCAATTCGCGCGTGGCAATCTTATAATAGCTTTTTGTGCAAAGGATTGCATCGGGAGCGAAAAAGAGAAGCATATCGGGGTGCGATGCCACAGGGGCGGGTAAATTTGGATGTGGCGGCAGACGGAGAACAGGGTGACCGAACCGTGTCAACGCTTCCTCGGCCGCGCGGGGAAAGGTGTGATTTGTAAGTGCTAACATACCAACTCCTAAAATAAAGGGCAGACACGCCGTGTCTGCCTTACTTTATTTGCACATTCAGATTAAGCCTTCTTCATGGTGCGCAGGCAACGAGAACAAACGTAGATTGCTTTGCTGCCTTCCAACTTTACTTTGCGAATGTTGGGCTTCCAAGTTCTGTTTGTTTTACGATTCGAGTGGGAAACTGCCTGTCCAAAAACAACGCCCTTTCCGCAAACACTACACTTTGCCATATCGACACCTCCTAC
>JAZOVV010000030.1:0-9989 GCA_045658925.1 Eubacteriales bacterium
ACTGCCGGATATTATCAGGCAGGTGTAGGCGCTTTTATCGGCTATATTCTTGTCTCTATCCTTTTGAGAGTTGAATTTGGCTGGCAATCCGCATACGATATATCGGTAGCAAATAACTGGTTATTAGGGATTGGTGCTACACTTCTTTTGAATTATTCAATAATCCCCTTGCTGATGATGGCATATTTCTACAAAAAGGATACCGGAAAACATAGCATATTGTTAGTCAGCTTGTATGTAGCATTTCTTGTTGGCTGTTACGTGGATGGGATTCTGCCTTACATCCAAACAGGAACCTTATTAGAAGGAACAAATCTGTTAAGCGCACTTTTGTATCCCACTGTTTTCCTTGTATCGCATAGATTGCTTTCATTGCTGATCTATGCAATCATCCATAACAAAGAAGGCGAATCGGATTACAAAATCTATTACGGTCTCGTTTTGTTTGCGCCATTTATGGCGTGGATATTTATTGTAGGAATTGTTTTTTGGATCCTCCAAGCAGGTTCTGGAAACAACGGCAGCAATTCTACAAGTTCAAGTTCTGAACAACCCCTTGATATGAAAGAATATGTTCGTAGAGAACTTAGTGTAGGTATTCGCTCAGTCGGTGTTTATTATGATAACGGTTGGAAAGTCGTAGATTACTGGAACAACGGTTCCGCATTATCAGAAGTTCAGGGGGACGATTGGAGAAAGACATATTTGAAAGATTCTAAAGGAAAAATTTATATTTTGTCTACAAATTGTCCTGATAAGGAAACCATTTATTACTTTAATTGAACATCTTTTGTTCATCAAAAAAATCCAAAAGCGTTTTTCATCACTTCTTACCACATAACCAAACAATCTGGGGAGAGCAAATGCTCTCCCCTATCTGCTTTATTCCCCTTGCAATCCTCTCCACTTTATGCTATAATAATAGTAGAAAACTTTTAACACGAGGTAAGCACGATGTGGCCTTTTAAAAAGAAATATCCCGCGGCAGCGAAATATAAGGAAAAAGATTTTGTCAACTTTTATCATAGGGGAGATATGCGCTTTGCGTGGATTTACGATGCAAAGGTCGACAAATCAGGGGCTATCACCTATACGCTTCAAGTTGGCGGTCAATGCCCCGCACTCATTTATGACGTTCCAGAAAGCGACATCATTGGATTGAAAAAGGACTAACAAGATGAAAAGCACGCCCAACCATCTTTATGGTTGGGCGTGCTTTTTTATTATACATCTATCAAAATCGCGCGGCAAGGCGCGCCATCACTGCCTGCCAACGAAATAGGCGCGGCAGAAAGCAGATAAACGCCCTCGGGAATACCGCCCAGCCGTATCCCCTCCAAAAGTACAACCTCCGCTCCCAAAAGCGTCAGATGCACTTGCATCGGAGCATCCTCGGGTCCTATCGTTTGCGATTCGTTGCCCAAAAGGTCAATTTCGGCGTCGGCAAACACGCGCGCGGCTTCCTCACCAACGGTTGCCTTACCACCTATCAAAATGCGCTTATAAGCCTTGGAATGCGCTTCTTTCGCTTTTGCAAGAATGCGTGCGGCATCCGAGGCAGAAAGGAATCCTTCCTCGTGTGCCACGTACGCCCAACCAACCGTTTTGGAAAGCGGCAGCTGCTCTACGGTTTTCCCATCCTTGATAAAATGATACGGGGCATCGATGTGCGTTCCGTTGTGGGCGCAAAGCGAGAGCGCGGTCAAATTATAGAGTGCACCGTCTTTCATGGATGAGAGAACTTCCCTTTTGGGTGCGGGATCTCCCGGAAAAACCACACAAGAAAAAAGCTCTTGTGAAATATCGTAAATTTTCATAATACCTTTGGATGCCTCCGTTTTGAAAAATGCGCCACCGCTTGGTGGCGCATTTTGTGAATTGTTATTTTTATGAACCGCTGTAAATATACGTTACCTCATAGGGGTTGAGGTATGCGGCTTCTACTGCTTTTTTCAAGTTCACCAACTGATAGTCCTTAACAAACTTAACGTTAGCGTGAGACGTACAAGTGATATCGTCCAAACTCAAACCGGTAAGCGTTCTAAGCCAAGTCATGGCTGCAGCCACCTTTGCGTAGGTTTGCAAGTGATAACCGTCGGAAATAGTGATGTACTTGGATTCGATAGAAGAATCGTTGCCGTCTCTATCGCGGTAGTTTTGTACCGTTGTGCCCGCGGGAATAATACCCGAGAAGCTTTGGTTGGGAACGATACAATTCTTGGTAACGTCGACAATGGCGTTATACATCGTCATTTGGTCTTTGTTATAATTGGGGAAACTACCGTGCGATGTAAATTGAGAATATGCCCAAGTCATATGCCAATACAGCTTTGCATTGGGGTTGGTCTTTCTTGCATTGACGTAATCAATGAGGTTTTGCAGATTGCTCAGCGAGCTTGCCTGTCCGCTGGATCCGCTTGCCTGTTGGAAGGTGATGATATCCCAATCGTAAAGCGAAAGCGCGAAATTCAACGATCTTTTTCCGGAAGTATACGTAGTCCAGTTAGCATCTTTGGTTGTGCTAACCTGAAAACTTTCGTAGTCCGCTCCCTTTTGCGCATCGGTCCAGTGTCTGTCAACGGTACAACTACCTCTGTAAAGCTTACCGATGATAACCTCTTCAATTCCGAGCTCGTTGGCAAGAATCGGGAGATATTCCAACGCGTTGTTGCTAAAGCTATTACCGATAGCCAAAATCTTAAGAGATTTTACTGCTGCAAGGGTTTCTTCTTGCCAGCCGCCGCATTTGCCACATACGTTGGCAATTTTGCCGTCCGCCTTTGTGGTAACCTGCTCCAAAACAATGCGCTTTGTAAAATCGTGTACGCAGTTAGGGTCAAGCTCGACCGGCTCCGTTTCAGGATCGGTAGCAGGTTCAGTCGTGGGTTCTGTTGCAGGTTCGGTTTCGGGATCTGTTGTGGGCTCGGTCACAGGATTCGTAATAGGCTCCGTTGTAGGCTCAGTCGCAGGTTCCGTTTCGGGATCCGTTGCCGCCTTGGGAGTTGTCTCCTCAGGTGTGGTCACCTCAGGGGTGTTGGTTTGTGGTTTGCTCTCCTCGGGCGCACCCACGGCAAAGTTTGCGCATGACGTAAACATCATAAGTGCCACCAATAAAAGAGCAATAATAGGTGTCGTTTTTTTCATTATTATGTCCCTTTTAGTCTGCGGTATTGTATACAGATGGAGTTACTGCATAAGGATTGAGGTATGCGTTGTTAACAGATTCCTTAATAACACCAAGGTGAGGACGTGCATGATCGAATACGGGATCACTCAGTTCCAAATCGTTGATGTCATAAGCAGTTACCGACTTGAACAGCATCAAGGCTGCCAAAACCTTACCTGTGTTAGAGAGATACTCGGCATCACGGGTAAGACCGTCACTCCAATAAGCCTCGCGCATGTTTTGAACAGCGGTACCTACGGGAATAACGCTATCCTTAAGTGCATTGGTAGCAACCTTATTGGCTTCTTTTTGTTTGAAATAGTACTCGCCAACTACACAGCTTTGAATTGCGCTGTTGATGGCCTCGTACATTTGCATTTGGTTTTCACCGTAATCCTTAAATCCGTTGAACAAATTGTTGCGGCTATTGGTTTCGTAAGCCCACGTTTGCATCCACAAGCACTTTTCCTTTGTACCCGGAATCTCATTTTTAACATTGCGGAGCAACTCAGCCAAATAGGTGTTGTCACCCGAGTTGATTGTATCCGCCTTGCCGCTATCCCAAATGCTTTGGTTGATAACGAAATATTGCCAATCTTTTTCCGACTTCAAAACAGATGCTCTTGAGGTGTTGGTGCTAACGGTTACCCAACCGTCACCGGTGTTTTGATAGTGCGTGTAGTTGTAGTCTTGCCAACGGTGAGCATAGATGCTTGCTTGTTGGCTCTTATTAACGTTCATGCAAAGGATGGAAATCTTAATGTCAATTCCGGCTTCTTTGGCGATTTGAGGGAAAAATTGCCAAGCGTCTTTAGCGCTGGCATCACCCATAACAATAATTTTGAGAGATTTTACACTACCGGGCTCGGCAACTGTTCCGGTGAATTCGGGGAGGGTAATAGAAGGGTCTTCCCAAGGCCAGATGCGACCGTTGGATTCATTTGCGTTATTTGCGTTTTCCATGTCTGCGTTTCCTTCCTGAAAATTTGCGGGATTGGTAGCCATACCTGGCATAGCACAGGCGCTCATCAACATAAGCAATGCAAGCACCATGGCAATGAGGGGGATTCTTCTTTTCATAAGGCTTCCTCCGTTAAATGGAATAAATTAGGCACAATGTACCTTTAGGTACATCTTACCACAAAAACTGCTTTTTGTCAACAAAACTTATAATTTTTTATACATTGTTAATAATTTCTTCACGCTCGCGCGCGAGGTACATCTTTTTTTGCCCGTTTGCGTCAAAGTTCTTGCATTTTGCACTTGTTTGTGGTAGAATAAAGGTGACGATGAAAGTGGGTGAGATTTTGAAAATTCTGTTTTTTGATATGGAATTTGCAAACGGCAAAATTCCGGGCTCGGTTTTTTCTTTTGGATACGTGATAACCGATGAAGAATTCAATATTCTCTCGGGGCCTGCCGATATTTGCATCAATCCCGATTGCGAATGGAACGATTACGTTGCCAAAAATATTCTTGCTTACCCGATGGAGACCATTGAGGCAAGCCCTATCTTTCCCAAGTGCTATGAGGAGATTCGTTCTCTGTTTGTCGAGGCAGACGTTGCGGTCGGTTTTTCGGTAAGCAACGACAACTCGGCGCTGCGTCGCGTTTGCGAACGATACGGGCTCTCCCCTATTCTTTACAGTTGGTTTGATATGGAAAAGCTTTGCCGCATGGCGGACAAGCATCGCGAAGCGCACGGCCTTGCGGGATGCGTGACTGCTTGGTGTGGAGAAGCTCCCGAAAATCAGCACCGCAGTGACGGAGATGCTCTCGCTACGATGCACCTGATGCGCGCCATTTGCGAAGATGCTCACGTAGACGGAGAAATGCTAATAACCGCCTACCCCGAGTGCGCAGGAGACACGGTTATGACACAAAATCAGCCAAAAAAGACGAAAAACGCGCAAACGGGTAACAAAAACGGCAAAAAAAGACGCCGACCGCGACACAGAAAAAAGAAGAATACAGAAGAAAAAACGCCCACAGAAGGAGAAAGCAAATGAAATACTTGATTGTTGTAGATATGCAAAACGACTTTATTGATATGGCTCTCGGCACACCCGAAGCGGTGGCAATTCTGCCTTACGTTAAAGCGAAAATCGAAAATTTTGATGGTACGGTGCTCTTTACAAGAGACACACACAATCCTGATTACCTCACCACGCAAGAGGGTCGTAACCTGCCCGTAGAGCATTGTATCAAGGGAACGGACGGCTGGCAGATTCATCCCACCTTGGAAACCTTACGCACCACCGAGGCGATTGACAAGCCCACCTTTGGTTCCACCGCACTCGTTCACCTTTTGCAAAAGGCAAACGACCTTGAAAGCGTTGAACTCATTGGTCTTTGCACCGACATTTGCGTCATTTCCAACGCAATGCTCATCAAAGCCGCCTTCCCCGAGGTTCCTGTGGCAGTAGATGCAAAATGCTGTGCGGGCGTTACACCTCAAACCCACAAAAACGCGCTCGAGGCAATGAAGATGTGTCAGATTCGGGTTGTGAATGAATAAAGAATAGAAAGACGGGAACCCCACGTGGGGTTCCCGTTTCTCATTTAATATGTACGACTTACATCAACTTTCATTTTTGCACTCTCGGCTGCAAGCTTTACTAAAACGGTCTTGTTAGCAACACCTTGTAGTGTAATCGATTGATTTTGGTTAGCATCGATAGAACAATAGTATTCTCCATCAATTAAGATAACAATTTCAGCATTTCCCGATTCTACAACACTATTGATGTTGAGCGTAAGGGTGTTTTCTGAAATTTTGGTAGCCTGCAAAACACAAACACCATCAATTTTGCCGTATGCGCAAGTAACGTTGGTATAATCGTACTCTTGATATATTCCGCTTCGGATTTTTGTACCGCTCCCCCAACATTTTTTTGAAGACTTAAAAGCACTGCTACTATTACGCAATTTCAAAATATCCTCGCGGGTGATGGTGTTCAGTGCAAAATTATCGGGGCCATTTGTATCATCAAATTCAACTTTTGGAATCAAGCAAATAACCAAAACAAAAATTGCAACAATTAGGGGAATGGAAATGCCTAGAGCAAGCTTTACCGCCTTGGGCATACCTTTTTCTGTTTCTCGAATCGGTTCCTTTTCTTGCTTGGGAGAGGCATCAAAGCGGGCAAGCAGTTCCTTTTTGCGTTCCTGCGGAACCGATTCAAGCGTTTTCATTTGCGTAACCGTAAAATGACGACCACACTGCTCGCATTCAAATTCTTTCCAAACGTACTTTGTTTCGCCTATGTATTTGTATTTTCGAAATTGAATTCCTCTGCTACCAATGCGGGTATCGGAAAAGAGTGTGGAATCTTTTTGACCTTCCGACGATTGACCGTCCTCAATTTGTGACACTTTGACCTTTTTGAGTTCAATGTTGCAAGCAGGGCAAAAATGCTTTTTAGCCATATAGAGCGGGTCATCGTTTCTGTATATTACATTTGCCATATCATTTTCCCTTCTTCCCATGCTCGCACAATTCACGAATAGGACATTCATCGCATTTAGGGGAGCGCGCGGTGCAAACGTCGCGTCCGAATTGCACGATGCGGTGGCAAAAATCGCAGATTTCTTTCTGCTCGAGGAGCGGTGTGAGGATGCGTTCGACCTGCACGGGGTCTTTGAGCCCCTCGCGGTACATTCCAAAGCGTCCGCAAATGCGCATGCAGTGCGTGTCGGCTACCACGCCGCCCTTTTGGTACAGGTCACCGAGGAGCAAATTGGCTACCTTTCTGCCAACCCCCGGGAACTTGAGCAGTTCTTCCATCGTGTCGGGAACGATGCCATCGTATTCATTTACGAGCATAGCGCAGGCGTCCTTGGTGTTTTGCGATTTGACGTGATAGAGCCCACACGGGCGGATGTATTCTTCGAGTTCCTCCACGCTTGCCGCGGCAATTGCCTCGGGCGTTGGGTAGGCGGCAAACAGCTCGCGACAAACGAGATTGACGCGCGCATCGGTGCACTGTGCCGAAAGTCTGCCCATAATGAGCAACTTCCAAGGTTCTCCGCCCCATTCAAGGGCGCAAAGTGCCTCGGGATATATTGTCTTGAGCGCTTCGACAATTTTGGCGAGGCGCTCCTTTTTTTGCTTTTGTGTCATACGTACCCCCTGTGGGATTTTGTCGGGTTTTGTCGAGAACATTATAACACACGTCATTACATCTTGTCAAGTTTTATCGTTTTGTAAAAAATTGAAATGTTCTATTTACTATTGCGCTTTTTTGTGATATAATGGAGAAAACGGACGAAAACAAAGCAAAGGAGAACGCTTGTGACAAACAGAATTATCACAGACATCTCAAATTACATATTTATAAGTGATGCGCCTGCGGTGGCAGATGCTATCTTTCTGCCGGGCGGTATGCATCCCCAACAACCCGAATATGCCGCGCGGCTCTACCTCGAGGGGTATGCCAAATGGATTATCCCTTCGGGAAAGATGGGTGTGCAATGGGAATCTTGGCCCGGCGTTGCCGACAAGGCAGACATTTACACAGGAGAGTACCGCTCGGAATGCGAATTTTTCATTGACGTACTCACCAAAAACGGCGTTCCGAGGAATGTCATCATCCCCGAATATACTGCACGTCACACACGCGACAATGCGTTCCTTTCGCGCAAGCTCGTTGACGAAACCGGCATTTGCATCAAAACTGCTATCATCGTTTGCAAGGAGTTCCACGCGCGCCGCTGCTTGATGCTCTATCAAATGGCGTTTCCCGAAGTCGAGTTTAAGGTCTGCCCCATCAACTGTTCGGGCATTACCAAAGAGAATTGGTACAAGAGCGAGCGCGGCATCAATCGCGTGTTTGGCGAGTTGGAGCGTTGCGGCAACCAATTTGTTGGTGACGTAAAGGACTATTTGCTCGAACCCGTAATCAAAAACTGAAAAACATCTCTACATAAAACACAAGGAGAATACAACTATGAAAAACTACAATACCTTTGGCGTTATGATTGATATGTCGCGCAACGCGGTTATGAGCCTTGAGGGCTTACGCCGCTTCTTCCCTCTACTCAAAAAGATGGGATACAACTGCGTGTTCCTTTACACCGAGGACACCTACGAGGTAGACGGTGAGCCTTACTTTGGCTATATGAGAGGTCGCTACTCCAAGGCAGAGCTCAAAGAAATTGATGATTTGGGTGCTTCGATGGGCATTGAGGTCATTCCTTGTATTCAAACCCTGGCACATCTTACCGCGGCAACTCGTTGGGGCAAGTTCCCCGTTGATTTTGGCGACGTTATTTTGACCGATGACGAGCGTTCTTACGAGTTTATCGACCATATGTTCACATCCCTTTCCGAGTGTTTCCGCACCAAGCGCATCCACATCGGTATGGACGAAGCATTCAACCTTGGTCGCGGCAAGCACCTTGACATTCACGGCTACGAGCCTGTCAACACCATCATCAAGCGTCATCTCGCACGCGTTTGTGAAATTGCCAAAAAATATGACTACGAGGTTATGATTTGGTCGGATATGTTCTTCCGCTCTTGGAACAACGGCAAATACTACATCCCCAAGTGCGAAATGCCCAAAGAGGTCGTTGAGGCATTCCCGCCCGAGGTCATTCCCGTTTTTTGGGACTATTGGACCACGAGACAACAAGGTTATGCAGATATGTTCGATAACCACAGACAACTCTCCAAAAACACTTGGTTTGCAGGCGGTGCGTGGAGCTGGATTGGTATGATTCCGAGCAACCGCTATACTCTCAAATCGATGATTCCCGCTCTTGACGCTTGCCGCGAAAAGAAGATTAAAAACATTTTCTTCACGATGTGGGGTGACAACGGCGGCGAGTGCTCGCACTTCTCACAACTGCCCTCTCTCTTCTATCTTGCCGAGTATGCCAAGGGCAACACCGACGAAGAGTTAATCAAAGCGAAATTTAAGAGAATGTTTGGCGTTGATTACGATGAGTTTATGGAAATCGATATGCCAAACCACATCGTGGAATACACGAGCTACCCCAAAAATCCTGCAAAATATATGCTGCTTTCCGACTACTTCAACGACTTCCTCGATTACAGCGTCACGCTCGGTGCAGGTGCAAAATTTGGAGAGATTTCTAAAAAGCTCTCTGCTACCGCAAAGAAAACGCGCAAATACGGCTACGTTTTCGATGCCGCCGCAAAGCTTTGCGCCGTGCTTGAAATCAAATACGAGCTTGGTCTGCGTACCCGTCGTGCCTACGAGGCAGGCGATAAGGACGCTCTGCGTGAAATGGCACAAAAGGATTATCCCGAGGTCATCAAGCGCCTTGGCATCTTTGTAAAATCCTTTGAAAAGCAATGGATGACAGATAACAAGCCCCACGGCTTTGAGGTGCAAGACCGTCGCATCGGCGGTGTCATCCGCCGTACCGATGCCTGCCGCGCGCGCATTCTCGATTACGTAAACGGCAAAATCGACCGCATTGAAGAACTCGAAGAGGAGCTTCTGCCCTTTGGCGGTTTTGATGCCGGCGTGAGCCTTTCCTTCAATTATTCGCGCCACGCCGCTATGGTAAATTTAGATTGATAATTGAAATAATAGAAATACAAGAGCGCGGTTTTCACCGCGCTCGGGTATTTTGTTGGTCGTTTGTTTACATAAATTCGTTAGCCACTTTTTTCTTTTGGCATCGTAGGCGCAAAAGAAAAAAGTTATCAAAAAAGAAATACGCCGAGATTGATTTCGCGTGTTGCGACACGCGACAAGGGCTCCGCGCCCTTGACAGCGCCACCTTTTGAAAAAGGTGGACGAAAACTTTCTCACACGGGTGAGCAAAAATTCTTAACTTTTTGGTTTCC
>JAZOVV010000031.1:0-56667 GCA_045658925.1 Eubacteriales bacterium
GAACAAGAAAAACATGATATAGCGCTCGATAAGTTAAGCGTTAAAGAATATGAAGACCCTTTTAAGGGTAGTTAAGTAATACAAACGCCCTTTCAAGGGCGGCAAAAGTGGCAAAGGCAATAGGCTTGAGTATACGAAAGCCAGCGGCTTGAGCCGCTGGCCGGTAGTATTGGGCTTTTAGCCCTTGTGCATACCACCCGTTTGACGGGTGGTTATGATTATTGTAGGGGCGATCCACGAACCGCCCATTTTTTCGCATTATATGACGGGCGTTTCGTGATTCGCACCTACGAATATCTACGTTCACATCTTCAAAGAATACAAAGCCAAGTGCCTCTGACAATCGATCACGATTTGCTTTAATCAAAAAGGGCGGTTCAATTTGTAAAGAATTGAGCCGTCCTATTTACATTTTGAGTTGATTATGGTATAATTAAAGGTAATAACAAGATGTTTAGGAGGATGAAATGACAGGTTTTACAAATAATCTTCCATATGTTCGTGAAAATAATTACGTTTGGTTTGGATTATATCCTCAAAGCGAGGTTAAAGACCAAACACTTATATCCTCGCTTCTTAGAAGTGTAAGAAATCTTCCTACGCCAAGCAACCCATATAATTGGACTTCTTATAACTACATAATAAGCAATAGAATAGTTGATTTTATGTGGTATATTGATGTGGAGCGTAATGGCGAAAAATATAGAGGTGTTTATTTTACTCAATACCGCCCCGAATGTACGAGTTTTCCATCTTTTTATGATTGCTCACAGTATAAAAATGGATATAAGGCAGACTATGTAGAGTCCTATTCCGTTGGATCAAAAAAAGCTGTATATTGGTTCAAGTGGGAGCCGATTAAATGGCGAGTTGCCAAAGAAGATGGTGGTATATTGCTTGTTAGTGATACAGTATTAGATAGTCAGCCGTTTTCAATTCATTACAGAACCGATTTAAGAACAGTTCATAATAACGGGGCTCCTGCAAATACATATGAAAACAATTATGAATATAGCTATATTAGAAATTGGCTGAACGCTGATTTCTATGCAAATGCATTTGAGTCTAATCAAAAAGGATATATTCAATCGACTTATTGCGATAATTCGGAAAAAAGTACGGGAAAGTCTACCAACAAGTACGCTTGTATGGATACAACAGATAATGTTTGGCTATCAAGTTATGCCGAGATTTTGGATACATCAGCAAAATTTCTTAATATGCCAACTTTTCCCACAGATTATGCAAGGGTGCAAGGGTTTAATTGGACATATTGGTTGCGTTCTCCCAGCAATAGCGACTCAGAACGAGTAATGTCAACGGACAGCTATGGTGATATGTTCTATGATTATGTTGTTGAAAAAACAACAAATGGCGTTGTGCCATGCATTAAACTTAATGATGGAAGTCAAAGCATTGATAAAGGTGTGAATGCCAAGGTTTCTCGTAGTACCCAGCACTTGGTTTATAAAAGAGTTACAGAAGCAGGGGCATACTCCGAGGAGGGTACATATATTTTAATGGGCTGCTATCCACAAGCAGAGGTGGAAGACGTTGACCTTCTGAATGCCCTTGATAAATTGGCTGGATCTACTGAACACTCTATTGATACAAGAACTTGGAATACATTTGATGAGCTAAAGTATTATCGGGATAAATGCTGGTACAAAGACATTGAACTTGATGGAGAACGATATCGAGGTGTGTACTTTAGAGAGTACAAGCCCGATTTGGCTGATGAATATGGTACTTCCAATTGTTTTAGTCATCAAATGAACTTGGGACACACCAAAGGAAATGTATATTGGTACAAGTGGTTACCTATTAAATGGAGAATATTAGATGAATCTAATGGCGTGGCTACTTTGATTTGTGACTCCATCATTGATGCCAATCCCTTTAGTTCAGAACGAAGTGTTTTCTATTCTACTGTAAACGGCAAACCTGCAAGAGCATATGATCCCAATAACTATAATTTCTCATTTGCGAGAAAATGGTTAAACTCTACCTTTATAAATGCGGTGTTCTCCGAAAAAGAGCAAAACATTCTTATGCCTGTTGCTGTGCGAGAAGTAACCGAAACTGATAAAATCTGTCTGCCATCATTAAGCGATGTGCTGTCAGCTCAATATGGCTTTGACGTGTTATACGATGAAAAGGATGCTAACAGAAAATATCAAGCTTCGCAATATGCTTGGTTACAAGGAGCACGCAATAACTGGATATTGAGAACTCCCTCTAAAAACGATAGGTTTAAGATGTGGGAAGTTAAATACGATGGTACTGTTAGTGATAGCGGTTTTGTTAACTTTAATTGTGGCGGTATAGTACCTATGATCACAATCAAATTAACTTGAATTCCGTTGTGATTTTTGGTGCAAATTTGGTGCAACACTTTATGCGACGATACTCACGATATTCACGATATCGCACGAAAACACACGATAAATCTACGATATCACACGTATTTCCACGATATTCACGATATCAAACGGTATTGTTAAAACTCCAAGAGATAAAAACAACACCTTATGGTGTATTTCAACACCCATCGTTTTTCGGTGGGTGTTGTTTTATTATGATTTATTGTGTCTTATAGGGCGGTGCCTTGGTGCCGCCGCCTAAAATATTTGGTTGGCAAAACGGCGGGAGCAAGCCCTCGCCCTACGTTTATGATCTATTCAATTTGTAAAAACTCCCACCGCCTTATTGACTTTCGTGTTTTTTTATGCTACAATCTAATTAGTCACCAAACTCAAATTTGAGGAGGAAAATCACCATGGCAAACTATTCTATCTGTGGAATTGACTGCGATTCCTGCAAGTTCAAAGCCGAGCAAGGCTGCAAGGGTTGCAAGACAATCGAGGGAAAGGTCTTTTGGGGAGAATGCGACCTCTACAAGTGCAACGCCGAAAAGGGGCAGGAGCACTGCGGAAAGTGCCCGCAATTTCCTTGCGACACGCTCAAAGAGTGGGCGGCATCCGAAAACTCCGAGCGAATCGACAACTTGAGAAAACTTTAATGGGGTGGGGCATATATGCGATACACGTGGCTTGATGAATACCTGATGCAAAAACCGGGTGTAACAAAAAACACCGAAAATTGGAACTGGGTTCGCTACATGATTGGCGATAAAATGTTTTTGGCGGTGTGTCTTGATAATAACGACAAGCCCTATTACATCACCCTCAAGCTTGACCCACTTGAAGGCGAGTTTTTGAGACAACAATACGAGGACATCATTCCCGGCTTTTATATGAACAAAATTCATTGGAACTCCATCAAACCCGATGGCAAAGTGTCTGACGAGTTGATGAAAGAAATGGCTGACAAATCCTACAACCTTATTCTCAAAACCTTTAGCAAGAAAAAGCAGCAAGAGATTTTGGGCGAAGTATGAAACATCCTATGAATGAAAAAACACGTTGCTCTTGGTGCAACCTCAAAAATCAAACCTACATCGACTACCACGACAACGAGTGGGGGTTTCCTAACTTCGACGACCGATATCTCTACGAAATGTTGATTTTGGAGTCCTTTCAGGCGGGGCTTTCGTGGGAGTGCGTGCTTAACAAGCGCGAGAACTTTCGCGCAGCGTATCACGGTTTCGATTTGCAAAAAGTTTGTGCTTATAATGATGAAAAGATAGAGACACTCCTGCAAAACAAAGATATTATCCGCAACCGACTCAAAATTAAGGCGAGCATCAACAACAGCAAAATTTTTGCATCGATTGTCGAGGCGTTCGGCTCGTTTTATAACTATCTCAAAACCTTTGCGGGCGAGGGGATTCTCTATGAAACAGGCAAGACGACAAATGCGCTTTCCGATGCCATTTCCAACGATTTGCAAAAGCGCGGGATGCGTTTTGTCGGTTCTACCATCATCTATTCCTATCTGCAGGCAATCGGTATGATCTATTCGCACGAAGCAGAATGTTATCTCCATAAAAACAGTAAAGGGGGAACAAAAGAATGATATTTCAAGGTATCTCCAAGGTTTTTTCTCTGAAGAATGAAGAACAATACAACACCATCGGCGCGTTTTGGGATGATATGGCATCACTTTATGGACTGGAAAATCTGCAAGGCTTGGGCTACGATTGGCACGGCGCGCAAATGTCTTATGCCATCGGTCTCAAAGAGGGATGCATAAAAGATGCCAACGTCAGCATCGCGCTCCCCGATGACGGGTGGGTGCGTGCAGAAGGGGAGACCGATAATCTCAAAGCGCTCTATGACGAAATATACAAAAACGGCGCGCTCCTCTATGAAATCGAAGCCTTTTTTGAGGATGGCAAATGTCAAATTGATTATTATCGCGAAGCGAAAGAATAAAATAGGCGATGCAATTTCTTGAAAATTGCATCGCCTTATTTACTTTTCGACAGTTTTGTGGTATAATCTAAATAGTTCGACTGATAAAAGGAGTTTTTCTATGAAAAAACTGATATCTATTCTTTTGATTTCCGCTTGCATCGTTGCCGTTTGCGCGTGTCAAAAGAAGCCCGAGGGACCGCTGGATACCGAAAACCCTTATTTTACGGGCAAGGTGATTGAAATTGAAGAGCGCGGTTGCTTGATGGAAGTTACAAACACCGGCAACGGCAATTTTTACGTTGGTGAGCGAATCATTGTCAACACCAACATCAAAGACTGCCCCAAATATAAGGCAGGTGACCATTTGCGCATCTCGTTTGACGGTAAGGTGGCACTATCTCTGCCCGGTCAAGTTCTCAACGTTTATTCGGTTGTCAAAACCGATGCAAACGGCAATCCGTAGGTTTTAACACAAGAATATGATAGCATAAAGACGGCAAAAGCTTAAAAAAATTACCGTTCTTGTTTACATTTTCAAAAGGCTATGCTATAATAAAAAACAGAGCTGATAAAAAGGGAAAGGGGACGGAAAAATGAAGTTTATAACAAAAGAGAGAATCAAAAAGTTAGTTGAATTTCTCCTCAACCCGCGTTTCCTTTTGTGCTTTGGCTTGGCGTGGATGATTACAAACGGCTGGTGCTACATATTTATTGGCGTTGGCGCGTTTTATGATATTGAATGGATGTTTTATGTGGGTACGACCTACCTTGCATTCCTTTGGTTGCCCATCACGCCGGAAAAGATTGTTACGATTCCAATGTCAATCGCTTTCCTCAAACTCTTTTTCCCAAAAGATGAGAAAACCTTAGCGGTGCTGACCAATATGTACCAAAAGGCAAAGGACGCGCTCAAGAAGCAATGGAAGAAGAAAAAGAGTCAAAGAGACCAAAACCAAACCGTCGAAAACGACGAAAAATAGACCAAAACGGCTTTCCTAAAGGGGCGCCGTTTTTCTCTTTTGCAAGCAATATCTTGCCTCTTGACAACGATACAAAAATATGGTATAATATAATGGGAAACGGGCGCAAGCCCGTATTTTACTGTCATCAACCTTCTTGGAGGATAGATATGAATTATAACGTTATCATTATTGGAGCGGGACCCGGCGGTATTTTTTCTGCCTACGAGCTTTCCAAATTGAATCCCTCTCTCAAAATTGCCGTTTTCGAGGCAGGACACGCGCTGGCAAAGCGCAAGTGCCCCATCGATGGCGATAAAATCAAAACCTGCATCGAGTGCAAATCCTGCTCTATTATGAGCGGCTTTGGCGGCGCGGGTGCTTTTTCCGATGGCAAATACAACATCACATACGATTTTGGCGGCACGCTTTACGAGTACATCGGCAAGCAAAAGGCTATCGATTTGATGAAGTACGTTGACGACATCAATATGCTCTACGGCGGCGAGGGTACAAAGCTTTATTCCACCGCGGGCAGCAAGTTCAAAAAGATTTGTATGCAAAACGATTTGCACCTTTTGGATGCATCGGTTCGTCACCTTGGCACAGATATCAACTACGTAGTGCTTGAAAATCTCTATAACCATCTTTCCAACAAAGTAGATTTCTTCTTCGATACGCCCGTAGAGAAAATCGCACGCGAGGATGGCGGTTACCGTATTTTCTGCGGCAACAAGGAATACACGGCAGAGAAGTGCATCATTTCGGTTGGACGCAGCGGTTCCAAATGGATGGAGACCGTTTGCCGCGATATGGACATTCCCACCGAATCGAGCCGCGTAGATATCGGCGTTCGTGTTGAGCTTCCCGCAGAGGTATTCTCGCACCTGACCGATGAGCTTTACGAAAGCAAAATCGTTTACCGCACACCCAAATACGGCGATAAGGTTCGCACCTTCTGTATGAATCCTCGCGGAGCGGTCGTTAACGAGAACACCAACGGCATTATTACCGTTAACGGTCACAGCTACGAAGATCCTGCAAAGCACACGGCAAACACCAACTTTGCGCTTCTTGTTGCAAAGCATTTCTCCGAGCCGTTCAGAGATTCCAACGGCTACGGTGAATCCATTGCGCGTTTGAGCAATATGTTGGGCGGTGGTGTCATCGTGCAGCGTTTTGGCGACCTCATTCGCGGTCAACGCTCCACCAAGCAAAGAATTCAAGAGTCTTTCGTTACCCCCACGCTCAATGCAACCCCTGGTGACCTGAGCCTCGTTCTTCCCAAGCGCATCCTTGACGGTATCATCGAAATGGTTTACGCGCTTGATAAAATCGCTCCCGGTACTGCCAACGACGATACACTCCTCTATGGCGTAGAAGTTAAATTCTACAATATGGAAGTCAAGGTCAACGAAAAGCTTGAGACCAAATACGACGGACTTTACGTCATTGGTGACGGCAGCGGCATTACCCACTCGCTCTCCCACGCATCCGCCAGCGGCGTATTCGTAGCAAGAGAAATTGCGGGCGAGAACTAAAGATTATGGCGAAAAAGAAACTAAGCAAAAAGAAGCAAGAAGAGAGAAAAATCAAAAAGATTTCTACTGTCATAATAATATGTTTGCTTTTGTTTTTCTATCTTATTTTGAAAACCAGACAGTATAATTTCATACATGGGCTGTCCTTGCCCCTGTGGTACGTTGCACTTGGCTTGAGTACGATTGCCGCTGCATCTGCGGTTTGGTTGTTTCACAAAAAGCTACCCGACAATGCTCCAAAGGATAGAAAGGCGGATATTGGCGTGGTGCTTTTTGCGTTGGTTTTCGTGTTTGTGATTACACAAACCCTGTTGACCCATATGAATCACATTTTCGACCCCCACGAACCCGAACGTTATGTGGTGGTAATAGAAGACGAAGATTATGATAGAGGTGGTCGTAAATCTCCCGGATGGTATGAATTCCGTGTAACGATTAACGGCGAAACAGAAAATATTACGGTATCACGACTCCATGTCCTCCAATTCCAAGAGGGCGACCTCTACGTTGTGGAATACCACAAAGGCGCGTTTAACGAACCCTATTACATCGGTGTCGGCGCGCCATAATGAAAGTATGATGGATATCGAAAAAAGATTGCCAACTCGCAAAAATACTCGCTTACAGGTGTTTGATTACAACATTCCTACTGCATACTTTGTTACGATTTGCACCGAACATAAAAAGCAAATTCTTTCTAACATTGTAGGGGGCGACGTCCTCGACGCCCCGCAAAGCGACGATATCAATGTGGCAAAGGTCGAGCTTTTGAAATGTGGGAAAATTGCAGAAAAATACCTTCTCCAATTAAACGATTTTTACGAGGACATAAGCGTTGAAAACTATGTCATTATGCCCGACCATATCCACATTCTTTTACGTGTATTGGATGCCGAAGTCGGCGGGGCGTCGAGGACGTCGCCCCCTACAAAGCAACATTCGCGTGTAACGGCGTTTGTTTCCACTTTCAAGCGTTTCTTCAACAAAGAGCTCGGAGAAAACATTTGGCAAAGGTCTTTTTATGACCACGTTATTCGCGATGCAAAAGATTATGAAGAGCATCTAAACTATGTTGTCAAAAATCCGATGAGATGGTATTATAAACATCAAAAAACAGAGGGATAAGAAAACAGCTCACCGGTCGGTGAGCTGTTTTTGTTGTGTATTCTTACTTCGCCATTGCAGAGGCGTTGTAGTACTTCAAAATTTTGACAGCCTTTTCGTTGGGCTCAAAGTAGAGAGCGCAGTGCTTGCCACTCTCGGCATCTTCCCAAAGGGCAACCCACAGGTTTTCTGCGGTTGCTGCGGATGCTGCAAAGATTGTTTTTTCGACTGCAAAGGCTTCAATTTTGGATTGGTTCAACTCGGTTGCAGGGAATACTGCGGAGAAGCTTTGAATGCGAACCTTTGCCAAGTTTTTGCGTGTGCGGTTACCGAGAATGCGGTTAACGGTGAGTTCACCGGAGAAGAAAGAGTATTCATACTCTACCTGTGTAAATCTCCAGGTGAGCCAAATAACCATCCACAAAGTAACGGGAACAAGAGCAATCAAATAGGGGTTAATGCTGGAAAGGATTGCAAAAACGACCAATACGTAAAGCACATAGGCTACAATAAAGAGCGTTTTTTTGGTTTTAAGAGCTTTGTTGTTTGCTTCGGCAACGGTATATTCAAAGGGAGCGCCGCTCGAACCAAAACCGGAATCGCTGTTCATAATCAGTACCTCCAAAAATGTTTTCCTCATTATACCACAAAAATGAGGGCTTGTCAATGGGGTGCTTTATTTTTGGTGAAATTATCAATTCATCTTTCTTTTTGAAAAGTGATTTCATACGGATTGGCTATTGACATTTGAGTGACTATCAAGTATAATAAAGGGGAATAAAAAAAACAGAAAGGTGGTCCCTTTTATGAAAGCAGTTATCACCGTAACAGGTAAGGATACCGTTGGAATTATCGCCGACGTGGCGGCAGTATGTGCAAAATACCGTGCAAACATTCTCGATATTACACAAAGTGTACTCTCCGAATATTTCGCAATGATTATGCTTGCCGATATCGACGCTCTTGACGTGGAGTTTGCCGATTTTGCCGATGCGCTCACAAAACTTGGCGAGGACAAGGGTTTGATGATCCACGCAATGCACGAGGACATTTTCAACACGATGCACCACATTTGAGGATTTAGGCAATGATCAATACACACGACGTTTTAGAGACCATCAATATGATCCGCGAGGAAAACCTCGACATACGCACCATCACTATGGGAATTTCCCTGTGGGACTGCGTCAGCGAGGACGTGGACCGTCTCTGTGATAAAATTTACGATAAAATTACCAAACGTGCCGAAAAACTCGTGGCAACGGGCAACGACATTGAAAAGATGTACGGCATCCCGATTGTCAACAAGCGCGTTTCCGTTACGCCCATCTCTCTTGTGGGCGGTGCGGCGTCTCCCGAAGGGTATCTCAAAATCGCACACACCCTGCAACGTGCGGCAGATACGCTCGGCATCAACTTTATCGGCGGCTTTTCCGCCCTTGTGCAAAAGGGAATGACTGAGGGCGCGAAGAATCTTATTTCTATTCTGCCCGAGGCGCTTGCCGAAACAAGAAACGTTTGCTCTTCTGTCAACGTAGCATCTACCAAGGCGGGCATCAATATGGATGCTATTGCTATGATGGGTTCTGCCATCAAACGCGCGGCATATCTAACGCGCGATGAGAACTCCATCGCTTGCGCAAAGCTCGTTGTGTTTGCCAACGTACCCGAGGATAACCCGTTTATGGCGGGCGCATTCTGCGGCATCGGTGAGCCCGAAGCGGCTATCAACGTAGGTGTCAGCGGCCCCGGTGTAGTAGCATCTGCTATTCGCAGAGCCGGCGACTGCAATCTCTCGGAGCTTGCAGACGTCATCAAAAAAACCGCATTTAAGATTACACGTGTCGGTCAACTCGTGGCAAACGAGGCGGCAAGACGCTTGGACACCCCCTTTGGTATCGTAGACCTTTCCCTCGCGCCCACCCCCGCCATCGGCGACTCTGTGGCACACATTCTTGAGGGTATGGGACTCGAATCCTGCGGTGCACACGGAACCACCGCAGCGCTTGCTATGCTCAACGACGCTGTTAAGAAGGGCGGCGTTATGGCATCCTCGCACGTAGGCGGTCTTTCGGGCGCGTTTATCCCCGTTTCCGAGGATGCAGGTATGATTGCCGCGGTTGAGCGCGGTGCGCTCTCCTTGGAGAAGCTTGAGGCTATGACGGCGGTTTGCTCGGTCGGTCTTGATATGATTGCCGTTCCCGGAGATACTCCCGAGGACGTTATCAACGGTATTATCGCAGATGAAATTTCCATTGGTGTTGTTAACACCAAAACAACGGCGGTTCGTCTTATTCCGGCATACGGCAAAAAGGCGGGCGAGAGCGTGGAGTTTGGCGGTCTTTTGGGCACAGCTCCCATTATGGCTATCAATACGTATTCCCCGGCAAAATTTATTGGTCGCGGCGGAAGAATCCCTGCGCCTATTCATAGTTTGAAAAATTAAGGAGACTGATGACATGAAATGGATGATTGCATCCGATATTCACGGTTCGGCTTATTACTGCCGCGAGCTGTTGGGGGTATTTGAGCGTGAGAATGCGAACAAGTTACTGCTCCTCGGTGACGTGCTTTATCACGGACCGCGCAATGACCTGCCGCGTGATTATGCACCCAAAGAAGTGATTGCAATGCTCAACGGCATCAAAGAAAAACTGCTTTGCGTACGCGGAAACTGCGATACCGAGGTCGACCAGATGGTATTGGAATTCCCCGTACTTGCCGACTATGCGATTCTTGTGGCAGGTGAGCGTGTTATCTATGCAACACACGGCCACGTATATAACGAGAATAAACTCCCGCCCCTGCAAAAGGGAGACGTTCTCTTGCACGGCCACACCCATGTCCCCAAATGTGTGGAGCACGAGGAATATCTTTACCTCAATCCCGGTTCGGTTTCTATCCCGAAAGAGAATAGCCCTCACGGATATTTGATTCTCGACGGTGTACAACTGACGTGGAAGAGCCTTGACGGCACCGCTTATATGAAATATTCTCTTTGATATTATCTTTGTTTTTTGCGTGTTTTTTGTGAAAAAAGTATGAAAAAAACGAAAAAACTATTGCAAAAAAAAGAAAAAGATGGTATTCTATAGGTGTAATATTTCGGCTATTGCCGAAGAAAGGGTGAAAAAATATGAAAAAGAACAAGAGAATCAAAATCAACACCAAAACAACCGATATGCTTCTTCCCAAGGCATACAGACCCCTCTCTCCTTGGAACTACTTCTGGCGCAGTGTTCTGTATTCCATTCCCGTAATCGGTTGGATCTTCCTTTTGGCACACGCCATTGCCGGCAAGAGCCGTCACGGTCGCAGCTACGCGCGTTCCTATTTCTGCGCTCTGCTCATCGGTGTAATTGCCGGTGTCATCGGTGCTGCTGCTGCATTTTTGTTGGGCGCAATTTAATTTTGTCCCATACACAAAGGGCTTTTCACCAATTTGAAAAGGCCTACTTTTTGCGCGCTTTTTAGTGGAAAAAAGTGTCAAGCAAGCGGAAAGGCAAACGTCTTTCCGCTTGCTTTTTTTTGCCACTTTTTGGCTTTTTTTGTAGCGCGCTAAAGTTTTTGTTTAAAGTGACTGAATATTATTGTGAAAAACGAAATATTTTTCAAAAAAAAGCAAAATACCCCTTGACAAACACCCAAAAAAGTGGTAATCTATTATTGTAAACATTCTGACTACGTCAGAGGAAAGGGTGAAAAATAACTATGAAGACAAAGAAGATCTCCAAGAGAAAGCAACTCAGACAAATCGAGAAGCACCTGCCGAAGTCCTATAGACCCATCTCCAGCTGGGGCTATTTCTGGCGCGCAGTTCTGTACGCTATTCCCGTACTTGGTTGGCTCATTCTCCTGATCAATGCGATCGGTTCCAAGAACCGCAACGGTCGTAACTTTGCTCGCTCCTATTTCTGCGCACTGCTCCTCGCAGTTATCGTTGCAGTTATCGGTGTAGTAGTAAACTACGTTACCGGCAATGCTCTCGTTGACCTCGCAAAGGCTGTTATCGAGACCATTAAATAATCTACATAAGGTTATTTGAAAAGACCTCATCCGTAAAAAGCGGATGAGGTCTTTTCATATCTTTCCGGCAAGGTTTTCGCGCAGAGAGGAGAGAATGCGTTTTTCGAGACGGGAAATATAAGACTGTGATATTCCCAAAAGGTCGGCGACTTCCTTTTGAGTCATTTCTCTGCCTGTTCGCAT
Organism: Eubacteriales bacterium; assembly: GCA_045658925.1. Classification (GTDB taxonomy): domain Bacteria; phylum Bacillota; class Clostridia; order Oscillospirales; family CAG-272; genus UMGS1865. Next base: position 12,133 of record JAZOVV010000031.1, read on the forward strand.
CCCGTAGCGCAACTCAATGAGCTCACGCTCTCGCGGAGCCAAATTGCAAACCGCATCGCGCACCATTTGCCTCTCCTCGCGTTGCTCTAATTCGTACGAGATGCTTTCTTCCTCGCTTCCCAAAATGTCGGAGAGCAAAAGCTCGTTGCCGTCCCAATCGGTGTTGAGCGGTTCGTCAATGGAGATGGCGGTGCGTTGCGAATTGTTTTTGCGAATATACATCAAAATTTCATTTTCAATACATCGCGAAGCGTAGGTAGCAAGCTTAATGCTTTTGTCGGCACGAAAGGTGTTGATGGCCTTGATAAGCCCGACTGTTCCGATAGAAATCAAATCCTCAATGCCCGTGCCCACGTTCTCGAATTTTTTGGCGACGTAGACCACCAAACGCAGATTGTGCTCGATGAGGCGTGCTCGCACGTTGTCATCGTCGATATGTTCAATGCAATCGGCTTCTTCCTCCTGCGAGAGTGGAGAGGGGAGAGTGTCCGGCCCATTGATGTAAAAGAGCTCTTTCGGTTTGCAAAACAAGGCGACTATTTTCAGTCGCAAACGGTTGAACCAAGTCATAGGTTGCCTCCTGTGGTGATGTCAGTGCATCGCGATGACGGCATCAAAATCGGAGCTTTCCTCCATTGGTGCCGGTGCGATTAAGTAATCGGCGGGGTAGGTTTCTTTGCCGCTTATGAGGGTGAGCTTATCGGGAAGAATGGCAGGCAGCATTCCCGAACCCGTTGCTGTGTTGGTGGGAACGAGCCGAATGTGCGTGGCGTATTGCTTGTCGGAAAGCCACCTCTCGGCAGAGGGGCTTTGCAGCGCCGCAGAGAGAGACGGGGGCAGAGCCTCAAGAATACGCGCCTTATCGGCTACAATGACGCTACGGCCGCTGATAGGCTCTCGCAGATGGTTTCCGGTGTCTACCAAAGCGCGCAAGGTCACGGTATTGCCAAACAGTTCGGCTTTCACGGTCACGTATTCCGTTTTTTTGGAAAGTCCGAGAAATCGCCCGCCCTGCACGGTGGCAAGCCCTGCCAGTGCGGCAATCAGCGCAAAGATGAGAAGAGAGCTGCCGTTTTCCTGCGTCTCGCCCAAGGGGAGTTGGATGCGATTGAAAAGAGCGTAGAGTGCGGTCATCACACCGCCGAGAATCATAGACGTAAGAACGCCCACGACCGTACATTTCAAAAGCGTTGAGAGCGGTGCTTTTTTGGTTGCGAATACGGCGCAGGACATCAAAAAAATGACAGCCCCGTCGCAAAGCAGTCCCCAAAAACCTTCCACTCCCGAAAAGAGTGCGAGCACCGCCCAAAGCCCTCCCGCGGCGGCGGCAAGCCAAGCGCGCCATCGGCTGACCTTGCGGTGGAGCAGGCTTGCCGTTATCATCAAGGAAAGCAAATTCATACAGGTGTTGATGAGAAAATACAAATCCACGTAAACCTCTTGTTCCATACCAAGCCTCCTTTGTTGTTCTGTCCTTATTATATCGCCCGTCCCCCGATAAAATTGTCGCAAAAGGGAAGCGAAAAAAATTTTTGCAAATACTATACTTTTTGCCGAATTTGTGATATAATGAAAGGAGCAATTAGAAAAGAGGATTTGAATATGTCAAATTTGAAGAATTTTCAAGCTTTAATGATAGAAAACGGATATGATGCCGCCATTATTACCGACCAACTCAACCAGCAGTATCTTTCGGGCTTTGAGTTCCACGACGGTATTGTTCTCGTTTTGCAAAAGGAAGCTTATCTCCTGACCGATTTTCGATATGCGGAAGCGGCAAAGGAAAAGGCTTGCCGCGATATGCAGGTGCTCACCCCCGAAAAGGGTGCACGCGATGCGATGTGCACCATTCTCGCTGACAACAACTGTGCGCGTGTTGTGATTGAGGAAGACAATCTTTCGTATGCTTCCTACGAGCGTTACCGCAGTCTGTTCGTGGGTTCCACTATTGAGGGCGGAGCGTCGGTGCTTTTGAACCGCCTGCGCTTACATAAAAGCGATGAAGAATTGGAAGCCATCGCGCGCGCGCAAGACATTACCGACGGGGCTTTTGCACATATTCTCAAGGTGCTCACCCCCGAGATGACCGAAATTGACGTTGCCCTTGAGTTGGAAATGTATATGCGTCGCCACGGAGCGCAGGGCTTGGCATTTGATACCATCGCGGTGTCCGGCACAAACTCTTCTCGCCCGCACGGTGTTCCGCGCCCGGTTAAGTTGGAAAAAGGCTTTTTGACAATGGACTTTGGTGCACGTCTTGACGGTTATTGCTCGGATATGACACGTACGGTCGTTCTCGGCCGCGCCGACGAGGATATCAAAAAGGTTTACAACACCGTCCTTTTGGCACAAGCGGTTGCTCTTGAAGCTGCCGCCGAGGGTGTTTCTTGCTACGAGCTCGATGCCGCCGCGCGCAACGTCATTCACGGTGCGGGATACAAGGGCTGCTTCGGTCACTCCCTGGGTCACGGCGTGGGAATGTTCGTGCACGAAGAACCCCGTCTTTCTCCCAAGGCAGACAAAAAAGACGTTTTGGAACGCGGACACGTGGTAACCTTTGAGCCCGGTATTTACATTGAAGGCAAGTACGGCTGTCGCATTGAGGATATGGCAGCGGTTTGCAACGACGGCAGTATTCGAAACTTTACCAAGAGTCCGAAGGAATTGATAGAACTGTTCTGATGGAGGTCGTATGAATATGTTTTTAACAGCGGCACAAGAAGTGCCGGTGGTTGAAAAGGTGTGGAATTTGGTAGACTGGATTGTTGTGCAATTCAATCTTCCCATCAATGCCGTTGCGATTGCCAGCATTTTGGGTGCGGCGCTTTGCATGGCGGTTTCGTATCTTTTGGGCAGCATTTCGCCTGCCATTCTGATTTCTCGCCGCATCTGCGGAACGGATATTCGTACCGTTGGCAGAAAGAGTGCGGGAACCTACAATATGTTGGTTTCTTTTGGCACAAAAATGGCAGTTGTAAGTGCTTTGTGCGAGTTCTTTATCGGTTACCTTGCCGTATGGTTTGGCAGATTTGTTTGGGAAGCCAACGGAGCGGGACTTGCCTTGTTCTTTGTTGTTGTCGGCAATATGTTCCCCGTATTCTACCGCATGAACGGTGGCAAGGGTATTGTCACTATGTTTGGTGCGGCTGCGGCACTTCACCCCATTATTGCGGTATTGTTGCTTATTGTTTTCGGGCTTTCGGTATTTGCTACCAAGTTGGTAGCCTTCGGCTCGGTAGCCATCTCTCTTTTGTATCCACTTTTTGTTAAGGCGTTTGCAAATGCGGGATTACAAATGGCAATGGCGGTATTTGTCACCTTTTTTGTGCTTTTTGCACATCGAAACAACTTCCGCCGCGTACAGGAAAGCAAAGAAGAAAAATTTTATTTTAGCGACTATTTGAAAAAGAAGAAAGCCGAGGCAGAGGACGATGACGAGTGATGCATACACCAAAATCGTAGAATTGATTGTGGCGGCAGGGGAGTTGGGCGTCTTGAAAAAAGCAGTGCTTTCCAAGCCCCTTGACAAGGCAAACGTCAAGTGCACACTCACGTTGCGTCGCGTAGGCGGCAAAACGGTGTTGCAAGCCGAAACCTTGCGTGCCGACAACAAGGCTTTACACGAAAATATTGCAACCAACGATGATGCGCGTCTGTTGCAAATCGCATCCGCTTGGGCGCAAATCAACGTTATCACCACGCAGGGGGATTGCGAATTGCGTTCTTCCAAAAAGGGCAAGGTCGCGCTTATCGGAGGCGACAAGCTCTCGCGCGCAATGGAGCAAAACGATGCACCGTGCGCCAAAATTGAGAGCAATAACCGCGAAAAGAACTATATACTTTCGGGTAACGAGCCCTTTCTTAAGCTTTTGGACGTTAGCGACGAAAGCGGTCGCGTACGCGATAAACGCCAGTCAAAGTTCCGTCAAATCAATCGCTTTCTCGAACTTATCCGCGATTGCATCGGGCATCTGCCCGCCACGGGCACACTCCGCATTTGCGACCTGTGTTGCGGAAAAAGCTATCTTTCCTTTGCGGCATATCACTATTTTACCGAGGTTTTGCACAGAGACGTCCGTATGACGGGCGTTGACCTTAAGCCCGACGTTGTGGCATACTGCAACGAGGTGGCAAAAAAGCTAAATTTTGACGGCTTGGAATTTATCCACGGTGACGTCAACAAATACGAATGCAACGAGCACGTGCATTTGGTGATTTCCTTGCACGCTTGCGACATTGCTACCGATTTTGTATTGAACAAGGCGACCGAGTGGCAAGCGGACGTGATTCTGTCAACGCCTTGCTGTCACCACGAAATGAACCACACGCTTGATTGTGGGGCACTTTCCTTTATTGCCGAGCATTCCATGTTGCGCCAAAAGCTTTGTGATGCCGCAACCGATGCTTTGCGTCTCAAACGTTTGGAAGCCTGCGGTTATTCCGTTTGTGCACTCGAGCTTATCGACCCCGAGGAAACCCCAAAAAACATTATGCTGCGCGCACTCAAGCGTCGCAATTTCGACCTTGCATCCCCCGAGGCAAAACGCTTGCAAGAGGAATATCTTGCGGCAAAAGCGTTTTTGGTAGGGGATAAGCAGGTTTCGTTCTAACAGACAAAAAGAGAGGAGACACTGTATGTTCAAACTCTTTTCCCGCAAAAAAGACCCCAACAGCCGTGCATGCCGTTGGGAGATGGCGCGACAGATGGCAAACCACCACATCCGCTACGTCACCGAAAAGCGAGACGGTGTGGACGAGGTCATCGGTCGCAACGGCGGACTCAATATTCGTGACGACGAGCTCATTGTTTTTGCTTCCGCGGACGTTGTCTTTCGATGCAAAATCGAACAGATGCAAGCGTGGGAGCTGCTTTCCAAGGATGGCGTTGTCATTACCGCCCCCGACCTTGAGCACGGTGGCAAGGAACGCACCATTATTGTGTTTTATGTATATTATCGATAACATGTAATTTAAAAAACGGCACTTTCCGTGTGGAAGGTGCCGTTTTTTTGTTTTTCAAAAACATACGGCAAAGTATAATTTTTGCACAACTTGGCAAAATAGAAGCAAAGGCAAAAATCGGCGGTTGCAACAAACGCAATCGTCCACACAGGAGTGAGAGAATGAAAGAATTTACCTATACCATTCAAGATAAAGACGGAATGCACGCGCGCCCTGCGGGCAGACTTGTAGCGGTGGCAAAGCAATTTGCTTCGCATATCAGCGTCAAGGCAAACGGCAAAACGGCAGACGGCAAGCGGTTGATTTCCCTGATGATGCTTGGTGCGGTTCTCGGCACCACCCTGACTTTTTCAATTTCGGGTGAGGACGAGGAAAAAGCCGCCCTTGAGCTTGAACGTTTTTGCCGCACACAATGGAATCCTACGGGGGCAGTTCTGGGTGATGAAACAATCGAAAACTAAAGTCGTACACGGCACGGGCATCGGCGCGCGGTGTGCCGTTGGCAAACTGCGTTTTTTGCACACGTCCGCGCAAAAAAGTGAGAAAATGGGGCATGGAATCGAAGAAGAACGCGCACGTCTTTATGATGCCATCTCGTCTGTTGCGCGCTCGATAGCCAATTTGCAAAAAACAGCCGAAGAGGACATTGGGGCAGATGCCGCCGAGATATTTGCCATTCACGCAATGCTCCTTGAGGACGAGGACTTACTCGAAGCAATGGAGGGCGCTCTTTTAGAGGGGCTTTCTGCCGAGGCGGCGGTGGGGGCGGCATCGGATGAGCTCTCTGCCACGCTTGCGGCACTCGACGACCCCTATCTGCGTGCGCGTGCGGCAGATATCAGAGACGTTTGCTCTCAAGTCATCGAACAACTGTCGGGAAAAGGCGAAAGCGCGGCAGAGCAAACGGGGGAATCTTATATTCTTGTGGCAAATGATTTAACGCCCTCGCAAACCGTAGGGCTTGACCGCTCCACGTTATTGGGATTTGTTACGGCCCAGGGCTCTCCCAACTCACACACCGCCATTTTGGCGCGCGCAATGGGCATTCCCGCACTTGTTTCGGCGGGGGAAATCCCCAAGGAATACGACGGCACCGTCGCGCTTTTAGATGCCGAAAGCGGAACGCTTACACTCTCACCGAGCGAGGAAGAGAGAGCCGATTTCTCCACACGTTGTGCAAAAGATGCTCAAATGGCACAGGAACGCGAGCGTGCTTTGCATACCTTGATGAATAAATCTGCCGTTACAAAGGGCGGTCATCGCGTTCTCGTTTATGCCAACGTGGGAGGAGAAGAGGAAATCGATGCAGCCCTTTCGGGCGGTGCCGACGGCATCGGGCTTTTGAGGAGTGAATTTTTGTATCTTTCGCTTGACCGCGCCCCCGATGAGGAGCGACTCTATCAAAGCTACAAAGCGGTCGCTGAGCGGATGCAGGGGCGGCGCGTGGTTATTCGCACGCTCGACATTGGAGCGGATAAGCAGGTTTCTTATCTTTCTTTGCCACGTGAGGAAAATCCCGCGCTCGGCTTGCGAGGTGTCCGTCTTTGCCTGCGTGAGAGAACGCTCTTTTGCGAACAGATACGTGCCATTCTGCGCGCATCCGCGCACGGCAAAGTTGCCCTAATGCTTCCGATGATTGTGAGTGTCGACGAGGTTCGCGCATGCCGCGACCTAATTGGCGAATGTATGCAGGCGCTTTCGGAACGCGGACAAGACTATGATAAAAAGTTGGAAATCGGTATTATGATAGAAACGCCTGCGGCGGCGATTATGTGCCGTGAGCTCGGTCGCGAAGTAGACTTTTTTTCGGTCGGCACAAACGATCTTTTACAATACACGCTGGCGGCGGATAGGCAAAATCCGTACGTGGAATCGCTTTGTGATTCCAATCGGGAGCCCGTTTTGCGCCTAATTGCATCGGCGGCAGAGGCTATACACGAGTCGGGCGGGTGGATAGGTATTTGCGGCGAGCTTGCCGCAGATTTCTCGCTCACGCAACGCTTTTGCGATATGCACGTCGATGAACTCTCGGTTTCCACTCCATATCTTTTGGAATTGCGTGAGTGTGTTTTGAAATGTGAATAATTCTTTGGAGGAGAAAAATGAAAAAGAAAACAGAATGTTTGATAGCCCCTTGTACAGGAAAAACAGTACCCCTCTCGAAAGTTCCCGACGAGGTGTTTGCAGGTGGCATTTTAGGTGAGGGAATTGGAATTGAACCTGCCGACGGGAAGGTGTTTGCACCGGTGGACGGAATCATCACATCTGTGACCGATTCGCTTCACGCGCTTACCTTGATGAGCGCAAACGGAACAGACTTGCTCCTACACATCGGTGTGGATACCGTTAGCCTTGCGGGCGAGGGCTTTCGCCTGCATGTGGCATTGGGAGACCGCATCAAGGCGGGACAACCGATTGCCGACGTGGATATTGCCCTTATTCGCTCGCGCGGACTTTCCGCAATTTGCTCGATGGTAGTTACCGAGCCTGACAAAATTGAAAATATAGAATACCATCCCGGGGATTGCATAGGCGGCAAGGATGCTGTGATGTGCTATACTGTTACGGGGGAAGGGGATTTATGACAAACACACAAACCATTGGAAAAAAGCGAAAATTCGGCAGCGGATTTTTTGAGGTTCTGCAACGTGTAGGACGTGCATTTATGTTGCCCATCGCCCTTTTACCGATAGCAGGTCTGCTTTTGGGCGTGGGTGCATCCTTTACTAACGAGGCAACGCTTGAGGCATATAACCTTTTGGGCATTATGGGCCCGGGTACGGTTTCTTACACCGTTTTCTCATTGCTCGCCTCGGTAGGAACGGTTATTTTTGACAATCTGCCGCTTCTGTTTGCTATGGGTGTAGCTCTTGGTATGGCAGAGAATGAAAAAGCAACGGCAACACTTTCGGCTGCCATTGCCTTCTTTGTTATGCACAAGACCATTAGCACCCTTTTGGATATCAGCGGCAAGCTCGCCGCCGGGGCAATGCCCGAGGGAACTGTTGCAAACGTTGTGGGCATTGAGTCCTTGCAAATGGGTGTGTTCGGCGGTATCATTGTCGGTCTCGGTGTGGCTTGGTTGCATAACCGATTCTATAAAATCAAGCTACCCACCGTCATTTCCTTCTTTGGCGGCACGCGGTTCGTGCCCATCATTTCCACGTTGGCGTATATCCTTGTAGGCGTTTTGATGTTCTTCCTTTGGCCCTTTGTGCAAACGGGTATTTACGCTCTGGGTGACCTCGTTTTGCGTTCGGGGTATGCGGGAACGCTCATTTACGGCTTTATTGAACGCATTTTGATTCCGTTCGGTTTGCACCACGTTTTCTATCTGCCGTTCTGGCAGACGGGTGTTGGCGGCTCTGCCTTGATTGACGGTGTTATGGTATACGGTGCGCAAAACATCTTTTTTGCCGAGCTCGCATCTCCCAACACCGCGCGCTTCTCGGTGGAAGCCTGCCGCTTTATGAGCGGTAAATTCCCGCTTATGATATTCGGTCTGCCCGGTGCGGCATTGGCAATGTACACCTGCGCACGCCCAGAGAAGAGAAAGGTTGCAGGGGGACTGTTACTCTCTGCGGCGTTGACCTCAATGCTTACGGGTATTACAGAACCCATCGAGTTCACCTTTTTGTTTGTCGCCCCCATTCTTTACGTTATCCATTCGGTGCTTGCGGGGCTTGCCTATATGCTGATGCATTTGTTGAACGTGGGTGTGGGAATGACCTTCTCGGGCGGTCTTATCGACTTGACGCTCTTCGGTATTCTGCAAGGTAATGCAAAGACGAATTGGTTGATGATTCCCTTGGTTGGTGCCATTTATTTCATTGTTTATTTCTTCCTGTTCCGTTTCCTGATTCTTCGTCGCAACTATGCAACGCCGGGGCGCGAAGAGGGAGAAGAAGAGGTCAAGCTCTACACCCGAGCGGACTATAACGAAAAGAAGAACGCGCAAAAGAGCGAGGATGACAGTGGTGTTTCAGGACTCATTCTCGAAGGTCTTGGCGGACAAGAAAACATCGTCACGCTCGACTGTTGTGCTACCCGTTTGCGCGTAACGGTCAAGGATGAGAGCCTTGTTTCGGAAGATATCCTCAAAGCAAGCGGTGCTCGTGGTGTCATTCGCCGTGGCGGAGGCGTGCAGGTCGTTTACGGCCCACAGGTCTCGGTCATCAAGAGCGAGCTTGAAGACTATATAAGAAATCTCTCATAATAAAATTTACAGACAAACACCATCCAAATGATGGTGTTTGTCTGTTTTTGTCTATGCAAGTTCGCAAAAGTGTGCTATAATATAATAAATTTCTAACGCTTTAGTGATGTGTATGTCACCTTTTCTGTTTTGGTTGTTGAAGCCAAATTTACAGAATACGTAGCAAAGGAGAAAAAACATGGAAGACAACCAGATTGTAGACCTATATTGGGCACGCTCCGAGGTTGCAATAGCAGAAACAGATAAAAAATACGGGCGGTACTGTCATTATATCGCCTATCAAATTTTATCTGATGATGAGGATGCAAAGGAGATTGTGAACGATACATATCTCAAAACCTGGAACACGGTTCCGCCAAACCGCCCCGACCCGCTCAAAGGGTATGTTGGTATGATCAGCAATCAGTTGGCACTCAATCGGTATGAAGAAAAAACAGCCCAAAAGCGCGGTGGCGGAAAGCTACCCTTGATTTATCACGAGCTTGACGAATGTATTGCCGATGCAGATGAGGGCGAGAATATGGGCGAGAGCTTTGCCTTGCGCGATGCTTTGAACCGCTTTATATGGTCGTTGCCCAAAAAGACCAGGAGAATTTTTGTTCGCAGATATTGGTACGCCACGCCCATTTCCGAGATTGCCAAAGATTTTGGTATGAAAGAGAACGCCGTGGCGATGCTGATGTTTCGCACAAGACAAAAATTGAAAGATTTTTTGAAAAAGGAGGGCTTTGTAAGATGAATGGCAAAATGCTTTTTGGTGCAATGCGAAACATTGACGTACAACTGATTCTCGATGCAGCCCCCGATCAAAAAAATCACCCGAGCCGTGCGTGGGTCAGATGGGGAGCTTTGGCGGCTTGCTTATGTCTTGTTGTGGCAGTGATTTTTGGGGTTGCCGTTTGGTTGCACTCGGGAGAAGCAGATTCCCCAAATTCGCCTAACGGGCCCAATTCCATCCTTCCACACAAGCATGCTTTTGGTCAGTGGCAAGTTGTTAAGGCGGCGACCTGCTCCGAAAAAGGCGAACAGGTGCGCGTTTGCTCCTGCGGCGAAAAAGAAACGCAGATTATGGCACTCCTGCCTCACTTTGCAGGGGAGTGGGTTGTTGAAAAAGAGCCCACTATCAAGCTTCCCACACCCGGTGATCCCGTCGAAAGAGAGCCCGGTCTCAAATGTCAATTTTGCGAGCGTTGCGGTGCAAAGCTCGATGAGGAGCTTATTCCCGCTACAGGCTCTTTGGGGCTTGCTTATGCCGTCAATCCTGATGGCAAAACCTTCTCGGTAGCAGGCGTCGGTAATTGTACCGACGAGGATATCATCATTCCCGAAAATTTCTGTGGCTATCACGTCACGGCGGTTGGCAAAAATGCTTTCTACGGTTGCGAACAAATCAAAAGCATCACGCTCCCCGAAACCATAACGGTGATTGATGAATATGCATTTTCCTACTGTAAATCACTCGAAAGCATCACTCTCCCGGAAGGATTGGTTGAAATCGGTGCCGGAGCATTTTATTCCTGCCGCATCTTAAAGGAGATTGTCGTGCCGTCCGGCGTGACAAAAATAGGCGCGCGCGCGTTTGCCGATATTTTCTATCTTGAAAAGGTCGTTCTGCCGGATGGATTGGATTGCATAGAGGAAGGCCTTTTTGAAAGCGATTATCACTTGAAAAGTGTAACGCTTCCTCAAGGAATTGCGAGTATTGGCAATTATGCATTTTCGTATTGCTCGGCACTCAGGAGTATCAACATTCCCAAGAGTGTTACAAGTATCGGTGGCAGAGCATTTAGCCAGTGTAGCTCAATAACAAGTATTGTATTGCCTGAGGGGATTACGACCATTCAGTGGGGAACGTTTGAATACTGCAGTGCTCTTGTTAGCATTACTATTCCGAGTAGCGTTACGAGCATTGGTTCATCGGCATTCGAACGTTGTCGCTCACTTACAGACATTCATATTCCGCAAGGCGTTACGCAAATAGGTTCCCGCGCATTTTTGGAGTGCTATTCCTTGACGCGTATCACCTTGCCCGAAGGACTTGTTGGAATTGAGAGCAATACCTTTTACTATTGCAGCAAGCTGAGTGAAATCAATATTCCGGATAGCGTAACGTATATTGACTCCAACGCTTTCTACGGCTGCAAAAAGTTGGTTCAAGTAGAGGATAACGTAACTTACGTTGATAATTGGGCTATCAGCTTCCAACACGGAGTTGTCGATGTTGCTTTGCGAGAAGATACGGTAGGTATTGCGCGTGCGGCATTTGAAATGCCCGGTGTGATGGAGCGTCTTACAATTCCCAACAGTGTGAAATACATTGGAGAAAGGGCCATTCACAGCACCGACCGTTTGAAAGAAATTGTTTTTGACGGCACCGAGGAAGAATGGGATGCCATTCACAAAGAAGAGGGGTGGGATACGTATCTGTATGATACAGAAATCGTTTTCAAAGAAAGCGGAACCAACCCATAAAAGCTCACCCCGTATGCGTTTTTGCATACGGGGTGTATTTTTATTGCTTTTGAGAAAGTTTTTTGATAAAGTCGTTGATTTCCTCGCCTACGGCGGCGACCTCGGCTTCAAATTCGGCGGCGGTGACGCGCAGGATGCCCGAATGGACCGCGGAGAATTGCAAGAGTTTATCCCCCGATACCATACGTATGTTGTAATTGGGCCCGAGCTCGTGCATCATTCGCTCGATATAAGCGTCGGCAGTTTGGTTTTCTTTTGTGTAAACGACGCGGTAGCCGTCGTGTAAAAGCTCCGAGCCTGCTCCGTCGGGAACGAGGTAGGCATCAAACACAAGCGTTAGCTCGGTTTTGGTAAAGGCGACGTAGTTGCTCAAAATATCCATCAGCGTCTCGCGCGCCTTTTCTAAGCTGAATTCGGCAACCTCGCGCAAAGAGCTCCACGCCCAAATCACGTTGTAGCCATCCACAATCACCATGTGCTTTTGGGGAACGGGCTTTTTGTGCGAGTGTTTTCTCTCTTCTTTGGCGGCGTTGATGCGTTTTTCACCATATTGTTTTCGGCGAATGGGGCCAAAGGAGCGCAGCATCAGGGCTTCGATTTCGTCATCGCTTAACTGATATTTGTTTGCCAGCTTGCGCGGAGCGGGCAGAATATTTGTCGCGGCATCGGTTAAGGATACGTTGGCATCGAGATGCTTCCAAGCCTCAACCTCATTCCAAGGAACGATAACACCTGCTCCGTGCTCACAAAATACCGAGTGCGGTGTATTTTGGGAGTCTGCGGTGGGGTCGTAATTTGCGGCGGCAACGACCTCTTCTTGGTTGTGGCAGGGCTCGTATCCGTCAGACGTGCAGGAAATATGCCCCTCGCCGCGCGTATAAGAAATCAACTCGCGAGGATAGTCGTGCAGTGTGGCAACGGGCGCGCGCCCGATAATGACGGTTCTGTCTCCAACGGCACTCTCTACCTCAAAGGTGGCGGTGCGCATTTGCAAATCCGACATAGCACGTCCTACAAAGGAGGAGGGGAGCTCGATGCGGAATTTGTAATAGGGTTCGAGCAAAATGCATCCCGATTGCATCAAGCCTTGGCGCACAGCGCGCAAGGTCGCCTCGCGAAAATCGCCACCCTCGGTGTGTTTTAGATGTGCACGTGCCGCAACAAGTGTGATTTTGGCATCGGTCAACATCGCGCCCGTGAGCGTTCCGCGGTGGACTTTTTCATAAAGGTTGAATAAAATTAAGCGTTGCCAATTCAAATCAAGCGCGTTCGGCGGCAGGTGCACGTCAAACGAAAGTCCCGAGCCGGCAGGACGAGGCTCGATGAGCAGCTGCACCTCGGCATAATGTCGCAAAGGCTCAAAGTGACCGATGCCGAGCGCGCGTGCGGCGGGTTTTTCTTTGTAGAGGATTCTGCCCGCATCCAGCTCGCAAGCAATGCCAAAGCGGTCGAGGATGAGGCGGCGCAAAAGCTCGATTTGTACCTCTCCCATCAGTCGCGCTTCAATTTGACCGAGTTCACTGTTCCACAAGAGGTGCAAAGAGGGTTCTTCTTCCTCAAGTTCCTTTAGGCGGGGGAAGTATAGCATCGGGTCGCACCCTTCGGGGAGCGCGATGCGATAGGAAAGAACGGGCTCGAGCACGGGACGCCCTGCGTCACTTTCAAAGCCGAGTCCCATTCCCGCATAGGTGGCGGAAAGACCGACAACGGCGCAAATTTCGCCAACTTCGGCTTTGTCGACCTGCTCATATTTATCGCCCGAATAGAGGCGGAGCTGATTGACCTTTTCGCGCATTTGCTGTCCGTCGGCAGATAAATAGGGGATTTCATCGCGGGCGCGGAGTGTTCCGCCCGTCACCTTAAGGTAGGTCAGGCGCGTATTGCCGTCGCGCGCGATTTTGTATACACGTGCGCCGAATTCGGCGTTTTCGTAAAGAGGGGGTAGGGTAAAACGGTCGAGCGTGTGCAAAAGATGCTCAACACCCGTCAAACGCAAAGCGGAACCGAAAAGAGTGGGGAAGAGGCGACGCTCGGCAACCGCCGTGGCGATTTCTTCATCGGTTATCGCCTCGCCCGCAGAGAATGCATCGAGGAATTCTTCGTCTGCCATTGCCAATTTTTCGTCGCGCTCCGCGTCGTTTTGCGCCTCGTGAAAAGCCACGCAACGGGGGGAGAGGTCACGGGAAAGTTCTTCTTCCGTCTCTTCAGCAAGCTTGATAGAAATATCCGTCTTGTTGACAAAAAGGAAGGTGGGAACGTTGTAATATTCCAACAGCTGCCAGAGCGTGCGGGTGTGATTTTGCACACCGTCGGCGGCACTGATAACCAAAATGGCGTAGTCAAGGAGTGTGAGTGTGCGCTCGGCTTCTGCCGAAAAATCCACGTGACCGGGGGTATCGAGCAGAATAAAATCGCACACTGGTGTAGAAAAACGCGCTTGCTTTGAAAAAACGGTGATACCGCGCTCGCGTTCTACGGCATTGGTGTCGAGGTAAGTGTTGCGATGGTCCACGCGGCCAATCGCGCGAATCTTGCCGCACAAATAGAGCATCGCTTCCGAAAGCGTTGTTTTGCCCGCATCTACGTGGGCGAGAATGCCAATGGTGAGCTTTTTCTTCACGTTCCGTCTCCTTTCGTTTGTCGTTAGCACTATTATATCACGCCCTTGTGCGAAATTCAATATCTTTTACGCGCAGATGAAAATAATTTAAGCGTAGATGTTGAAAAACGGCAAAAGAAATGTTATAATAGAATCGAATAAGTTAGATGCCACCCATTTTTTTGACTAAAAGGAGAAATAGTATGAAGAAACTCTCGCTTTTATTGACTTTATTGGCGCTGCTTTTGTGCAGTTGCTTGCCCGCGGATTTTTCTTGGCTGGGGATGCAAACAACGGCGGTGACGACCGAGGAAAACACTCCCACATCTGTTACCGAGCCCATTACTGAACCTACAACCGACCCCGCAACCGAACCTACAACCGACCCCACAACCGAACCTACAACGGAACCGATTACCGAGCCGGGCACGACTCCCGAAGAGACCACTCCCGAAGAAACAACTCCCGAAGAAACAACTCCGCAAAAACCGCCTCACGAGCATTTGTTTGAATTTGTGGGCATTACCAAAGAGCCTACCTGCACCGAAGCCGGAACGCAGTTGTTTGCTTGCTCTTGCGGAGCTGAAGAAACCGGGGAAGTTTCCGCAACGGGAATCCACCTTTATGAGAACGGTATTTGCTCGATGTGTGGGGACGCGCCCATCCCGCTTTATGCCGTACCCTCTGTTTACGATGCTGATGGCGACGGCAAAAAAGACATTTACAATTTCTCTCCCAAACTGCTCGAGTCTTACAAAAACGGCATTCACGTTTGGGCAAAGAACTATCTGCCCGAATCGCGTTGCAGTACCACGTCGGCAGGGGGAATTCAACACTGGTACGTTACCGAAAATCAAAATCCTGCGCAATTTATCGTTTACAAGGTGACCGTTCCCGAGGACGGACAGTACGAAATGGTCATTCATCTGCGCCTAAAGGATGCTCAGGAGCGCGGCACAAAGTACACCGTCAACGCAGGAACCGAATATGAATACACATTCGAGACTTCTTACGGTCATTCCGATTTGAATTATGCACCGTTGCGCGATATCAGTACGTACAGCACGTATATGTACGGCATCAAGGTCAATCTTGTGGCGGGTGATAACACCATCAAGATTGAGCAATCCTCAAGCAGCTCCAAATGCCAGCATTACCGCGATTTCTATTTTGTCAGAACAGGCGATTACCACGTCCATGTTTACGAAAATGAAACGGTAACAAAGCAAGTTACGTGCGGAGCAGACGGAGAGAAAACCGCTACCTGCTCCTGCGGAAAAACCAGAGTTACCGTTATTCCCGCAACGGCGAATCACATCTATGAGGACGGCTTTTGTACCGGTTGCGGCAAGGTTTACGTTCCTGCCGGCATCCTCAAATACAACTTCCTTTACGATACCCCCGGATTTGCGGGTGGAACGCTGACTTTCTTGTCCGAAACCTCTGACGTTTACACCTTCTATTGGGCAGACGCCAACGGCAAGCTCAAGGATTACACCATGCTTTATTCCGATGAGTTTGTGGCTGAGGTTGAAGCCGAAGTTACCATTCAGTCCTTTACCGCAATCCCCAAGGGGGCAACACGTTTGTTGGCGGTCAGTGGTGACGGTGACGTGGTTTATTCTTATACCATTCCCGAAGAACGCCTCTTCACCGAAGAAGAACTTTATACATTTGGTGCTATTTCGGATACACACCAAGGCACGCGCTATGGTGCCACTTCCATTCCTTACAACCACTTTATCAATGCTGCAAAGGTGCTCTACGATAAAGGCGCTATCACCGTTGGTATTTGCGGAGATTTCTCCTATGATAACATCGAAAGCGAGTACGTTCTGCACGCAGAGGCTATTCAAGAAATTTATCAATACGCCCCCGATATGCCCATTTTTACAACCACGGGCAATCACGAGTCCAAATATACAGGGTTCTCCTACGATTGGTATATGGAATACACCCGCGGGGTTGTAGACTATGACAGCGACCTCACCTACTCTAATTTTGGTAAAGACAACCTTGACTACGTAGTAGAGCTCCCCGACGGAAGCGTGATGATTTATTTGCATCAGATTTATTACGATTACGGAAAATCTACCTCTCGCCTCTTGGATGACCATCAGCTCAAGTGGTTTGAAGAAAGATTGGAAGAATACAAGGATAGAACCGTTTTCTTCTTCTTCCACACCTTTATGGACGAACAGGTAGGCGATGCAACATCCTCGGGCAACGAATACGGATTGCCGATGATTAGTTCCACGGTAGAGTACAAGAAATTTGACGAGCTCTTCAAAAAATACAAAAACGTAGTATACTTCAGCGGTCACTCACACTGGGCATTTGATTCGCAACTTGTGGAAGCCAAGCCCGGCAAGACTAACGATGATAAAAATATTGACAATAAGGACGGAACCTATGCAACCATGGTGCACATTCCCGCTTGCTCTACACCTCGTGTATTGGTTGGCAGTGGAGATAACCGTTCCGAGGGTTACATCGTTCACGTTTACGAAGATTGCGTAGTATTCGAAGGCTACGAATTTGTGAAGGGCGAGACCTTTGCTTACGCAACCTTTATTATTAATAAATAATAAAGAACCTGATTTTTCGAAAGGGAATTGAGTCCAAAACGGGCTCAATTCCCATTTTTGCGTCGATTTTCTCATTTTAGAACAATCTTCTATATATATTATGAAAGTTTTTTGCAAAAAAGGTTGACAAAGGCGCTATGTTGTGATATAATGTCGTCATAGTTAAGTGAAGAGAATTCACAAATCCAACAAATTCCTATCACATTTGGCGGTTTGGTACCCTCACCAATCGCACAAGTTTAATTTAACCTCATAAAGACCACATCGGGGTGTGGCACAGTTTGGTAGTGCGCTTGGTTCGGGACCAAGAGGCCGCAGGTTCGAATCCTGTCACTCCGACCAACAACAAAAACACCAAAAATCAGTCCTTTTTTAACAAAATAGGGGCTGATTTTTTGGAAAGCTGAAACGATTGTTTTTTGAAAGTTGAATGTAAAAGATTACCAACCTTACATGGGAGGAAAATGCGTTGAATTATCTATATTACGGTGCCGCGGTGGCATCTTGTTTACTTATTTTTGCATTCTTGTTTTTCTTGCGAAACAAGAATGTGCTTGGAGAACGCTTGAGTAATACGCGCATTGTTGCGCTCATTTATTCCGCACTCTTCTTTGTCCGTTTCCTTGGCGGCAGGCCGCTGATTCAGGAGACAATAGGCCTCAACGTGCACTCGCCCTTCATTTCCGAAGGTCCGCAGGGTATGGGAAAGGTTTTGCTATCGGCTATACTGTTTTGGTTGATTTACACCGTGCAGTTGGCGGCAGTTATCTATCCGTTCTTCGAAAAGCACATTCCCTTGGTAGCTCCCATCGCACGTTATGTAGCTGCCATTGTTTATGCAATTTCGATTGCTACGTTGCCTATTCTCAATCAAGCACAAGACGGTGCTTTGGCTGATGGATTCCATTACCGTTTGCTCGTTTTTGCCATTGAGCTTGGCGTGGGACTTGGTTTGGCTCTCTTCCAAATCACCAAACAAAAACGCCCGACCTTCAACCTCAAAAAGAGCTTGCTGACAGCGGCTATCTTTTTGGGAATGTTGCTCATTTCGTTGCCGCACTGGTTGCCGCAAGCAATCTTTGGATATGGCAACGACTCCATCATTTTGAACGATTTTACGTTGGCACACAGATTGGTTCTTTATGGTTCCGTTTTGTTTGCCTTGGCTGTGCACTTCCTGTTTACAAGATGCGAATATGAGCAAAGAAGATTTGCTTTGCTTTATATCAGCATGGCAACGATGATATCGTTCTGCTACGTTTATGATTTCGCCGCTCTTACCGGTATGCACAACTGGCCGTTGCACCTTTGCAACACGGCAATGTTTATCATTCCGCTTGTGCTGATTTTCAAGATGGAAAAGTTGTATTACTTCACCATCTTCATCAACGTACTCGGCGCATTTTTCGCAATGATTATGCCAAACCTCGGCGACGACGTTAACTGGCTTCAGGCATCCTCGCTTCAGTTCTGGTCTAACCATTACATGGCAATGATACTGCCGATTCTTTTGATGAGCTTAAGGCTTTTCAAGCGCCCCAAAATGAAGCAGTTTATCTATTCCTTGGTGGCGTTCTTTGGTTACTACGTGCTCGTTATGTTTATGAACCCTTGGCTCACCGCGCAGGGACACTCGGTTGACTTCTTCTTTATCAACTCCAACTTTATTGCAGAGAAGCTTGGTGAGTGGGCAGAGAATTTGCGTGACATTACGTTTGAATTCCAAATGGGAGATTTGACAATGTTGATATACCCCGTATATCAATCGCTCTATTTTGTGGTCTACATAGTGCTTTCGTTTGCTATGTGGTTCCTCTATGAGCAAGTCTTTGAAATTACCGACACGTACGAAATTATTACGGAAAGGAACCGCAAGATTAAGGCTGATAGGCTCGCCCTTGAGGCACAGCTTGCAGGAAGAAGTATGCAAGAACCCATGAATCCCCAAAACGAAGGCAAATTGATCCTTCGTGATTTCTCAAAACGATATTCTACCAGCGACGTTTACGCAGTTTACAAGGCAAACCTTGAAATTGACGGCGGTCAAATTTTCGGCTTCCTCGGTCCTAACGGCGCAGGTAAATCCACCATTATTAAGTCTATTGTTGGTATTCAAACCATTACCTCGGGAGAAATTGAGGTCTCCGGATATGACGTAAACAAACAGTCGGTAGAAGCCAAGATGCAAATCGGCTTTGTTCCCGACCACTACGCTCTTTACGAAAATCTGACGGGTAGAGAATATATCAACTACATTGCAGACCTTTACAACGTTTCTCGCCAGGAGCGTGACGAGCGTATTGCAGAGTACGTTAAGAGATTCCGTTTGGAAACGGCAATCGATAACCCGATGAAGACATACTCCCACGGTATGAAGCAAAAGATTACCATTATGTCGGCACTGGTCCACAACCCCAAGATTTGGATTTTGGACGAGCCCCTGACAGGTCTTGACCCCGAATCTATCTTCCAAGTAAAAGAATGTATGAAAGAGCACGCAGCTCGCGGTAACATCGTATTCTTCTCTAGCCATATCATCGATGTTGTAGAAAACATCTGTGACCGCATTGCTATTATTCGAAAGGGACAGATCCTTTGCACTAAAACCGTTGCCGAAATTAAGGCAAGCGGTGTTCCGCTTGAACAGTTCTATATGGGTATGATCGACGGCAATACGCAGTCTCCCATTTCTGTTCAGGAGACCAAGAACCTGCCTCTTAAAGGAGAGCCGGTATGACGAAAACGAAGCTGAAAAAGGATGGATTCATCACATCCTTGCTTGAAAAGTGGCGAGCACTCGTTACACTGGTCAAGATGCAGCTCAAGGAAAAGCTGGATATGAGTTATCTGCGCTCCAAGAGAAAGCTGATATTCAAATCGACCTGGCTCTTTATTGAGTTTGCGGCCATTACGGCTATCGTTGCAGTGGTATTCTATTTTGTAAAGCTGCTTGGCTTGTTCTCGCTTACACATGATATCCCCGTTTCGGTCATCTCGTTGGTATTTGGTATCATGCTCCTGCTTTCGCTTGTAACCGATACGATCGGATTGATGAAATCGCTCTATTTTTCCAAGGACAACACTGTTCTTCTTACTTTTCCCGCAACCCCCTCGCTTGTGTTTTTTTCTAAGCTTGCAACCTATTATGTCTACGAGTTTAGAAAGAGCTTTATGTTTACCATTCCAATGTTTATTGCGTATGGTTTGATAGTAAGAGGATACGGTTTGCACGATCCCAAGGGACTTTTGTATTATCCCTGGCTGATTTTGATGTTCGTACTGATTTCGAGCATTCCTGTTCTGTTGGCGGCTCTGCTCTCCATTCCCGCTATGTTTGTCTATATCTTCCTTAACCGTGTCAAGGTTCTGCAATATCTGTTGTATATCGCGCTTGGCGGTGGGGCGGTTCTGCTGGTATGGTGGTTGATTGGTCTTATTCCCGAGAATATCAACTTTATTGAGAGCTGGGGTGACACGTATTGGGAAATTCAAGCTTTCCTTGATGGTTACACCGAAATCTTTTCTCCCATTTATGATTTCACCGAGTTGATTGTCGGTAGAACCGTAGGACTTTCGAGCGTTATCTTCCATTCGAACACGCTCAAAACGCTGTTGTTCTTGATGGCAACCGGAGTTGGACTTTTGCTCCTCTGCTTCTTGTGTTCCAAGCCGTTGTTCTATCGCATGGCATCTACTCCTTTTGAGTTCAAAAAGAATGATCGTATCAAGGCTCGTGCCAACCACAAGCTGCCCGCGGCCATCTCGGCTATCAAAAAGGAGTTTACTACCGGCGTTCGCTCCAACTCGTTCATTAAGTTGGGTGCTGTGCTTGTCATCGTTATGCCGATGGCAATTTACTTGCTCAACAAGCTTTATTCGGCAATGGACACGCGTTTTATCGGAACGCAGATGACCATTTGCTTTAACATCGTTATTATTCTACTCATTATGCTGATGACGAATATCGACATCGCATCGGTTTACAGCCGTGACGGCTCCAGCTCCTACCTCAATAAGGTGCAGCCCACGCCGTATGCAACGCTCCTGTTCTCCAAATTGATCTTCCCGATGATCATTGCTTTGATTGGTTTGATCTTTACCGTGAACATCTTTGCTATTGAAGCAGGGCTTGCCAAAAATGATGCTATTCTGATTGGCGTTATGATCTACGGTGTGTACGTTGCACACTTGTTTAGCAGCGCAGAGAGTGACATTATGAACCCTCAATACGAGCAGTACGCAACCTTTAACGAGCAAACCAACAACCCCAACGAAACGAGTTCCGGTGTGAGTGCGCTCTTGTTTTCGGCAATTGTGTTTGCTATAACGTTCTTCCTCTCCTCCCGTAGTGATGCGGGAATGTGGTTAAAGCTTGCAATCGTGGCACTTTGTTTGGCTGCATTCAAGGTGTTTACTTACCTTTCTAAAATTAAAGCGTTTTACAAGGAGAAGCAATAATGAAAAAAACAATAGTTATCGTCATCCTTGTCGTTTATATTGCATCTATTGCAGTGGTTAACTTCTTTGGCTTGAAGATTAAGGAGTTTGACCACGTGGAGTATGTTCAAGAAATCAAATGCGACAGCATTACCGTTCTCAACGAAGTTCCCAAAACCTACCAAATGTACGGCATTGCCGAAGAGGAGGGATGCCCGGAGTTCCGTTTTGCATTTACAGACGGAAAGTACGACAAAACCCCTGAAAGTCTTGCAAGCAATCCCAACGCGGTTCGTATCGACTACGAGGTGTTGCCTCACTTAGCCGACGAATCACAGGTGGCTTTTGAATTTGAAGAGAAAAACTACGTGCATTTTGATGAGGCTACCAAAACCTTTATCTTCTTAAGAAACAACAGAAGCCTTACGGTAACGATTTTGGCTACCGACGGCTCCAACGTAAAAACAACGATTGTTATTAAGAGCAGAACAAAGGTATAAAACTACCGTAGCGTTTGATGAACTAACGCAGATACTGTGTTTCTCATAAAGAAAAATCAGAATCGAGGTGACGGCAAAAAAAATAGAGGCTGTTATGCCAAATCACAATTTTAGCAATGAAAAAACAAAAATTATTTTTTAGGAGGAATCCAAAATGACAATCAAGAATTCAACCAGACTTTTGGCAGCTGTTTTGACCCTTGCAATGATGTTTTCCTTCGTTGCATGTGACTTTTTCGGTAACTTTGGCGGCTCTCTCAAACTCGAGTCTTTCATTATCGACCCGAACTCCTACAAAGCAGAGTACGCTGTAGGCGAAAAAATTGACCTCTCCGGCATTCAAGCAATTGTTAAATACAATGATGAAGGCCTGAATAAAACTTACACGTTTGCAGAGTTGACCTTCTCGAACTATGAGAATATCACTGCAGAAAAGGGAACTTATGAAATTACCGTTTCCTTCACAGATCCCCATTTGAATGTTAAGCAAGAAACGAAAATCACTATTAAGGTTGTAGAGGGTGCTCCCGTAGTAACCGACCCTGCAACCAATCCTACAACGGATCCCACAACCGATCCTGCAACCAATCCTACAACCGAGCCCGAAGCAACCGAGCCCGAAGCAACTGAGCCCGAAGCAACTGAGCCCGAAGCTACTGAGCCCGAAGCTACTGAGCCCGAAGCTACCGAGCCCGAAGCTACCGAGCCCGAAGCTACCGAGCCTGAAGTAACTGAGCCTGAAGTAACTGAGCCCGAAGAGATAGAGTTCGAAGTCATTGGCTTTGATACCCCCAGTGAGCTCGTTCACTTTGCAACTTTCAACAAGAACGCCGGCACCTTGAATTACGGTCAAAGCGGTTTCTCCAGTCAGTTTGCTGTTGGAAATCAGCTGTATGTAATCGGTACCCAAGGCGAATTTAAGTTCAATCCCACTGTTGAAATTTTTAACATCAATACCGATGAAGAGAAGACTACCAAAGAATTTTATTCTGACGTTATCCTCTCCATCAAAAAGGACGGCGCATACGTTGAACTGACCCAAACCAAAAAAGGAAACAATGTTGTTGAATACTACGATGGCACAGTGCTGATGGCAACTGTTAACACCTACAAGGGTACTTACTCCTTCACTGCCGATGCAGCAGGCAAGCAGGTTAAAATTTCCGTAGCTCCTTCCGAAGCACACTACTACGTATATGCCGAAGACTTCCCGCCCATCGTTCTCGAAGCAAAGATCATCAATGCTTACAACGTTTACGAGGCTTGGCAGTTGGCTGTTATTGACAACTACAATACTGCATGGACCGATTTCAAGACCGCTCACGGTATTGCTAATCTTACCGTTTCCGGTATTGTTCTGCACAAGGATATTCACCTGAGTGCTGACGATGTTCCGCAAAGCTTCTTCTACACAACCACTGCTCCTGTTGTTTACAAAAACAGCACCACGGGTGCAGAAACCGTTATTCCCGCAGGCACCAAATATCTGGTTGACGGAACCTTTATTTACGAGCGTCGCGGTTCCGGTGATTTCGCAATTGAAGGTAACTTCTTCACCTTGGACACCAAGGGCTTCCCGCTGGTTCCTTCTCCCGGTGTATTCGGCAAGGATTCCGGCAGAGATTACGGTGTTGACTTCTCCAACGCAGCTCTGTTCCGTTTCTTGGTTGCTGAAGAGGAGACAACTGAGGTGAAAAACATTGCTATCAACAATATCTCTCTCATCGGTAACTCTGCAAGAGACAACCTGATCGACTCTCTCGAAAGCCTTGCATCTGCAGGCGGCTTGATCTTCTTCAAGTCTTCTGTTGGTGCCATCACCACCATGGACAATGTCATTGGTAACTCTTACTTCATTACCTACTTCACCGAGTACAAGACAACCCTGAACGTAACCAATTCCAAGTGCTACGACTCTTATCAGAACGCAGCATTTATCTGGGGTGATTCTACGTTCAATTTGATCAATTCCTATGTCAACGGTTGCGGTGGTCCTGCAATCATTGCACAAAGTGTTTGGGATGAAAACCGTCATCCTATCGTTAACGTAACCGGCACGGTTCTCGAAACACACCTGAGTGGTCAGGAAATTTGGTTTACGGCTGTTAATGCAACCACTATCGTTGGTCAAATGCAGGCTATTGGCAGCGGCTTGTACGCTGCAGGTCTTGGCAACTTTGTTGATGCAAATGGCAAAATGAACATTATGGGTGCTCTTATGGCAAAGGGTTCCAGCGCAGCTGATATCGTTACCGGTATTGGCGCACAAGGCTCCATCTTTGTAGATGGTAAGGGTATTGACCGTACACAGTCTGCTGAAAACATCAACTGGATGACCATTAAGGCGATTTCTGAGGGTGCTTTGGCAATGAGTGGTATGATGCCTCCTTTCTTCACCGTTTTCGGTGCAGATGGCACAGCTTATACCGTTTACTACAACGGTGCAGGTTTTGTTGACCTTGCAGGCAATGCATTCAACCCCTACGGCGATGCAACCCACGCAGCAATTGCAGGCGCATTTATGCAAGCAGATAAGATCATCCTGACACAGGGCGGTCTCTCGGTTGTATTTGAGTACTATCACTATTGATTAAACGCATAAAAGCGTATAACGCATAATAAGCCCGCGCCCATCGGTTTTCCGATGGGCGCGGGTGTTTTATGTATCTATATTATTTGAGCTCTTCGCTTACTTTGCGGAACCAATCAAGGAGCGCGGGCTCGCTCTCGGGCGATGCCTCGGGAATGTTATACCAATGTGCCGCACCTGCTACCTCGTAGCCACCATATGGGAACTCCTCAACGGGGGCAAGATAGCCTTCGGTCATATTGGAATATCCGCACACGTATATCGTTTCGCGCGCAAATCCTGCCTCGGCATACATGTCCTCAAGCTTGTTGCCCGTAAGCGTTAAAAGCTCAAAGGGAACAAACAGGAACACGCACGCCTTGCCAATGGCAAGAGCCTGCAGGGGAACGCGCAGGGCAAAATCTTCATTTTTCTCAACCATTCTTTCCATATGTCGCCACCATTGCAGCTGACGCAGAACAAAATGCTTTTGAATATCATCGGGAGAAATTGCGCGATATGCTTCGGATTGTTTTGCGATTTCCGCTTTGATAGCCGCAATATCGGTCATCTTTTTCATCGGGATGCGGGCGACCTCGTAACGTCTTACAACCTTGCCCAAAAGGGTATCACCTTGCGGCGCATTGGCGGCGAATTGTGCTACGGGTATTGATAATTCGCTTCCCAAACGCTCAATCATCTCATCAATGGGGAGCTTTAGATACAACTGCGGGTTGATATCGGCACCGCGTCCTTGCAAAAAGAGATAGGGAACTTCGTCGGTGGAGAGCTTGTTGAGCTCTGCGAGCCAGTCGGCAGAAATCGAATGCGCGGTGTTGACAACCGCGTGGCAAGCGGCAGAGGTGATGACACCGCACAGTTTTCCGTTCTCATCGTGAAAAGCAACTGCCCGAATGGAGCGGTCAATGGGGTCTCTTCCTTCGCGGCGGTTGTGGCTTGTTTGCAGTGTTTCGGGGAGAATGGCAAAGGATGCGTGCACGGGGCAAGCGCGCTCGATAGCGCGCAGAGCGGCGCGACCGCAAACCTCGCCCATCCAAGCAAAATAGTCGGTGTCGATGGGAAGCTCGTCAAGAATGCCCGAAGCGGGAGCCGCGTGGGTGTGAATACACGAGAGTGCCATATCCTCGCGGGAGACACCCGTCAAATCGCTGATTTGCGCGCTGACAAGGCGGTAGGTGTCCTCTCGCAAGCCGATGATGTCAAGAGAGAAGAGCAAAAAAACCTTCTCGCCTTCTACGATTGCACACACCTTTGCGTGCAGGTCGTCGCGCACGCCCTCGGTGGCAGGAGAGAGGCGAAAGCCGTAGCCGTCGAGGTAGGTGTATTCGGGGTGATGGGGTGTAATGATAGCATCGGCAAAGCCGAGGCGGAGTGTGTTTTTCATATTGTTTCTCCTTTTGGGTGCGGAGTCAAATTGCATTTTTCTAAAACCATTATACAAAATCGAATCCCAAAAGTCAACACCCGCGCGCAAAATTGGAGCAAAAAAAGAAAAGGAAAAGCAAAAAAGTCAAAAATCTATCTCTTTTCGTCAATTTCTCGTTGACAGAAAGCGAAAAATCATATATAATAAAGGGAAGAAAGCGTATCAAGGAGACAGAAAATGGAACAGCGTTATTTTGTGGGCGTTGACGGCGGCGGAACCAAAACCGCGCTGGTTGCCTGCACGTTTGACGGGCAAGAGATTGCATCGGCTGTGTGCGGTCCGCTCAATTACAATTTCATAGGCCTTGATGCCGCCCTAAAAAATCTTGCCCAAGGCATTGCGGCACTTGCGCTCCCTGCACAAAGCATTGCTGCCGTGGGCATTGGAGACCCTTCTATCGATGATGAGTCAGAAAGCCCCGTAGCAAAGGAATTTGCCGCACGTGCAACCGCACTTTTGGGCGCTCCCGTGTATGTTCGCAGTGATGCGTATATGACGCTTTTTGCGCTTACGGGTGGCAAAAAGTCGGGTGTTCTCATCATTTCGGGCACGGGTTCGATGGCGATTGGTGAGGATGCTATGGGAAAGACCTCGGTCGTTGGCGGCTGGGGACGTCTCACAGGTGACGAGGGAAGCGGTTACTACATTGGCCGTGAGGGCATTTGTGCCGCTCTGCGCGCCTTTGACGGTGTTGCTCCGCAAACCGCTCTCACTGACGCGGCACTTGCGTATTTTGACGTATGCGTGCCGCGCGACCTCATTTCTGCTTTTTACGGTGACACCGAGCCCGACGTTGCGGGATTTTCGCGCTATGTGGCAAGATGCGCCGACGAGGGCGATGCGGTTGCTACGGGAATTCTTCTCGATGCCGCAAATTATCTTGTGCGTTACGCATCGGTGCTGATTGAACGCACAAGCGCTAATCTGCTTGGCGTTTGGGGTAGTGTGCTTTGCAAAAACGCTACCGTTCGCCGTGCATTTGAGGACGGTGTGCATCAAGCGTTCCCGTACGTAGAAATTTGCGAGCCTGCCATCAGTGCCGAGCTTGCGGCAGCACTGTATGCTGCACAACAAGAAAAGGAGAGTGAATGCAAATGAACTCTGCACAGCGTTACATCAACGAAATCAAACGCCTTATCGAGGCGGTTGAAACTACACAAAAAGAGAATATCGAAAAGGCGGCGGTGTTGATTGCCGAGGCTCTTTCAAATGGCGGATATATTTTCACCTTTGGTACGGGACACTCCCACATTCTTGCCGAAGAAATTTTTTACAGAGCAGGCGGTTTGGTTCGCGTTTGTCCGATTTTAGAGGACTCCTTAATGCTTCACCGCGCAGCGGCGGCAAGCAGTCAGCTTGAGCGCGTCACGGGCTTGGCATCGGTGCTTCTCGACGACGTAGATGCCGTTAAGGATGGCGGTGTGATGTTCCTCTTCTCCAACTCGGGATGCAACACCGTTGCGGTCGAAATGGCAGAAGAAGCGCGCACACGCGGTCTCAAAACCGTTTGCATCACCAATCTCACACACGCGGCACGTTCGCGCTCGCGCCATCCCGAAGGGCGCAAGCTCTGCGAGGTATGCGACGTTGTTATCGACAATATGGGTTGTTACGGCGATGCGGCAATCGAGGTAGGAAATGCCACCACGGGTGCGACGTCCACCGTTATCGGCTCTATGATTTTGCAGGCGGCAGTTTGTCGCGGCATCGAAATCGCGCAAGAGCGCGGAACCACCCCCGAGGTCTTTCAATCTGCCAACACCGTTGGCGGTGACGAAGCCAACGAGGAGTACATCAAACGTTACAAAGCATCCATCCGTTCGCTTTAAGCGAACCATCATACATAAAGGAGAAACATTATGCTTGCAATTCACGGCGGTGAGCCCGTCCTGAAACAGAATATGCCTGCTTGGCCGCAGGTGACCGATATTGACCGCGAAATGCTGGGGGAGGTGCTCCTTTCGGGCAACTATAACAGCGGCAAGCTGCGCCAAGAGTTTGAAGCCAAGTTTGCAAAGGATTGCGGTGTGGCACATTGCTTTGCCGTTGCCAACGGCACCGTATCTCTCGAGCTTTTGCTGCGCGGCTTTGGTATTGGAAAAGGGGATGAGGTCATTCTGCCCCCCTATACCTTTATCGCAACACTCTCGTCCATCGTTTTTGCGGGTGCTACTCCCGTGTTTGCCGATATCGACGACAGCAATTATCTCATCTCGCCCGCAGCGGTTGAGGAGAAGATTACCGAAAAGACACGTGCCATTGTTGCTGTTGCCGTTGCGGGATGTCCACCCGAGCTCGATGCGCTTGAAGAAATCGCACACCGCCGCGGTGTCAAGCTCATTGTTGACGCGGCACAGGGCGTTGGCGCGGAATGGAAAGGGAAGAGCATTTGCGCTTACGGCGATGCGGCTTCTATCTCTTGCCAAAACTCCAAAAACCTGACAAGCGGCGAGGGCGGTATCATTACAACAAACGATGACGTCCTTGCAAAAAACCTCGAATTGATGCTCTCGGGCGGCAAAGATGGCGACAAATTCGTCAGCGTAGCGCAGGAACACCGCATCACCGAGCTGCAGGCATCTATCCTGCTCTCTCAATATAGCAAGCTCGCTCGCGAGGTCGTTTTGCGCGATAAGAATGCCGCATACCTCGCAGGCAGACTCAAGGGGCTCGGCTTTGTGGAGCATCTCGCCTATGACGAGCGTATTACCACGCACGCATATCACCTCTTCCTGATGCGCTTCAAAAAGGATGCATTGGCAGAAAAAGGCATCACGCGCGACCAATTCCTCAAGGCGTTGGTTGCAGAGGGTGTGCCGATTTGTTCGGGCTATGCGCCGCTTTACACCTTCCCCTGCGTTACCTCTCGCGACACCGAGAGAATGATTGGCACCAAGATTGACGTTACCCCTCTCCCCGTATGTGACAAGGCATCCTTTGAAGAAGGCTCTTGGATGGGTCAGGCAGTTCTCCTTTCTGACAGAGCAACGCTCGATGCTATTGTAGATGCTATCGCTCGCGTGTGGGAACACGCCGACGAGCTCAAAACCGTATAAGGAGGACGAAAAAATGGATATGCAAAAAAGATTGATTGAAACCGAAATTTCCGTCCTTGAAAGCGGTGTTTGGGGTACCATCGGTAAATATTCCGTCTCTTGCGCAAAGGCACTTGCCGAATATAGCGGTTCCAATTACGGGCTCCTTTGCCACAGCTACGATGCGGCTTACGAGGCAGTTCTGCGCTATTGCGGTGCTCGCTTTGCCGAGACTCAAACGAGTGACGCAACCGTTGTTTGCGAGGTCTCGGCACCTGCCGATTCTTTGGTAGCCGTTTGTGTCGGTTCTACTCCCGTTTTTGCAGACGTATGCGAAAATTGCGGTATGATTCGCCCCAAAAACCTTGAGGCGTTCCTTGAAAGCATTGCATTGCCTGTTCGTGCCGTTGTGCTCGATTATTTGGTTGGTAAAAAAGAAGACTACAAGCTCGCTCGCGTATACGAAATTTGCCGCGAGAAGAAGATTCCTCTCATCCTCAACGTGGGCGGCTACATCGGTGCTCGCCACGAGGGCAAGCCCCTGACCGATTTCTGCGATGCTGCTGTCTTTACCTTGGGTAAGGGTTCTGCCATTGACGTCGGTATGAGCGGTCTTGTACTGACAAACGATATGAGCGTATTCCAAGGTGCGTTTGCTTACCACAACTGCGGTCGCGGTTTTGGCGAGGGTGCATCTCTTGTGATGAACAACATCGTTGGCGGAGACCTTCGTGTAACCGAGTGGACTGCCGCCGCTGCGCAGATTATGCTCGAAGAGGGTGCGCTTGCAACACCTGCTCCGTTGGTGCAGGAAAAAATGAAAGGACAACCTGTTTTTGACACCCCGTATGCTCAAAAACAGCTGTAAAAGAGAGCAAAAGGAGGTTCTTTTTGTGAAAATTGATTGGATGGAATTGAAACAGCAATCCAAAAAGTATATAGTTCACAATCTGCTCGTGCTCCTGTGCGGCATTTTGGCATTGGCTTTTTTGGTGTTGACTGTTGTGGCTGTGTTCTCAACGCAAGAGAACCAAGGTATTGCCGTAAAGGAAGCGTTTGACGTTTCTGCCGCTCCTTTGGACGCAGACGGCAAGAGCTATCTTTCGCAGTTGAGCGGTTATCTTATCAATTACGCGGATAAGAAAGCGGAAATCGAGAGCATTGTCATCGTTATCGGTGACGGTCGCGAACGCGCGGAAATCGAGCTCGATGGCATCACGCTTCATCCCCGTCTTGCCGAGGAGATTCGCCACGAGTGGCAAACGGGCTTTGCTTTTGACCGAGTTCATTCTGTTGCCGTTGTAGTTGACGGAGAACGTCAACTGCTTGCAAACAGCACCGCAGAATGGGAATTCAACCCAAGCATCATACTGTATGCGGTTTTGTGCGCACTTGCTTGCTTTGGTACGGTGTTCGCTTTTAAAAAGCGTTACTACCGCTACCAAGAGGATTTAATTGCGGCACGTGCAGAGGAAACGTCTGCTTCCGAACAATCTAAGCCATCTGAAATTATAGAAACCAAAAACTAAAAAAGAGCCGGACAGTGCGAGGCATTGTCCGGCCCTTTTTATGGGAAAGTTATGCTTTTAAATGGTACCGGTAACGGTAAGTGTTGTAGTACCGGGTGTCACGGACCAAACACCGGTAACGGGGTCTTGCGTGTAGGTGGCTGCGGGAACGGTGATAACACCGGGAACAGTGGCAAATTCACCGTCTGTAACGGCATAGGTGTAGCCCGTACCCTGGGCAAGAGGGATGCCGTTAAGCAACACCGTTAAGTCTGTAAGAATGGGATTGAAGGTATCGGTGAGGGTTACGTTGGCATCGGCATCGGCAGGAGCGTTGCCGCTGTTGCGAATGATAAACGTGTAGGTTACAACACCGTTCTCGGAGACGGGAACGGGGCTGATGCTCTTGGTAATGTCGAGCATTGCCTCGGCTACGGCAGTAACGGTCTCGGTTACTGTGATGGGAGTGGAAATGCCGTTGCCGGTTACGGTTGCGGTATTGACGATGCTATCTCCCTCGCCAAGAGGTGCAAAGGCGGTGACGTTTGCCTCATAAACGAGCACCATATTGCTGTTTGCGGGCAATGTAATGCCGCTGACCACAAGGGGAGGACCTGCTTCCGCTGCGGGAGCGGCTTGCAGAACACCGTTGATATAAAGGCGAACGGAGCCTTCCTTATAGGTCGAGGGATAGAGTGTTGTTTCGCCAAAGGTGTAAGCACCGAGGTTGTCGGTAACGGTTACACCGCTTACGGGTGTTGCACCGGAATTGACTGCGCTGATGACGTAGGTGATGTCACCGCCGGGTGTATAGGTTGTCGTTACAGCGGTCTTATCGGCGGAGAGCACCTCTAAAACCTCACCTACCGCAACGTTAGAATTGATAACTGCATTGTTATATGATAACTGCGCTTGATTTGTAAATTGCGCCATAAAATCTCCTTTTTGTGTGATATTTGAAGCGGCATACCGCCTCGTTACAGTCTATGCGAAAAAAGGAGATGGGGACAAAAAAGGCAGCTACCAAAGGTAACTGCCTTTTTTCTGTTGTTTATTTATCCGCTTCGGATTCGTAAATGGAATCTTCTGTGAGAGCAGAAAGAACGTCCTTGCTAAAGTATTCCAAGGGGTCTACCTGCAAGCCCTTTACGGTCATTTCCATATGCAGGTGGGGCTCCTCTGCAATTTCAATCATTGCGGTGTCGCCAACGCTTCCCAAGAGCTGTCCTGCTTCTACCTCAGCACCAACGGCAATACCTTCTGCAAACTGTTTAGAGAGGTTTTTGTATACCGTTACGGCGTCTCCCGTATGAGAGAGAGCAATGCTCCAACCCATCATAGGGTCTTCCCAAATCTGTGCAACGGTTCCTGCTGCCATTGCGCAAACGGGAGCGGCCTCTTCGGTGGCAATGTCAATGCCAAGGTGTACGCGGTATTCACCAAGGGTGGGGGAGAATACCTGTGTATCCACGCTGTGCTTTTTGGAGAGCACGCCGATGGTGGGCAGGGCAAATTCGGGAACGGTGTTGTTCAGTGTAGGCTTATCGTTCTCGCCCGTTTGAGGGGGAGGCGTGGTTCCTTCGGGGGCAGGGGTGTTGACAGAGGGAGGTGTTGTGTTGATTGCGTCCTTATTTGCACGGTTGTTGACGGCGGTGATGATGAGAACTACGGAGATGGAGAGAAGCACGATAATGGCGGAAAGGTAAACCGCACGGTTTACGCGAATGTGCCTCAGTTTTTTGAAGAATTGAGAATCTTTCCAGTTCTTTTGCATTTTGATACTCCTTTTGGTATGATGATATTGCGCCCGCGGGGTTGGATGAGAAAAATCCCACTCGCGCGTCTTGCTGTCTTTATTTTTTCCTCTTGTGGGCGTTTTATACAGTGCGCATCATTTTTTTGTCAAAAGACACACATTTTTCACAGGAAAATCAAAGTAGAACCCGACATTTTTTATTCTTGTTCATCATTTAGCCATATATATATGTTAAAATATAGGTTGAATTATAAAATGGGGGCAGAATGCTCTCAAACGAGTCAGAAAGGATAGTACCTTCTCATGATAAAAATCGAACATCTTGTAAAAAATTACGGCACCACCTGCGCGGTGGATGATATCAGCTTTGCGGTAGAGGAAGGAGAGATTGTCGGTCTTTTGGGCCCCAACGGTGCGGGCAAGAGTACCACAATGAACATTCTTACGGGATATCTTTCTTCAACCTCGGGCAAGGCTTGCATTGCGGGCATTGATATTCTCAGCGACCCCATCGGCGCCAAGAAACTTATCGGATATCTGCCCGAGCAACCCCCGCTCTATTTGGATATGACGGTTGGGGAATATCTCAACTTTGCATACGACCTCAAGTGCTGCAAGCTGAACCGCGAAGAGCACTTGAAGACCATTTGCGAAACGGTCAAAATCAGCGATATGTACCACAAGGTCATTCGCACGCTCTCCAAGGGTTACCGTCAAAGAGTGGGCATTGCGCAAGCACTCATAGGCAATCCCAAGGTCATTATTTTCGACGAACCCACCGTCGGTCTTGACCCCAAGCAGATTATCGAAATCAGAAATCTTATTCGTAGCTTGGGCAAGGCACACACGGTCATTCTTTCTACGCACATTCTGCAAGAGGTGCAGGCTGTTTGTGACCGCATCGTCATCATCAACAAGGGCAAGATTGTTGCAAACGAAAAGACCGAAAACATTGCAAACGTAATGAGTCGCAATCGCCGCTTCAACGTCAAGGTTGTCGGCCCTCAAAAGGACGTGCTTGCTATGCTCCGTTCTATGCCCGGCATCACCTATGCCGAAAGCTTGGCTGAGCGCGACGGCGATGCGTACTCCTATATGATTGAGAGCGACTCCGGCATTGATATTCGCAAAAAGCTGTTCTATCAGCTGGTTGAGCGCAACTGGCCCCTTATCGGTATGGAATCGATGGGTATGAGCCTTGAAGACATCTTCATTTCGGTTGTCGACCACTCCGAAGAAAAGAAGACACCGGGTTCTATGCGCGAGCGCGTGGCGCGAAAAAATCGCAGAGGACAGGCTGCCAACCAAGAAAAGGAACTTGGTGCCGCACTCTATGCCGATGCAGAGCGCCAAAGAGCAGAGGCCTCGAAAGCTGCCGACGAGGATTTTGACGAAGAATAAGCTGTCAACCTCCAAACGCTCATTCACTCATTACAGAAAGGAACTGCTGTTTTATGTTTGCCATTTATCGAAAAGAGTTATCCTCTTACTTCATCAATCCCATCGGATACGTCTACTTGGGAATCTTTTTGGTGTTCTCGGCTCTGCTTTGCTGCTACACGACCATTATTGCAGGTACCTATAACACCAGCCAATATTTCTTCTACCTCATTATTGCTTTTGTCATTCTCATTCCGCTTTTGACGATGAGACTGTTTGCCGAGGAAAGAAAAATGCGCACCGAGCAGATGCTCCTGACCGCGCCCGTCACCATTACGGGTATGGTTCTTGGAAAGTATCTTGCGGCGCTTACACTGTTTGTTGGTGGCGTGTTGCTTTCCTGCATCAATTTCATTCCTTTGTACGTAATCGCCAACGCAGAGCGCGGCGGAACAGATTATACTCTGACGCATATCGGCCCCGTAACGGGACAGATTGTCGGTTCTCTTTTGGCACTCATTCTTTTGGGCGCGGCCCTTATCGCCATTGGAACCTTTATTTCGGCAATGACCGAAAATCAACTTTCCGCGGCCGTTATCACCATCGGTGTGATTGCCGCTATGGTTCTTCTTAACGTATTCAACACCCTGACCGATGCAAGCGGACAACCCATCATTGGCAGCTATGCGATTCGTTTTGTAATCGATTGGGTATCGGTGCTGAGCCGTTATACCAACTTCAGTGCAGGCGTGTTCGACTATGCGGCGCTCCTGTATTATGCATCCCTTGCATTTGTTTTCTTGTTCCTGACTGTGCGCGTTTACGAAAAGCGCCGTTGGGGTTGATGCATTGGAGGAAGAGCATTTATGAAAAAACGATTGATACGCAACAAAAAGGTGCGTTATGCCACAGTAGCGGCAGTGCTTACCGCTATGGTGATTTTGGTGGCTGTGCTTGCCAACGTTGTGTTATCCTCGGTGGTTGAGCGTTACGAGCTCTACACACCTATGACGCCTACGATGGCGTTTGACGTTACCGAGGATTGTTACAACGTTTTGGAAAGCACGTTTGCGGCCTATCGCCAAGAGGACGGCACCCTGCCCACCATTGAGATTTGGTTTTGCAACCTTGAGGATGCCGTAAAGGCAGAGGGAAGTGAGAACTATTATCTCTATTACACGGCAAAGGCTTTGGCAGAACGCTTCGATAACATTGAATTGATATATCACGATATCTACCTTAATCCCGAGCCCGTTAAGCCCTATACAATCAGCATCAATCCTCTTACGGGTGAAGAGATTGTTACTAACCTGAGCAGCTCCAGCGTGATTGTGGTTTGCGGCAATTATCACCGCGTTTACAAGTGGACGGATTTCTACGTATTCGCCGATGAAACCAGCACAGAGCCTTGGGCATACAGCGGTGAGCGCAAGCTCAGCTCCGCCTTGATGCACGCCATCGACGATGACCCTCGCATTGCGTGTCTCTTGACCAACCACGGCGAGGTCTCCTATGACTACGAGCTTTTGACCATTCTTGACGATGCGGGCTATACGGTCGTTTATATCGACCTGTACAGAGACCCCATTCCCGATACCTGTGACGTCATCATCAGCTATAACCCCAACACCGACTTGGTATCCGATGACCTTTCCAATATCTCCGAGGAACAAATCCTGAACGACTTTTTGGCAAAGGACGGACATTCCTTCTTCCTCTTTGTAGAGAAGGGAACACCGCAGATGCCCAACTTTGAAAAGTTTGTAAAGGAGTGGGGTATTGAAACCGCGTATGCAAAGAACGCAACCACGGGTGTTTCTTACCGTTACACCGTGCAGGACACCTCGGGCTCTCTAACCTCTGACGGATATACCATCTACGGTCACGCCGCTATGGAAGAAGGTAACCGCTTTGTTGATGCGGCAAATGAGTACGTTATTTTCGGCAACTCCACCGCTCTTACCGTAACGGGTGAGGGATATATCGCGCAACAGAACGGCACCTACGTGAATACGAGTGGTAACCGCACGCTCTATCCTTTGTACCGCAGTGGCGAAAATACGTTGCACTGGGCAAACGGACAGGTTGTTGACGGTGGCTCCTGCATTTTGATGAGCTTGACCGAGCAAACGAATGCTACGGGCTCCTCTTACGTTGGTGTTATCTCGTCGGTAGAGTTTGGCAGACGCAACTATTTGCAATCTGCCGTATACGATAACGGCGACGTACTGCTTACCCTGTTTGAAGAGATCGGCGGCCGCAAGGCGCCCACGGGACTGACCATCAAGCCCTTTGCATCCTACGATATCAGTACCATTACCACCGCGCAAATGCTGCGTTGGACGATTGCGCTCGTAACCGTTCCCGCGGTAACTGTTTTGATAGTTGCGGCAGTTGTGCTTATCAAACGCCGCCGCGCATAAGAAAACCTCGAAGAAAGGAAAGAAACAGATATGAAATTCGGAAACGGATGGGAGCGCAAGCTCCGTCACGGCTCCGCCTCATTGGGACTGTGCATCATTGTGTTGGTTGCCGTTCTTCTCTTGAACGTTGGTATGACGGCCCTTTGCACAAGTCAGTTTTGGTTTATTGACCTAACACCGCAGTCCACATATACCGTTTATCAGCAGCACAACAATCTGCAAAAGCAGAGCGGACTGTATACGCTGATGGATGAGACTGTAAACTATTTGGAATATATCATTGAAGAGGCCAACAAGGATAGGGAAGAGCCCGTAAAGGTAGATATTATCTTTTGCTCCGAGCCCGACCGGTTGACCCAAACCGATGCTATGCGTTACATTTACTACACCGCGCTCGGTCTGCAAAAGCAGTTCCCTGATACCATCAAGGTTTCTTGGCGCGACGTATGGAGCAATCCTTCCTCGGTAGATATGTATCGCAGCACCTCTTATTCCACCATTTACCCCAGCAACGTTATCGTTGCCAGCGGTACGGAGTTCCGCATCAGCACGGCACGCTCCTTCTACACCTACGATTCCGAATCGAACACCGACGTGCCGATCGGTTATAACGGTCAAAAGCAGTTCGTAAAGCAGATTTTAGACGTTACGGGTGCCGAGGCTCCCATTTGCTGCCTTACCGTCAACCACGGTGAGCCCTTTGCAAATTGGGATCTTAACGACCGCGCAAACTG
The DNA here is from genome assembly GCA_045658925.1 of Eubacteriales bacterium. GTDB lineage: Bacteria > Bacillota > Clostridia > Oscillospirales > CAG-272 > UMGS1865. Next base: position 48,759 of record JAZOVV010000031.1, read on the forward strand.
GCCCGAATACAGCGAGTTTATGAACGTTATCGAGGGCGCGGGATACGAGATTCAATTCCTTGACCTTGCAAATGAGGAGATTCCCGAAAACTGCCGCTTGATTTTGACCTTTGATCCCCAAACAGATTTTGTTTCGAGCTTTGGTAACGAAAACGTAACCGTTTCCGAAACCAAAAAGCTTGACGCGTTCTTGAATAAGTCCTATTCCTTTATGGTGTTTATGGATGCCGATACCCCCCACATGCCCAATCTTGAGGAGTATTTGACCTTTTGGGGCATTGAATATCAACGCGCCAACGGTCAAAATGCGGCAGACGAAACGGTAAAAGGCAACTACGTTATCAAGGATGGAGCACACGCTCTCGACGGTGTTGGAAATACCTTTATTGCACAGTATCCCGTAGGCAGAGGCATCGGTGCGGCTGCGATGAGTGACATCATTTCCGCAGGAACCGAGCCCAAGATTGTTTTCGGCAATGCTATGCCCATTGCATTCTCCTCTATTTACGAGCGTGGCTACGTAATGGCAGATGAGAAGAGCGGTACTCCCGCCTATACCTTTGCACACGCAACGAGAGACGGTTGGAACCGTATGATATATGACGTATTCCGTACGGGAACCGCTGCAAGCCCTGCAAACTACTCCGTTATGGCAGGTGGCGAGGTTCTCAATGATGAGAACGAAGCTCCTATGGGCGGCACGGGCGTGTTCAACGTTATGACTATTTCCGCCGAGCGCCGCACGGTTGGCGAGGGTATGGGATATACTACCGTTAATCAGCCGTCCTTCGTGTGTGCGGTAGGTTCTACCGAGTTTGCAAAAAATGCACTTTTGGGTAGCACCGCTTACGGCAACACCGATGCACTTCTTTCGGTTTTGCGCTATATGGGTAAGGAAGTCAATCCCGTAGGCCTTAGCTTCCTCGCGCTTTACGATATGCAAATCAGTGAGGAGCAATATATGCCTACCGATAGCACCACGGGTGTGACAGAGATTGCTCCCGGTATTATCACCGCCACGGTAATTCTCACCGTTCTGCCCGCCCTTGCAATGACGGTTGCAGGTGTCGTTGTTCTGGTTAAGAGAAGAACGCGCCGCGAGGCAGGTATTTAAGATTTTGAAGAGGTTTTCAAAGAAAGGGAATACAATCAACCAATGAAAACAGAAACCATTATCAACTTAATATTTGATGCCAACCGCGGCAGTGTTTCGCAGCTGAGTCGCGAGGGGATTGTGGGTGAGTCCTTTGGGCAACTGCCAACTCCTGTGCGTCGCGGCTACACCTTCCAAGGCTGGTATTACGGAGATGTGCTTGTCAATTCCGATAGCATCATCGAAACGGATGAGGATATCCGTTTGGTGGCGCGTTGGGAGAAAGCCGCATCCGTAGCCGATAGAAAGCGCTCAATGCTCAAGCGTCAAAAGACTGCCATTGTCGTATTGGCGGTGGTTGCGGTGGCTTTGATCATCACCTTTGTCATCGTAGCACAGCTCATCGCCATTTATTCCTTTGTCGATACCTACACGGTGGATGGAGTAGAGCACAGCGATAAATATTACGTTAAGCGTTACAACGGCGTATATATGCTTTTTGATGCCGATGGCAACCTGATGGATACCAACGGACAGTCGGATAACGTCTTTATTGCACGCGGAAGCGGCAACCAATATAAGATTGATCCCGAAACAGGCGAACACACCCTGCGCGCGGTCGTTGATGCCGAGGACGGCGAATACGGCTCGGGTTCTATACTTTTGATGTTCCCGCAGGTACGCTCCGAGTATCTTTACTCCATTCAAATGAAAAACGAGCAAGGCGGCGATTATACCGTTTACCGCACCGCCGACGGCATAAAGATCAAAGGCTTTGAGGATTCAAACCTGGAGTTTGACGAGAATTTGTATGCAAAGCTTTGCTTCTCCTGCGGCTATCTGCTTTCCAACCGCAAAATCAAAGCAAATGCCGACGACCCGATGATTCCGCTTGACGAAAACGGAAAACTCGACTACGCGGTTTACGGTCTGGATACACCCCAAGCGACCTATACCATCAGCCAAATGCTCTTTAAAAAGAATGCGGACGGTAGTGATATGTATAGGGACGGCTCCTACGTTATCGATTACAATGAGGACGGCACACCGAAAGCCGACCCCGAAAAAACTTATACCGTTTATATAGGGGATGCCATTCTTTCGGGTGGGGGCTACTACGTCCGCCTTGAGGGCAGAGAGTCCGTTTATATCGTTACCACCGACTATATTGGAGAAACCGTTCTGCAACCTATCGAAGCATTGGTTGTTCCTCGCGTAGTTTTCCCCGTATCGGTTACTTACCACAGTATGGGTAAGAGTTTTGTTTTGGGTAAGCTTGCAGATTGGACACAGGGCGAGGCTGACCTTGACACCATCGTTGCGCTTTCTTATTCCGAACTCGAAGAGCGTATTAACACGGTAAACTCCACGCGCCCCTATCTGCCCGGTATCGACGTTATGTCGGGCTATAACATCAACGAGAACAGCGCCATTACGGTGTTTGAAAACTTCTATTCCATCGCGGCAAAATCCTGTCTCCGCATTGGTGTAACGGCCGAAACAATGAAAGAATTTGGCTTGGATAAGAACGTTTACTACCTCACCTATCAAACCTTTACGGGTAACTATGACGAGAACGGTGATAAGGCGTATGTTCGAAACGAGCTTTTCATCAGCCAAAAAACCGAGGACGGCACCTACTACGTGGCGGCTATGCCGTTTGATATGATTGTGGAAGTAGACCAATACTACCTTTCTTTCCTCGAGTGGGATTATATGAAATGGTACAACGAGGCATTCATTTTCCACAACATTGCTTACGTTCGCGATGTAAAATTCGAGTTCGACGGCGAAGCCTTTGGCTTCTCCGAGGATAAGATTTACAACTTTGATTTGGATAACTCGCTCAGCTACGCTTACTACGTAAACGAAAAGAATGAATTTAAAGCAGTCAATCTGACCGACGGCAAGGTTTCGATGGTTGGCAACAAAAAGGTTTACACGGTCAAGGGCAAGTCCTACGACATTGTAGCCGAGGTCAATCTCGATGAAGTAACGGTTGTGGGTGGCAAAGAGGTGGCGCTTGATTCTACCCTTACAAACGTTGTTTACGTGCCCGAGAATTATTATTATACCAACGCCAAGGGAGAGACCGTGAACGTCTATCCCGATTACGTTACAAAGACCATCGAACACGAGCTTGCAACCGACAAGGACGGTAATTATCTTGGCGTACGCTATTATTACTCTGACCCGAGCTTGAGTGAGCCGATTCCCGTTCAACGCAGCTTGGGCGATCCGGTATATCGTTACACCTATCAAGGTAATATATACGAAGCAACGCTTGGTGTTACCGCATCGGGACTTCGCGTTTTCCACAACGGCGAGTTGATGGATTACAATATTTCCGATACGGGCATTGGTGATGACGGACAAGAGAAGTACGAAAGCATTACCGCTACCGATAACTTCCGCAGATTGCATATGCAGCTGCTCTCCTTCTCGTTGATTGGTGACGTTGACCCCGAAGAGTTTGCAAAAGCCAATAACGGAATGAGCGTTGAAGAGTTCCTTGCAAGCAGTACAAAGAAGCCCATGGCAACGATTTCTATGCATGTAGAGGACTATGCAAGAGCGCTCAACGGCTATGCAACCTACGACAAAGACGATAACGAGGTTCGTTTTTACGAAGAAAATATCTCGCAGCACTTGGTTTACAAGTTCTATCAGTATTCTGATTGGAAGGTTCTTGTCACCGTTGAGGTTTTTGAAGAGGATGAGAACGGCAATCTTGTTCCGTCCGTTACTGATGAAAACGGCAATCCCGTTGTTGTGGGTATGTTCTACGCATCTACCGCAACTCTGGAACAGCTTGCAGGCAGAGGCGAACAAAAGGGAGACCTTGACCGCTTCGTGAACGGTGAGCTTGTTGAAAGCAAAACGCAATATTAAATAAGGGGCTGATTCATTCAGCGCAGAACAAAAGTCACTTGGATAAAACAACCCCTAATATGCAAAAAAATTAAGCATATCTCTATAAAGGTTGAAATCCGCCGAAAAATTCGGCGGATTTCTCCGTTTTTATGTGGCTTTTTAGTCGCGCTCGACCTTTCTGCCGTACCTTTGTACGGCTACGATAGGTCGATCACGCCTTCTGCATCTAAATGATTCAGCCCTCTGTTTTATTGTTTTTTGTTAATTGGTATTTAAGTTTTTGATAAAGTCTATCAAATCCGCATAGCTCCCGTTTGGATAAACGGAAATATCGGCGTTTTTGGAATTGATAAGGTCATTGGTCAAAAGGAATACGCGAGCACCGAGTGTTTCGGCTATCATATCTTCTCCTACGTCATTGCCAACCATCAGGCACTCCTCGGGTTTAACCCCCAAGGCTTGCATCACGTCGCGGTAATAATCGGGATTGGGCTTGCAATGGCGGGAGTTTTCATAGGTTGTAACAAGCTCAAAATCCAAGGGGGAAAGTCCTGCCCAAGCAATACGACGCTCGGTTGCCATTGCGGGGAAGATAGGGTTGGTGGCAAGTGCTACTCGCAGTCCGCAAGCCTTTGCGGTGTCAATGATTTCACGTGCCGCGGGGGTGTAGCCGCAAGATGTGCGTACCTTGTCAAAATCCTCGCGGTAAAAGGCGGCAAAGAATTCTTCATCTTGACGTGCGGGTTTGCCGTAGGCGGCTTCAAAGCCCTGCCAAAAACGCTCCTCGTTGGTCACGTCTCCGTTGTTTTTCACCATTGCGGCAGTTCCTTGCCAAATGGAATCAATCAATTTTTGGGGGTCATATCCGTGAGGAGCAAGACGGCGGGCGAGCCCACCGAAATAGGCCTTGATAAATACGTTCTGGTCCATCGGTAACAGTGTGCCGTCAAGGTCGAACAATACGGTTGTTATTTTCATACGGTCTCCTTTTCTTCGTTGGATTCAGACGGCTCATCGGGTAACACGTCCTCATCGTTGGGGGTGGTTTTGAGGAAGTAGAGCATAAAGGGAATGGATAAAAGTCCTGTGATAACGTCGGCGGCAGGCTGAGCCATTTGAATGCCCTGCAAGCCGAGCAAGCTGTGCAAAATTAGCAATACGGGGATGAAAATCGCGCCCGAGCGCAACAGCGAGAGCAGAGAAGCAATGCCCGCGCGGCGAATGCTTTGATAGAGCATATTAACGGGAACCGAAAGAGAAAGGAACAAAATGCCGACGGTTGCATAATGCAGGGCGGGAACACCGATGAGACGAACGTCGGGGTGTTCTTGAAAGAGGTAAATGATAGGCTCCGCAAAGATAAAGCCGAGAGAAGCCAATACCGACAAAAGGCAAAAACCGAACACGGTGGTAAAAATTAAGCCTTTTTTCACGCGGCGGTACTTCTTTGCCTGATAGTTGAAGGATGCCACGGGTTGGAATCCTTGACCTATGCCGAGACCGACGAACATAACAAGAGAAGAGAAGCGGTTAACAACGCTCATTGCGGCAATGGCGGCATCTCCAAAGGCTTTTGTCAAATTGTTCAAAATACCGCCGGAAATAGAGTTGAGGCCTTGGCGGATGAGAGAGGGAAAGCCGACCTTGCAAATGCCGAGATATTCGCGTGCATCGCGGCTGATGGCACGTATCGAAACGGTGCTTTGCGCCATGCGCAAATACAAAAACAAAAGGATGCAAAAGCTGATGGCTTGCGAAATCGCGGTTGCCATTCCCGCACCGAATACACCGAGGTTGCAAACGCGGATGAGAAGAAAGTCACCAAAAATGTTCAAAATGCCACCTGTGGTCAAGCCAATCATTGCATAAAAGGCTTTTCCTTCATAGCGCAAGTTGTTGTTGAGTATCAATGAGCCAATCATAATGGGGCAAGCAGTCAGCACCCAAAATCCGTAATCACGCGCATAGGGGAGAATGGTCTCGGTGCTACCCAAAAGGCGGAGCAGGGGATCAAGGCAAAGAAGTCCACCGATAGAAAGAACCAATCCTATACCAATGCCCGTAAAAAATGCGGTGGAGACGTAGCGCGTGGCGCTTTTGATGTCCTTGTCGGCAAGCGCTTTGGAAACAAAGGTTCCCGAGCCGTGACCGAGCATAAAGGCAATCGCCTGAATGATGGATTGCAGGGTGAACAAAATTCCCGTTGCGGCCTGTTGGCTCTCGCCCAGAGCTCCCACAAAGTAGGTATCTGCTAAATTGTAAATGCCCGTAATGAGCATCGATATTGTTGTTGGAATTCCAAGGCCCACAATCAGTTTTGCTATGGGCGTCTCGGTCATTTTTTTGTAATAACGGTCTGCTTGCGTCATAAGGATACTCCTCGTTTTTATAATCACCCACTATTATACAGATAATTTGCAGAAATTTCAACAAAAAAATGTAAACATTCTCTTTTGCGTAAAAGACACTTCCAAAATCGGCAAAACCGAGCTTTATTTTATAATATTTTATAAAACAATCAGAAAAAGTAAAAAAAGTTGGGGGAAAGCCTTGACAAAGTGCGGTACTCCGTTGTATAATGAATATGGAAAATGGGATTTCGAAAGGAGTTTTTTCAATATGGGTGCTGTTTTGGCAAAAATTCTCAATGCAGGTGGTGTTGGTGGAGCAATTCGCGAAATCACCGACATGCTCGTTCTTTCTGCAGAGAGTATCAACATTCCCGAGCAGGCTGTACTGATTGCAGGATTGCTTCTTGCTGTTTTGCTTGGTATACTGGGATATAAGTACATCAAGCTGGTGGCTATGACTATTTTTGGTATTGTAGGATACGCCATCGGTTCTGAGTTTTTCTATATGGTAAACAATCTTTGGGGTTGGGATCTTCCCGAATTTGTTGCTTATCTGTTTGGCATCGTTATGTTTGTTTTGTTGGGCGGCATGGCATACAAGAAGTTTGCATACGCATTGTTCTTTATGGCAGGTATGGCCGGCTTCTTGACAGGTTATTTCATCTATCCCGACTACTTCTTGGCTACAGCAATCGCTGTTCTTGTTGCACTGCTGGCTATTAGCTTTGTTCGTTATGGCTTTATAATCATTTTGTCTGTAAGTGCAGGCTTCATACTTGCAAGTATGATTTCCGATTTGGTTCCCGACGTAAGACTCCTGAGTCTGACAGAAGGCTATGTTGGCATCATCATTGCCGTTGTTGCATCGTTTATTTTCATGGCAATTCAGCTTCATATGTCTCGCGTTGAGATCAAGAAGCTTAGCAGTCTTAGAAGAGTAAAGATTCGCCGCGTATTCGATGCTTGGTGAGATTTGTGCAGAACAAAAGCCACACTCAAAAGGCAACCCGAATTCAGTTAAAGTTTTAAACGCACTATAAAAGGTTGAAACCCGTCGAAAGAATTCGACGGGTTTCCCCATTTTTATGTGTGGCTTTTTAGTCGCGTTCGACCTCTCTGCCGTACCTTTGTACGTCGACGATAGGCCGATCACGCCTTCTGCATCAAATCTCGCTTTTCTAAGCTTTTATCGTTTGCGCAGAACAAACGCCACATAAGAAGAATTCGGTTCAAAGCGAACCGAATTCTTTTTTTTGAAAAAAGAAAAAGTTTTTTCAAAAAAGGGCTTGCAATTTATATAAAACTATGATATAATATTGAGCGTTGCAGAAAAACTGCACACAGGGGTATAGCTCAGTTGGTAGAGTACTGGTCTCCAAAACCATGGGTCGTGGGTTCAAGTCCTTCTGCCCCTGCCAAAAAATCCAAGTCTTTCGACTTGGATTTTTTCATTTGTGCCGCAGGCACAACATCATTTGCGTGGCACACGCAACATCATTTCGAGCGAAGCGAGAACATCATTGCCGCTCGCGGCACAAATGAACGAGGTAGCACTTCGTGCAAATGATGTGCTTCGCGAATGATGCGTGGG
>JAZOVV010000032.1:0-14251 GCA_045658925.1 Eubacteriales bacterium
TATATTTGGTATCCGCAGCTTCCAGAGAAACGGTAACACCTTCTCCGGCATCCAAATTTTTGGTTTCTTCTACATTCAGAAGATTCCATCCGGTAGCACCGGTATAAAGCACACCGCCCAATTCAAAGGCAAATTCTTCGCCGTCCGGTTCAAAGAAAAGAAAGTCTCCTTCTTTGGGGCGATATTCTTTTAACAGATATTTTCCGTTGATTGTTGGAAGCTCCATTGTTCTGACAAATACTTCATTTGTCAGAGTCAGTTTACCTGCTTCGATTGTATATCCCATATCAGCCGGCTCCTTATTCATAATTATAGTTTTCTAAGGACGCCACCGCGGTGGCGTCCTTATTTTTACATTTTGAATTTTTAATGATGTTTTTTATACAGCACAATACCTGCAATGATTTGCGCCAAGACGAGAACCGCTGACACGATCATTAGTATGATTCCCAATACCATATTTTTCTCAAGCCACAGGTAAGAGCCCTCAAAAAATAATAGGGGGAGTCCGAGCGCCAATACGATGGCAATAATAACCGCCAACACTTTCATTCCTTTGGTTGCGTTCTTTTCCGGAACAATCAACCCCATCAACTCCATATAAAGAGTTATAATAACTTCAAATATAATTTCCATTTTACAGCGTCAAATCTCCGTCTTTAATCCACTTAATCTTATAAAGGATTTCGCTAAATAGGAGCGTGAGTGTTGCGGGAAGAATAAAGCAGATGAGGGCAAGTCCTATCCAATCGAGGGCGGCGACGGTGTCGGGGTAGCTGCCGCCGAACCAACCGAGAATAATGCCGATGGGACCGAGCAGTCCACAGGTTCCCATTCCCGAATTGATTGCCGCGCCGTACATTTTCATACCGAAAACGCAGGTGGCAAGAGGTCCTGTGATGGCACTTGTGAGGGTTGCGGGAATCCAAATACGAGGGTTCCTGATAATGTTGGACATTTGAAGCATACTTGTTCCGAGTCCTTGGGAAACGAGTCCGCCCCATTTGTTTTCCTTAAAGCTCATAACGGCAAAGCCGACCATTTGGGCGCAGCATCCCGCAACGGCGGCACCGCCTGCGAGAGCGAGTCCTGCATAGTCGCGTGCGATAAGCTCGCCTGCCGCATCAAATGCGGGCATACCCGTAAGGTAAATGGCTGCGCAGATAGCTGCAGAACTGATGGGGAGTGTAAGGGCTACGCCGACAACGACGGAAACGATAATACCCATCAGGAAGGGTTGCTGCGTGGTCGCCCAACCGATGAAGTTGCTGATATATCCAACAAGTTGTCCGATGTAAGGCGCGCAGAAAACTGCGAGGAGTCCGCCAACAAGGAGTGTGATAAAAGGGGTAACAAGGATATCGACCTTGGTCTTTTTCGATACGAGCATACCAACCTCTGCTGCGATGATGGCGATGAAGAGGACTGCCAAGGGTCCGCCTGCCCCACCGCTGGCGTTGGCAATTTGTCCAACTGCGGCACAGGTAAAGACGACAAGTGGGTCCACCTTGAGGGATACCGCGATGGCAACCGCCATTGCCGCTCCCGCAACGCCTTGCGCGCCCTTGCCAATGGTAGACATAACCGAAAGGCCGGGAATCATTCCTATGGCATTGAAAATCGTACCGATGAGGAGAGATGCAAACAAACCGAGTGCCATTGCGCTCATTGCATCCAGAAAATACCGCTTTGCGTATTTTTTGAGTAGTTCTTTCATTTTCATATCAAAAAACCTCCAAACTCTCTTTGGCAACAGTATAGCACATTTTGCCTCCCGTAACAAGGGCAAAATTGCACAAAAAATGACAAATAATAGGTTTTTTCTTTCAAAAATGAATAAATATCTTGTAAAAACGCGCGTCCTCCGTTGCCGGAGAACGCGCAAAATTGGTTGATTATTCGCCTTCACCGATTGGCAAAGTGATGGACGCGATAATTGCGTTATGGTCGGAAATCCACTCACCGTCTCTCTTGGCGGGGCAAACCATATAGGAATCAACCGCCGCCGCAAGGTCGGGAGAGACAAAGATGTAGTCGATGATAGCGCCTGCGTAATCATCTTGCATATTGTTATAGGTGCTTTGCGGCTCGCCTGCCCAAGCAATAAGGGAAGAATCCAAAAAGCCGCCTTCGGTCATTGCGTTGTAAGGCGCAGCTCCGGGAGAAACGTTAAAGTCACCTGTAACAATGGTGGGCAAATTACCAAGTTCATTTTTGACAATATCAATTTGATCCAAAAGAACTTTAATTTGCTCTCCTCTAATTTTTTCTGCAATCGCGGTTTTGTTGCTACCATCGTGGTCAAGATGTGTATTCACATAAAGGAATCGCACACCGTCAGTTTTGCGTTCCAAAACGGCATAAGTCATAACACGGGGACAGTTTGCTGTATAGGTTTTGCCGTTTTCGGTGTAAGAATACTTAGAGCCTGCCTCATCCGGTGTGTTGGAAAGCCACTTTGTGCCACTATCAATCAAATTGAACAAGTCTTTTCGGTAGAAGATAGCACTGTACTCACCTTTGAGGTTTGTTTCCCGCCCCACACCTACAGAGGCATAGTCGTTGCCAAGGTCACTGCGCAGAGCAGACATCCAACTGTCGTTTGCCTCTTGTACGCCAAATATAGAGGGCGCATTCTCGCGAATGGTGGCGATAACGCGGTCTTTGCGTGCAGTGTTGAATTGGCTAACGAATACGTTAAAGCTCATAACCGAGAAAATTTGCGGCAGTTTGAAAAGACCTGCTGTAAGTGTTGCACTAACTGCGGTTTCGGATTGGAGCTGAGGGAGAAGCTCGCGATTGATGGCACCATAGCCTTCCATAATAGAAGTCTTAATCCAAACAACGTTTTCTTCTTTGCCCACATAGTAAGCGCTCTTGCCTGCGGTTGTCTCATAAGAAGCATCCCATTCTGCTTGCATTGCATCGGGAACGTACGAGGATGCACCAATGATAATCAAACATTCATCCCCTGCTTTTACTTCAAAATCGGTAATGATTTCAGGACGGCGACCGCAAATCTTTAAGCATTTATCGGAAAGAGCTTGCGCAATTTGTGCGTCACTTCCCTCTTCATTTACAACAATTTTTGCACGGGAAACGTCAATGCCATTGAGCATAAAGGTATCGGAAGGATAGGGATAACGGAAGGTATACTGATCTTTATTGCTAAAGAAAACGGTTGTGTGATCAACGCTCTTGAGATGCTCAAGGAAATGCTTGATTGCATTGGTCGTTCCTTCGTCGGTGTGTCCTGCAATAACGATTTTATTACCGACAATGGCATAACCGTAATCGTCCCAAAGCAAGCCCGAAAGAAAGGTTTTGGTTTCCTCACGGTTGGTGTTGCCCACCAAAATTTCGAACTCGGTGGCATCGGTGTAGTCGGTCTCTGCCTTTGGTTTAGCTCCAATCATATCTTCAATTTGCGATTGCAGCTTCCAATATTGCGTCATTGTGCTATTTGCCGTTTTGGAAGCACAAATGAGAGAGTATTTGGAAAGGTCGGCTATTGTAACCTTGGGATTGGGGTCCTCGGGTTCGTTTTCTTCTTGTGAAGGCTTGCAAGCGACCAGCAAAAAGCACTGCAACAACATAAGAATTGCTAAAAGAAAACTGATTTTTTTCATACCTTAAACTCCTTTTATTCTTCGGTCAAAAATGTTAAAACAGACAGAATGGGATAGTGGTCGGAAACGTTTTCGCCGTCTATGCGCTCGGTGCAGATGTAATACAAGCTGTCATTTGCCAATCCCTTGGCAAAAATATAGTCGATGTGGCTGGGATCACCGGTAGTGCCCATCAAAGCGTGGTAGGTGGGGGCGCGGTCAGCGGCGGGAATGTGCGCTGCCGCCTCGGAATACCCTTCCCCAATCACCTTGTTGTACACGGGTGAACCTACGTTTGCGTTAAAGTCACCCGTAATAATGGTGGGAATATCGCCAAGATTTAACTTCGCAATCTCATCAAAAATGACTTGCATTTGATTGACTTTCACCTGCTCCTCGGCGGGCGTGGAGCCGTAATCAAGATGCGTATTGACGTGCAAGAACTGTTTGCCGTCGCTCTTGCGAGCGAGAAGCGCATAGGTCATAATGCGTGTATAGTGTGCTTCGTTAAATTTAGAGCCGGGCACATCGGGAGTAGCGGAAAGCCATTTGGTCTCGGTTTTTACAAGGTCGAATTCATCCTTGAGGAAAAGAATCGCGCTGTGTTCGTCGCCTTTGGTCGCACTTCTGCCGTCGCCTACGATGGTGTAAACCTCACCGAGCTTTTGGTTCAAAAGCCCAATCCACATATCGGTTGCCTCTTGCACACCAATGACTGCGGGGCGGTATTTGAGAATGGTTTCGACTACGCTTTCAAGGCGCTTGGATTCGGTTGCTGCCATTAAATTAAAGCTCATAACGGGGATTGCATCCGTGCCGTCGCGCTTGCCAACAGTCAAAATAACGTTTTCGTCCGTGGCATTCGAAAATTGCTTGGTGATTTCTGTGGCTGCACTCCAATATCCTGCAGCGGTTGCCGCTTTAATAAAGATGTTACTACCGTCGGGTGAGATAGAATATTGATTGCCATCATGGGTTATCAGTTGGTGCATAAATCCCTCTGTCGCTTTGTTGGTCTCCCCAATTACGATTATGTTTTCGAGGGCATCGACCTCACTATCGGTGATAATCGGTACGGCGATGCCACAGGCCTCGATAATGGCATCGCGAATGACTTGTGCGATACCGCCAAGTGCTTGCTCGTTACACAGAATAGAAAATTCGGATACCGAAATGTCGTTGACAGTAAGAGTCTCGTGGGGATAATCCTTTTGGACAAGGAGCTTATCGGCATTGCTGAAAAAGATTTCGCCGCCGTTGTGTTGGTTGATGTAATCGAGGAAAGCACGCAAAGCTTTGATGGTTCCATCCTCGTTTTTGCCGGCAATTACAAGTTTATTACCAACAATTCCATAGCCGTAATCATCCCACCTCATATCGGCAAGAAAGGTAATGCTCTCTTCGCGTCCGGTATTACCAATGAGAATTTCGTATTGCGTTTTGTTGTATGCGTTTTCGGTTTTGCTATCAAGCAGCACGTTAAACGTGCTTTGCAATTTTACACGCAACTGTTCAGCCACTTTATCTGCATCGGAAGAATTGGATTTGGCAAAAATCATTGTATAATTTGCCAACTGTTCGGTTGCAATGCTTGCGTGTACAACAGGTGGATCCTGCTCGGGAGCAGTCTCATCATCCTTTTTACAAGCCGTCATCAAGCAGGCTGACAGCAACATAATAATCGCTAACAAAAAACTGAGTTTTTTCATACATTTCTCCTTATTGGCATTTTTTTTGGAATTCTTCAACAGAAAATTCGCGGTACACCAACTCGCATATGTGGTGCGTCATATCACGCTCATACAGTACGGCAATTTTATCTTTGCTCATGGCAAGGCAACTGTACGAATAGCTTGAATCAATGAATTTGGAATATTTCCATTCCACCGAGTATTCGTTGTTGCACTTGTGCAAGAGACCGATTTTGATAACACCGTTGGTGCGTTTACCACCCGGCTTTTCCCCCTCGGGATAGGAAATGGCAATGGCGTCGCATCCGTCAACCTGAAACGGCAACGCGAGAACAGAAACCATACAGTCGCGGCAATACACAAGTGCCGTATCGGGGCGCATCGATGTAAAGGTCACGCCTCCGTCAAAGCTATCGGCGTAAAGAATGTAATCCGCAACTCCACGCGAGTAGATGCGCAAAGTACCGTCAGGAAGCTCCACCAACTGCGCTTCAGTAGCACTCTTTTCGTTGCCGTTTGCAATGTTTTGGCTCATTTGCCAACTCTTGCCGCCATCATCGCTGTAAAGGCAGGCAACGTTTATTTGAGCAGAACTGTTGCCACGATATAAAGGGAAGAGAATGCGCCCTTTGTGCTTTCCTTTTTTGAGAACCAAGCCAACACCGGGGGCTTTGTTGAATACGTTTTCCCCTGCCCTACGGTATTCACTGCCGATAAGCATAGAATCAGACCAAGTTTTGCCCTTGTCGTCGCTATAACTTAGGTGGAAATACGACGTTCTGTGCAATTTGAGAACAGATGCCGAATAAAAAATATTCATTGGCACGTCCCTGTCAAGCTTCGGCTTTTGCTTAACGGTAAGCGCCACCCCATTTTGATAGACATTAAAGCGACCGTCGAGCGTATATTCGGTATTCGTGTTGTCGCTCACGCGCTTGACAAGGTATTTATTGCATTCGCTTGTGGGGTTGGGATTTGGGTACATATAATACTCGTAGCCCGTGGCAAGGGTGCTATCTCCCGTTGTAAGAGCGTAATAGGAGCTCTCCCCTACCTTAATAGTGCCGTTGAATTCCGCACCGCCAATGCCGCCACCTGCATTTGCCGGCATTGCATCAACCAGCATAAAGATTCTACCCTCGGGCGTTTGCGTGATGGCTGCATCAATAAAGGATGCCGAGTCCTTAACAGGATCAAAAGTATTTGTGCCCTTTTGTTGGTCGTAATCATCAAAATGATGTGCCAAAATAGGATCCCCCCACTTATTTGTGGAAGAATTGAGCACACGTACACCCAATTCGATATTGTTAGGAGAATCTAAAATGTTAACACGCAGGTCGGTTGCAGCCATTACGTCACCGTCATTCAGCCCCAAAAGACAAGGAATGCGGTAGGTAAAAACATCAAAACTTCCGTCATACAAAAACGGTTGTGCGTGCTGTTTTTGCACGTTCATTGCGGTTTCCCCCTTTTCAACAAAGTGAACTATCATCTTTATTATACACCCTCGTTTTGCAAATTGCAATAGGGGGAAAGAAAAAACTCCCACTAAATAGTGGGAGTTCTTAGGATATATTGGTTTTAAAGTTTTGCAACATAGTTACAAAGAATTTCACGAAGCAGCTGCGGATTGCAGTTCCCCTTGAGTTCCTTCATACACTTGCCAAAGAGGAACATCAGAGCTTTCTCCTTGCCGTTTTTGTAGTCGGCAACCGACCGTGGGTCGGCATCGACTACCGATTTGACCACTTCTTCAATGTGATTTGTGTCGTTGGAAACAAGAAAATCTTGCTCTTTTGCGTATGCCGCGGGGTCGATAGCAGCATCCTCAAACATAGCATCCAATATCATTCGCGCGTTGGCGCGACCTACCCTTCCTTCCATCACAAGCAAAATCAACTCACCGAGCTTTTTACCATCTATGGTAAGCATATCATAGGTCATTTGTTTGGCGTTGAGAAGCCCCATTACCTCACCCATCATCCAATTAGCGGCATCCTTGGGGGATTTGCAAACAGAGAGAGCATCCTCAAAGCAATCGCAGAGGGCGATGCTTTTGGTAAGTTGCTCAGCATCGTACGCGCTCAAGGAATAGTCGCGCATATAGCGTTCACTCTTGATTTCGGGAAATTCGGGGAGCATAGATTGCATTTGGGCAATCCATTCTTCATCAATCACAAGGGGGGCAAGGTTCGGGTCGGGTGCATAGCGATAGTCCCCTGCGCTCTCTTTTTGGCGCATGGGAGCGGTTTTTCCGCTTGCTTCATCCCAACGGCGCGTTTCACCAACGAGCTTTCCGGTATTGTTTTCAAGAGCGTCGACGTGGCGCGCGGTTTCATACCTGATAGCGCGTTTGATTGCCTCAATGGAGTTCATATTCTTCATTTCGGTTCGCACGCCGAAGGTATCACTTCCAACGGGGCGCACCGAAAGATTGACGTCGCAACGCATCGTTCCGTGAGCCATTTCGCACTCGGCAACCCGTGCATAACGCAAAAGCGTTTTGAGGCGTTCAAGATAGGCTTCCACCTCCTCGGCACTTGAAAGGTCGGGGCGGCTGACAATTTCCAAAAGCGGCACGCCTGCACGGTTAAAATCGATGTGCGTGGTGTCTTTTTTGATATCGTGTATGAGTTTTCCCGCATCTTCTTCCATGTGAATTTGTTGAATTCGAATGCGTTTTTTGCCATACGTTGTGCAAATTTCGACCTCTCCGTCGGTAGCGATGGGAGAAAAATATTGCGTAATTTGGTATGCGTTTGGCAGGTCGGGATAAAAGTAGCTTTTGCGGTCAAAGGTCGACATACGGTTGATTTTGCAACCAAGCATCATGCCCGCCTTGATGGCATAATCGACTACTTTTTTATTCAAAACGGGGAGTGTTCCGGGCATTCCAAGACAGGTGGGGCAAATATGCGTGTTCGGTTGAGCCCCGAAGGAGTGCGCCGAGCAGGAACAGAAAATTTTGGTATCGGTTGCAAGCTCTACGTGAACCTCAAGACCGATAATCGTTTCATATTTCATATCAAACGCCCTCCCCTGCAAGTATTTTTGCAATATCAAGGAGTGCGTGCTCGGCATTTGCCCTGCCTATCATTTGCACGTGTCCCGCAACGACTGCGGGAAGCCCCGTAAGCGATGCGGATGCAGTAAAGCGGTTTTCTTCAAAAGCGACGTGTTTCTCTTTTTTTACCTGCTCCTCCGGGTACGCCATTTGAGAGCACGTGGGCAAAAGAATGGCATCAAAACGCTCGAACAGCTGTGCAAATTCATCGGCTATCACGCGGCGAGCGCGGAGTGCTTTGTTATAAATCTTTTGATAATTTTCGGTGGAAAGAACCTCGGAGCCGTAAAGAATTGCGGCTTTTGCAAGGTCGCCAAAGCCCTCGGTGCGGCTATTGGTATAAAGCTCGTCCAGGTTTGCAAAATGCTCGGCGCGGTGACCGTAGCGAATGCCGTCGTAGCGAGCGGTGCTCTTGCAAAGTTCGGCGCAAAGTAGGATATTCCACGCGGCTTTTGATGCAAAAATAACGTTATTTTCGATATACGTAGTGGAAATTCCGCACTTTTCAAGTTTGGAAACAGCTATGTCCATCTTGCGTTTTACTTCACCGTTTACCCCTTCGTCAAAGGATGTCAAAACCGCCACGCGGTGAACGGGAGTATGCTCTGCTTTTCCCTGTTCTGCAATCGCATCAAACAATTCTCTGCAGTCTTTGGTGTTTCTTGCAAGAACATCGACCGTTTCGGCAGAGGGAGCAAGGGAAATAACACCGCTGCGCGAAATCCTACCGTAGGTGGGCTTGAGACAGACAAGTCCCGTTTGCGCGGCGGCACGGCGCGGATAGCCGTTGACATCAAGGCAAAATGCGCCCATTGCATCATTCCGCAAAAGCATTTGCGCGGCGGCATTTTTGAGATTTTCATTGCAAATCAACGCACCGCCGGCAAAAGTTTCGCCCAAAAGGTCGAGGGCAAATTCACCAACCGGTGCTTTGCCGTAAAGCGTGTATCCCGCCGATTTGGCGCGTGTGATAGCTTCGGATTCTATTAAACTTTGATACCCGTCAAGCATTTTTGAGCCTGCGGCGGTCGGGGCATCGGTTGTGAGAAGCATATCGTCAACAACGATGCTTTTCATTTTTTCTTCGTTCATTCCGCACCCCCTACCCTTCAATCACGCGGGGCACGCAAAAGTATCCCGCATCGGTGTCGGGAGCTTGCTTTTGCAAATCTTGGCGCGAAAAAGACTGCACGGTAACGTCCTCGCGCAAGGCGATAACATCGGGGCTTACGTGCACCATAGGTTCTATTTTCGCGGTATCGACGGTATCAAGAGATGCAATCTCCCCTTCTCTTTTTGCAAAAAAAGCGAGGACGTCGTTCTCTTGTGCATCATCAAGCTTTATTTGATTGAGCTTTTGAAGCCTTTTGAGAATTTCTTTGTTCATACCGTGCCTCAAAATTCGCTCGCATCTGTTTGCGGCGGAAGATGCTCATTGTTGACGTTGCAGTGAAGATAATTTTGCAGTTCTATCCCACGATATCCCAACGAGCAACCGATAAGGGTTTTCACGTAAGCCATTTCGGACGTGAGGTCTTTGATAGGCATAATGCCCGCACGCAAAACCTCTCCCGTGCTTTCATAAGTCGTTTTAACATACGGCTCGATAAAAAGTGAAATGGGCGGCGTGTGCTGGTCGCACATCTTTTTGAGGTGTATGATTGAATAGTGCGTGCAATCAACGTCCTGAATGTTCGGGTTGGTCTCAACGGTGCTGGAGTGATACGTTCCGTGAATAATAGCATCAATTCCCACAAGAGAGAGCTTGCTGTAATCAAGCCCTACGTAGGGGTCTATTTTCAAGACGCAGGCAAAAAGACCGTTAAAACGGGAATCAAACAAAAGCGGTTTTTCGCCAAGGCTTTTTGTTCCCTCAAAAACGGCATTTTCGGTGCTGATGGGCGTCATATCGAAGCTGTAAAAATTGTTGGAACGGGTAGCACATTGCAAAAGATGTGCGGCATAGTGTACATACATCGTTTGTGTAGCAGCACGGCCAAAGCCTTCCTCATTGCGGTAGGTAACGTATACGTTGGGCCGGATGCCGTTTGCAATCAACTCAACCGCCGCCTTGAAATTGGCAGGACCGTTGGCTTTTGCATTTGCCAGTGCAAGTTGGCTGGAGACCAAAACAACGGGAATGTGAAGTCCCGATAAAATAACAGAAAGCATTGCGGCGGTATATGCCAGCGTATCGGTTCCATGAAGGATAATCACACCGTCATACGCCCCAAAATCATAGGTGCGCATTTCGCGGATTAAGGTGTTCCAATGCAACACCGTCATATTTTCGCTTAAAATATCCAAAGGAGAAACAGTTTCAAACTGTGTGCATTCTTCCCCGCGGTAGGGGCTGTCGCTCTCTCTGAATTTTTGAACGATCAACGCTTTGGCTCTTTGCACGTCGGGGACTTGCTCCCCCTTTGCTGTGGTAAAAGAGCAAATCGTTCCGCCTGTTAAAATCAACAAAATTTTGTTTGCCTTCATCCTTAGGTCTCCTTAAAGATTGTTTTTAATAGGTCAAAACTCTCCGTTTATGATTATACACCAAAATGTGCATCCTGTCAACTCAAAAAAGAGAAACGGCATAGATTTTGCCGCACCAACTTTACAACATAAAAGATGGTCGATGGGCGTTTTACTGCCCATCGACCTATTGTTTTGTTTGATTGTACTTAGGCAAAAACCCATTTCGCTTTGGTACGAAATACGCTTATTGCAATTTGAGATTAAGCCTCATTAAGATCTTTGCACAACGCAACATAGTAAGCATAGATATCTTCAAGATCCTCAAAGGAAGTCTTGTCAAGACCCTGAAGCTCTGCATAAGCCGCCTCAAGTGCCGCAAGAGATTCTTCTACGTAAGTAAGACTGTCTGCAACAGGATAATACATATAGAATATGTAGTTTTGCTCAAGTTCAAACAGCTTTGTTGCTACGTCGGCGGCCTTTTCGGTGAACGCCGTCTTGACAAACTCATTCAGAGCTGTGTAATAGAAGCCCTCGCCCTCCATCATAATGAAGAGGATCTTCTGCTCAATAGTAAGCTGACGGAACGCCTCAATAACGGCCAGGGTGGTTGCTCTGTCATAACCAGACTGGTTGAAGTAGCTCCAAATCACCTCATAGCACGTATTCATAAATTCTGCCATATTGAATTCATAATACAGAGTGTAGATGTTGATATTCTGCTCCCCATAGATGAACATTACAAGACAGCTTACGAATGCTGCACGATAGTATTGCATTGCAAAATCATAGGAGCATTCGATAGAGGTTGAAAATCCGTTGGAATCTGTATATGTAATAGAAGCAAGATGGTCGTGATAGTAAAAATCAAGCATATTCTTCGGTGCATTTTCAAGAATATAATTGGCAAGTCGGCTTGCTCTTTCATAAGCTCCAAAGAATGCACTGTAAGCGGGTAAGCCCTCCGACATAAGCTGATATCCCTCTCCTACGTTAGCCAGTGCTGCGGAAAGTGCATCAAACTCATCCTTCCACTCACCAAGATTAACGTTGCCTGTTGAGGTGGAGTGTCTGATAAGAAGTGCCTCATATTTACTCAGGAGCGAGGCGAAGTATTGATCAAATACTCCTTGGTCCTCAAGGCTCATACCCTTGTATATCTCTTTAACCTTATTGTATCTCGTGTTGAACTCGCTGATCCAATCCTCATAGGTGGAGCGCTGTGCATAAATCTCAATGGCAATAACAAGATTGTTATATGCCTCTGCTGCGGCACTATCCGAGAACTTGCTTCTGTAATACTCGTGAATGATCTTAACAAATTGACAAGTATAGTCCTCGCCCTCTTGAATGTATGCATCAAAGGCAAGCTCGGGATACATACCGTAGAACATAGGATTCAAGGAGCTCAGGAAGTTGTATTGCTGTGCGGGAGACAATGCAAGGTAGGTTGCAAACAGATCCTCAACGGCAATGCCGTATTCGGTTGTGTTGGCGTAATTTTTATCTTCGGACAGTTTAATGACGATATCCATATACTTATCAAGCAGATTATGGTAATCAGGGGTACCGTACATAGTAACTGCGCAATACTGAACGCCGCCCTCGCCTGTCTCAAGATACTCAATTATTGTATCGAAATAGTAAATTGCATCGTCCTCTTCGGTAAATCCGAGCAAAGTATTCAGGGGAAGGTCGCTATAAAGCGCCTTTACCATTTCATCATCACTGGCAGCGATTTGCTCGGAAATTCTCACAGCCATATAATAGCAAGTCAAAAACTCGGTGGTGTCGTATGCATCGTAATAAGTAACAAAGGAGTACATCTTCTCTACGCCCTTGAGTATGTATGAAAGTAGCTCGTCAAGAACGGTGGGGAGAGCAACCGATGCAAGCTCAACCACTACGTCCATATTCTCCACTTTGTGGTAGTGCGTATAGAGCAAATCGAAGATATCATCACCCTGACGCCAATCGGAGATAGCGTAATAGATTTGTGCGTATGCCGCATCAAAGTATCCGCTTCTATACATAAATCCGTATACGTCCTCGATTTGGGTCGCAAAGTTTTCTATTCCCTGCGTCTTCCAGTCCTCGGGAATAACCTCGAATTGATCGTACAAGTCAAGAGCATATTGAAGCATCTCGGAGAGAAGTCCGTATTCCTCGACGCTGATAAAGGCGTAAGAATCAAAGGTGGCACCTCCGAAATCATCCGCTGCAAACTGCTCAGCAATGCCGGAAAGTATAGGCGTTACCGTGTAAATATCTCCGCCCTTATTCTCGAGAATTCGCAAAGCCTCCTCGACTTTCTCGTAGGTCTTGCAAACGAGTGTAACTTGACCGAGATTCATATAGAACGCATCTTCAAGAGCAAGAAGATCATCATCAATGCGATCCATACCGTATAAGAATGCGGCACGGGCAACGGCAAGCTTTTGTGCCTCGCTTATAAAGTTGGTCTGCGCCTTGGTTAACTCAAGATAGTCACTCATAAGCTCAAGAGCAAGCTCTCCGAGATCCGCCGAAATCGTAGGAAACTCACTGCCGCTCCAGTCAATATCCGTGAATGCTGCAGCTTTATCCTTAAATTTTGAAATATCGGTATAAACGAGACTTACATCATAAGTAACACTCTGTCCGGCGTAAGTAACGGTAATCTTTTGCGTACAAGGACTGTTCGCCTCGGTTACGGCAGAAACGTCAAGTCCAGATGCTGTGCAGGAAGTAAGGGGGATAACCTTCTCGATGGTACCGCCATTACCGCAAATGGTAATCGTTCCACCCGTAAGGTCTATATCGTTGCTCTCATGGCTGTTATAAGAAACCTTTGTAGGTACCTTGGTTAACAAAATCGAATCAACGGTGTGCACCTTAACAGGAAATGTAGACGAGTAAACTTCGGAGCCGGTATTGTATTTTACCGTAACCGTAACCGTGCCGGCAGACGAAGAGTTGAAGCCCTCGAAGGACATTTTGGGATTGTTCAAATTAACAGTAAAAGAGGTTCCGTCGTTTCTTGTTATTTTGGCGTTTCCCTTGGAAATGTCAAGTTCCTCACCGATCAAGTAATCGGTAACGGCATTGGCAATCGTCATTCTCTCCACAACAGTTACGGTGATTTGAGTAGACTTTCCGCCGTAAATAATGGTAACGGTCTGTTCGCCAAGCTTGTTTTTATCGTATCCCGATGTCGAAACACCTTCCGAATTCATAGGAATCTCTTTGGTTTCTTCACCGTCCTTGACCTGAAGCAAACCGTTTGACAGATCCAAATCCTCACCAAGCACATACACGAGCTGTGGCATTCCGTCATCATTGATGAATATTTCATCAACGTGTTTTTTACCACAAGATACGGCAACGAGTACTACTGCGGTAAGCAACAGCACTATTAACGTAAGCTTGATTGATCGTTT